>JBAZCA010000003.1:0-192976 GCA_041671125.1 Patescibacteria group bacterium | reverse complement strand
TCATTCTTCAATAGGCACGCCGTCACCCGCGCATTGCTGCGGGGCTCCGACTCATTGTAAGTATATGGTTTCAGGTACTATTTCACCGCCCTCACCGGGCTGCTTTTCACCTTTCCCTCACGGTACTAGTTCACTATCGATCGCAAAAAGTATTTAGTCTTGGGTCATAGTCGACCCGGCTTCCTACGGGATTTCACGTGTCCCGCAGTACTTAAGACAAATGCTGTGAAGAGGCTTTTGTTTTCGCTCACCGGGCTGTCACCGTCTCTGGCCAAGCTTTCCAGCTTGCTTAAGCTAACAACTGCCTTTTATGACTTCACCTTCTTTTTTCCAGAAAAGAAGAAGCACCAATCTTGCAACACCTCTATAACATATGGCTCTGGCGCCTTCTGTTCCCCTTTGTACAAGTACAAAGAAAAACGCGGTTATAAAAGTTTAGACTTCTCCCCTTTCGCTCGCCACTACTCAGGGAATCTTATTAGTTAATTAGTGACTAGAATAATCACTAATTAACTAACATTTATTCGTTTCTTTTCCTCCGGGTACTTAGATGTTTCAGTTCCCCGGGTACTCCTCCGTAAATCTATGTATTCAAAATACGGATTTCCCGTCTTCAACGGGAAGGGTTTCCCCATTCGGAAATCCTCGGGTCAAAGGTTGCTTGCCACCTCACCGAAGCTTATCGCAGGCTGCTGCGTCCTTCATCGTCTTTTTGCGTCAAGGCATCCACCATATACTCTTACGAGATTTTCCCACACTTTTGACTCGGAGCCGCCTAAAGCTCCGAAGTGTGATATATAATTGACGAAAATTTTCTATTTTTGGTTCTCTAATATTCAATTGTCAAAGTTCATCGGTTTGATCATAGCTATCCATAACTTCTAGCCTATAACTTATAACTCGCTTTGCATCTTTCGGATCGGGTTATGAGTTATGGGTTATGAGTTATGGAATTTTCCGGGGGACTAAAAAACCGCCTTCCGGCGGCCAATAAACGCATTAATACGGACGTGTTTATTAACCGCTTTTGAATTTATGATTTATGTTTATTCTATCCATAAATAATTGAGATTTAATCAGTGATATTTATTATACCCCATTTAAAAACCTTGTCAAGGGTTATTCGGGGTCAATTTCTTTATCAATTATTTTCTCCTTATAAAGCCTGTCTACATCTCTTTTAAAACTAATCATCCCGTCTTTGGCGCCGGTTTCAATTACATGAGAAATCTGCGCGACTTTTCCTTCCCGAATTAAATTAGCCGCCGCCGAATTATTGATTAATATTTCCCTCGCCGCCGCTCTGCCGCCGCCTGAAGCCGGAATCAGTCTTTGGGAAATAATGGAGATTAGTGTAATGGCGAGCTGGGAGCGGATCTGATTCTGCTGGCCGGAAGGAAAAGCGTCAATAATTCTATTGATAGTCTGGGCGGCGTCAAAAGTGTGTAAGGTGGCCAAAACCAAATGTCCGGTCTCAGCCAGAGTAATGGTGGTGGCAATACTTTCCAAATCCCTCATTTCCCCGACCATAATAACATTCGGGTCTTGCCTTAAGGCGTGCTTTAAACCCTCGGAAAAGTTTAACATGTCGGTTCCAAGTTGCCTTTGTACTATTACGCTCTTCACTGGAGAAAAAACATATTCAATCGGATCCTCAAGGGTGACTATTTTATATGGATATTTATTATTTAAATAACCAACCATCGCGGCCAGACTGGTTGATTTTCCGCAGCCCGTCGGCCCGACTATCAAAATCAAACCCTGTTTTAGGTCTAAAAGTTCCTTAACCACTTCGGGCATCTTTAATTCTTCCAGCGTGGGAATTTCCTGCCGTATAATCCGCGCCACTAACGCGATGTTGTCTTTTTCCAGATATACGTTGACTCGGAACCTTGTTCCGTTATCATTTTCGATGCCGATATCCAGTTCTTTATTAGCAATAAAAAGGTTTTTCTGTTCATTGGTCAATATGGGAAAAATTAGATCCGCCATTTCCTTGCGGCTGATCTTTTTGCCGGCCGATTCTTTTAATTTCCCATCCACCCGAAAAATCGGCGCCTGATTTACTACCAGGTGCACATCGGAAGCTTTTTTTTCCGCGGCGATTTTAAAAATTTCTTTAAGTGTCATATTTATTAGTTAAGGCTCAATTAAAAAACGGGATTAATTTTTATACCCAGCCTCTTTTCTTAATTCCCTTCCTTGCCGCTTCAACCTGCGCTTCCTGCTTTGAAGAACCTTTGCCTTTGGCGACCAGTTCTTCCCCTAAATACAATCCAATCTCAAAAATTTTTGCGTGGTCCGGGCCAGTCTCGCCGAGGACTTTGTAATGCGGCGTAACGCCGTTTATTTCCTGAGCTTTTTCCTGGAACCTTGATTTCGGATCCAGATACAATTCGTTCTTAAGGATGTTGTCCAGCTTTGAGTAGATCCATTTTTTTATGAATTTTTCCGATGCCGGCGTTCCCTGGTCAAGATATATAGCGCCGATTAACGCTTCAACCGCGTTCGCCAATATATAGCGCCGGGCTTTGGTATTTTTATCCTTGGATTCTCCCCGGGAAAGGTAAAGATAATCTTCTATCCCAAGCTCAATCGCTATATCGGCGAGCATTTCCGCGTTAACTAAACTCGCCCGCCAGCTCGTAAGGATGCCTTCCGGCGTTTCGGGAAACTGGTAAAATAATTTTTCCGTCACAATGAGTTCTAAAACCGCGTCGCCCAAAAATTCAAACCGCTCGTTATGCCCGAGCTCAAAATCAGGATGTTCGTTTAAGTAAGACCGGTGGACAACCGCCTGCCTTAGAAGTCCTTTATTCTTAAATTTTGTTTCTATCTTTTTTTCCAGCTCGCTAAAGTCTTTCATCCCAGTAAACAGACAATAGCAAATAGTAAATAGTAGACTCTGAGCTAGCATCTGTTTACTATTTACTGTTTACTATTTTCTTATTCTTAAATAAATCATTATAGATCGCGCCCAAAACCCCGTTAACAAACCGTCCCGAAGCTTCACCGCCGAAATTTTTGGCAATTTCTATGGCTTCGTTAATCGCCACCTTCTCCGGTATGTCCTTGTCAAGAAGCAGTTCAAAAACGCCGATACGGAGGATATTCCGGTCAACCGTCGTAATCTGGGAAAGCGGCCAGTCAGTCGCGTACTTTATAATTTTCCGGTCAATCTCTTCAAGGTTTGACATAACCCCTTTAACAAGGTTTAGGGCGAATCCGTTATCGTCAAACTCCGGCGCGAAATTATTAAAATTTTCCCTCAGGACTTTTTCAACATCAACATCCCCTCCTTTGAAATCCCAAAGGAATAAAGTTTGCATGGCGATGGTGCGAGCAAGATGTCTGTTGGACATTTTTAAGGTTTAGGGTTTAAGGTTTAGGGTTGCCTTGATATAAAACACCCCCACGCCCTCCCTATTTTTTCTTCGCCTTTTTGGCTTTAACTTTAAGAACGTCGCGTCCCCGGTAGGTTCCGCAAAACGCGCAGGCGTGGTGCGGCTTGACCGGCTTCGCGCATTTCGGGCAGACTCCGGTTTTAACTTTTTTTAAAGCGTGATGTGCCCTCCGGGATAAGGTGGAATGGCGGGTGTGCCTTTTCATCTGGACCATATTAATAGGGTGCGGGGCATAGGGTGCGGGGCATGGAAAGATAAAAATCTAAATGCTATACCCTATAAACCCTATGTCCTTAATTATTTTGTAATTGCTAGCTTTAGTATAATTAAATAAGAGAATTTGGTCAAGAAAAACCAACCAATTACACCAAAACAACATAATAATGCATATCCTTAGTAATATCACGTTACAATATCAGCATGGCATCGCCGTAGCTAAAAAACCGATATTTTTTTTCTATCGCTTTATTATAAGTTTTTTTTGCCAACTTCAATCCTTTGCCTTTTCCGGCCTTATTTTCTAAGAACGCGGCGACAAGCATTATTAAAGTGGACTTAGGAAGATGAAAATTAGTTATCATCGCGTCCACGGCTTTAAATCTATAGCCGGGAATAATAAAAATATTAACCCAACCTTGAAAATTGCCAATTTTCAATTGCCAATTTTCAATTTTATTTCGGCTAAATATTGACTCAAGAATCCTGACGCTGGTCGTGCCGACGGCTATAATTCTCCGGCCCTCGCTTTTAGCTTTTAAAATAGCATTTAAAGTATTTTTACTAACTTCCACCCATTCGGAATGCATCTTATGTTTTTTTACATCGTCAACTTTCACCGGCGCAAAAGTCCCGAGACCGACATGCAGGGTCGCGTATTCCAGCTGGACGCCTTTAGCTTTTAATTTTTTTAGCAAAGCCGGAGTAAAATGCAGTCCGGCGGTCGGCGCCGCGACTGAACCGGCATATTTCGCGTATACCGTCTGATAAGCACTATCGTCTCCACTAGAGGCGGATGTTCTCTTTATATACGGCGGCAAAGGCACCTGCCCGATTTTTTCCACCAGTTTCATAAACGTTTTCCCGGATTTATTAAACTCAACCTGCCATGTCCCGTCCCCATTATTTTTTATGATTTTGCATTTTAGCCCCTTACTAAATTCAACTTCCAAATTTTCTTTTCTGCCTTTTCCGCCGATTAGACATTGCCATATTTCAATTGCCGATTGCCGATTGCCGATTGCCGATTTAATTTCTTTCAACTTTCTGTTGTCTGAATCGATCCCTAATCGGCCAATCTTCTTCAGTAAAAACACTTCTATTTTTCCTCCGGTCTTTTTTCTGCCAATTAACCGTGCGCGCATTACCCGGGAATTATTAAAAACTAAAACATCCCCCGGCTGAAAATAATCAATCAAGTCGTAAAAATGTTTATGTTCCGACCGACCACTTTTTCCGTCTAAAACCAAAAGTCGCGAACGGTCTCGCGGTTTCATCGGATATTGGGCGATTAATTCTTTTGGGAGATGATAGTCAAAATCGGATAGCTTCATATTATTAAAAGCTGGCCTGCCCTTTTTTCTTCCGACCTAAATGCCGGTAGGCCAAATCAGTCGCGATCCGGCCCCGGGGAGAGCGGTCTAAAAATCCGAGCTGTAAAAGATAGGGTTCGTAAACATCCTCCACTGTGTCCATGTCTTCGCCGGTGGCGGCGGCGAGAGTATTTACCCCGACCGGCCCGCCATTAAACTTATCAATTATCACTTCCAATATTTTCCGGTCTATGGCGTCCAGTCCGAGCTCGTCCACTTCAAGAAGGTCAAAAGCCAGGGAACAAATATTATTATCCACCCGGCCGTCGCCCTTTACTTCGCAATAGTCGCGAACCCTTTTTAACAGCCGGTTCGCCACTCGGGGCGTCCGGCGGGAGCGCGAAGCCACCTCGCGTAGCGCCTCGTTCTCCATTTCCACCTTTAAAATCCCGGCGCTCCGGCTGACAATTTTTTCTATTTCTTCGCCTTCGTAAAAATTGAGGTGGTAAACCATGCCGAACCGGTCGCGTAAAGGCGCCGAAATCAGGCTGGTTTTTGTTGTCGCGCCGATGATGGTGAACTTCGGCAAATCAATCCTAAGCGTCCGGGCTGACGGGCCTTTACCGATGATAATATCCAGGGCGTAATCTTCCATGGCCGGATAAAGTATTTCCTCTATGGTCCGGTTTAAACGGTGGATCTCGTCAATGAAAAGTAAATCACCTTCCGAAAGGTTAGTTAAAATCGCCGCTAAATCTCCGGATTTTTCTATAGCCGGCCCGGAAGTTATCCTTAGACCGGCACCCATCTCATTAGCAATGACGTGCGCCAGCGTGGTTTTTCCGAGCCCCGGAGCGCCGTAAAGAAGGACATGCTCCAAAGGCTCCTGCCTCGCTTTGGCGGCCATGATGGAAATTTCAAGGTTGTCTTTTATTTTTTTCTGACCAATATATTCGGCGAGGCTCCCCGGCCTAAGCGACAAATCAAGCGTCTTGTCGCCTTCCTCTTCCTTAACCGAAATTATTCTTTTTTGGTCTTGCGGTTCTTTCATAAATTAGCTCTTTTTTCTTATGTAAAGGAAAATCAGCATCACTATAAAAACCAAAGCCGCGGTTCCGCCGGCTAAAATGAAAAAGGTATCATCCCGGTCGGCAAGCGGCAGGCGGATGTTCATGCCGTAGGTTGAAGCGACTACCATGGGGATGGTAAATATCGCGGTTATGTAGGTCAGCATTTGGACGGTCAGATTCATATCAATTGACATGGCCGTGGTATAGCCGTCGCGGACGTTTTTAATGGTTTTTAAATTGGTAAGGCAAAGTTCTAAAACCTGCTCGCCATCAATCAAAAGGTCATTCATCAGCTCCTTATCCTGATGGTAGAGGTTGATGTAATTATGCTGAATGATTTTTTTTATGGTGCTAATGGTCGGTGAAAGCGAAGCGGCGAAGTTATTTAAAATTTCCTCGTTTTCCACCAAAGTCAAAATATCATTTTTTCGGATGTTATTAAGGTTTCTTTTTTTATTCTGCACGCTCCGGTTAATGACATTAATGTATTTTTGGTAATTATCAATTATCCTCATGGATATTTTAATGAAAAAATTGGACTGCTGGGTGGTATAAACTTCAATTCTTTCTTTAGCCAGGTCGTCAATTATCCCGTTCTCTTCCCGGACTATGGTGGTGATATATTTTTCGCTGAGGATTATTGTTAGCGGGGTGGTTTTATAACCTTTGTCGCTTTCTGTGCCGACCCGAAGAATTATTATGGCATTGCGGCCGATTACCTTGACCCGCGGCAACTCAAATTCGTCAAGGCTGTCTTCAAAAGCGTCTAAGGGAAGGTTAAGGAGCTTGCTGATTTTTTTTATTTCTTCCGTCTGGGGCTTAACCAGGCTGATCCAGCTCAAAGAAACAAAATCCCTGACTTTTTTCAGCCTCCTCTCTGTGACGGTGTTGTGATAAATACTGATCATAAGTTAATCTTTCAGGTTATCTTTATTAGAACTTTCGCAAGCGCGTAAGTTCTAGTTTATTTCTTCGGCATACCCGGTAGTTCAATTTTGTCCAGCTTCATAGTCCTGAAAGCTATGTAAACCAGGACGGCGATAATTATAAAATCAATGGCATTAGCCATAAAACTTCCGTACGCGACGGTTTTGTAATGGGCCGCCGCCAGCTCTCCCTGCTTATTGCCGATTAAAAGGCCGATCGCCGGCTGGATAATATCGTTTACGAGCGAGCTGATCATCTTATTGATGGATCCGCCGAGAATAAAACCCATGGCCAGTCCGACAATGCCCTGCTCTTTAATAAATTTAAAAAACCCGGTCATAAAAAAATATTAATTTCCGCTATTTCCCGCCCTTCCATAAGTTTTGCCTTTAAAAAATCACGGCTGTAAAATATCTTCAGTCCGCCCGTCAATTGAAATAATAACATCCTCCACGGTCGGAAACTGCTTTAAGGTTTCGGTTATTTGCGCGCGGATCGCCGTTACCCGGCAGGAACCGCCGACTGAGAGTTCAAGCTCCCTGTTAAAATCAACCCGGGCGATTTTATTTTCAATGGATAATTTCTGGATTTTAACTCCCTCATTCAGGCTGGTAAAATATCCGCCATCAACTTCTTCTATTCTTAAGCCGGATAAAAGCTCGGTAAGCGCCGCCCGGGCCGGAGCCTCGGTTTTCGGGATATCCCTTAGAACGGAATAAACTTTACCGCAGTTTATGGAATCGGGATCAAATTCTATATTGCTAAAATAAACTTCCACTTTCATGGTTTCAACTTTTCCGAACCTGACCGGAACGCTGACCATATTGATTTCCGAACCATCTTTGGCCGAATATTCAAAAACTTCAACTGTCCCGGTTTCGGTTTCCGGAACTTCGTAGTTGGTTTCCACGGAAAAATCGCCGAAGATTCCCGCGTCCGGGGCGGATGTCATCGCGTTTTTTTCAATAAGTATTTTGCCGCGAGCGTCTTTTACCCGGTAGGTAAAAGTATTTTCAAAAACCCGAGCCTGACCTTTAATAATAACCGGCATGCCGATTTCAGCGCCCGGTTTTGGCGCCGAAACGCGGATATTGGCCTCCGGCTCGTCTTCCGGCCCATCATCCGGAACGCCACCGTTATTATTCCCGCCATTTTCCACTCCGCCCGGACAGAGAGTATCAGGCGCCGGAGAGCTTGGGTGTCCGTGCCTCACCCATTTCCCTTCCGAGCAAATCCAGCCGTCTTCACCGCTAAAAATTCTCGCTCCAAAAACAAAAACTAAGATGATGAGCAAAGTTGAAAAAGCGATTACTCCGGCCAAAACGCCAGCCGGATACTTTTTTTTATTATTTTCTTCTGGCATATTTTTTATGGTAAAAATAAATAGCCTGACGGCTTAATAAGTTTCCGATAAATCGCCGTTAACCGTTAAAATTTCTTTCCTTCTTCTGATCCGAAAATCCGGTCCAGTAAAAATTTGATCGCGGTAAAAATCAGGCTGAATAAAAGGGCAGAAAAAAAACCGCTAACCGAAAAACCCGGGACAATCCAGCCGGCGAGCATGACCATAAGCGCGTTGATTGCGAAATAAAAAAGTCCCAGCGTAAAAATAGTAACCGGCAGGGTGAGGATTACAAGGAGAGGTTTTAAAGTGGCGTTTATCAGCGCCAAAACTAACGCGGCTAACGCGGCGAATAAAAAATTTTCTACGGCTATGCCGGGTAGAAGATAAGCCGCGGCCATCACCGCCAAGGCGTTTAAAACTATTTTGATTAATGTTTCCATATTTTTCACGTTAATTAATTATCCGAATTTCTTTCCCTTAGCATACCAACTCAGGCAATTTTCGGCAACCTCAAAAAAAGCCCATAAAAACCGCGAAAAAGCCGGCTAATCCCGGGATTTTGCCTAAAAAAACGCATACAACTCCGAAAACCAGGGCATTGCCCTTTCCCGTCGTCAGGATAGCCGTTGTCATTGACTTTGCGGCGCTATTTTGCTATTATATTTAAAGGTGAATATTTTAGCATGGTTTTCTAATTTATAGAGAATATAGTCTGCCATAAGTTTAGAGTTTATATAGCAAGCGTTAGATAAGCTGTCAAAATAAATCACCGGAATTTCCTCAATTGTCGTTTTTGGCCGCCAAAAGCGCCAAAACGGCAACCGGGGAGCTAGAAAGAGAGGTGAAAATTTTAATGGCTTATCAAGACGACAATCGCCCGCAAAGGCAGATGAATGATATTTCAGCTTTGAATATCACCTGCGCCGAATGCGGAGCGCCAATCAAAGAGCTTCCCTTTGAGCCTACTCAGAGAGAAGACGGAACTTACGGAAGGCTTTATTGCTACGAATGCAATAAGACCAGAATGAAAGCCCGCGGACCGAGAAGGGATTTCGGAGGAAATCGCGGAGGTTTCGGCGGAGGCAGAGATCGCTTCTAATAAAATCTCACATATTAAAACTCCCGCGGCCTGTCCGCAATGCTACGTAGCGTTGCAGGCGGATCGCGGGAGTTTTTTGTTGCCGGAAAAAGCAGATGAACCCGGACTAATTTATCTCAATATCAATGTATTTAACTTCGGGGTTCTCTTTTTTCAGCTTTACTTCAATTTCGTCAATCTTTTTTCCGACCAAGCGCGGGACGCGGTCGGCAAAATCAACACAGAATTTCTTAAACTCTTCATAATCGTTTTTTACGTTTTCATACTCTTCCCTTAAATCGCCCCGCCGGTAGATTTCCTTAATTAGGACATTTCCGTTAAATTCTATTTCACATTTGACGCGGTAAATCCCGATATCAAGGACCGCGGACTTAAAATCAATCACGCGCTCAACGGCCGGGTCTGATTCCAGCAGTTCAATTATCTCTTCCCTAAGGTCGTCCGGAATAGTCCGGCCGATAAGATAATTCTTATTCTTCATGATGAGAATCACAGCCACGCAACCCAGTAAAATTCCAATTATTATTGATCCTATTCCATCCCAATAGCGCCATCCCGTTAACCGGGACAGTATTATACTAAAGAAAGCTATTCCTACGCCCAACACCGCCACACCGTCTTCAAGGATGACCGACAAAGTAACGGGATCGCCAGTATTAAAGACAGACTTTAAGCCACTTCCGAAGTATCTATGTCTGACTTCCCTTATTGCCACTGCTAAAGTCGCCGATTCAACAATAAACGAAAGAGCTAAGACGATAAAAATTATCGGGCTCATCTCAAATCCCTGCCCGGAGAAGATTGAATGGATTCCGTGATAAACCGTCACTCCAGCGCCGAGAAAAAAAATTCCGCAAGCTGAAATTAAAGCCCAAAAAAATCTTTCCCGTCCATAGCCGTAAACATAATCTTCATCTGGCAATTTTCTTGACCTAGCCAGTCCGATGGCGATTAAACCCTGATTGCCGGTATCGGCCAGGCTATGAATGGCTTCGGAAAATAAAACGCTTGAACCAGAAATAAAGGCCGCCGCTAATTTTATCAAGGCAACAAAACTATTGCCCACTAAAGCCGCATAGACCGGAAGAGACCCGATTGGTTTTTTATTTTTCATAAGAAAGGGAATTGGTTGATTCGTGCTGATTATTTAAATTGGCGGAGCTAATAAAATTATCACTTTTTAAACTTTAAAAAATATTTCTTCGGTTCTAATTCCCGCTTCACGATCCCGCCCCAGGAAGGGTCGGCTTCAGATACTCTTAATATTTTATCGCCCCGGCGGAAAAGCGGATCAACGGCCCGGGATTTTAGGGTTACTTTCGCGTTAAAATCGTCCGGACAATTTTCACAGCCGACTTTTTTATTCATCCGGTCAAAGAGCATTTTTAATTCCGCGTCCGAACTATGGAACGGCCGGATTCTTCTCAGGACTTCCCTGTCAGTCGTATAGAGGTCGGCTTCGGTAATATATTTTTTATGGAGCGCACGCCTTAAATAATCGCCGACCGTCCGGAACATAACGGCCGAAGCTAGTCCGGCGTAATAAACCGAACTCATCTTAAGGAAAAGCTCCGCGAACTTTTTCGCGCTCTGGAAACTCTTAAACGCCCATTCCCCGTTTTCAGCCCGAAGATTATCCAAAAAATATTTCACGCCGGTTATTTCCTTAAAAATAACCGCTCCCCGAAGCGAGTAATCAATCCGGTCGGCGCAGAGCTCGGGAAGATCCCTTTCTAATAGCGTAAAATTAGAGTCATCCAAAATAAAATCCAAATTAATGTCATGGTTGCGAAGAATTCCGGGAATATCCGATTTTTTAACAAACCCGGCAAAGACATTATCTTGGTGGCTTTGCTCTTCTTCGGAACCGGCATCCAAAGCGTAATCCACGCAATGGGAAAAAGCCGAATGCGAGACGTCATGGATTAATCCGGCGATTTGCTCGCTAAGCGGCGCGCCGTACATTTTTAGTAAAAGATAAACGCCGACCGAATGTTCAAAACGCGAATGGGCGGTTCCCGGGTAATGCGCCTCAAAATAGCCGGCCTGATCAATTTCTTTAAGACGCTTTAAGGAAGGTGAATTGATTAAATCCAGAATTACCGGTTCGGTTATTTCAAATTCTCCGTAAATTCTGTCTTTATATTTCATAGCTATCCCCGCCTTTACTTTTTCCAGAAATACTTGCCTGCTTTCCAGCCGTATTTGGCTATGACCAGGAGAATGAATAAATATACGAGGTACTGAAAAGCGAGGAAAAGCAGTTTTACGAGATTAATTGTCATGTCCTGCGCCACCTTATTAATATCGCGGGCGAATTCTTTGATCGCCGCCTTCCAGGAGTCTTTAATATTTTTACCGTCAACAAATTTATTTTCGTAAACATTCACGTAAAAAAAAGTGTATTCCAGCCGGTCAAGCTGTTCGGCTTTTGACCGGCTGATCCGTTCCAGCTGGCTGTTAATATTAATCCGCTCTTCCGCCAGACGTTCAATAATATTGATTTTAGAATCAATAATTTTCGCGAGGCTTTCCGCGTCCTCGGTCTTTACTGCCAGCGCGGCGATATCGTCGTAAGCGGCAACCGCTTTTTCAAGCGTTTCGTCAATTGATTTTAATTTTTTCTCAAGGATTTCAATTTCGCCGGTATAATCGTCAACCAGCTGCTTAATCGTATAAACATTTTCGTTAAGTTCTTTCGGCTTTAAACTTTTAATTATTTCCAGGATTTCATTAACATTTTCCCGCCTGACTTTAAACTGGTAGTTGCACCCTCGGTCATACTGGTTCGCGTTTTCAAAAATAACATATTCGCGCGCTTTTAAATCGGCGATAGTCCGGCAAGCCGCGCCGAGATTCCGCGTTTCAACTGTCGCGCTGTAATCAGTTACCTCAAATTCCTCGGCCGTATCGCCAGCTATTCCTCCGTTCTGCGGCGGCATGATTCTTTCCGCGGCGATATTTCTTTGTGACAGCGCGACGCCGCCTTTAACCGCCGCGAAGTCCATACTCTCGGCGTCCAGAGCCGCTTCTTCCGCGTAATAATTACCGGAATAATCAGCATCACGAACGCCGGCTAAAAAACCGGCGGATCCGCCTTTATTAAAAACCGAACTGAAAGACGCGCCGATCATGCGCAGGGAAAAGACAACGACGATTATTATTACCAGCCCCAGCCCGCAAATCTTTAAAACGTCCAGAGGCTTTAGATTGTACTTTTCAAGTAACCGCATAAATTTAAAAATTATTCGCTTTTTTAAATCCTGCTTATATTATACCATCTCCCGCTCTTTTTAAAAAACCGCCGCCTTTTTGTCCGTCTTTTGGCAACGTCCGCCCGCGAAATTATTTCTCCATCGCCTGCTTTTTTAAATTTTCCGGCATTTTTTCAATTGCGTAGCGGAGCGCCGTCCGGGGCATGATTTTTTTCTTTTCCATAACATAGCTAAAAACCTGTTTTTCATTCTTGCGGCTCGCCTCCTTAAGCATCCAGCCGTAGCCTTTTTGCACCATGTCTTCTTCGTCCAGCAGTAAAATGTCGGCGATCCCAAAAATTTCTTTTAAAAATTTCCCTTTTTTCGCCGGTATAATTAAAGAAACCGCCGCCGCCCTTCTTTTCCAAAGATTTTTTGACCGGGCCCAAATTTTCAGTTTTGAAAGATAAGCCGGATATTTTTCAACGAACTCGCCGACTGCGTGGTTGCAAAAGGTGTCGCATTTCGCCCAGTTATCTATATATTTATCTAACCAGCGCTCGTAAACCGGAAAGTCTGATTTTTCGTAATTAGCATATTTATGAACCCAGCCGGCCGCGATCCAGGCTTCTTCCGAGTATCCCGACTTAAAAAGCTCTTCGCAAACCGCGAACATTTTTTTCTTATCCATTCTCTTCACTTCGCTAAAATATTCTCTCGCGATTTTTGAAACCGCCGCCGCCCTGACCCCGTATAATTTTACCTCCTCCTTAAAAAACCTCCGGCCGCTTTCTCTTGTTTTCGCGTCCGCGTTTTTCTTCAATTCTTTTTTTATCTCTTTAACAACATCTCTCATATTTTTATTGGCCTGACCTCTTAAATTTTAAGAACGGTTTTATCAAGCGGGTTGACGGCCGGTCTGATTTTAGTCGGAACATCCAGCTTAGCTTTAATTTATTTTTTGATTTCTCCGGCCGGAGAAATCAACCCTATTTATCATGTTTAATAATTCTGATCGCTTTACCGTTGATTAAGGCGTCAGCAATTTTTTTATAAGCGAAGTAAAGTATCCTTTGGTAAGTACTGGTTGAAGTATCCATTTTTTCAGCCGCCGCCTGTTGATCCATATCTTCTATATGGCGAAGGCGATAAGCTTCAATCTCCTCAAGTGAAAGTTCTACGATCTGCAAATCTCTCATCGGAACCCCTTGCGGTTTAAAATATATTATGTTTGGTTTAAATTTTATCGCCTTACATAAACAATGTCTCGGTCTTGGCATAAATATTGAAAAATTAAAGTAAATTTGATAATATTTTGTTATAGAAGAAGACCACCCGGCCCCTTTTTTTAAAGAGGCCGGTTCCCGCGCCTTCTTTTATTTTTGGCCTCTTAGGGCTTCTTTCTCGGCTCTGATAACTTCTAAATCTTCCAGAAGCATCTTTTCTTCGTTTTCTAGGGCAAACAGCTCATTTTTAGGGGAAATAAATCTCCTGCGACCTTGTCCATATCCTCCGAGGCATCCTCGCCCCATTCTATTACCAGCGCCGCAAGGACCCATTCCCCGGCCGGTTCCGACCCCTTGCCCCATCGGGCCTGTTCCATCCATTTTTGGCATATGTTTATTTATTATTGTCTTAATAAATGATTGGCAATTCGACCTTTACCTACTGCCATTATGAGTATATACCCATAACTAGACCTTGTCAAATTTAAAAAACAGCGACTATAAAAGTCTCTGTTTTTATTTGAGGGTGTTTTATTTAATCGTCTGAACAATCCTGTCAACGGCAGAGTCAATATTAAAAGTTTATCTTTCGCTGTCGCAAACATTGATTTGTTCTTCGTAGTAGTTATTGCGATTAAAATAACATGGACTATTATTTTTTTTTCTTACCCCTGATCATAACAACCACGCCAGCAATAATCAGTATAAGGCCGAGTCCTTGCGCTCCAGGACTGTCATCATATCCGCCAAACACGATCAAAAATACTCCGAGCAATATCGCAAGAATAAAAAGTATTATTTTAATATTTTTATTCATATTTTTTATATCCGTCTATCAGATACAAAATTCCAGGAATAACAGGAACCGCTAGGTTGATACTGAGGCTTGCTTCCGTTAAAAGTCCGACGACAAAACCGATTGCAATTGAGCTGATTATAAGCCAGCCTCCAATTTTAGGATATTTCCAGCCCAAAGCTAAACCAATAAAAACCAACGGCATCATCGCCAGCGCGACGTTTTCCCATAATGAGTAATCAGGATTGGCAAACGGCAACGGATTACCGTAACCGAAATAAAATGGCAAGGCAAAAATTAAGATGCATAGCGCTAATATCCTGGAGATCCATTTAATAATTCTCATATTGATTAGTTAATTTTATTATTCCTTTACTGATTAAATAATACCACAAAAAACTGCTCTGTTAAAGCGGACTGTATGGTATATAGAGCCGAGGTTAACCGTGTCTATATAATTTAGATGTTTTTAATTTTTATTCATGGTTTTATTGTATCCGTTTTTTTAATATTGGTAAGGATTTAAAAAACCGGCATCTTATTTAATAAGCCCTTTTTGCCTTAAATCCACCATTTTAAACAACAATAAAAATATATTGACAAACGATAATCGATAGATTAAGCTGTAATTATTACTATAACTAAAAATCATCCATGAAAAGAAGCTCAACAATTTTTCTTCAGGTAGTGATTGTGCTCATCGGCATCGCGACGCTGGCGGGCATGATTCGGTTTCCCTTGACCGAGGGGAGAGCCGCGAACCTAGACCTGTTTAGTATTTACTCCGATCCGTTCATAGCCTATATCTACGTAGCGTCTATCCCATTTTTTACGGCGCTCTATCAGGCGTTTAAATTACTCAGGTACATCGGGCAAAATAAAGTATTTTCACTAAGCTCAGTGAAAGCTTTAAGGACTATAAAATACTCTGCAATCATAGAGGGCGCTGCGATTGTAATGGCAGGACTATACATAAGGATATTTCACGCCAAAGATGACGATCCGGCGGGTTTTCTTGCTATATGCATTGTGACTACTTTTATTTCTATCATAATCGCCACGGCCGCGGCGGTGTTTGAAAAAACTTTACAAAGCGCTGTAGATATAAAGTCCGAGAACGACTTAACCGTTTAATACTATGGCGATCATTATTAACATAGACGTTATGTTGGCGAAGCGAAAGATGAGCGTTACCGAGCTCTCTGAAAAAGTCGGCATCACAATGGCCAATATTTCCGTCTTGAAAAACGGCAAGGCAAAAGCAATTCGCCTTTCAACGCTGGAAGCAATCTGCAAGGCTCTGGATTGTCAGCCTGGAGATATATTGGAATACAAAAAGTAAGAGCGGGATTTTTGTCCGACTCATTTTTATTGAGATCAAAAATTTTTGCGAATTGATTCAGGTTAATGTTGCCAACATGGCAGGACACTCGGGTTAAGTAACCAAAAATCAAGGTGTCTTAATAATTTTTAGAAACTTCCCTGACCGAGGCACGTGAGTCGGTAGGGATTTACCGTATACCAACCTCGGCAAGATATGGCACTTGAAGTTCAAGCACAGCGCGAAATTTTCTCATAGGCGGACCTTGTCCAATTTTTATTAAGTATTCGGGTCGAGTCGGCAACATCGCTGTTTGCCACTCGCCGTCCTTTAACCATTCGATTGGTATTGCCCCGTAGTCAAAGGGAAGCGGGTAAATAATTCTTTTTACAATGAAGGCAGATCCCTTCATCTTTTTTCCCATAGGATGAGGAATCTCTACTCCGGAAGGAATTTTTTTAGGTTCAACCTCGCCTATGGGTATATAGTAATTACAGCGTTTTGGCTCACTTTTAGGATCTTTAGTTCCATCACCTTTCGAACAAAAAACCAAAACATTACTTGGATTTACTTTTTTGACCTCTTTAGACCAAAGTTCAAGGCTTTTCCTAAATTGAAAAGACCAAAGGGTCCAGCCGTTTTTCTTGATTTCACTTTGCTTCCTTTTAATAATATCTTCAGCGCTCTCTCCTGCATGAGGGCCAAACGGGTGCCAGAATCCAATCTTGAATTTTAAATCTTGAAAGTTCATATTATTTAGGGTCACTCGGGTCTGCGCGATAAAAAAATGTCTTGGCGGTGGCGATGTCCGGAAGTTTGAACCGACTGTGACCCGCCGAAGTTTTAGCGAAGGTCGGTAAAAGTCGCTCAAATTTAAGGATATTGATAAAAGTATACGTGAATTACGGGCTATTGTAAGTTTTCTATTTATTTTCTATAATAGTATTATATACCTAATAAAAATCGTCTGTCAATAATATGCTTACTAAAAAACAAAAAAATGTATTGGATTTTGTAAAACAATATTGCTTTAAGCATAAATACGCCCCCTCCCTTGAAGAAATTAAGAAGCATCTAAAAATAGCTTCTGTTTCTACCGCTCACTTTCATATAAAAAAACTCCAGGAAAAAGGCTTTTTAAGAAAAGAAGATAATCAACCAAGAGCGATTTCTGTTTTTGAGAGCGAAAAAATGATAAATATTCCGCTCATGGGGAATATCGCGGCCGGACAACCCATTGAAGCTATTAAAGAAAGGAATGTTATTGCCGTTCCACAGAGTAAATTACCAAGCTCTGGCAATTTCTATGCATTGAGAGTTGTTGGCAATAGTATGATTGAAGAGAATATTAATGACGGCGATGTAGTGATAGTCAAACAGCAGGATACCGCCGAAAATGGGCAAAAAATTGTTGCTTTAATTGATAACTATCAAACTACATTAAAAAAGTTTTACAAAGAAAAGGGGCATATTAGACTTCAGCCAGCCAACAGAACAATGGATCCCATAATTATTTCCAAACAAACCCCGTTAACAATACAAGGTATTGTAATTGATGTTATAAAAAACGATGAAAATAATTTTGCAAAAGAGCTGATTACGTCAAAAAATATTAAACGTAATAATAGATTACCTCTCAATCAAATTATTTTAAATGATGCAGTTGAAGAATTAAGGAAATTACCAGATGAATGTTGCGATGTTATTATAATTGATCCGCCATATAATATCGGTAAAGATTTTGGCAACAACATTGATAAACGAGAAATGAATGAATATATTCGTTGGTCAAAAAGTTGGATAGATGAATCTATTAGGGTCTTAAAACCAACTGGCACAATGTTTATTTATGGTTTTAGTGAAATTCTTGCTCATCTTTCGGTTGAGATACCAATAAATAAAAGATGGCTTATTTGGCACTATACAAACAAAAACGTTGCTTCTCTAAATTTTTGGCAAAGAAGCCATGAAGCCATAATCTGCGCCTGGAAAAACAATCCGATCTATAACCGGGACGAAGTGCGGGAGCCTTACACCGAAGGTTTTTTAAATGGAGCGGCCGGAAAAATACGCAAAGGAACGGTTGGTCGTTACAGTAAGAATGGAAAAGAAACCGTATATAATGCTCACGAAGGAGGCGCCTTACCGAGAGATGTTATAAAGATTCCGGCCTTGGCCGGGGGAGCGGGCATGAACGAGAGGTGGTTTATCTGTAAAACTTGCGGGGGCGGAGTTTTCGCGCCAAGAGAATTAAAAAAACATATCGGCCACGATATAATAAAGCATCCGACTCAGAAACCTTTAGAGATTTGCCGCCGGCTTATCAGATCGGCCATGCCGAAAGGAAATGGCGTTATACTTGTTCCCTTCGCGGGAAGCGGAGCTGAATGCGCGGCCGCCAAAGAACTAAATCAAAATTATATCGGCTTTGAAATTAACCCTGAGTACAAAAAAATCGCCGAAAAGGCGATTGCGTCGGTAAAAACGGCTCTTAAGCTATTTTGACCTTGAATCAATTTCTCTTTTTTTATCTTTAAAAATTTTCGTAGTGAAAACCACGAAGCCGTTATCAAAAGACTTTATTCTCTCGTCTTTACAGAACCTTAAATAAGGTTCTCTGAGCTCGCCTTTTTTTGTTTTTGGGTTTTGAAGACAACTAGGGACCTCATATTTAATATCAATTGACTCACCTTCAAGTTTAGCCTTCCGTGGCAACGGCCGTCCGCTTTTTACGCCGCTATAGCTGGTTTTTTTAACCTGATAATTTAAAAAGTGACCCCTATATTTTACTCTTATATCCGCTCCCTGATGGTCAAGTTCGGCAGACATAGAAACCGTTCCTTCGCCAAAAACAAATTCGGCCACGTACCCGGCGTGAATCTGTGTTATTAGTCCTGCCCAGGTTCTATAAATCCTTGCTTTCAAGCCGCGGCGGAAACAATCTTTACACATAGTTGATCTGATACGAAAATTCTCCGCCGCTTGTCTTTTCTCGCTAAAATAGCGGTCGTAAAAATCATCAAAGGATAAAAACTTTTTTTCATCCCAATACACCCGATACAATAATTCAATAGCCTGAATGTCTTTACTTAAATCCATTTCAACAATTTTTACCCGGCTATACTTTTTTCTAAAACCCTGCAAATCAACTGTCTTTAAAAATTCGCTGAATTTTTCCAAATACATAAATTAAATTTTATCTGGCGGAGAGGCAGGGATTCGCCCGGCCTGCGCCGGGCGGGAGGCGTATGCCTCCCGAACCCAAACTTTCTTTTGAAATTTACCGCTGATTCTCTGCGGTGTTTTTTGAACGAAGTTCGAACATTTTTTGAGCAAAACCCCCAATAAGGAAGCCAGCCCCGCCGTCGCTCGGAAACCTCGCCACCCCGCAAAAAAGTTTTCTTCACATTTTATATTTTGCGCGCGCCGATTTTTTTCTTCTAAAAGGAAAAGAAAACTTTTGTGCGGGGTTCTGCTCTTAACGAGCAGGACGGCGGGGCTGTCCGCTTTTTGTATTCGCTCGGGCGTGGCGGAATTCCCCCCAAACCCCCCTTCCGCCACGCCCTCGCTTCCGACGGCAATTTTTTTGGCGGAATTTTCTTATAAATCCAAACTACCAAACAATTTGATTCCAATCTGTTTGACGAATTGCTGTTTGTGCTTGGCTTATTATCTTATTCTTTTCGGTACTTGTCAAAAGATCGGAAAGAATATTTGCAGAGTTGGCTGGGTCGACAATTCTTGCAAACAATGGATTGCCTTGAGTTTTTGCTAATTCATTAAGAGCGTGCCAAACATTATCCCCAAGGCTATTTTCATCTTTTGATTTATTCAGCAAAATATTATTGACAAGCAGGTATTCCAAATATATTGATGAAAAATCAAGGTGGTTTAACTCTCTCCAAATCTTCAACAATTTTATCTCGTTTATTCTGCCCGATTGAGATATATCATTGATATGCTTCTGAATATTTGTTTGCTTTCTTGTGTCAAGTTTCGAGACATATAACCAATGGTCGTTCGTATTTCCCGTTTGTTTTCTTGCTGGGGTTATATCTACTTCTAATCCATTCAAGTTTATTCTTACGGAAACATTTTGTTTACTAGCTGATGGATACTTACTTTTCAATGTTGTATACAAAGAATCGTAAATACTTTTTAGACCACCGCTATTTTCGTTACAGCTACTTGTCAAAGAAACTAAATAATCTACATCAGACGCAAGAGATATCGCCGTGCCTTTTGCTCGAGAGCCAGAATACAAAAGATTTGCATAACAAGACGATGCCCATGTTTTCAAGGACGTTTGAAGTTGAGAAAGTGCATTGGAATAGCCTGAAATATCTCTCCCATTATATTTTTGTAATATCTGATTCAAATACATATTAATTTCGGTCATAGCTTGTCGTGATTAGTGAGGTCAAAATATCATTCAAAAGACGACCTCGAAAATTTACGACAACGGTATTTGCACGATTCGCGATATCGCTCATTTTTTCTTGAGGAATACTTGCTGGTTTAGCATAAATCACTATTGCCGTTTGATGATTTTTTCTTGCAGAAAAAATCTGCTCTATTTTGTCTCCAAATGTTTCCCAATCGACCAAAAAAATAGTTTCATTCTTTGCCTTGTCGATATTATCTAAACTTATATGTATGATGTTTTTACTTTTGAAAATATTTGAATCAATAAGAGAATTTTTCAAGCTTTCAAATATTTCAACACTTCCAAAAATAGCCACCTTTCTTTGCCAAAGGGCAATTCCCAAGCGAAAAACAATCGGAGTAATTCCAAAAGTCCAACAAGCCAATCTGTAAACAAATGCAATAAACGCTATGGTTACAGTTATTCCGCCAACTATAATAAATAATGGGTGATTATAGAAATTTGTGATTTGATTAAAAAAATTCTCCATAAATTATTTTAGATCGTCCATTATTTTTTTTGCCAAGTGAAAAGCAAAATTTACAGCAACGGCATTACCAATCATTTTATATCCGTCAGCAATATCACGATATTTGAAAATAAAATCGTCAGGAAATGTCTGAATTCTTGCACATTCTCTTACGGACAAACGGCGATACAAATTTTCTTTTCCGGGAACAAAAATTCTTTCGTTTTGGCTTATGAATTTCATTTTTGGTGCTTGAGGGTGAATAGGTGCGTGGCGACCTCCAGCTTGAATTGTGAAAGAGGGTTCATCCCACGAACGCACTCGATTTCTTGACATATAGATTGAAGAAAAACCGCCATTCATATATTCATGGTTTGGAATCTTTAGCTCATCGCCGTTTGTCTTATTTTTATCTAAAGCTGGTTTTGCTAAACGCAAATCATAAATAGCGTCTTTCAATACAGGTTTATATTTTTGTGGTTCTGGAAACTCAAATTTCTTTTTTAATCTTTTGTGGTAGCCAACGATAATAACTCGAAGTCTATCCTCTGGAACATCGTAATCATTCGCATTTAGCAATTTACATGAAATTTCATATCCCGCATTTTCAAATTCCTTGATTATATTTGAAAATGCCTCTTTATGTTTTGGATGTAAAATACCCGATACATTTTCTGCAAGAAAAAATTTTGGCTGTTTTTCTTTTAGCAAACGGATATAATCATAAAATAATTGACCTCGCTTATCATTTATTCCACGACCAGCACCTGCCTCACTCCAACTCTGACAAGGTGGCCCGCCGATTATTCCGTCAACATCTGGAATTTCAGACGCTGGAACATCTACAATACTTCTTTTGTCTAGTTTTGTTTTGGGAAAATTATGCTCAAATGTTTCCCAAATTGTTGGGTCATATTCATTTGCCCAAACAATATGAAAACCAGCTCTTTCAAAGCCTAAATCTAGTCCGCCCGCACCTGTAAATAAAGAAGCTAATTTCATATTATTTTCTAAAACTCAATAATTTTGCCTCCAGCAATTTTGCTGGGTTGTTTGGCGATTTTATTTTTATATCTTTTATTGAAAAGTTAGAACCAACCAAACTCTCAAGATTTTTTCTGTCTTTTTCTGGAAAGGACAAATATTTTTCTTTCAGCAAAATTGCATTAACAAAAAATTCGGGATTTTGCTCTGTCGGGACGACATAATCAAAAACCTTGATGGGATTTTCAATGCCCCACATTCCACGAATACGCAAATAAGTTATTCCTAGTGGATCAACTCTGTTGACCCTACCAAGCTCATTGGTTTCTGAAAATTCAACATCTTGCAATTCGTTAACACCTTTTGAAATTTTATCTCTTACTCTCTCGTAAACTTCTTTACTTGCTGAATAGCAATTACCATAAACCAGCCAAAGTGCTTTTAGTTTGTCATCTTTTGAAACACCAACAACATACACCAAATCTTTTTCTCGCCAATCTTCACAATTTCTGCAAGCCGTTGTTATCATCGGGCTATCAGAATACAACTTATCTTTTGGATATGAACTATTAAGAGCAATTCCCGAGCGCAAACTTTCAATCTTTTTTACCTCTATTGCGTCGCCTTGCTTGATAATAATATCTGGCGGATTATTTTGGTTTCCAATGTAGGAAAAATACTTACTGTAAATTTCATTTTTCTTTTCAAGGTTGTTTTCATTTAGGGAATTGCAAAATAAATCCTTAATATAAAATTCTAAAGCGTCGCCCATATGGTTAGCCCGATTGGCGGCACGATAATGAGAAACCAAATTTGTAATTGGGTTTTTAACTAAATTTGTGATAGCGATAAGTAAATTTGTTTCCATAGTTTTATTTTATTAAATCCTCAATCGGCACATTTAACGCTTTTGCGATTTTTTTAAGTGTATCAATGGTCGGATTATCTTGTTTGCCTGCCTCTATGTTTATTATCGTATTATTTGAAACATCGGCAAGACGAGCCAGTTTCTCTTGCGACAAACCTAGCTTTTCCCTTATTCGTTTGATTTTGCTTGACTCTACCATATTTTATTAGTAATATTAAATTGTGGTATAATGATTATATGTTCAAACTTCGCAACCACAATATAATATTACCAAAATATTTGGAAATAGTAAAGAAAAAAGGGAGTTCCTTTGTCTTTTCCGCGTTGGGAGGGTGGGACAAGGAAAAGAAAGAAAATTCCGCCAAAAAAATTGCCGTCGGAAGCGAGGGCGTGGCGGAAGGGGGGTTTGGGGGGAATTCCGCCACGCCCGAGCGAATACAAAAAGCGGACAGCCCCGCCGTCCTGCTCGTTAAGAGCAGAACCCCGCACAAAAGTTTTCTTTTCCTTTTAGAAGAAAAAAATCGGCGCGCGCAAAATATAAAATGTGAAGAAAACTTTTTTGCGGGGTGGCGAGGTTTCCGAGCGACGGCGGGGCTGGCTTCCTTATTGGGGGTTTTGCTCAAAAAATGTTCGAACTTCGTTCAAAAAACACCGCCAAGAATCACATTTCGAAAAATCAGGGTTGGAAGCCTCGGCGCAAAGCGCCTCGGCATGGTATTTTTCCGCAATTTTGAAGGCATTTTTGAAATCCAAAACCAAAGTGCGGTCGGCAATGCGGAAGTTCGCAGAGCGAAGCTCTGGCAAAATGAAATTTTGCAAACCAATCTTTTTTCTTTCGCCTTTGGCGAAAGGTTGAGCGTATTTTTCTTTGATTGCCCAAAAACTAATTTAAAAACAATATGGACAACATAAATTTACAAACCAAAAAGATTTTTCTCTATGCCCGCAAATCCACGGACGAACCCGAAAGGCAGGTTTTGAGTATCGAGGCACAAATGTTTGAATTGCGAGAATATGCCAAAAAAGAAAACCTGAATATCGTCCGTGAATTTGTGGAAAGCAAAACCGCCAAAGAGCCGGGCAGAGAGATTTTTAACGATATGGTGGCGAGCATAGAGAAAAATGAAGCTGAGGGAATTTTAGCGTGGCACCCCGATAGATTAGCTCGTAATTCCATAGACGGCGGACGGATAATCTATCTCGTAGATACTGGAAAAATTACCACGCTAAAATTTCCTACTTTTTGGTTTGATCCGACGCCGCAAGGAAAATTTATGTTGTCCATCGCTTTTGGGCAATCAAAATACTATGTGGATAATCTTTCGGAAAATATAAAGAGGGGTATTCGCCAGAAATTGCGCAATGGAATATGGCCTGCTTGGGCGCCACTTGGCTATGTGAACGACAAAAACGCCCGCTGTATCGCCGTGGACAAAGAAAAGGCAAAATACATCAAGCGGGCTTTTGAAATGTACTCAACTGGCGAATACCCCCTCGCTCAAATCCGAAAGATTATCAATTCCATTGGCTTGGTTGGCAAGAAAGGCAAAATGCTTTCCGTCTCAAATTATCAGTATATGCTCAAAAATAAAATCTATTATGGAATGATTGAATATAACGGTGAATTGTATGACGGAAAGCATGAACCGATTATCACAAAGAAACTTTTTGATTCCGTTCAAGAAGTGATGGCGAACAAGAGCAAACCGAAATCGCCAAAACTCAAACCGTACATTTTTAGAGGATTTTTCCGTTGCGGAGAGTGCGGTTGTTTCATTACCACCGAAACGCAAAAAGGTCACAACTATTTGCGATGCACCAAACGGAAAAATCCTTGTTCGCAAAGGTATGCCAGAGAGGACGCCATCACTGCTCAAATAAAAGAGGAAATCAAAAAAGTTTCTTTGTCTTCCGCTTGGGCAAACGCTTCAATCAATTTTTTCGAAAACGAAAAAATTAAAATTGCCCAAACGGAAAGCTCTTTCGCCCAAAAAGCGAGAAATGAGCTTGTAGAGATAGAAACAAAACTTGATCGTTTACTTGACTTGCAACTGGACGGCAATTTGTCGCAAACAGAATATACCGCCAAAAAGTACAAGCTCATTCTCGCTAAAAAAGATTTGGAAGAAAAAATCTCTGCTTTTGGGCGAAAGAGCAATAATCGGTTCGAACTTGCCATTGCCTTTCTAAAAGACGCCAACCAAGCCGAAAAATACGCTCAACAAGAAAATCCCGAAAGGATTCGGGATTTTCTCAAAAAGATTGGTTCGAACTTCCACATTGCCGACCGCACTTTGGTTTTGGATTTCAAAAATGCCTTTAAAATTGCGGAAAAATACCATGCCGAGGCGCTTTGCGCCGAGGCTGTTTCTTACGATTTCACAAAAAGTAAAAATTGGCGGAGAGGCAGGGATTTGAACCCTGGAGGACGTTGCCGCCCTGCGACTTTTCGAGAGTCGTGCCTTCAGCCACTCGGCCACCTCTCCGTGTTATTTAATTTTCTCATTACTTCAGTTTTTTTATTTCGTCCTCAGTCAGTTTTTTCCATTCCCCCTCTTTTAAATTCCCGAGTTCCAGCTTGCCGATTCTTACCCGGACAAGATCTCTTACTTCCAGCCCGAGCTTCTTAAACATCCGCCGAATCTGCCGCTTCTTCCCTTCGGTTAAAACTAAGTTGAATTTATTATCACCCAGATATTTTACTTTCTTAGCTTTTACTATTCCATCCCCCTCCCCGATATCAATTCCTTCTGTAAATTGAAAAACTACTTCTTTTTCTCTTTTTGGAATTTGGAATTTGGAATTTGAAATTTCTGCTATGTATTCTTTTTCCTTTTCGTAGCGCGGATGGGTAAGTTTGTTGGCGAGCTCGCCGTCATTAGTTAAAAGGATTAGCCCCCGGCTGTCTTTATCCAGCCGTCCGACTATGAACAGCCGCTCTTTTAGTTTTATGAGGTCAAAAACGTTTTTTTCCCCCTTAAACTTCCTAGCGGTTGAGGTATAGCCCGATGGCTTATTCAATTTAGTATATATTTTCTCTTCTGGCAACCTTAATTTTTTCCCGCCAACTTTAACCTCAGGCGCGTCACCGATGTCAACCGCCATGCCGATTTGCGCTTTTTTGCCGTTTACGAAAACTTTTCCCTGCCGGATCAAAATTTCAGCCGCCCGCCTTGAAGCGAGGCCTGATTGGGCGATATATTTTTGAAGAATTACTTTCATGCCAGCCTTATAATAATAAGGCTCCCGAAAACCGCGACCAGCATGGCAAAAAGCCAGAGCAAGGTAAAAAGCATGAGCTTAAATGCTTCGGCTTTTTTGCCGTTAAGATAATAATAGATCGGTCGTCCGAGAACCAATAGTCCCGTTGTCAGGGCGGAAAAAACAAAAAGCATGAGGAAGGCAACTGGCGCGAGAAAGCTGTCCATTTGCCCGAAAATCCTTTCCCCATTCCTTAAAGCAAAACTCACCAAAGCGATGTAGACGAGGACGCCGAATGAATTTAAAAACCCGATGGAAATCAATTTTAAATTGTTCATACATTTTCCTGGCCCGCCCCGGATAAAGCGGACTTATGTTTTAAATTAATTAAGCTCACCATAAAAATAAAAATCCAGAACATGACCGAGAGGTCATTTTTAAAATACGGGACGTCAACTAATCCATGGACGACGATAACGGCCATGGCCCCGATCAGCCCGATATTCAAATATTTATATTTTAACCCGTCCGATTTACGTTTTAAATTCAAAATCACGACGACAAAATATTTCCCGATAATAAAGATAAATAAAAGCATACCCGCCAGCCCCAGCTCGGACCAAAAATTTAAAAATATATTGTGTGGATACATGTAAATTTCCACCGGTTGCCAGACCAGCTTCCGGTATGCGGCGTCAAAAACGGTTTTTCGGTGAAAATCCGGATTTTTTAATTTATTAAAAAATATGCCTTCCTGATGATAGGGCGCTACGGCTGCCTGATAGCCGGAAAGCCCGGCGCCGGATATTAATCTTCCATCGCTAAGCATCGCCCAAGTTTCTCGCCACTGCTGTTTTCTTATTTCGCCGGATAAATCTCTAAGGGCGATCTTTTCAGCCGCGATTTCTTTGGCCGGCGGATAAAAATAGATTCCAGCGGCCAATATAAGGCCGAGACCAAGCGTTATTAATCTTACTTTTTTTCCGGCCAGAAGACCGAAAACAAAGATTCCGGCGGCCACGCCGATTATTGCCCCCCTGGATTTAGCAAAATAAATAGCCAATAACGATATCGCAATGACAAACGCAATAAAAAATATTTTAAAAATTTTAGAATTGAAAATTGAAAAATGAAAATTGAAAATTCTATTACTGCCTTGTTTAACTTCGCTAAATTCCTTTGCCAGCCATCCCGTGAATAACAAAATCAATGGCCCGAGATACAATCCCACCGCGTTTGGATAGCCAAAAAAGGAAACCACCCGCCTCGTCCCTTCGGCCTGCCAAAGCGGATTATCAATCAGGTTGCCGGTAAACTTCTGGTAAACCGCGAGAAGCGAAACCGCCAGCCCGGATATCGCGAGCGGCCATAATATTTTTTCCGGCCAACGGCTTTTTATGTCCTCCAGAGCTTCCCGGCCAAGAGTATTAAAAAGCAGGATAAAAAATAAGGCTGGCTCAAAAAAATAGGCTTTAAAAATCCCGAGGGATTCCCTTGAAAAACCGGCCACGCCCGCCGCTATAAACGCGACTATGAGCAGTAAAATTATTTCCAGACCAAAAGGATAATTTTCCCGGCCGAGTTCTTTCATTCCCCTAATTTTTGCCCTCAGTCCCAAAAAAACCGTCGGCCAACTCTTTAAAAACCAAACCGTAAAAGCAATAAGAATCATGCCTTCAAGCAAGGTAAAAGGCAAACCCATGATATTAAAGCGAATAAGATAAGAAGGCAGGGCAAAAACAATAATCATCATTGCCCAATCCAAACGGCGCCAGGCAATGGCTGTGAAAAAAAAGAAAAATAACACAGTCAATAACATCATCATGTTAATGTGTTTAGACTGTCCGAGAACTCCCATTTTGTCATCCTGAGCGAAACGAAGTGAAGCGAAGGATCTGCAACCTTGACAAAATTTACATATGTAGATTCTTCCCCCGCAAATGCGGGGTCAGAATGACAATTCTCGGGTAGTCTGTACGCGTTATGGGAACTAAACTACGAGCATATAAAGCCCGATACTTACGAGTCCGGCGCCGATTAATTTCTGGGCGAGAATTTCTTTTCCGATTTCTTCGCTGAATACTTTGGGGAAGCGGACGGAAATAATGACCGCGAAAATTATAAAAAAAAGATACTGGACTCCCTGCAGAGCGTTAACCATGGCGACGTTGCCTAAGTCAATGGCCCAGTTGAGCATGATAAAGGCCAAAGCCGCGGATAGCCGGACAGTAAGAAAAAAACTTAAACTTTTCGGGGCGGTGGCGCTTTCCTGGTACGAAAAAATATCTTTTCTCCAGGAAGGAACGACTAGAAGAAAGAGGGCGCCGAGAAAAGTCCCTAATCGCGACCAGACAAAACTGCCAATAAACGGCTGATGGAGATAAATATATTTCATGAGGACGTAGAAGGCGGCGAAAAAGAACGCGGAAACGATTGAATTTAAAAGCAACCTGCGTCCGGGCCGGTATTTAGCGTGGATTTCCCCCAAAGTGTCGCCAAAAACCGACCGAACCCGGTCGTAAACCTTTTTTATCATGTAAAAGCGGGTTCTTTTAACGGAAATAAGCACCCCGCCGGTAATAAGAATTACAAAAGCCAGCAGTTGTTTTTCGTCAAGCGATTCGCCGAGAAAAATCATGGAAAACACAAGGCTGAAAACCGGTACCAGGCCGCCGACAATCGGTACGACTCGCGTGGCTTCGCTTTGGTGGAGCGCCTTATACCAAAATATCAGAGTAATTAAAAATAAGAGGCCGGCCGATAAATCAATCAACAGCTCATTCAGGCTCGGCACCCAGGGGGCGAAAAAAAGCAGGAACAAATTAAATATGCTCCAGATGCCGACGTAAAAGGAATAGACGATGGAAGAGTGGATTTTTTTTGAAAGCAAAAATTTATCCGCGAGATAAACTCCGGCATTGATGAAATAGGCGGTAATCGCGACGGGTAGCCACATACGAATTTACAATTTTAAATTGACAATTTTCAATTAATAATAAATATAAGCAATTTCTCAAATCTTATAACATATTTTGTTTAATATCATAATGCCGGCTGTTCGCGGCTTATGCAATGGATAGTTCCTCCGCCGTAAATCAAATCCCCCGAATCTATGCCGATAACCATTCTATCAGAAAAAGCTTTCTTTATGACTTCCAAGGCTATCTTATCATTATTATGGCCGAAAACCGGGACTAATACAACCTCATTACCGATATAAAAATTCGCGTAGCTTGCCGGAATCCGCCGACCGTTCTCGTCAGCGATCTTAGGGAGCGGCAAACCGATTAAATTAAATTTATTGCCGTCCTGATCCTTTGCCACTTTTAAAATTTCCAAATTCTCTTTTAGGGCCGAATAATTTATGTCATTAACGTCGCTCTCGTAAACATAAATAATACTGTCCGGACCGGTGAATCTCGCGATATTATCAATATGCCCGTCAGTATGGTCGTTCGCGAGTCCATTCTTCAGCCAGATAAAATTACTCGCGCCAAGGTAATCGCTTAAATATTTTTCTAGGTCATTTTTTGATAATTTCGGATTCCGGTTTTCATTTAAAAGGCATTCCTCGGTCGTCATTAATGTTCCTTGGCCGTTAACTTCAATGGCTCCGCCTTCCAAAGTTATTCCCGGCTTAAAATATTGCAGGCCCAAAGAATCATTCATCCAGACCGGTATTTTATCGTCCCTTAACAGCTCCAGCCATTTTCCACCATAAGCGTTATAATTCCAGTCAACCATGGCCAGTTGTTTTTTTTCTCCATTAACGATGAATGACGGGCCAAAATCCCGAAACCAAACATCGGCGTAATCAGCCACTCGCAAATTAACCAACTTTAAATCTACCTTCATGTTTTCCAGTTTCCGCGCCGCCCTGATTTTCATTTTTTCATCCGTTACCAAAAGCTCAACCCTTTCGCTTTTGTGAATTGCCCGGATAATTTCCGCGAACCGGTCTTCAATAATAGCTACCCGATCCGGGAAAGATACTTTGTCATAAGGCCAGGAAAGCCAGATCGCCTCATGCTTTTCCCATTCAGCCGGCAGCCGATAGCCAGATTGTTTAGGAGTTTTGTTCATAATTCAATTACTTTCACGATGACAATAACTTCCAGAGTTATTTCTTTAAAAGCCGTCCATAAGTATCCGGCCGACGGTTGGCAAAGAATCCCCATTCTTTCCGGATATGGCTGTTTTTACTTAAGTCCAGTTCAGCGATTAATATTTCATCTTTTTTCGCTCCGGCTTTTTTTATAATTTTCCCGAAAGCGTCGCAGATGAATGACTGCCCCCAGAAATTTATTTTGCCTTCCCGGCCGACCCGGTTCACGGCAACAACATTAACGCTGTTCGCGATAGCATGCCCCCGCTGGACCGTTTCCCAAGCGTCATGCCAGCTACCGTAATTATCCTTATCGCCGGTTATCGTCCCGATGGCGGTCGGATAAAAAATAATTTCCGCTCCGACCAAAGCCGCCATCCTGGCCGCCTCCGGAAACCACTGGTCATAGCAGATGAGGACCGCGAAAGTCGCGAATTTGGTTTTATAAACCTTATAACCCGCGTCGCCATCGCTAAAATAATTTTTTTCGTAAAACAAAGGGTCGTGCGGAATATGAATCTTCCGGTAAGTTTCCATCAGCTTTCCCTTTTCATTTATCACCGCCGCCGAATTATAATAACGGCCGTTTCCCGCTTTTTCAAAAATCGGGACTATAATTACTACTCCGAATTCTTTGGCAATTTTTGAAAATTCCCGGGTTGATTCGCCCGGAATGGTTTCAGCGTATTGCTCAAATTCGGCGTTTTTATTCTGCGGAAAATAACGCGACCTGAAAAGCTCTTCAAGACAAATTATTTTCGCCCCTTTTTTCGCCGCCGCTATTACTTTTCTTTTGGCATTCTCAAGATTATTGTCCTGGTCTTTGGATAAAGCGGCTTGGATAGCTCCGACGGATATTTTTTTATGCTTCATATAATCTTATTATTCTTTTTTAATACTAAACCAAATAATCAGGCCTGTAAATACGCCTTTGGCGTTTGACACCGTCCTCCGCCTATAATACACTTTGATTAGCGAATAAATAATTTCTTACCAATAAATTTATGGCCAAAGTTCTTGTAATCGGCTGCGGCAACGTCGGATCGGTCGGACTCCATAAAATGGCGCGAAATCCGGAAATTTTTTCCGAAATTCATGTTGTCAGCCGAACCAGAAAAAAATGCGACCGGGTAAATGAATCAATTATAAAAAAAACCAAAGGCAAGGTGAGCCTTAAAATTCACCAATCCGATGTCGGCCAGGGCAATAATTTTTATGAGCTCTTAAAAAAGGTTAACCCCGACCTAGTAGTTCATTGGGGGCATCCTTATGACAACCTGGTCATAATGGACGCTTGCCTTAAAGCCAAAATCAACTACATTGACACGGCCTGCTACGAACATCCGGAAAAATACGGCTTTTCCTATAAATTACAGCTGAAAAAAAATCAGGCTTTTAAGAAAAAAGGCCTCTTAGCGATAACCGGCATGGGTTTTGATCCGGGCGTTACTAACATTTTCTCCGCCTACGCCCGCGATTTTATTTTTGATAAAATTAAGACCATAGACATATTAGACTGCAACGGCGGCTCCAAAGATAAAAAAATAAAATTCGCCCCTAACTTTGACCCGGAAATAAACTTGCGCGAACTAATCCTGCCGGTTGAATTCTGGGAAAACGGCCGCTGGAAAAAGCGCGGACGGTTAATTGATGAAGAAGCGGCCTTCTTTGAGTTTGACTTTCCAAAAGCAGGTATTTTTACGCCTTACCTTATGTACCACGAAGAAATGGAAACCATCATTAACCATATTCCCGGTTTAAAACGTATCCGGTTTTGGATGACTTTTTCTCCGGCTTACCTTACCTATTTAAGAGTTCTTTATAATATCGGCCTGACGAGGATTGATCCAATAAAATATAACGGCTGTGATGTCATTCCGGTTAAATTTTTAAAAGCCATCCTGCCGAAAGGCGAGGATTTTAACAAAGGATACATTGGCAAAACCAACATCGGCAATATTATCTCGGGCGTGAAAAACGGGAAGAAAAAAATTATTTACATCTATAATGTCTGCGACCATCAGGCGGCTTTTCGCGAAACTGGCGGCAACGCCATCGGTTATACGACCGCCATCCCGACGGTTACGGCGGCCGAAATGGTATTGACCGGACAATGGAAAGGCGCGGGCGTTTTTACCCCAGAAGATAGGACGCTTGATTCCCGGCCATTCTTAAAAGCGCTCGCTAAAAACGGTTTGCCTTGGGTAATAAAAGAATTAAAAGACGTGCCGGCGCCGTTAAAGAAAAATTATTAAACAGCCCGGCTAAAAAGTTAAACATGTCCAACATTAATAACCGAAAACGCGCCCTATTTACCGAACCCTGGATTGATATTTCCGGTTGGCGGGCCTGGGATTTTAAAAACCTGGAAACGCCCGCTTATGTAGTGGATGAAAAAATACTTCTCTGCAACCTGAAAATTTTAGCTAGAGTCCAAAAAGAGTCCGGTTGTGAAATTATCATGGCCTTAAAAGGTTTTTCCATGTGGAGCGTTTTTCCTTTGGTAAAAAAATATCTTCCCGGCATAGCGGCGAGTTCGGTCAATGAAGCGCGGCTCGGGCATGAAAAATTCCGGGGTGAAGTCCACACTTTTTCTCCGGCCTACGCGGAAAAAAATATTCATGATTTCATAGAATATTCCGATCACCTGATCTTTAATTCTTTTTCCCAGTGGAAAAAATTCAGAAAAACAGTTTTAGGCGCTAAGAAAAAAATTTCCTGCGGACTCCGGGTTAACCCGGAGCATTCGGAGACCGAGACCCCGATGTATGACCCGGCCGCGCCCTTCTCCCGGCTCGGCGTAACTAAGAAAAATTTTCAGCCGGACGAACTGGATGGTATTGAAGGTCTTCACTTTCACACGCTCTGCGAACTCGGCCCTGAGCCGCTCGATCGAACGCTTCGAGTTTTTGAAAAAAAATTCGGCCGCTATCTTTCCCGGATGAAATGGGTGAATTTTGGCGGCGGTCACCATATAACCCGGCGCGGCTATGACACAAGGCTTCTTGTAAAAATCATCAAAGATTTTAAAATCCGCCATCCTCATCTAAAAACTTACCTTGAGCCGGGCGAGGCAATCGCTTTAAACGCCGGCGTTCTCGTCTCGTCAATCGTTGATATTATTAATAACAAGATGAATATCGCGATTCTTGACGTATCAGCGGCGACGCACATGCCTGATGTTCTTGAAATGCCTTACGAGCCAACGTTTTTAGGCGCTGACGCAGGCAAAAAATATGAACACGTTTATCGCCTGGCCGGACCGAGCTGTCTCGCGGGCGACATAATCGGCGATTATTCATTTAAAAAACCATTAAAAATCGGCGACAAAATAATTTTTATGAACATGGCGATCTACACCATGGTCAAGAATAATACCTTTAACGGCATCGGTCTGCCGTCAATCTTAATAAGAGGCCTCAAAAATAAAATCCGCTTAGTAAAAAAGTTCGGCTACGAGGATTTTAAAAATCGGTTGTCATGATCGGACATTAATATAAACAAGAAACCGCCGATAAAGGCGGTTTTATTTTTGCGCAATATTTAGCTGTCAGGATTATGGCTGTCAATTAATCTCCACTCCGTTCCTCTCGCAAATCTCCGCGTAAACCTTCGCGCTCGGCCTCGGAGTGCGTTTAAAAGTTTTCCGATCAACGGCGTGCAGGCCGAATTTCATTCCGTAACCGTCAGCCCATTCAAAATTATCCAGTAAGGACCAGTGAAAATAACCGCGGACATCCACCCCCTCGCTTATAGCTTTATGAACCCATTTTAAATGGTCAACGATAAAATCTTTCCGGTACTGGTCTTTCGCGTCAGCCACGCCGTTTTCAAGGATAAGGATCGGCTTTTTGTATTTAGCGTAGCCTTTTAAGACGTGGTAAATCCCTTCCGGATAAATCTCCCAGCCAAAATCCGAAACCAGCTTATTTTCATTTCGGACAAACGGCGGAATACAGCTCAGACGGACGTGATGATAATAATTGACTCCAATAAAATCAAAATACCCCTTAACGCGGCCTTGAAACCAGTTATTCCTAAAATAATTGCCAATTTTTGCCGCTACGACATCCATTAAATGCCATTTTATATTCGGTTCAAAATAACCGGTAACCATGGTTATGCCAATCTGCGCGCCCGGACAATTTTTTTTGATTATTTTATAACTTTCTTTGTGCGCGCAAATCAGATTGCTAATCACTCTCATGGCTCCGATATAATCGTTTTTTTTATGCGGAGGAAATTTGCCATCAATATAACCATGCCCGGCATGAATCATTGGTTCATTTAAAGTAACCCAATAGTCAACATATTCTCCGAATTCCCGAGACATAACGTCGGCGTATCGGGCAAAATATTTTATCGTTTTTTTATTGGTCCAGCCGCCCCGACTACTGATCCATAAGGGGAAAGGCCAATGCCAAAGGGTAAACACTATTTTAAGTTTTCTTTTCTTTAGAGCCTCAAAAACTTTTCTGTAATGTTCAATTTCCTTCGTGTCAATTTTTCCCTTTTCGGGCATTATCCTCGCCCAATCCGCTCCAAGCCTATGAACATTATTATTCATAGCCACGCACAAATCAAAATCCTCCTCATAACGGTTATATGAATCACAGGCTTTGCCACTTATAAAATCCTCGGGGTTCAGGCCGCTTTCTTCTAACTTCTTTCTTCTTCCTTCTGACTTCTCCCATTCGCTCCAGTCGTTTCTGTTGCCGCCTTCAACCTGATGAGCCGAGGTGGACGCGCCCCAGAGGAAGTCGGGAGGAAATTTTAATATCTTAGGCATAGTCGGATTATGGCCGCAAAACAAATAACTACGGCTTTATAAATCACTTTAAATTACGAAACGCTTTTTCTACCCCGTCATTCTGAGGCCGATGGCCGAAGAATCTCGTGGTGTTTCCGCTAAACACGAGATCCTTCGCTTCGCTCAGGATGACGTTTCGTGATTTAAGAAAATTATACCATAAACCGATTGCCAGTGAAAACAAAACCCCGCTTTCGGCGGGGCTTTGCGTAAATAGCTATTATCCGGATAATGTTTTTTGTTTATACGTTTTTATTTTGATCCTGATTGAGATAGGGGTTGCTTTCTTTTTTTGTTTCTTCGCTAATGCTTATTTCTCTTTCCTTTCTCTCGCGCGCCAATTCCCGGTTAACCCAGAAAATCCAGCCGATTACCCCGGCGAGAAAAACGAGAAATATGATTAAATTCAGGCTTAATTTGCTTGTGATGGTTGACAGCACAGAAGAAGTGCTTACTTCTTCGGATACTTCATTCCCGTTAAGCAGGTTGTTTAAGCTGTTGTTTGTTCCGCTGGCGGGCTTTTTTTCCTCTGTGGATGTCGCGGCCGGAGCCTTCGCGGTTTCGGTTGGCGGAGTTGTCTTTTTATCTTCCGGCTGGCTCGGTTTTGGGGCGATTATTTTCGGGGTTCCGCTGATTTTCTTCGGAGCAACCGGCGCCGCCTTAACTGCCGGTCTCGGGTAAAGGTAATAGAGCGGATTTGACAGGATACTTTCCTTTCCGTGAATATCAATCGCCCTGGCCTGTATTTTATGGGTTATCCCTTTGGATAAATCATAAGAAGGTTTGTAGGCAAAATTCGCGGTTCCCGACGGATGGTTTTTTACGATGAAAGCGCCATCCGGCCTGTTATCAATATACACAACCACTTCAGAATTGTTTTTGGCCACGCCGGTGATAAACGGCCGGATCGGGGTAGTATTTTTATTTACTACCGTGCGAATCATGGTCGGAGCCGGCAGGGGGTATTCAATCCGGAAATTAATAAAGCTGGAAACTTTGCTTTTATTGCCGTAAATGTCCTCGGCCACTGCCCAGACCTTATGTTCTCCCCGGCTTAAGTCCAAAAATGGCTTGTAGTAAAACGCGCCGGTACCGGAAGCGTGATAAACGGTCTTAGTTTGTCCGTCATGTATTCCGTCAATATAGATATGGACTCGTGTGCCGGATTTGGTTAACCCTTTGATAATTTCCCGGGTGTTGCCTGTTCTAGTTGCCGGATTCGGGGAAAGGATAGTAGGAGCCGGTGTCGGAACCGGAGTGGGAGTCGGGGTGGGGGTGGGGATAGCCGGAACAATAAACTGAACGGTGGTTGATGGCGAAGAAAGCTCTAATGTTGTTTTATTCTTCGCTACGACCATGACGCTATGGACTCCTTCGCTCAGACTAACCCTTTCCTGGTAAAAAAATCTGTATTTCTGCCCGAGAAGGATGTTGGCTACGCCGGTTCCCCGGTAAGTCCCGTCAATATAGATTAGCGCGTCAGTGCCTAAATCCGTTGTACCGGTTATCATGGGCAAAGATAAAGTGTTTTCGGCGCCCTTCCTCACCTCTTCAATTATCGGAGAATTGACCGTTGCTTTGGCTGGGGCGGAGAAAAACGCTAAGCCGATGACGCTTATAGCAAATACCGCTAATAATCTTTTAAAGTAAGTCATATATTCTAAGTTCCCTCCTTGCTAAGCTTAATAATTTAGTTCGACCTTTAAGAGTGTTTCTTTAAAGGAACATTAGAATGACTTTAAAAGAACTTTTAATTTTAAAAGAGCTTGTCCTTCCGTAGCTTTCTTGTCCGCCATAGCTTTAGCGGAGAAGGAAGCAAGGGAGGGCTTGTCCCGAAAATTCGGGACTTTATTTCAAGTTGCTTCCTAAGCTTAGCTCAGCCCGGTAAAATGTCAATCCCCAACGATTATCCGTTTATCCGGGGGGGCGGGGAAAATAATTTCTCAAGTCATTTTACGCGGCGCGGCAATGTCGGCAAGCCTCTCCCCGTCGCTAAACTATATCCCGAAAATGCTTTATTTTAGCGGTTTTTTGTTCGCGGTTAATGTCTATGGCAATAAAATCCAGCCGCACTCGGCAATATTTTACCCCTCTGTATTCGCTTAAATAATGCCCAATGGCGGTTTTTAGCCGCTTTATTTTTAACCCGCCCAAAGCGTCCGAAGCGCTACCTAAACCAGGGTAAACGCGGGTCTTTACTTCCGCGAAAACTAAAACATCGCCCTCTAAGGCGATGATATCAATTTCCCGATAGCTTAATTTTAAGTTAGAAGCGACCAGCCGGAAGCCTTTGGAAACTAAATATTTCCGGGCGATCTCTTCGCCGAATTCTCCGACGGCTTTGTTGCGGCGCATTTTACGGAATGTATTTTTTGAACTCCCTTTCCCGTTCCAGACTAGCCCTTTTTTCCGGCAGACTCATAAAAAATTTAGCAATAAAATAAAGCCAGACCGCCATCTCTCCGGCCCACAAAATAAACCAGAAGCGGCTGGAAAAAAAGGGGACTGATTCATAAACGAAAAAAAGGAAAAAGAGGCTTAAGAAAAAATTCGCCAGGCTGAAGAGATAAACTTTTTCCAGCGTCCGAAAATTAAGGGTTTTCCGGTATCTTTTTTTCGCCAGAGCGAATATGAAAGCGGCGAAAAAAAACAGAATCATTAAACCGGCAAGGCCTTTAACCATAACCGGCGCCGGAGCTCCGGGATTCAAGGCGAACCAATATTTAAAAGTTAAAAGGTTTTGCATATTGTTTAAATTTAGTATTCAGCAATATTAAGGCAGATTTTCCTTTTAGTCAAATGAAGGACTCAGGCTTTTACGAGAATGATGCCGTAGTGGTAATCGCCCGCCTCAAACTCTTCTTCAATATTAAATCCGAGTTTGGCTGTCCCGGTTTTAACGAGCTCCTTGTCCACCCTGTCCTCAACCGAAGGGCCGAAAGGCAGGGCTGAATTTTTCCATTCCACAATTACGAGTTTCCCCGATTTTTTCAGGAGTCTCGCCGCCTCGCGGATTATTTCCATCCGCTTTTTTGACTGGTAAAGAGTATTGATGAGATACGCCGCGTCAAGACTTCCGGCTTCAATTTTTGTCGCGCCAAAAATTTCTAAGTCGCTCCAGACCGTCCGGACGTTCTGCGCGTTCTCCAGCTTAGCTCGTTTTTCAATGGTCTGTAAAATAGTTTTAATAATATCCACCGCGTAAACCAAGCCTTTTTTCCCGACAATCCGGGCCGAAGGAAAAACAAAATGCCCCGAAGCGCCGCAACCGAGATCCGCCACCTTCATCCCCTCTTTTATTCCGGCGCGGCCGAGTATTAGTTTCGCGTCTAAGAGCGCGTTCCCTCCCGTCATCATAAATGAAAATTTATTTATTAAATTTATCACCCTGGCTTAGCTTGCCTGCTTGCTTAAATTATACCTCAATCAGACTTTCTTAACAACGGGCGCTTTACTCCGCCGTGTCCGCGAAAAATCTGATTAGCTTTGCCGGACAGTTTATTTTTCCGGTTTCCATGCTTTCACCGGGGATTATCGCCGCCAGTTCCTTTTTCCCTATTTTTCCTTCATAATAACCAACGGCGGCAGAAATTACTTTTTCCGCCTTCGCAGCAGATTCTCCAATCAGTTTCTCAAGCGAGGTTTCTTTTTCTTCGCCGCTTATAAAATCCCTGTATCGGATTATTGCCGGAATAATCTCTTCACCTTTTTTTAAATTATAATAAGACAGGGAAAGGTCTTCGGTCCGTCTGTATATTCCCAGCCGGCAGAGAGCCGAGATAAAATAATAAACCGCCCAGTTTCTTATTAACCGGTTTATCAGCGCCTGCCTTTTTATTAATTTCACCGTCCTCTCGCGAGGTAGGCTAAATTTTTTCGCCGCTAAATCAGCGTAGCGGATTTTTCCGGCGGCTTCAATTTTTATCAAGTCAGAATAATAACATGAATCATTAATCGCCTTATCAAGGCTCGTTTCCCATTTTCGGTGCGCGTAGTTGGCGCGGCGATAAATTTCTTTTTCGCGGCTGAAAATATTTCCGGTAAGGTAAATAATGACCGGATGAAAAATGCCGTCCAGGACGGAATGACTTAGATATCCGAGAGTAAAGGCTAAATCTTTTTCACTCCTTTTCTCTTTGGCAAAATCAAGCATCTCAAAAACAATTTCGTTCGTCGGTTCGCCGTCTTTGCCGTGCAGGGCGGCGGATATTTTAAGTTCCGTTTCATTTCTTCCGTAAAAGAAAATGTCCGGCGCCACCGCCCCGAAATAAAAATAGTCCAAGTTGGCGTTGATTATCTTTTCCGCTTCCCTGTCTTTTACACCGCCCGCGAACTTGCGGGCAAAAAACAAATGGGTATTTTCTTTTGGCATAATTATTCGGTATGATTAAATATCAACCGGCGGTCAATGGGTAAAAACGGGCGAACAGCGCAATTTTCAGATAACCACGCTCTTTTATCCGTTAATTGTTTTTATTGAACCACAATTTTGCTGTTCTTCTTTCTCCACTCTTCAATTTTCCCGTGATCGCCCGACAATAATATTTTAGGGGCTTTCATTTTTTTCTTTTTAACCGTTAAAATCTCCGGCCGAGTGTAATGAGGATATTCAAGATACCCTTCTTCGTCATGGGATTCGCGAACGAGGCTTTCCTTATTGCCAAGCACGCCAGGCAAAAGCCGGCTTATTGAATCAACCAATATCATGGCCGGGATTTCCCCGCCGGTTAAAACAAAATCGCCGGCGGAAATTTCCTCGTCAGCGAGATATTTTGCCACCCTTTCATCAACACCTTCGTAGCGGCCGCAAATCATGATGAAGTTTTTAAAACCAACGAATTTTTTCGCTCGCGTCTGGTTGTATTTTTTTCCTTTGGCGGAAAAAAGTATCACCCGCGTTTTTTCTTTTTTGGGAATCTTTTTCTTAATGTCATGAACGGCCTTAAAAAGCGGTTCGGCCATCAAAACCATACCCGCCCCGCCGCCGTAAGGTTTATCGTCAACGGCGCGGTGCCGGCCGGACGCCCAGTTTCGCAAATCATAAATTTTTATTTTAATTTTCCCTTTCTCTTTGGCCCGACGGATAATGGACTCATTAAAATACGAGTTAAAAATTTCGGGAAAAATCGTGATTATATGGAATGTCATGATATTATATCTTATCGTTTACGGCTCAACCCTTAAAACAACCGACATGCTGTTTTTATGATTATACATCAATCGCCTTATAAACAAAAACCCCGCTGTATCGGGGTTTTTTTGTTTATCTGGTTTTTTTGCGGTTAAATTTTCAAATCATCAACCGAAGAAGTGTCAAAATCTTCCCTTTCCACTCTCGGGCGTCTTTCGCGTCCTTCCGGTTCGTTGATTTTAAGGTTTACTCTGGCGTTGTTTTTGGCACCGACTATTTTCAGTAAAGTGCGGATTGATTTAGCGGTTTGTCCCTGCTTTCCGATCACATAACCCATGTCTGCCGGGTTGATCGTTAAAGTCAGAAGAACGCCTCTTTCATCAATAATCCTTTCCACTTTTACGTCCTGCGGATTTCCGACGATTGACTTTACGATGAATTCCAAGAAGTCCTTGTCTTGATCTCCCATAGTGTTTTCTTATTTCTTTCAAGCTGACAGGCATTTCAGGAAGCTCTAAGCTTTAAAAAATGTTCAGGCTGAAAGAAACTTATTTTTTAACCCTGCCCTTCATTTTCAGGCAGTCCTGACTTATAAAAAATATCAGGAAACTATAATATATAATAGCAAACTTACAATAAATGTCAATTTTATTGTTATTCTTTCGCTTCTGCTTCCGCCGGCTTGTCCGCTACAGCTTCTTTAGCGGCTTCAGCCGAAGCCGGAGCCTCGGCCTTAGGCGCCTCTTCCTTTGATTTTTCCACGATTTCGGTATTTTTCGGGTTTTTTGAGGCTTTTACTTTTTTCCCCTCAATAATTTTATTTTCCACCAAAAGGTTATTTACGGTCGGCGTCATCTGCGCCCCTTTACTGATCCAGTACTTTATCCGCTCGTTTTTAACCTGCAAATCTTTGGAATGAGGGTTGTAATTGCCGAGAATCTCCAGTGCCTCACCATAAGGATCACGGCCTTTTTCACAAATAATCAGGCGGTAATGGGGTTGATTTTTCTTTCCGATTCTTGATAATTTTATTGCCAGCATAAACTATTCTTTGACGATCGACTGTTGACGGTCGCTCTTTTTTTTAAGTTCTTAAATTCTTAAATTATTTTTTAATGATTGTCTAACAGACTGGTTTTTATATTACCTAAAGCCCGGTTAAAAGTCAATATTAGATATAACGCCGACCAGAACTGTAGGGGCGGAACAGTGTTCTGCCCCTACAGTTCTGCCCCTACCCTTGATTTTATCCGTAAATCCTGATAAGCTTATTATAATAATAAATCTTAACCTTTTCCGTGTCCTGCTTCTCCGCGGGATATTCCTTTCCGCCTTGGCGGAACGGGATAAAGGTATTTGCTAACCGCCCTGAAGCGTTTTTCAATACCTTTAGGGTTTTTAATCATTAGGCAGATTGCCGGAACGCGGGAGATATCCGCTAAAAATTTATATTTCGACCCGCCGTTTTTATTTAAAAGACGCCGGACCGTTTAAAATTATGGCAAAGGTAAAATCATCAAAAATCCCGGAGTATGAGCTTCTATATCTCATCCCGAATAAATTCTCGGAAAACGAGGTGCCGGCAATTACCGAGAAGGTCAATAAAATCATTACTGACCATGAGGGGACGGTAAGCCGGACTGAAGACTGGGGTAAAAAAAGACTGGCTTACGCAATAAAAGGCCAGATTTACGGCTACTACCAGTTAAGCCAAATAAGTGTCGGCAACGGAAAAATAAACGACATTGACCGCTTGCTTCGCCTCACGCCGGAGATCCTTCGGCACATCGTAATCAAAACCGACGGCAAGAAAGAACCTAAGCCAAGGCCGGTCAAAGCCGCGGAAAACGAGGCTGTAAGGAAAGAAAAACCCAAACCCGCGCCAAAAGTTGAAGAGACGGTTGCCAAAAAAGACGCTTCCAAGGTTGATCTTAAAGATTTGGATGAAAAACTGGACAAAATCCTTGAAGGCGGCGACCTCTTAAAATAGTTTTCATCTAAAACACCCCGCAAGACTGAATTTTCTCTTAACCCGTTGCCTTGATTTTCTCCGGACTAAAAGCTAAAATTAAGGTGCGTTGATTAATTTATTACCGCCTAAAATTCCGATAAAAATCGGGGCTTAGGTCTAAAAATTATGACTCTCAACAAAGTTATGATTATCGGGCACGTTACCAGGGATCCGGAAATCCGGAACACGCCAGCCGGCGCGACCGTCGCTAGTTTTTCGGTCGCCACCAATCTAGTCTGGACCGACGCTTCGGGCCAGCGGCAGGACCGGGCCGAATTCCATAACGTTGTCGCCTGGAGAAGGCTTGCGGAAATCTGCGGCCAATACCTGAAAAAAGGCGGAAAAGTCTATATTGAGGGCCGGCTCCAGACGAGGGACTGGGTGGGTCAGGACGGAGTAAAAAGATACCGGACGGAAATCGTGACTGAAAACATGATTTTATTGGACCGACCGGGTAACCGCCAGTCAAACCAGTCTAATAGCCAGGAATACGCCCCTTCTTATGAAGAGCCGTCGGCGTCGGCTTCCCGCGGTTCTCAGGCGGTTGAAGCGGCTGAAGATGAGATAAAGGTTGAAGATATACCTTTTTAAATTCCAGATCACAAGCACCAAATTCCAAAATATCCGAATTCTAATCCCGAGCGCTCAGGATGGAATTTGGAATTTGGAATTTGGAATTTAATTTATGGCCACACCAATAAAAAAAGAAAAAAAATGCTATTTTTGCGAAAATAACATTAATAGTATTGATTACAAAGACACGGAAAACCTCCGCAAATTTATGAATTATTATTCAAAAATCCTTCCTAAGAGAAGGACTGGCATTTGCGGCACTCACCAGAGAAAACTATCTTTAGCGGTTAAGCGGGCGCGAATTATGGCGCTGGTCCCGTTTACTTCAAGATAACAAACATAAATTCAGATTATGAAAAATTTTTGAATTCATTATTATGCTGAGCATGAACGAAATAAAAGTGGGCCGTTTGGTCAGAATTTCTGGCGAACCTTACGCTGTCATTAAAACCGACCACCATAAAATGGGGCGGGGCGGGGCGGTCTTAAAAATCAAAGTCCGCAACCTTTTGACCGGCAATATCCTGGATAAAACCATCCAGGGCAATGAAAAGCTGGATGAGGCCCAAACCGAAAAACGCAAAGTTAATTATTTGTATAAGGACGAACACCAAGCTTATTTTATGGATAATGAAAGCTATGACCAGTTTTCCCTGGACAACGAAAGTCTGGGCGAAAAAATCAGCTTTCTGCGGGAAGGAATTGACGTTGACGCGCTTTATTTTGAAGGCAAGGCGGCAGCCATTGACCTGCCAATAAAAATAAAACTCAAAGTCGTTTCCGCCCCGCCGGGAGTAAAAGGCAATTCGGCCGGCAGCGTAACAAAAAAAGTCACGCTGGAAACCGGAACCGAAATCGGCGTCCCCATGTTCGTAAAAGAAGGCGACGAAATAATTATCAACACCGATACGGGAGAATACGTTGAACGGGCGTAGTAAAAAAGTAAGAAGTTAGAAGTAAGAAGAAAAAAGAGAGAGCAATAAAAAAATTCCCATTATTATAAACAAGGGAATTTTTTTATTCTAACTTCTTCCTTCTAACTTGATTCCTTCGCCTCTTCCTCTTTAACCGCGGTCCAAATTTTATTGCGCAGTTCTTTCATGAGCTTTTTATCTTCCTTAAGAGTCCGCTTGGCGTTTTCCCGGCCGACGCCCAGTTTGATGTCGCCGTAACTATACGAATTGCCTGATTTGTTAATAACTTTGTGCAGCACTCCGGTATCAATTAAATCGCCGGACAAGGAAATTCCTTCGTTATACATGATGTCAAATTCAGTCGTCCGGAAAGGCGCCGCCACTTTGTTTTTCACCACCTTGCACTTTACCCGGCTGCCAATAATCCGATCGCCCTGCTTAATCTGAGCCGCGCGCCGAACTTCTATCCTGACCGAAGAATAAAATTTCAAAGCCATACCGCCGGTCGTAGTTTCCGGATTGCCAAAAAAGACGCCGATTTTTAAACGGATCTGGTTGATAAAAATTACAATGGTTTTGCTTTTAGAAATAACGCCGGTGAGTTTGCGCAAAGCCTGGCTCATGAGCCGAGCCTGGAGCCCCATGTGCGAATCGCCGATATCGCCTTCAATTTCTTTTTGGGGGACTAAAGCCGCAACCGAGTCAATTACAATAACGTCAACCGCGTTGGAGCGAACCAGGGTTTCCACGATTTCCAGCGCCTGCTCGCCCGTATCGGGCTGGGAGATTAAAAGATCTTTGATATTAATACCGATTTTTACCGCGTAATCCGGATCCAAGGCGTGTTCGGCGTCAACAAACGCCGCGATGCCGCCGAGTTTTTGCACTTCAGCGACGATATGCTGAGCCAGGGTAGTTTTTCCTGAGGCTTCGGGCCCGAAAATTTCAACCACCCGGCCGCGCGGCACTCCGCCCACCCCTAGAGCGATATCCAAAGAAAGGCAGCCGGTTGAAACGGCTTCAACCTGCGCCGCTTTCACCTCGCCGAACCGCATGATTGAGCCTTCGCCGAACCGCTCTTTTATTTGGTCAATAGCGGTCAAAGCCGCTTTCATTTTTTCATCCTTTTCCTTGTCTACTGCAACTTTGACAACAGGGGATTTTCCCTCTCCGGCCGCTTTACTGGACGTGTCCGTTTCCTCCCTAGTTTTAACCGCTTTTTTTTCTTCAGCCATATAGTCAATCAATAACCAATGATTAATCCGCCTGCCGGCGAGGCAGGTAATCAATGATCAATTTTACAATTAGCTATAATAATTATTAACTATAAACAATCTTTGCCCAGCCTACCACGCCATATAATTAAAATCAATCGCTTACGAGAATCTGCTTAACAATCTTTTTTTCCGGGCCGAATTTATTTTTAGCGATTATGGTAATAACATTTATTCCTTCACGCAGATTGATCATTTTGGAAAAATCGCCGTTAGCGCCGGTTAAAACCAGGTTATTATTAATAGTTACTTCCGTCTCCGGATCGGTCATGCCGATTATATTAATTTCCCTGGCATCCAGCTTCATGTCTTCGGACGGATTAGCGATAGAAAGGCTCGGAGGCGAAACCACCATAGAAAAACGGGTCTGCAAATAAAAAAGGCAGGTTACGGCTACGGCGGCAACGCCGATTCCTTTCATTATTTTTGGGATGATGATGGTCCGGGTTCGGGCGACGCGGCAGGAAAAGGGGCTGTTAACTTCCCTATCAGCCTGCGCTTCGGGAAAACTTTTTAAAAGCTCCTTTGAGTCAAACCCTAAAAAATCCGCGTATTCCCTTAAAAAATTCTTCCGGTAAATTCCGGCCGGAAGAAGTTCTAATCGGCCGGCTTCAATGGCTTTAATGTATTTAATCCCAATCTGCGATTTCCGGGCCGCCTCGGGAACGCCTAAACCCCGGTTACGGCGCGCCGCTTTAAATTCTTCGGCCAGGACTTCGGAGTCGGCTAAAATTTTTGTCGCTTTAAAATTTACCATAGTTTACGGAGTAGTATTCCAAGTCCCTTTATATCCCAATGTAGTCATAACAAAATTAATAATCATGTAGCTGGTAAAAATAATTACCAGGCCGATAACCGCGTTCTTCAGGGCGTCCTGACCCTTTTTCACCCGATCCGGATTGCCTCCCGAAATCACCCACATTATACCGCCGTAGATAAAGAATAACAAGGCCAAAGAACCGGCCAGCCCGAAAATTAGCTGAACCGCGTTTAAGCCGATGCGGACAAAGTCGTTAAGGCTACAATTGGTCGCCCCGGTTGTGTCAGTCGCGCATCCCAAACCATCTATTATGGCCGCTGATGAAATATTCGCGGACAGTAAATAGCCGATGACGGACAAAAGAATTGAATATTTTAATTTTTTCATTCGTAATTCATAATTCGCAATTAATCTACTGTTTGCTGGACCTTAGTCGCCGCCTGGCTGATCAGATTTTCAATCTTATCCGTTCCGGTCGCCGCGTCGTCAATCAACGCGGCCATTATTTCATCAACGGCCAACGCGTCTTTCCCGTGATACCAGCTTTTCGCGGTTAGAACTTCGTCGGCGAATACCCCAGTCTCTTCGTCCTCTTTCATCTCGTCAATAAGCGAGCGCAGAGCCGGCGGCTTTCCGGTTTTCGCGAGATAAGTTTTCGCGTTTTCGGCCTTAGCCGCGAACTGGATAAAATCCCAGGCTTCGTCTTTATGTCCGCTTTTTTTTGATACCACCTCAACCCAATAGTTAGCGAAATTTACGGTTTGGCCGCTTCCTTCAATCTGTGGCAGTTTGGCGATTCCTAACTTTAGCTTCGGAGCCTGGGACTTTATAGTCGGGAGATGATAGGCGTAACCGACCATCATGGCGAGCCGGCCGGACAAAAACATGTCTAGTGAGCCGGTCATATCCTTGTTCCAGGTATAAACTTCTTTAGCTGGGTTGGAAAAGTCCGTGTAAAACCGAAGCGCCTCAATTCCGGGATTATATTTTTCACCGGCAAAAGCCGCCGGTATCCGGTCAAAAGTCACCCGGCCGTCGCTCATCATTACAGCGCCATTCTGTAGCATCAGCGCGGACAAAATATCCCCTGAACGCTCTATATTCTTCCCGCCGCCGAGGGCAATCCCCGACTGTATCACCTGGCCGTTTATATCCTGCTTGGTTAATTTTTTTACTGCTTCCTGAAAATCCTTGTTCCAGTACGCTGGCGGAACGGCAATACCGGCATTATTAAGGAGGTCGCGGTTATAATAAACCGCCAGCGCGTCAACCGAAAGCGGCATTGCCATTATTGTTTCTTTCAGCTTGCCGGTTTCTCCGTCTTTAATACCAACTACGGCATCATCAACCGCTACATCAACAAACTGATCTTTAAATTCCTTCAAGCTTATAGTCTTCGCGCTCCGGAGTTCAGGTATTATCTCTTTTTTCAGGGTGCCTTTTTCTACCGGGTAAACCATGGTTGTTTTTTCCGGCAACGGTTCTATTTTTGATTCATATTTTCCGACCCAGGAATTGCCAATGGAAAAAATATCCGGCCCTTTGTCTTCGGCCATCGCTTCCAAAAGCTCTTTTTCATATTCGGCGTATCTCAATTTACGGTATTCAATACTTACATACGGATGGATGGCTTTATAATTTTTTATTATCTCGTTAAAAGCATCTTCCCCATCAAATACCCGCCAGTATTTCAGGGTAATCGGCTTCATGGCGTTTTGCGTTTCTGGATCAAGGAACGCGCAGCCAAAACCGGAAGTCAAAATGAAAACGGCAATTAATAGAAAGGCGGCTATTCTTTTTGGCATGATATTGATTATTAATCATTAAACATTTTCCTTTCTTCAATTATAGCATTTAACTGCTCAATAATCCAACTTTGGCCGATATTGGAGAGCCTCGGCGAGGTGGGGCATCAGAACCCTTTCTACACTGGCGAGATCGGCTATGGTTCTCGCGAGTTTTAACACCCGGAAATAGGAACGAGCCGATAGATGAAGCTGGTCCACAGCCCCCCGGAGAAGATTAACCGAAACCGCGTCAATCGGGCAGAACTTCCGAACCGCCTCGGAACTCATTTCCGAATTAGTTATAAAAGGCAAGCCCTCAAACCTTTTCTTTTGGACCGTTCTTGCCGTTTCCACCCTGGCCTTTATCTCTAATGACGTCTCTCCATAACTCTCTCCGGCCAGTTTTTCAAATTTTATTCTCGGCACTTCAACATGCATATCAATCCGGTCAAGGATCGGCCCGGATATACCTTTTTTATAATTTAAAATCTGATTTGAAGAACATTGACATGCTTTTTCTTTATCCCCGAGAAATCCGCAAGGGCACGGGTTCATGGCCGCTATTAATATGAATTTAGCGGGAAAACTTAAGTTTCCCGCTACCCGGCTTACGTGAATAACGCCGTCTTCCAAAGGCTGTCTTAAATTTTCAAGAACTTTTCTCGGAAACTCCCCGAATTCATCAAGAAATAAAAGGCCCCGGTGAGCTAAGCTAATCTCCCCGGGCCGGGGCCAGGCTCCGCCGCCAACAAGCGCGGCGCCTGAAGCCGTATGATGAGGAGACCGAAATGGCCGGGTAATAACCAGGGCGGCATTTCTCGGCAGTTTTCCGGCTACGCTGTAAATTTTTGTTACTTCCAAAGCTTCATCCAGGGTAAGTTCCGGCAATATTGAAGGCAGTGTCCGGGCAATTAAAGTTTTTCCCGATCCTGGCGCGCCGCTCATTAAGACGTTGTGGGCTCCGGCCGCGGCAATCTCCATGGCTCTCTTAACATGTTCCTGGCCTTTCACGTGCGACATATCAAAAATTGATGGCGCTTCAGCAAAATCAAATTCATACGTTTCTGCCGGTTCAATCAATTTTTTTCCTCTTAAATGCTCTACTAATTCCCCGAGATTATCTACGGGAATAACTTCAAGATCGCTGACCAGCTTAGCTTCTTTGGCGTTTTCTTTAGGGACAAACAGTTGCTTAAAATTATCTTTTTTAGCTTTTATGGCAACAGATAACGCGCCGTTTATCGGCCGGAGCCGCCCGGACAAAGCTAGCTCACCGACAAACATCATCTTTCCGATATCTTCGGCCAGACTTACCTCCTTAGTAAGAATCAGGATGCTAACGGCAATAGGCAGATCATAATTCGGGCCGTATTTTTTTAAATCCGCCGGAGCGAGGTTTACTGTTACTTTAAGTTTTGGAAAATAGAGGCCGGAATTTTTTATGGCGCTCTTAACCCTCTCGCGAGACTCATTAATGGCCGCGTCCGGCAATCCGACCACAGTGAATTTACCGAGCTCCCCTCCGCCCAAGTCAGCTTCAACCTCAATTACTTCCGCGTCCAACCCGATAACGGCGGATGAGAATACTTTGGAAGACATGGATATTGGTAATTATTTTCTTACTTTTTAATCACCTGCGGCGCCTCTTCCAGCTTTACCGAAAGAAGTTTTGAGGCGCCATCGTCCTGCATGGTTACGCCATACAATATATTAGCCCGGCGCATGGAAGCCCGATTGTGAGTAATAACTATAAATTGAGTTTTATGGGAAAGGTCATCTAAAATTTTCGCGAGGCGCTCTGAGTTGGATTCATCTAAAGCCGCGTCCACTTCGTCCAAAACGACGAACGGCGACGGATTGGCGCTGATTATGGCCGAGATTAGCGCGATAGCGGTTAAAGCCCTTTCCCCTCCCGAAAGCATGGAAATGGAGCGAATTTTTTTCCCTGGCGGAGTGGCTTGGATTTCAATTCCGGCCAGGCCGGTCGCGTTGCGCTTCTGTAAAAACTTTATTTTATCCAGTCCCGCCGATCGCTCGCTAACCGGATTTTTTGCTTTTTCTGGAACAGCTTTTTTCCCTTTGGTGTCCGGATCAGCGTCAAAGCCCTTGTTTTTTCCGGCCGTTTCTTCCCCGGACGCGCCTTTTCCGGCCTCCAGAGCTTCGTCCAGGGCCGATTCCATAATTTTAACGATTTTCGCGCTGCCACCGGAAAATAAAATTTTAAAATACTCTTCAAACTTGGCGCTGATTATTTTAAATTCCCGATCAAAGCGCTCCTTAATATTGGCGTCCAATTCGCGGATAATTTTTTCGAGCGACGCAATCGCCCGGGTCAGATCGTCGGCCTGCTCGCTTAAAAAATCATGTCGCTCTTTGGTTGATAAATACTCTTTTTCTATTTCCAGATCCAGTCCGCCGATTAAATCCATCTGCCTTTTTAAAACGCTGATTTTCTCTTCCGCAACCGGCGCGTTAAAATCCCCATCCGAAGCCGGGCAGCTTTTTACGCCTTTCATGTCAACAAAATTTTCCCTGATTTCTTTTTCTAAATCCTCCAGCCGGGTTTCAAAACGAGCCGCCGAAACCCGAAGCTCGCCAAGCCGGTTGCCGAGAGCGTTAAGTTCATTTTGTGCTTCCTGGATCGCGCGCTGAATTTTAAAAAGATGCTTCCGCTCTTCTTCGCCAGCCCGGGACATAGCTTCAATTTTTCCTTTAATTTCCAGGATTCTCGCGTTTATCGCCGTTAATTTTTCCTTTAATTTTTTTGCGTCTTCAGCTCCGGCGCTTTTATTTTTTTCATTCCCGCCTTCCCGGATCTTTTTTTCAAAACCCGCTAATTCGTTTCGCGCTTCTTTTTCTTTTTCAACAATCATCTTTTCCCTCTCTTTTGCCATTGCCGCTTTAAGGGAAATCCGGCCGGTCTTCTCCGCCAACTCTTCCCTGAATTTTATTTTCATTTCCAGTTCATCCTGAATCGTTTTTATTCCGCCGTCATCGTCTTCCTTCCGGAAAATAATTTTCTCCAGTTCGTTCCTTATTTCGGCCACGATTTTTTTTAATCCGGCTAAATCTTCACCATATTCCATCCGCCCCATCTTCGCGAGGAGGATTTCAATTTTTTTTAAAATCGCTTTTTCGCCTCCGGCGAGCGACTCGGCCCCAGCCTGCCGATATTTTTTTTCCAATTCCCTTATTTCTTCGTTCAATCCGTCTAAATCGTCCTGCAAGCCGTTTCTTTCATTAAAATATCCTTCCCCTTCTATCGCGGTCTTTATTTTTTCTTCTTCAATTTTCACCAATTCCCGGCTTAATTCCTCAATTTTCCCTTTCATCCAGGAAAGATCATACTTACCCTCAGTCTCAAGTTTCATCTGCGCCCGCGTCTCCAGCCGGGCGAGTTCGCTGACTATTTTTTCTTTTTCACTCTGCAAATCGGATAATTCTTTTTGCGAAAAGTCTGCTTCTCCTACCCGCTCCCCTTCAGCTTCCAGCCGGATATGCTCCTTTTTAAGGAGCTCCATTTTTTTCTCTTTTTCTTTTTTTACCTTTTCCAGTTCAAGAAATTGCCTGTTGTATTCGCTGAATTTTCCGTTTATTTCCTGCCATAACCGGCCGTAATATTTTTGCTGAAGCTCTTTTAATTCCGCTTCAATTTCATCCCTTTTTTTCAGTTTTTCCACCTGCCGGGTCAGTGTCCTGAGCCGCGGGGAAATTTCATCAAGAAGCAGGCTCGCCTGGTTTAAATTTTCAAAACTTGCCCGAAGCTTATTTAAAGAGTCATCCCTTTTAATTTGGAACTGTTTTACGCCGGTTGCCTCATCAAAAAATTCTTTTCGCTCAGCCAGACTGGTGTTTAAAAAACCTTCTACCGTTCCCTGCCCGATAACGCTGTAGGTGCGCTGGCCGAACTTGGCTTTGGCGAGAAACATCTGGATATCCGAGAGCCGGGCTTTTAAACCGTTTAAGAGATAATCACTTTCCCCGTCGCGAAAAAGCCGCCGGGTCAGGACGACTTGCGAATATTCAATTTCGCTTTCTTCCGCTTCCGGTTTTTTTCCGGCCATTTCGGCGCTCCCGGCATTCTCCAGGTTGCCATCCTCTATCTCATCCGGCAAAGTATTTTTTCCGACTTTGGCGCGTTTCCCGAATCGCGCGGAATTCTCATTGTTAAAATAGAGAGAAACCTCAGCCATGCCGAGTTTTCCTTTTTTATCTGATCCAGAAAAAATAACGTCTTCGGATTTCTTTCCCCGAAGCGTCTTCATGCTCTGCTCACCTAAAGCCCATCTGACCGCGTCGGCTATGTTGGATTTTCCCGAACCGTTAGGACCGACAATAGCGGTAATGCCTTTGCTTCCGCCCTTGGGGTCGGGAAACATGAGAATGTTTTTACTGGCGAATGATTTAAACCCCTGAATTTCCAATCGCTCAAGATGCATAATAAATTAGCTCAAAAGTTCCCTCCTCTGGCGCGTATATTTTTAAAACGACAGAAAGCGCGAAAGCCATGAAGGACAAGCGAAGCTCAAAGTTCAAAAATTAATCCGTCCGAATTTTCTTTAATGCCATTATACAATATTTACCCGAAACAACAAAATCCCGCCATCAAGCGGGATTCGTAGGTAATGAAATTTTGTTTTAAAGAACAGCCTCCTTAACTAAATACTATTATTCCGCTAAGCTCCGGATTTCAGATCCATTGCCAAAGCATTATTTATTCCGTTTAACGCACGGATCCTGGCAACGTATTGAAAAATATTTTCAAACCTGTTAATCAACTTTTTTTCGCCGACAGCCTCTTCCCTAAAAGCCTTGGCCGGGTTGCGGTCGCCGCTATATATTTTATAAGTAAAACTGAGACCTTCAGCCCCGCCGATGACAATAAAAAAAGCAATGGACATGCTTAGAAGAAGCCCGGAAAAACCCGGCTCCTTATCCATTGCCTTCTTTCTTATTAAGTTGTAATAGCGCCAGCTGACACTCCCGATACTTCTAAGTCCGGCGCCCGCGTTTTGGTTTTGCATGTGGTTTTTGTTTTTGTTTTAACTTCTGCTTTTCTTTATTTTTTTGACAGAAAAACTGACTTTCTATCCGCTCGTTTTTTTTATTTTTGATTGATCTTGTATATATTATATCAATAATAATGCTTATTGTAAAGCTGGGACTTTTCCCCGCCATGGTTGACTTTTTTTGATAAGCTTGCTATGATTAAGAAAGATAAGAAAATCCCTATGCCTCAATTAGAAGTGAGGAATAGGGATTTTTTTATTACAAAAAGATTGGAATATTAGCAAAAAATATTTCCGGATAAAAATAAACAGCGCAAGACGAGTCCCGCCAACCAAGACCAAATATGGACTTAAACAAAAACAAAAACAAAATTAGCGATTTTTTGGCTTATCTAAGCAGAAAAGCAAAAAAACACAAGACAGTCATCTTTTCTTTTTTGGTGATTGTTTTGGTTTTTGATTATTTTCTATTTCCTCTGCCGGTATTAGCCCAGGTCGAACCGGAAGTTTCGGCTAGCGGGGAAATTACTGATTTAGTCGAACTAGAAGGCCAAAACATCCCAGTTGCGCTTAAAAGCACAACTCCAACAGCTAATCTTCCAATAAATAAAGACACCTCACCAATAAAGGTTAAGGTTGTTCAAATTACCGCTTATAACTCAGAAGTGGGGCAGTGTGACGGCGACCCCTGCACGACTGCCAATGGATTTAATGTCTGCAAGCACGGCATAGAAGACACTATCGCCGCCAATGCCTTACCTTTTGGCACCCGGGTCCGCATTCCCGATCTTTTCGGCGACCGGATTTTCATTGTCAGAGATAGAATGAATTCCCGCTATCATGACCGGGTTGATGTTTGGATGTTAAATCACAAAGATGCCGTTAAATTTGGTCTAAAAACCGCTAAAATTGAAATTTTAAAGTAAAGCTATCAACTTCTCTAAGCTGAAAAACATGCCAGACCCCTCATCAAAGGGGTTTTATTAACTTGTTTTTTGTTTAATTTCTGGTAATATTGAATAGTAATACAATAAAAGCCGGTTATGTTTATAAACAAATAACCAATAATCAATATCCTGTTTTTAGGGCCAGGTAGCCAAGTGGTAAGGCGAGAGTCTGCAAAACTTTTATCAGGGGTTCGATTCCCCTCCTGGCCTCAAAAAATAAATTTCTCCTGGGTGATTAACGAGATAGGGTTATAATATATTTTGGATAAAATGTATTATAACATAATTTTTACTATGTCTACAAAACTCTAGACATAACTGTGCACAGACGGTGGAAACTGTGGATAACTCATGATTTTATGTCCACGATTCTCTGGACATAAGTACGAAACAAATAACTTAATAACACAGTTAAGCCATTATAATATTTAATATTAGCAAAATATTTCAGTTTTAGCAACTACAACACGAGACTATTGCGGATGTTTGACTCAAGTACCCAATTTTGATATAATTATTTATAGATAGTGCATTGACAATTTATTGGCTTTTTCGGATTTATTAATCCGGTAAGCCGGATGCACAATTGAATTCAGTTGTGTACCTCTTCTAACTGATCTAAACTGCCGGGTGCCAACACCGGCAAAAAAACAAAAACAAAAAAACCGGCTGGAATGGACAAACATAAAAAGTCCAAATCTGGCTGAAGATCGGTAAGAGGAGAGCAAATTCCAAGTTGGTAGAATTGCGCCCAAAACCCTGAGGGTAGGGATTTTCTTAACCCATCATAAAGATGGCCAAGAATAAACTCTTAGGGCTGGGGCTCAAGACAATAGGCCACAAAATTTATTTTTATTTGGGCCCGTCTGGGCCCCTTTTTTATTGGTTCTTATTTTCTGCCAAGCCGCTACGACACTTTAACTTAGCCTTTACGTTCCTGCCAAACGGCTTGCATTTATGGATATTTTCAATTATAATAACTGCAGAAGTTGCTAAGCCGATAATGGCTTTTATTTATTAAAAAGCTTGTATGATAGACAAAAAAACCCTCTCACAAATTGAGAAGGAGTTACAAGGACAGAAAAAAAAAGTCCTCAAGGAATTAAGCAATTTTACTTCCAAAAGCGAGCACGACAAGGACGAACATAAAACCATGTTCCCGGAATATGGCAATAAGAGCGATGAAAACGCCCAAGAAATAAGCGAATATTCCGCCAATATCGTAACTGAGCGAATATTGGAAGGGACTCTGCGGGATATTGAATCAGCCCTAAAAAGGATTAAAGGGGGAACTTATGGAATCTGCAAATACTGCAAAAATGAGATTAACCCGAAAAGACTGCTCGCGCGTCCTTTTGCCAGTGCTTGCGTGGATTGTAAAAAAAAGCTTCAAAACGGCTCTTAAAATAAAAACAATGACATGAAATTATGGCTTGGAAAAAAGATGATAACTTTTTATTCGGTTGTTGTCTTTTTTATTTTTGCGGACCGCTACCTTAAATGGTACGTTTTCTACGGCCTTACAGATGAAAAAATATTACTTCTTAAAAATTTTCTATCTTTTGGCTTAAGCAAAAACAAAAATATCGCATTTTCTATTCCCTTGTCTGGCCGAGCGCTTGAGGCCGCTATCTTTATTCTGCTGGCGGCGATTCTCATTCTGATAATAAAAAAGGGTAGCGAACTGGGGCAAAAAATCCCTTTTCTCATCCTTATTATTGTCGGCGGCGCGAGCAATTTATACGACCGTTTAAGCTATGGATATGTTATTGATTATTTTAACTTAGCTTTTTTCGCGGTTTTTAACTTAGCCGACGCAATGGTAACTTTAGGGGTTTTAAGCCTTTTCTTTACCAATCTCGGGCCAGATAAAGAACAAACGCCGTTAAACCGGTAAATATATGCCAAGAAACATTGAACAAGTAAATGAGCTTCTCCTCAGGGAACTCGCGCAAACAATTTCCCGGGAAATTCCGATGGAAGAAGGTTTTATTTCCCTAAGCTACGTCAAATGCACTCCTGATTTCCAGTCGGCCGAAATCGGATTTTCGGTTTTGCCGGACGAAAAAACCCTTTTCACCCTGAAAAAACTCCGCAAATCAGGTCCGTATCTTTTAGCCTTGACCCAAAAACGAATTCGGCTAAGCCGGATGTGCAAGCTCAATTGGGTTATTAACAAAAATCTGCCGTACGGCGAAGCCGAAGAAAACCCATAACTAAATGAACCATTTTTTTCATAAAGCCCATAAAGAAATAAGCCGGGCCGGACGGATTTTATTGGTCACCCATTTGAATCCGGACGGGGACGCGATTGCTTCGGTTTGTGCCATGATTGATTATCTGGAAAGCGGAAATAAAAAGTATCTGGCTTTTTGCCATACTCCGGTGCCGGAAATTTTTAAATCCATTCCCCACGCCGATAAAATAAAAAATTCGGAAGAAATTTTCTTTGACGTCGACAAACCAATAAATAATTTTGATTTGATCCTTGTTTTTGACTGCGCTGAAAAGGGAAGAACCGCTATCGCCCGGCTAATCGGCAAACGCCCATTAAGCCAGAAGGTAATTGAATTTGATCACCACCCGGGCGTTGAAAATTACGCCGAGATTGAATTGCGCGATCCCCAGGCTTCTTCCACTACCGAAATCGTTTATAATTTCCTTAAGGCCGGCGGTATAAAAATCAGCCCTAAGGCGGCAACCTGTATCCTGACCGGGATCATAGCCGACACCGGAGCTTTCCTTTATCCGTCCGCGACTTTAAAAACCATAAAAATCGGTTCTGAAATGCTTTTATCCGGAGCCTGCCACGCAAAGATAGTTGATAAATTTTTACGGAACAAAAGCCTCACGGCTTTAAAGGGCTGGGGCAATATTCTTGATAAGATGCTGATTAACCGGCAATATAACATTGCCGTGGCCGTTTTAACCCATGAAGAATACGTAGAGAAGAATATTTCCGAAGAGGCATATGAAGGATTGTCGGGTTTTATTAGTAACCTCTCCGGCGTCCGGGCGGTTTTATTCCTACGCCAAACCGAACCGGAAATCATAAGAGGGAGCCTCCGGACGGCTTTACCTAGCGGCGATGTGTCGGCGCTGGCCCGGATTCTTGGCGGCGGCGGTCATAAAAAAGCCGCCGGCTTTTCTTTTAAAGGTCGGTTGTCCTCCGCCGGATCGGATGGCTGGATAATAGCCTAGCGGGAACTCTCGGGCGATAAAAAATGTTTTAAAGTTTAAATAACGGTTTTCGCGGAGAGTGGTTGAAAAAAGCCACCTGCTATGCTATAAATGATAGATGCCGCTGGCGCGAAAAAAGCGTAAAACCGAAACAGCCGCGGAATCGCTTCAAAGCGCCAATAGCTTCCGCCTTCGCTAAAGCTTCGGCGGACGAGCATTTTTAGGAATACTAATTCATTTATAAGCTCGCCCTACGAAATTTTAATGAAGTAGGGCGCCCATAGCTCAACTGGCAGAGCAGGGACCTCTTAAGTCCAAGGTTCCAGGTTCGACCCCTGGTGGGCGCACAGATGGATTAACAGTAAAAATATCAGATACTACAAACCCCAAAAAATAAAAGGGAAGAGCCGCTTACTGAAAAACGTCATTATTTTTTTTGTTGAGCTGATTATCCAGGTTTTTAATCTGGGAAAATTAATAATAGACTTCTCCTCTAAAGGCATTGTTTATTTTTACGAGAAAGCCGGCCGGCCGGGATTAAGGTTTATTTTTTACAATTTTGTCGTAAAAATCTACCGCTTCTACCTCTATATCACTAAGAAAAGCGGCTGGTCGGATTCCCCGGCCTGGAGTTTTTTAAACCAGAAGATGATTCATTTTTTAATGGTTTTTATTTCTTTGACTATTGTTTTTTTCAACATAACCGAACCCACGTCCGCCATAAGCCAGGGCGCCGGTTCAGGAGAGACCATCCTTTCCAGTCTAATTCAAAACGAATTCGGGACGGTTGAAGACGAGCGACTGATTGAAGAATTTTTTGACCAGGAAACGGTCATCTCACCGATCCAGCAAAGCTATCTTGAGAATCTTTCAAGTTTCCGCTCCCAGCCCGCCATTATGGACGAAGATTTAAATGCCGAAGACGAGTTCGCCGTCCTTAATCAGGACGGGACAGCCCTACAAAAGCCGGAAATGGTTTCCACTGATAAAACTATCCGGCCCCGTGAGAGCGCCATTGCTTATACGGTGGCCGAAGGCGATACGGTTTCAACCATCGCCCAAAAATTTGCCATCAGCGTCAACACAATCCTCTGGGAAAACAATCTTACCGCTTACAGCATTATCCGGCCCGGCGACAGCCTTCAAATCCTCCCCATGTCCGGAGTTTCCTATAAAGTCGCGCGCGGCGATACACTTATAAATATAGCCAATAAATATGGCATTTCTCAGGACGAAATAATAAAGACCAACAAGCTGGCACAAGGGTCTATCCAGGCCGGCCAAAAATTAATTATCCCGGGCGGAAGAAGGATTGAGGCTATCGCTTACCGCCAGCCGTCTTATTCGGGAATTTCCGTCTTAAAAGATCTCGGAAAAATTATCAAACCCAATAATTCAAAACCGATATCCGGCAATAAGATGAACTGGCCGACCGCCGGCTACCGGATCACCCAGTATTATTCCTGGCGGCATACCGCGGTTGATATTGCCAATAAAATTGGTACGCCGATTTACGCCGCTGACGCCGGAACCATTGAGTTCATCGGCTGGGGAACGGGCTACGGCAACCAGATCGTTATTGACCATGGCGGCGGAAAGAAAACCCGCTACGCCCATCTTTCAAAATTCTACGCGAAAAAAGGCCAGCAAGTTTCAAAAGGGGAATCTATCGGCGCCATGGGCTCCACCGGCTGGTCAACCGGATCGCATCTGCATTTTGAAATAATCATCAACGGAGCAAAATATAATCCACTGAACTATATAAAATAGTAAATAGAACAAAATTATTCATAAAAAGTAAGTTCCGAGTATATCTTAAATTATATTTACTAGTGTCTATTTACTATTTACTTTTTAAGCATGCATTTTATCCTTGGAATTTTTATACTGGCGGCCGGCGCGTTTATCACGATTAAATCAGAAGCTATGCTCAGGGCTTTTGGCCGGATCGGATTTTTTGAACGCTATCTTGGCGTTGAAGGCGGATCGCGTCTCGGCTATAAGCTTATCGGGCTTTTAGTCGCCTTTATCGGCATCTTAATTTTTACCAACCTGATTGGCGGATTTTTAGGCTGGGTGCTTGAGCCGTTAATTAAGGCAAGCAATCCGGTTTAAATTTTTTCCCGCGCGCAACACGGAACTGACAGGCAGTTAAACCATTAAGAAGGGATTAAATAACATACCGATCTCGCCCTATCCGCAATAAACTGCCAGTTGCATTAACTGGCAGTTTACCGGCTAATAGGTAAATTACTGCTATTATTAGACTGCAGAACAACTATTTTCAGCGTCAATTTCGCGTTTTAATCCGCGAAGCTTATGTAATAGTTTATTGTAAAAAAACAGCCTGATGAATTTAATTCTGCTACAACGCTAATCATATTAGTAATAAAGGGCCCTTAGCTCATCCGGTAGAGCGCCTGCTTTGCACGCAGGAGGCGGGGAGTTCGAGTCTCCCAGGGTCCACAATTATAAGAGGCTTATTGTTAAAGTTCGGGGGAGCATCGGGCATGCGCCCGACAAAGTCCGCTCCCCGCCCGGCATTCGCCGGGCGCATGCCCGGCGGATGCCGGGCGAGTCTCCCAGGGTCCACCAAATCTTCCATAAGCCACCAAAAAAACCGCCTATCAAATGAACCAGCGGTTTTTTTGTATTTAAAAATTGTTTTGCGGCAGAATCTGCCGGAAGAGAATATTATTTATTTTTCCCCTTGTATTCCGCGATGGCTTTTTTTAGGGCGTCAGCCGCGAGGTTGGAGCAGTGCATTTTTATCGGGGGCAGACCTTCTAAGGCGTTAGCGACGTCGTTTCGGGTAATCTTTTCAGCTTCGTCCAAGGTTTTTCCTTTAGCCAGCTCCGTTACCATGGAAGAGGTGGCGATGGCCGAAGCGCAGCCTAAAGTTTCAAATTTAATATCATTAATCAAGCCGTTTTTCACGTCAAGATAAATTTTCATTAAATCCCCACATACCGGATTGCCAACGATACCGGTAGCCGAAGGTTTTTCCAATCTGCCCTGGTTACGCGGATTAGTAAAATGGTCAATTAGTTTTTTTGAATACTGCATAAAATCAATTTTCAATTATCAATTTACAATGATCAATGAATTTTCAATTAAACAATTTTCAAATTTAACATTATTTCAGACTATTTGAAAATCGCGTTATTGATAAATTGAAAATTTATTGAAAATTGATCATTGATAATTGATAATTTTTCACTTTTAATGACTATGGTCATGGCCATCCTCATCGAGAGCCATATTGTTTTTACTCGCGTAAAAATCATTTAATACCTGCCCGGAAATTTTCCTAATTTTTTTCGCTGATTCTTTTAATTTTTCCACGGCGTAATCAATTTCTTCTTCGGTTGTTTGTTTTCCGAGGGTTATCCGGATTGATCCGTGGGCTTCTTCGGCCTTTCTCCCGATAGCGAGCAATACGTGCGACGGCGCCAAAGAATCCGAAGAACAGGCCGAGCCGGTTGAAGCGGCAATGCCGGCCATGTCTAAAAGCATAAGCATACTTTCGCCTTCAACGTTTTTAAAGCTGATATTGGCATTATTGGGCGAGCGCAATTCGCGCGACCCGTTTAAAAAGGTATCCGGTATTTCCTTAAGCACCCGGTCAATTAGCCTGTCCCTTAATTTGGCGATTTTTTTAGCGTCCTTTTTATTGTTTTTTCCAACCAGCTCCAGCGCTTTCCCGAGGCCGACTATCCCAGGGACATTATGGGTGCCAGCCCTGAGCCTTGCTTCCTGGTCGCCGCCGTCCTGAATCCTCGCGACTGGCGTGCCTTTGCGGATATAGAGAAGCCCGACGCCTTTAGGCCCGTAAATTTTATGGGCCGACATTGATAACAGGTCTACATTCAGTTCATCTACATTACAGTTAAAATAATTAACTGCCTGCGTCGCATCAGTATGAAATAAAATTTTGGAATTTTGCTCCTTTATCATATTGCCGATAGCGGCAATCGGCTGAACCGTGCCGATTTCGTTATTGACGTACATGACGGATATTAAAACCGTATTCGGCCGGATCGCTTCCCTGATTTTTTCCACGCTAACCACGCCATCCGTTTCCGGATTAAGAAAAGTCACCTCCGCCAAACCCTCTTTTTGCATCGCTCCACAAGCGTCCAATACGCAGTGATGCTCAAAAGCGGTGGTTATAATATGGGACTTCGCGCCTTCAATTTTCGCCCGTTTTATAATTCCTTTGACCGTTAGGTTGTTGGATTCGGTAGCTCCGCTCGTAAAAATAATTTCCTCCGGGTTGGCGTGAAAAAATATGGCCGCCTCGTTGCGCGCCGCTTCAACCGCCTTACAGGCGTCTTTGCCAAAAGCGTGATGCGAAGCGGCATTGCCATAATTTTCATTAAAATAGGGCAACATAGCCTTTAAAACTTTTTTGTCCACCGGAGTCGTCGCCCCGTGGTCTAAATAAATTTTCTTTTCTTCAGTCATATTTTAGAGTTTATTAATTCACTAAGTTTAATCCCGTATAATGTTTTTTTGATCTGCTCTCCGAGCTTTGTCCAAACCCGGCCGGAAGGGCAGGTGTGCCTTAGGGCGCAATCCTCTCCGACGCATTTCATCGGCGAAATCGGGCCTTCAATAATCTCAATTACTTCGCCGACCGCCACCCGCGACGGTTTTCTTATCAAAGCATATCCGCCGGCCTTGCCTTTTGAGCTTTTTACCAGATTCTTCTTCCTGAACTCGCCCATCAGTCTTTCAAGATATTTGATGGAAATGCGCTCTTCTTTTGCAATTTCAGAAATACTCCTTTGCTTCGGATAGGCGTTAGCCAGATTAATGATGGCCTTTAAGCCGTATTCCGCCCTGGTTGAAAATTTCATATTTTGTTAAATTCTAACTCCTACTAATTAAGTATGGATTAAGTATATATATATTCATAATTTCCGTCAAGACCATAAAAACACCCGGTCCAGGCCGGGTATTTTTACATCAATTATTTATCTTTCATACTACATTTTTGAACTAAATTTGGCGAATTCGTAAAAGAGAAAAGAAAATAATATTACCATGATAATCGGCGCCGCCATTGATAAATAATTGCGCTTACCCGGGCGGAAGAGGCGGAGGAGAAGGGAATTACTGACGACTGAGATTGAGCTTAGAGCCATAGCCAGGCCGGCGAGTTCCGGCTTTAATACCAGTCCAAAGCCCATAAATACCCGAGCGGCAACCGGAATGCCGATGACGTTATAGAACAAAGCGAAAAACATATTCTGTTTTATCTTGCCCATGGTTTCGCGGGAGAGCTCAAAAGCCGTGACAACGTCCCGCAAATCATTCCGCATAATTACGATGCCGCCGGTTTCCATGGCGACGTCCGCGCCGCCGCCCATGGCAATGCCCAAATCGGCTCTGGCTAAAGCCGGCGCGTCGTTTATTCCGTCACCGACCATTGCCACATAGGATTGACGACCTGCCTCGCCGGCAGGCGGGTTGACGATTGACGATTGACGATTTTTATTTTGTATCTCTTTGATTATATTTGCTTTATCCTCCGGCAGAATTTCGGAAAACACGTTATTAACATCAATTCCCGCTTGCAAGGCTATGGCTTTAGCTGTCCGGCTGTTATCGCCGGTAATCATATAAACGGCGAGGCCAAGCTCTTTTAATTTTGATACTGCTTCACGCGAAGTTTCCCGGATCGTATCAGCGACGGCGATAGCGCCAAGAATCTCTTTTCCATCGGCTAAAATCATAACTGTTTTTCCTTGCTCCTCCAGTTTTAATATTTCAGCTTCAATTTTAGCTACGGCCAGCCTGGCCGTTTCAGTTATTAACTTCCGATTGCCTAAATAATATTTTTTGTCGGCTATCTCGCCGATTACGCCTTGACCAGGAATGGCCATAAAATTTTCTGTCGGCAATAATTCGATTTCCATTTCTCTGGATTTTCTGATTATCGCTTCTGCCAATGGGTGTTCGGAGCTCTTTTCCAAAGATGCCGCGATTTGAATAATATCTAAATTTTGGAATTTGATTCCGCTTACTGCGGGATGGAATTTAACCACATCAGTTACCTCGGGTTTGCCTTTGGTTATGGTTCCGGTTTTGTCAAAGACAATGGCATTAATTTTTCCCGCCACTTCTAGTGGTTCTCCTCCTTTAATTAAGATACCGTACTGGGCGCCCTTACCAGTCCCGACCATGAGCGAGGTCGGGGTAGCGAGCCCTAGGGCGCAAGGACAGGCGATAACGATAACGGCGGTAAAAGCCATTAAAGAAAATACGAGCGTCGCGCTCAAAAAAAAGTACCAGGAAATAAAAGTGATAATCGCTATGATAATTACCGCCGGGACAAAATAAGCCGAAATCCGGTCGGCAAAACCCTGGATCGGCGCCTTTGACCCTTGGGCTTCTTCAACCACCCGGATAATTTGCGAGAGGGTTGTTTCTTCTCCGACCCTGGTAACCTTAAATTCAAAACTACCGGTTTTATTGATTGTCCCGCCGATGACATTGGCGCCGATATTTTTTTCAACCGGGATGGATTCGCCGGTGAGCATGGATTCATCAACCGAAGAATAGCCCTTAACAATTTTACCATCAATCGGAATTTTTTCGCCCGGCCGGACAATCACAATGTCGCCTTTTTTTACCGCGCCGATCGCCAAATCAATCGTCTTGCCCTCGCGGATCACCCGGGCGGTTTTTCCCTTGAGACTCATGAGTTTTTTAATCGCGTCAGAAGTCCTGCCCTTAGTCCGCGCCTCCAGCCACTTACCCAGGATAACAAAAGTGATAAGGAAAGCGGCGGTTTCAAAGTACAAATCCGGTACCATCTCCCCGTTTTGACCGATGATTGAGCCGTTTTTCACCGCGTAGAGCAGGAGGTTTACAAGGCTGTAAAAAAAGGCGGTGGAAGTGCCGATGGCGATTAGAGAATCCATGTTAAAAGTTTTCATCCGCAAGGCCGACCACATGCCTTTATAAAAACTCAGGCCAATTATGAATTGGATTGGGAGAGTAAGTAAGAGAGATATAGGGCCGTGATAAGGAAGAGAGGCGCGGCCGGGAAGAGCGGGAAAAAAATCCGCGAGCATAAAATAAAACATCGGCAAGGAAAGGGTAAGGCTTACTAAAAATTTATTAAATTGATTTTTTAGTTCCGCGGCTTTCCTTTTTGCGTCTTCCTCGCTTGTTCCGCCAGCCTTTGCTCCGTACCCGGCCTTTTCTATCGCTTTAATTATCGCTTCGGAGTCCAATATTTTTTCATCAAAAATAACCGTGGCTTTTTCCGAAGCCAGGTTCACGCTGGCGTTTTTTACGCCGACGGTTTTTTTCACGCTTCGCTCAATAATCGCGGCGCAAGACGCGCAATGCATACCGCTTACGTCCAGTTTTAAGGTTTTCATAAATTTTCCACGACGTTAAACACTCCGGTATACATACCCATGGAGCAGGAAAATTTTAAGGCGCCGATTTCATCCGGAGTAAATTCAATAATGTTTTCGCCGGCCGCGAGGTGCTTAACTATTTCATGCTTGGGCAAAACGATAGTTGAAGCGCACAAATAGGGCGCTTGCGCGTCAATCACCCATTTAACCGGAACACCTTTTTTTATCGTAAACTTGTTCGGTTCATAGCCGTCCGAGACTTCGGCCATTCTTACCACCTGGACGCCATTTTCCAGGCTGACGTTAGGGTCGCTGGCAGAAACATTAGCTTTTCTCGCGTTGCCGGCAGAACCAATAGAAAGGCCGGTTAGATTCCAGCCGTTGGCAAAGTTAAAAAAGGCAAAAATAATAACTAAAAGTCCGGCCAGCTTAAAAAATCTTTTTGCAAAGGCTCCTTTAATAACCGATGTAAGGCCGCCGATGCCTAAAAGCCCTGGCGCGGTGCCAATGGCGAAAATTCCCATTACCAAAGCTCCGGCAACAAAATTACCGGTGGAAACAGCGAATAACTGCATGGCCTGAGTAAAACCGCAAGGCAGAAAGAAAGTCAGCGCGCCCAATAATAGCGCGCTTTTATGGCTATACCCGCCATCGCCCTTTATTCCGAGCGCCCGGCTTATCGCTTTTGGCAAAGTTATTTTAATATCATTAAGACGAGGAAAGATGTCCGTAAGTTGCAAACCCATTATGAGCATAACCGCCCCGACAAGGATGGTAAGAATCCCGAGGCTAAAACTGGAAAGTTGGAATATTGAACCGAGAACTCCCAGGATGCCTCCTAAAGCCGCGAAACCGAAAATTCTACCCAGGTTAAAATAGATGTGCGGTTTAAACTTTTCAAAGGCGCTCGCCTCCGGATGCTTTTCGGCAAATTTTGTTGACGCCCCTAAAATCAGGCCGCCGACCAAAGCCATGCACGAGGAAAATCCGGCAGTCAGGCCGACTAAAAGGACGACTCCGAAACTTTCCGGGTCAGCTCCGGCGCCGCTCATGGCAACATTCGTCAGCCCGAAGCTTTTCAAGACAAAATATATTCCGAGAAGAAAGATAAAGGCGATACCCAAATCTTTGTAGTCGCCCGGGCTTTTATTTATCCAGCCAGCTTTTTTTTCTTCGCCGATAGAGTAACCGGCCGAGCGGATGGCGTTTTCCAGCGCGACGCTTTCGGGCTTATCAGCTGAATAATAAATTTCCGCCCGCCCGGTTTTATGGTTGATTTTAGATTCCTTAACGCCGTCAATTTCTAAAAGCTTATCTTCAATAAGTATTTCGCAGGATTTGCAGTGCATGCCTTTAATTGGTATGGTAATTTTTTTCATAAATTTACTGCTTAGACAGAAAAACATCCCGTGAATAACAAGGATGCTTCCATGCCGGATAATTAATCTGTAAGGCCAATAATTATTCTATACAGCAATCAATCGCCTTTTTAACGAGTTCCCCGAGTTTGCCCATGAACCCCTTTTTTTCCTTATCATGTTTATTAACCGCGCCTTCGTCAATTTTTTTAACTCCTTCGGCGTCAATTACTTTCAGGTTAATACCCCAAAAAAGAGAATAAAGGTCGTAAGCTTTTTGAAATAAATCTTCGGCGTCTTCCTTTCTGCCCATTTTATGCTGTTTGGTCCCGACTTCCATTAAGCGCATGGAAGCGGCGAGGAGATGTTTACTGATGCACCATTCTTCACCCCGCGGATTCTTTACGATTTTCCGCAAAAGATCGCCGCGCATAGCCCGGGCCTCCTGCAGTAAATCAAAATATTCCGGTTTTCCGAGCTTGGCGCCGGTAAAAAAGAAATGTTCCTCTATGCTAACGAGGTTCATTATGGCGATTGATAAATCCTGATCCGAAGACAAATCCATTTTGTCCTGCTTTTTCATGTTATCAACCTTGGTGATGAATTCGTTTAGTTTTTGGCTGTCCATATTTTCCCGTATCTCATAACTCATAGCCCATAAAATTTCTTTATTTAAGAATAGCGTTATGGGTTATGGAATTTTACAAAATTTTTTTACTTAGTAATTAAATAAAAAACGCCGCTTAACGCTAAAAGCGCGCCGACCGGCAGGGCGACTTTTTCGTAAGGAAAATGGGCTTTGCCGTCATTCTTCTTCTTTAAATATTCATAGCCGAGAACCGCGGCCAAAAAGAAAATACTGCCAATAATCGTTCCTAATATAAGCTTATCAATACCCCAAAGCGTGTTTTTAGGATGAAAGACCAGGTCGCCTAAAAGGAGCGAAGCGTAAATCAGAATATAATAACCGAGCGATACCGCGGGAATGTCATATTTAAAACGCCAGTCTTTTTTTCCCAGGTAATCAAGGGTCCAGACAATTAAAGAAACCGTAACCCCGCCGATCCAAAGCCCCGAAATTACGTCATCAATCCCGAGCCACCTTGAGAGTCCGGTGGCGGCAATGACAGTAACCGTGCAAAGCGGACAAATGGCTTTGACCGCGCCGGCTTTTAATAACCCTAAAACCGGTAATATATAAAAAGCTTTTCGCATAAATTTCTTATTCATATCCATCCGACAATTATTATTCTGAGCCGAAGGCGAAGAATCTACGTCTGTGAATTTTACCAAGTTTGCAGATCCTTCGCTTCACTGCGTTCCGCTCAGGATGACAAAAAAGTAGTTCTCGGACAATCTAAGGTTATTTCTTTCCTAGATAGTCAATAATGGGTTGATCGCCGATAAAGCACTGGCCGTTGTCCCACAATAACGGAACGCCGATTTGGCCGGTCGGCAGGCCGCATTTTTCCGCTTTTTGCGCCATTTCCCTGGCATTTTTCTGATTTTTATATACTTCTTTTCTCACAATTTCAATTTTTCCGTCAATATTATTGTCTTTTATGTAATTTTCCACGTTCTCGCAATGCGGGCAGGTATCGCCGAAATAAAGGATGGTTCCGGCGTCGGCGTTTTTATCAAACAAAAACAAATAACCGAGAGCGCCGGCCGCTATTATGCCGATGATAATTAAAATTTGCTTGACCATGTTTCTATTTTAATCATTTAAATAAAAAAACACAAGTTAGAGGTCTAAATCCGCCGGGTTGCGCGTTAATGAATTTTCAGCTAAAATAAACCCATAATTATTCATTTCTTAGCTAAAATTCACTAAACTATGCCAACCTTAACTAACCAGGAAAAAATTAAGGAAGTCTTAAGCAGGGGAGTGGAGGAAGTTATCGTCAAAGAAAACCTCGAAAAAAGGATGCTCGCCGGAGAAAAATTGAGAATTAAACTGGGTATTGACCCAACCGGCTCGGTTCTGCACCTCGGGCATGCTGTTGTCCTTAATAAATTAAAAGATTTTCAGGATCTCGGGCATGTCATTATTTTTTTAATCGGCGACTTTACCGCCCGAATCGGCGACCCGACCGGCCGAAGCGAAGCCCGCAAGCCTTTGACTGACAAAGAAATTAAAAGCAACATGAAGAGTTATCAGGAACAGGCGGGAAAAATTATTAACATGAAAAAAGTTGAAGTCCGGCATAATTCGGAATGGCTCGCGAAGCTGGACTTAAAAGAGCTGATAATACTCACTTCTAAGATCACTTACGCCCAGATGGCACAGAGGGCGGATTTTAAAGAAAGAATTAAAAAAGATCAAGATTTGAGCATCCAGGAATTTCTTTATCCGGCCATGCAGGGATATGATTCAGTAGCTTTAAAAGCTGATGTTGAAATCGGCGGCACGGATCAGAAATTTAACCTTCTCATGGGTCGCCAGCTGCAAAAACGATATGATCAGCCTCCTCAGGATATTATTACCTGTCCTCTTCTGGAAGGGCTTTACGGCAAGGACAAAATGTCAAAAAGCCTTAATAACTACATTGCTTTAACGGAAAAACCCGAAGAAATGTACGGAAAAATAATGTCTCTGGCTGACGATTTAATCGTAAGATATTTTACTCTCTGCACCAGCCTTCCAGCGGATGAAATAGCAGAAATTAAGAGAGAAATAGAAAGCGGAAAAACCAATCCGCGGGATTTAAAAATGAAACTGGCTAATGAGATTGCCGGGATTTACCACGGCGAGAAAAAAGCCGCGGCGGCGGAAAGTAATTTTATTAAAACTTTTCAAAAAAAAGAATATCCAGACGAGATAGCTCCTTCGCCCGCACCACCAGGAGTCTCCTTGGTACAGTTATTAGTTAACGAAGGTTTAGCAAGTAGTAATAGTGATGCTCGAAGAAAAATTGAACAGGGTGGAGTTAGTATTGATGGATTAGTAATTAAAGATTTTAAATATTTAATAAAAGAAAGTGATAATGAAAAAGTTTTAAAGGTTGGAAAGAAAAATTTTCGAAAGATTAAGGATTAATATTATGAACTCTCTAAGTAAAATAAAGAAACATTTAGCCGATAAGGTTAACGTGTCAGCCGGTGGTAGTTTTATTAATCCGGCTGATTTTACTTATCCGCAAAACTCCGGTTTCGGCGACTTAAGCCTGGCCTGCTTTTCGCTGGCCAAAGAATTCAAAAAGAACCCGGCCGAGACCGCGAAAGAACTAGCGGAAAAAATCAAGGGAGACAATATCATAAGCGAAGTTAAAACCGCCGGCCCCTATCTTAATTTTACCTTAAACGTTTCCGAGCTGGCTAAACCCGGCTTAAAAGAAATCGCCAAAGAAAAAAATAAATACGGCGCGAATAAGGGCGGCAAAAGAAAAAAAATCATGCTGGAATACGCCCACCCAAACACCCACAAAGCTTTTCATATCGGCCACTTAAGAAATATTATTACCGGCGAGGCGGTCGCGCGGATTATGGGAGTAAACGGCTTTAAGGTAATCCGGGCGAATTATCAGGGCGACGTCGGGCTCCATATCGCCAAATGCCTTTGGGGCATTAATAAGCTGACGGCCGAATATGAGGCCGCTACGGGAAAACCCATAGAAGAAAAAGTAAAGTTTTTAGGTCGGGCTTACGCTTTGGGCAGTGAAAATTACGAAGCAAGCGCGGAAGTAAAAAGCGAAATTATCAAAATCAATAAGCAGATTTATTCCAAAGACGAAACTATTAAAGCAACCTACGAAAAAACCAGGGATTGGAGCCTTGAATATTTTAATAATATCTATAAGCGGCTCGGAACTAAGTTTGACCGGTTGTATTTTGAATCCGAAGTTTTCTTAAGCGGAAAAAAAATTGTCCTGGAAAATCTTAAAAAAAGCATCTTTGAAAAAAGCAACGGGGCGATAATTTTCCCCGGCGAAAAATACGGCCTCCATAGCCGGGTTTTCATAAACTCCGAAGGCTTTCCGACTTACGAAGGCAAAGACGCGGGCCTCGCCGAACTGCAATTTAAGGAATATAAGCCGGAAAAAATAATTCACATCGTCGCGACCGAGCAAAACGAATATTTTAAAGTCATAATTAAAGCGATTGAAGAAATTTTTCCTAAACTAAAGGGCGTGGAAATCCATCTGCCTTACGGCTGGGTCCGGCTAAAAGACGGAAAAATGAGTTCCCGCCTCGGGAATGTAGTTTTAGGCGAATGGCTTTTAGACGAGGTGGCGAAAAAAATAGCCGTTATCGCCAAAGAGAATAAAAACGCGGGCGACAGGGAAGAAGTAATAAGAAAAGTCAGTCTCGGGGCCGTAAAATATTCCATCCTGAAATCCGGCATCAATAAGGAAATAGTTTTTGACATTGACGAATCTATCAGCCTTTCCGGCGCGAGCGGCCCCTACGTCCAATACGCTTACGCCCGGATAGAAAGCATTTTCCGGAAAGCAAAAGATCTGCCGGGCAAAAAAATTAAAGCCAATTTAGAAAATCTCTCCCACCCGAAGGAACACCAGATAATTTTAAAACTGGCTAAATACCCGGAGATTATAGAAAAAGCCGGCGCTAATTATGACCCGGCCGAAGTCGCCAAATATTTATTTGAACTCGCGCAGGCGGTTAACGACTACTACCACGACGCGCCGGTTTTAAAAGCCGACGCAAAAATAAGAGAAGCCCGCCTAACCCTACTTAAAGCCGTCAATCAGGTTATAAAAAACGGACTCTATCTATTAGGCATTGAGACTTTGGAGGAGATGTAAAAAATTACCCTTTCTTCTTTCCAGCAATACGTTCTTGATTTTTAGCGGGCATTCGCGCGGCGAAAAAACAATGCCGACACGGCAAACAGCGCGGCAAAAATGGAATTAATAACGAAAACGCCGATAACGCCCGCCTCGCCCCAGGAAGCTTCAGCCGGCCAGATAAAAAGCGCGACTGCCGGAACCAACGCCTGAACAACCGCCGCCGCGAATAACGCGCGCGCCATTCCGCCCGGCTTAAAGCGTGAAATAAGAGAGCCGATAAGCAGGACGGCGGGTACTGCCCAATACATCAAATTGGCGGGGTTATTTTCGCTCCCGATGATGCCGACAGCGCCACTCACCCAACCGAGAAAAAACGCCCCCGCCAGTCCGACGCCGAAAGCGATGCGGTACGCCCTGGCGCGCGTCTTCAACCATTGCCACAGTTCAAAAAATCCGCCAGCAACCAACAGCATGACGCCATAAGCAACGGCCTCGCCCCACTGCACTTCATTAGTGAACCGCATCGCCAGAGGCAACATCAATATAAACGCTACGACAATAGCCCATACAATCCGCCTTTTTGTGATGTTTTGCATAATAATAGCTCCTTAGATTTTAGTCGCCTTAAATAAAAAATTAAATTTCATATCTACATAGAAGGTTGAGTGAGGGTTTGTTTAACCCTCCTCACTATTGTTGCGTAAAAAAATAGAAGAGAACGGCTCTTTATGTTAATACTTTTTTCCCATTATCCATTTAAAAATTATGGAAAACAACAATGAAATAAGAATTAAAATTAAATAAGTCAAGGGATCTGCCATTATTTCTCTATATTGTCCTTTGTGTCCTCCCCCCGGGTCTCCCAAATAAAAGACAACAAAATAAAGTACTAAAAATGACGCAATAAACGTTAATAAAAAACAGCCAATTGAAGTTTTTTTTGGATTAAACATAAAAATAAAAAATCTTAATTTCTAAGGTGTCTATCTAAAAGTTAGTCATCTAAGCTTAATAATATTTTTATTTATTCTCAAATATTGCGCGACCAAAGCAGCCGCCGCCACTAATATCTTAATTTAATGGGCAGTTTTTAGTTCTCGTAATATTGTCGGATTTTCAAAATTACTGTTGTCTATTATTATATCAGCTTTTTCTTGTGGTTTAGCTTCTTCAAAATATAGTTTCTGGCCGGGCACATACCGTTGTTCATATTTTTCAAAAATTTCATTTTCCGATCCAAGCAAGTATCTATCCCGTTTCTTAGCTCTATCAACGGTGATTTTGAAATCGGCTTCCAGAAATATTTTTATGTCCCAGTAGTTAACCAATTCGGGACGGAACAAAAAGACGCCATCCATAATTAATATTGAGTCGGGTTTAGCCGTCTCAAAAGGCAAAACAACTTCTGAATCCGCTTTAAAATCAAAAACCGCTTTTTTATATTTTAAATCGCCATTTTCTCCCAAAGGAGCGAGCAGATTATCAATTATGGCTTTATTGTTAAATGAATCCCTGTAATAGCCCTCGGGTGAATTTCGGCCTTTTTCATAACGGATAACTTTGGGATTATGAAAACCGTCTATAGAAGCTCTAATGACATTAAGGTTTAATGATCTTAGATAATCAGCGAGCGAATCCGCTAAAGTTGTTTTGCCGGATGCGTCAACGCCGTCAATCCCAACTCTCAAAGGATAACGTCTTTTTGTGGCCGTGATAATATCTGCCAAATGCCTTAGAAGCTCCTTTTGTGTCATGTAATTGAGCTAAAAACTGCCCAAATTAATTAAAGATAGTCGTGGCAATTTCGTTTAACGTTACGAGTATCCAAAGTTTTTCTGTAAATATATTCATTCTCTAATTTTGGATCTTGCTTTAGCCAATTTTCAAAATCAATTAGTGGTTGGTCTAATTCACCTAGTAAAATTTTAAGCTTTGAATCGCATAGTTCTTCGACTGAAATAGGATTGATTTTTTCTTGTCCTTTATGCGCAGTAAAAGTTTTTCTCGTTTCTATTATTCTTCCTATAATTGAGTTTCCGTGAATTTTATCAATTTTTTCTTTTACAATTGGAATGTTAATTTTTTTAAATGAAATAACTTTTTTATTTTTCGCTTCATAGGTATCAAATAAGCAACCTATTTCAATAATTAAAGCAATCCATAGAGCCCGTCGTTTGCATAATAGCTCATCAGAATCTTGAATTTCTTCCATCGTGTAAGTCTTATTTATATCACAAAGCATTTCAAGATATTCTTTTGCAAATCTTAAAGATATACTCAATATGACGATCGGATTTCTTTTTTCCATATTAAAAAACAAAATTGAATTCTTTTTAAAAGTTGCCTTGCCTTTTTGCAGGGCAAAAGAAAAACTTATATTTCAGCATAACTCCTTATATCCGAACTAATTTGACTAAATGATTAAAAGCCTTTACTCTCCGATAAAATCCCAATAATTATTCTTGTTTATTAAAGTAAGCTCGCTTCCCGGATAAGTATCTAAAAATATTTGCGGCTTTTTAAATTTGTTTTCGTTCCATTTAATCTCAAAGCCTGATAATTTCCCTTTGGCCTCTTCCAGATAATCAATTTCTTTCCCCTCCCTGGTCCGCCAAAAATAAATATTCTTATCCAGACTATTATTTTGATTGCGCTTATATCTCTCACTAATCATAAAATTTTCCCATAAAGCGCCCGTGTCTTGCCGAAGGTTAAGAGGGTTGAAATTATTTATGAGAGCGTTGCGCGCGCCGGTATCAAAAAAATAAATTTTTCTCATTTTCTTTAACTCATTTCTCAAATTCCGGCTAAAAGGCTGGAGCCGAAAAACCACAAAAGCTTTTTCTAAAATCTGGATATAGCTGGCTACGGTATTTTTATCCACGCCCGCCGTCTGAGCCAGCTCATTATAAGAAACCTCATTGCCGATCTGTAGCGCCAGAGCCTGAAGTAATTTTTCAATCGCCTCGGCGTGCTTAATGTTTTGGAATTGAAGAATGTCTTTATATAGATAGCTCTTAACTAAATTTTTCAGCTTAATCTCAGCTTCTTTCCCGTCTCCGATAATTTCCGGATACATCCCCAAAACCATCCTTTGCTCTAAAAGACGGTTTATTTCTATTGTCGTATAAACCGCTCTTAGCTCGGAAAGAGAAAAAGGGTAAAGATAAAACTCATACTTTCTTCCGGTTAGCGGTTCAATAATTTCATTGGATAAATCAAAGGAGGATGATCCCGTGGCAATCACCTGCGTTTCGGGAAAATTATCCGCCATTAGCTTTAAAGTTAAGCCAATATTTTTAACTCTTTGCGCTTCATCTAAAATGACAAGCTTTTTATTTCCTAGATACGCTTTCATTTCAGTGGAAGTTTTATTAGAAAAGGCGCTTCGGATATCCGGTTCATCACAATTTAAATAAATAGAATTATCCGGATATTTTTTCTGAATTTCTTTAACTAAAGTAGTTTTTCCCACTTGCCGGGCGCCTAAAATAACCACCACTTTTCCCTTAAAAAGCGATTTTTCCACTGAATCCTGTATTTTTCTTTGAATTATTTGCATAAAATCATATTTTTTGGTGAGTCAACTCACTTAATTATATACTATTAAGGTGAATTTGTCAACAAGTAAATATAGCTTACCAGTCAATCTTTAGCTAAAATTTAAACGAGTATCTTCTTTTGACCAATACGTTAGTGTTGACAAACGAGTTAAATATATATAATATTATACCATAATCCTGAAAGAAAGGGGATTGGCTCCCTTTCGCTCTCCGCCTCGCGCGGGGTATGGCCGGGATAATCAAGGCGTCCCGAGTACTCGGGAAAGCTAGATGGAACCGCGAGCTGAAACCTCGTTCTAGCAATCTATTTATTTAGATTGTTAAAACGAGGTTTTTTTAATTATTAAGCGGCAGAAGAACAGCTAATAAAATCTGTATTTGCCGCTCGCGCTAAAAATATGTCAAAAGAAAACAACAATGACCAGATGCAAAAGATTGTTTCCCTCTGCAAAAGAAGGGGATTTATCTTTCCGGCCTGCGAAATCTACGGCGGATTTGCTAACGCCTATTCTTACGGGCCTTACGGCACCGAGCTGAAAAATAATATTAAAAAGCTCTGGTGGAAAAAATTCATCCAGGATCGGCCGGATATTGTCGGCATTGACGGGCCGATACTTTTACACCCAAGGCTCTGGGAGGCCTCAGGACACGTCGGCGGCTTTAATGACGCTATGGTGGACTGCCGGAAGTGCAAGAAGCGCTACCGGGCCGACCATGTCGTTGAGGACGCTACTGGCAAAGACCTTGAGGGTGATTTGCCGGCCATGGATAAAATATTAAAAGACGAAAAAATAAAATGCCCGAATTGCGGGGCTTCGGACTGGACCGAGACAAGGAAATTCAACATGATGTTTAAAACCGAAATGAACGGCATTACCGATGACAAAGGCGATTATATTCCGGTTTATCTTAGGCCGGAAACCGCCGGAGCGATTTTCGTTGAATTTAAAAACATTCTTGATTCCATGCGGGTAAAAATTCCCTTTGGCATCGCCCAGATTGGCAAAGCCTTTAGGAATGAAATTGTCGCCGGTAATTTTATTTTCCGCTTAAGAGAGTTTGAACAGATGGAAATTGAATATTTCATTCACCCGGAAACCGACTGGGAACCGTTGTTTGAAAATTGGCTCGTTTTACAGGAAGAATTCGCCCTGGAACTCGGCCTAAAGAAAGATAATGTTTCGCGCTACGAACACCCAAAAGAAAAACTTTCCCATTACTCAAAGAAAACCATTGATACCATGTATAATTTTCCTTTTGGCGTTAAGGAATTATACGGCCTCGCGCACCGGAGCGATTTTGACCTAACCCAGCACGCTAAATTTTCCGGCGAGAAGCTGGAATATTTTGACGCCGAAGCCAACACCCGTTATGTCCCGCACGTTTTAGAACCCACTTTCGGAGTTGACCGGAGCGTTCTCGCGGCCTTAGACGCGGCTTACAGGGAAGAAGAAGTTGAAGGCGAAACTCGGGTAGTAATGAAATTTCCGAAAAAAATCGCCCCAATCAAGGTCGCCATTTTCCCTTTAATGAAAAAAGAAGAGCTTGTAAAATCCGCCAAAGAAATATTTGACGGCTTAAAAGAAACTTTTGTCTCTGAATATGATGAAACCGGCTCTATTGGCAAGCGCTACCGCCGGCAGGACGAAATCGGCACCCCTTACTGCGTAACCATTGATTATGACAGCTTAAAAGACCAATCCGTAACCGTCCGCGACCGCGACAGCATGACTCAGGAGCGGATAAAGATAAGCGAATTGGAAAAATACTTAACCAAAAATTTAAAATAGCTTTCTAGACGCAAAACACCGCCAAGCGCCTTGGCGGTGTTTTTAATTGTGTTGGTTGTTATAATAGTTGCTTCAACTCTTCCCGAGCAATCTTGCTTCTTTTTTTTAGGTCTTTTTCATTAATCATTTTTGTTAAAACACTAAAAAGCATTTCATGGTCATCAACGACGTCCAGATCAAGCACTTCGCCCATAGTGTTTAATTCTTGATCTATTTCAGTCTCATGCTGCTTAATAAAATCAGCCAAAACCCCATCAGCCCGACTACCCAACTCAATTTGACTAACTGATTTTCCTAAATCCTTGGCATTATCGGTTGAATGCCAGACGTTTTTGTTGTCAACTCCCATAATTTTAAATGTTATTTTTTATCTTTTAATCGGCATGATAATGTATAAATAATCCGGATCGCTTTCCGGTCTGATTATGCAGGGCGAATTATTATCCACGATTTCCATTATCACGGTTTCATCTTTAATGTTATTCAGGCCGTCTATGAGGTAGCGGTAGTTTAAAACCAGGCAATTATCCGCCCCCTTAGCCGCCGCCTCCACCTCAACCACGTTTTCGCCAACATAGTCCGATGATGAAGAAATTACCAGCTTTGATTTACCTTCAGGGATATCCAAATTTATATCATTCACGTCGCTTCTGGTAAAAATTGACGAAGCCTTTACCGCCCTTAAAAACTCCTGGCGATTAACTATTATTGTCGTCCTTGGTTTTTCCGGGATAATCTGCGCGTAATCCGGAAATTGTCCGTCAATTAGCCGGGAAACCAGCTCGGTTCCGCCGATTTTAAACAGCGCCTGGTTTTCCGAAATAAAACATTTAATCTCTTTTTCCTCTTCCATCACGTCACTCTCGTTAAGACCGGAAAGAATTCTTATCACTTCCTGAACTGTTCGGGCTGGAACAATCACTTTTTGCTCCACCCCGTCCTTAGCATTGCTTTTTATATTTATTTTTTTTTCCGCCAGCCGGTAACTGTCAGTCGCCGCAAGGATTAGCTTATCACCGGAAAAAGAAAAAAGCACTCCGGATAATTCCAGCCTAGATTCACTGGTTGAAACCGAAAAAATTGCCTGGGACAGGGCATTTTTAAATTCATCAGCACTGTTAATGGTGTAGAAAGTTTCCCGACCAACATTAGGGATAAGAGGAAAATCATCCACCGGCTGGCCGTTTATTTTTGTGTTATATTTTCCGCAACGAACAAGAATTTGCGCGTCTTTTTGTTCTATCTCCACTTTTTCGTTCGGCAAAAGTCCGACGTAGTTGGCGAGAATTTTTGAATCCACGGTATAACCGCCTTCTTTTTCAATTTTTCCCCTAATGACGTGGGTGATGCCAATTTCCAGGTTAGTTGAAACCAGGCTAATTACGCCGGCTTCCGCCCGGATCAGGATATTATTAAGAATAGGTAAATTAATATGCTTACCAGTAACGCTTCCCACCAACCCCAAGCCTTGTTTAAAATTTTTTTGCAATATGGAAATTTTCATATTCACTAACCGGCAAATTATCGGTAAAGAAGTTATCCCCTAAAATGCGGCTTGTTAATAATTAGAGATATATTATTTATATAATATAGTAATAATAATAAGGGCTGTGGAAAAACTGAAAAAAGCTTAATTTAATCTTAAGATTGGTTAAATTTTTGTTCTGATAAGCTGTGTAAAACCTATGGAAGGGGGCTGTTAACTAAAAGTGCGTAAGACTAAGATGCGGCTTTGGGTGAAAAATCTGTGTATAAGTAAAAATCTTTTACCCGGCCGCGCACAGCTTATCCACTACTGATTAATTGCTTAATAGCTTCAATTTCCTGCTTGACGCGGGCGTTTTCTTCTACTTCTTTGCTCATCTTTACAAACGCGTGCATGGCGGTAGTATGATCCCTTCCCCCGAGTTCGTTGCCAATAGTTGGGTAAGAAATATTTAGTTCAGTGCGCAAAAGATACATGATTATCTGCCGCGGTTTGACTAATTCTTTTTTTCGGCTTTTTCCGGTAATGTCATTAATTGGCGCTTCGTAAAAACCAGATACTGCCTCAATGATTCTTTTTGAAGAGGTGGGGCGAACTGAGGCCGCGACAATGCCGCTTAAAACCTGCTTTAAGCTGTCCAGAGTGGGCTTGGTGTTGTTAAATTCATGGTAGGCGATTAGGCGATTTAAAACCCCTTCTAACTCCCTGATATTAGAAACTACGTTTTCAGCTACGTAATTTAAGAGATCAACCGGAATAAGGAAGTTTCGCTCGTGGCACTTAGCGTCCAATATGGCGACGCGGGTCTCAAGATCAGGCTGGGAAACATCGGCAATCATGCCCCACTCAAAACGGGACAGCAGGCGTTTTTCCAGGTTAGGAATGGATTTTGGCGGCCGGTCAGAAGCGACAACAACCTGCTTGTTTGACTGGTGCAGTTCGTTAAAGGTGTGGAAAAATTCTTCCTGGGTGCTTTCTTTGCCGCTTATAAACTGGATATCGTCCACTAAAAATAAATCAACGTTCCGGTAAGTGTCTTTAAATTCTTTGGCTCGGCCGTTCCGAACCGCCTGGACGTAATCATTGGTGAATTTTTCACTGGTAACAAAAAGTATTTTACTGGTTTTTTTCGCCAGCTCATGCCCGACTGCCTGGATGAGGTGGGTTTTTCCGAGGCCGACGCCGCCGTAGATAAATAACGGGTTATAGGCTCGGCCGGGGTTTGCCGCTACCGCTTGGCAGGCCGCGTGAGCCAGCTCATTGCCTTTGCCGACAATAAAATTTTCAAAAGTATAGCGGTTGTTAAGGCCAAAACGGTTTTGCGGCTGGGGATCAAAAGATTCATAGGCGCCGTTGGTCGTTCCTCCCGTCCGGTTGCCGCTTCCATTATCCCTTTTAATAGTTTCAATTTTATAAATAATCTCCCGGATTTTTTTATTAATAATCCGTTCCAGGGCCAGGGAAATTTCTTTGTGGTATTTTTTTTCCAGCCAGGTTTTCGTGAAATTATTAGGTACGCTGATAATTATCCGGTCTTCCTGAATCTCGGATATGGATGTGTTTTTAAACCAGGTGGTGAAATTCGCCCGCGACAAAGTCAGTTCAATCTCACCCAGAACCACTTGCCAAATTTGCTCCTTTTCCATAGGGATCTGTTTAAAATAATGAATTTTTAAGAGAAATTCGTTGATTAAAAAAAATTGTGGCAGAGACTCGCCGCGGCGCGTTTCTGCTGGTTATCTTGCGCGCCGAAGCTGGTAAAATGAATTATAATGCAAAGGGAAAAAAATAGAAAGTTCACAACCTGTTGATAACCTGTGGAAAGAGTGGATAACGGTTTTTTTAAATTGCCGTATTCCTATTCTATAGGCAGAGAAAAAAATATGCAATAGATATTTATCAGGAGAGGGGCGCGTTTTACTTTTTATTGACTAAAGCGGCTTCGGATGTTATCTTTAGAACAGTTGAAAGTTAAAAGCTGGGAGTTAAAAAGCCGGATTGACGAGCATTAACTTAAAGCTTTTAACTTTTCCGCCAAAGGCGGATCCGCCTCGGGCGGAAAATTTTATACTTTTAACTTTGAGCTTATGCCAAAAAGAACCTTCCAGCCTAAAAAGAAACAGGCTAAGAAAAAACATGGTTTTAGAAAACGGATGCTGACTAAAAATGGACGAAAAGTTATAAAAAGAAGAAAGGATAAGGGCAGAAAGAAAATCACCAAGTAAATTCTTCAGCCATTTCTTCGGCTTACCCTATGCTCCCTAAACCGTTAAAATTGACTAAGAACAAAGAATTTGACCGGGTATTTTCCGGAGGAAAAGCCGCTTATACGGATTTTATTGGTCTAAAATGCGCGAAAAACGACTTAGATATAAGCCGTTTTGGCATTTTAACGAGCGTTAAAGTTTCAAAAAAAGCGACCGTCAGAAATAAAATAAAAAGACGGATCCGCCAGATTCTTTTAGCGGAAATGGACCTTTTAAAATCCGGCTATGATTGCGCCGTTGTCTGCCGGCCGGCGATTATTGAAAAGAATTACCGGGAAATCAAAAGCAATTTAAGGCACTTGTTTACCAGGCTGAAGCTGTATAAAAAAGCGGTTGGTTAAGAGCCGGAGGCGAATGTAAAAATGAAAAACCTGATAAAATATTATCCCCGCCATTTGGCCGTAATCCTGATACGGATTTATCAAAAAACCCTTTCTTTTGACCATGGCCTTTTTAAATACCTGTTTCCTTACGGTTATTGCCGCTTCCAGCCAAGCTGTTCGCAGTATGCCATAGACGCGATAACCAGGCATGGCCTCGCAAAAGGCGGCGCCATGGCGGTTTGGCGGGTACTGCGCTGTAATCCCTGGAATAAGGGCGGCCACGATCCGGTTAAATAAATTATCAATTATTAATAATCAATTTTAAAATTGAATCATTAATCAGATATGACATTCCTTTATCATGAAATATTCTATCGCCCCATTTTAAATTTGTTGGTTTTTATTACCGGCCATCTGCCGGGCTATGACCTTGGTTTTGCTATTATTATCCTCACCGCCCTTATTAGGCTGGCGCTTCTGCCGCTTTCCAAAAGTTCCATAAAATCCCAGAAATCCCTGCAGGATCTTCAGCCGAAGATTGATGAACTTAAGGCTAAATATAAGGATAAAAAAGACGAGATGGGTCGGGCCATGCTAAGCCTTTATAAAGAACATAAAGTTAATCCGTTTTCGTCCTGCCTGCCGCTATTAGTCCAATTTCCTTTTTTAATCGCGATTTTTCAGGTTTTTAAAGCCGGTATCAATGAAAAAACCTCCAGCCTGCTCTACTCTTTTGTTAGCCAGCCCGAGCAGGTTAATACGATGTTTTTAGGCATTTTAGACTTAAATAAGCCCAATTATATTCTCGCGATACTGGCCGGGGCGGCTCAGTTTTGGCAGGCGAAGATGATGAGCACTAAGCGGGCGGAAGTAAAGGATCCGGGAGCTAAAGACGAAGATTTTGCCGCTATCATGAACAAACAAATGCTTTATTTCATGCCGGCCATGACGGTTTTTATCGGAGCGACACTACCGGCCGGGTTGGCGCTTTACTGGTTGGTTACAACCGTCTTAACAGCCTTACAGCAGGTTTACATTTTTAAACAGAAAAAAACCAGCGAAAATTCCGCCGGCTGAAGTTAAAATGATCCGGCAAAAGCCCTATTTAAAACTTGCGGTTCTTCCCCACAATAACGCTTAAGGCATTTTTTTTGGCCTCAATTTCAATCGCGCCGCTCACCTTAATCAGGTCATTAAAGATTATCGGCTTGGCGCTTTTCACTGTCGCTTTACTGAAAGCAAAAACGCTCTCAAAATTTTTACGACTAAAGATGACGTTCTTTTTTTCCCGCGCTTCAATTAAGAGTCTTAAAAGTCCGTCCTGCGGGCTGAAACAAAAACCCTCGGGAAGGGCGATATCGGCGGTGGGCAGGTTAACGATGCTGATAACCGGTCCGCTTCGCTTAAGCTCAACGGAATAGCCGCTGTCCAGTTGGAGTTTTAAATTGTCGGAGGTGGTTGATATTTTTGAAAGAAAATAAAAATCGCCGATAACCCCGAGGCCGATTTTTTCAACTCTCCTGGCGGACAGGATGTCGCAGGCTTCAAGCTCGGAGGGGATGCCGAGGCTTTCGGCGATACGGTTTTCTTTGCCGATCGGAATGATCCCGAGCGGGGTTTTTGCTCCGGGCATGCAGCGGACGATTTTTTCCACGGTCTCGTCGTTTCCCACCGCGATAATTGTTTTAGCGCCTCTTTTGATTTCGTCTTTAACCAAATCAAAAGTTTTCTTTGTTACTCCGAGCCGGCCGACTTTTCCGCTTAAGCCAAGATCAGTAATCCTAGCTTCAATTTTAGCTAAAGTTCGCGCGAATTTTTTATCGCTCAGAAATGTGTCGTAGATATAAACGTGCATAAATTTAAGGCGTTTTTCCCGGGAGGATCGCGCCTGTTGGACGCCCTTTTTTATTCATGGCGCTCCTCAGCTTTTCTTCCTTCTTTGCCGTTTTGGCGCTCTTTAGCCATTGAACAGTTGCCGTTAAAAACCGCGCCCCTGGCAATGGACACTATCCCCGCTTCTATGTCGCCAAGGATTTTCGCGGTTTCCGTTATTTCAAGAAAGCCGCTGACTTTTATGTTGCCTTTTACTTCGCCGCCGATTACCGCTTCTTTGGCTGAAACGTCGGCGGTTATCCTTGAGCCGCTTTTTATCTGCAATACATTTCCGCACATCAGATTTCCTTCCACTTCGCCCTCAACAATAATATTGCCCCCGCAATGGAAATCTCCTTTTACTTTTACTGACGGGCCGACAATAGTTTCCACTTCTTTTAAATTCATGCCGGAGTTATCGTTTGTTTTGGCAAACATAGTTTTATAATTATTTATTTTATTAATTTTATTCCAAAAAAAGTTAGAATTTTAGCGTTTAGCGTTTTGGCTTGATGGCGCGCGAATGGCCGTTAGTTAGAGTTTAAAGCAATTCCAAAGGAAAAACAACATTGACATTTAGTCGGTAATTAACTATATTAATATTGGGATGACTGAATGAGTAGTTTGCGGTTATCTCAAATAAGCATAGCCAGAGCTATGTTGTATGTTTTTTTAGACACAATTTCTAAGAAATTTTTTTAACAGGCTCCCGGCTGGCACTCTTGTCCTCATAGTTTAATGGATAGAACAAGGGACTCCTAAGCCCTAGATACAGGTTCGATTCCTGTTGAGGACACACGGGAATTGACAATTGTCAATTTGCATTGTTAATTGAGATGTGGATAAGTCGGGTTTTTATGTCCAGAGTTTTCTGGACATAAGTCAAAAATTAGATAAAAATTAACCTCTGGTTAAGCTGTTGATAAGCTGGAGATAAGTGTGAAAAACCGTGGAAGGAAGTAAAATAGTTTTTAACTATTTTGGCTAATATTAGCAAAGTATTTATTTTTTATTAAGTTTTGATTAAGCTGTGGATAAGCTGTGTCTATATTAATGGTCATTTATAAATCTATCGTGAGTTAAGGGAATCATTGTCAGAATATATTATTCGGGCTTATAGCTTAGTTGGCTACCCGCCCGACCGGACGACACCGGTCGTTCGGGTGGGTAGCGCTTCAGGGTTAAGTTCACGAAATAAATAGGGCTTATAGCTCAGTTGGCTAGAGCGCTTGCATGGCATGCAAGAGGTCGTGGGTTCGAGTCCCACTAAGTCCACCACTACGTCAAAATCGCATTACACAAGCACAAAATTAGTTCTCAAAAAGAAAAATAACCTGATTTTAAAAAATATCTTAAACAAGGATCAGGCTTTGCCTTTGTCAGAAAAAGACTAGTCGGCTAAAGAGTCGTTTCCCTAAAAACCTTTACCCAGAAAAATTTAACTCACAGGTTATCCACAAGTTGTGGAACACGGTAAGTCATTTAAGAGTTATGTCCAGAGTTTTGTGGACATAACTCTTTTTATGTTATAATATATTATTGAAAATTTTAGCTAATAATATATATTTTTTATTATAAAGCTAAAATATTTGGTCTGTAACAAACTCTAATTATTTATTAGAGTTATGTCCACAGTTCTCTGGACATAACTCATTTATCCAATTCTTATCCACAGTTCGCAATGTCCACAGTTTTGTGGACATAACGCAGTTTTATAGTTTGGCAGTATCAATAAGATTTCAGCCTTTCAATAATCTGGAAAAAGAAAAAGCGGGCAAGAATGTGGTGGTTCTTGCCCGCTCAGGCGCTTAAAAAGTCTGTAGGCCGCCCTGCGATGATATCACAGGATATGTCGTCAGATTACCTTGTTGAGCGAATACTCGATTATGCCTTCGGCGCCTCGTTTGATGAGTTTGGGGATCAACTCCCGAACTTCATTCTTGGACACCACCGTTTCCACCGAAAGCCAGGTGGACTGATACAGATGGGCGATGGTGGGCGCGTTCAGGCTGGGTAATAATTCGATTACAGCGTTGATCTTGTCTTCCGAGACGTTCATTTTGAGGCAGACGAGGTTTTCGGCACGGAGAGCGCCCCCTAAAAGCAGGGAAATTTGTTTTATCTTTTTTCGTTTCCAAGGGTCTTCCCATGCCTGCTTATTGACAATGAGCTGGGTATTAGACTGCATAAGCTCCTTCACGATGCGGAGTCCGTTGGCGCGCATGGTGGCGCCGGTTTCAGTCACTTCCACGATGGCGTCGCAAAGCCCCGAGATCACCTTGGCTTCCGTGGCGCCCCACGAGAACTCCACGTCTACATTGATCTCTTTTGCCGCGAAATAACGCCTGGTAAAATTAACCAGTTCTGTTGAGATCTTTTTTCCCTGAAGATCGTTCAGTTCCTGGATCGGGGAATCCATGGGAACGGCCAGTACCCATCGCGCCGGACGCTGGCTCACTTTGGAATAAATCAAGTCCGCGACGACCTCCACGTCGGAGTCGTTTTCCATGATCCAGTCGCGTCCGGTCAACCCCACATCAAGGGCACCGTTCTCAACATAGCCCGATATCTCCTGGGCGCGGTTGAGGAAGCACTTGATTTCCGGGTCGTTGATTTCGGGAAAATAGCTCCGATCTGAAAGAGAGATTTTCCAGCCGGCCTGGCGGAAAAGCCGGATCGTGGATTCCTGGAGACTGCCTTTGGGGATGCCGAGTTTCAGTATTTTCATGATTTTTCCTTTCATCTTATTGTTATTGCAGATTATAAGCCCTTATCATAATACCAACACAAAAGATAATATTGGCAACCAGAATCAGATAGCTTTTTTCTTCAAGATTAACCCAGCCGTGGAGCATGATTACTACTTGATTTATAACAAGTACGGCAAAGCCAATTAGAGAAACACCGCGAACATCGTCTTGGACAATAACCTTGGCAAATTGCAGGCCATAGCCTGCAGTCATGCCAATCATTGATAGGCGAAAAAGTATGGCGACAAATCTCATTAATTTCACCTGTCTTTTCAAAAAATTTTTCATCTCGTCATTCTCCTTATTTATAAAGATCATCCGAGTTTTTCCAATACGACCCCGTAATCGCGGAGCGTTCCGCGAAAACGCGAAACGAAAAACCCCTTCTCTATACTTTCGAGAAGGGGTTGAGCGCTAAATACTATGTAAGTTTTTATCAATTATAAACACGCAACCCTTTCCCAAAAGAAGAGCTGGCGTGATGTTCATTATTTTTATCTAAATTCAGCCGGTCCAGCATAAGGCGGTAGCCGCCCATGCCGTTATTAAACCAAAGCGCGACGCGGCTGACGGTCGTTGTGCTGGTGCCGAGTTTTTTTGCGATATCGCGGTAGGGAGCGCCCTGCTCAATTAGCTTGGCTATTTCCCAGCGGTCGGTTAAATCTTTTATTTCCTTAAGCGTGCAGAGGTCGCGAAAAAACGCCCGAGCCTCATTTAAGTTTTTTAGGCTCAGGATGGTTTCCAGCAAGTCGTCGGTTTTTTCGTCAGGTTTATACTGTTTCATAAAACTGTTTTATTGTTGGCATGTCTGTATTAATGTATTACTACACTAACACAAGAAAAAAAGAATGTCAAGTAGAGTTGTTTTTATGAGCGGGATGCAGACTGTGCAACAATTGTCATTCTGAGCCGAAGGCGAAGAATCTGCGTCTGCGGATTTAGCCAAGGTTGCAGATCCTTCGCTTCACTTCGTTCCGCTCAGGATGACAAAAAAGGAGTTGTCGGATAATCTACAAACTTTTCTGGTGGGCGAGATCCCGCCCCGTAAATGCGGGGCGGGGCACGGGTTGCCCCCATCCCGCTTTCAGAGGCGGGATGTGTCTGTTTCTATTGGTGGGCGAGAGAGGACTTGAACCTCCACGGGTTGCCCCACATGCTCCTAAGGCATGCGTGTCTGCCAGTTTCACCACTCGCCCATTTAATTTACAATTTACAATTGCCAATTTACGATTTTCCAAGTATTCCTCTATTTTCGGCCAATTGGCCTTGAATGTCAAGGAACGCGGGAGGAATATTTCAGGAATTTTCCTCTTGATAAATATAAAAAAACTGATATACTTAATACAGTCAGTTAACTCATTAAATAAGCTAAACCAATATGACGGATGAAAATAAATTCCAGGGCGGTGGCGCAAGTGATGGCGCTGAAACAGGGGCTGGAGGCGAAAACAATAAAGATGTTGAAGCCAATAAAACTTTAGCGGCCATGTCTTATATCTTTATCCTGTTTTTAGTGCCGCTTTTAGGCAAAAGGGATTCCCGCTTCGCCCAGTTCCACGCTAAGCAGGGATTGGTTTTGTTTGCCGTGGAACTTTTGGTATTCATGTTTATTTGGATTCCGTTATTGGGTCAGCTAGCCATGCTGGCTCTTTTGATAATATCGGTCATGGGGATCGTCAAGGCGTTAAACGGCGAATGGTGGGAGATACCGTATATCCACGAATGGAGCAAGAAAGTAAATTTATAACTTAGGCGCCGTCAACAAATAAACTTTCTAATTTCATCCCGCTTTCACGCCGTCTTGGCCTCTAAAAATCTTCAAAATAGCCCGCTATTCTTTAGATTTTTATAGACCAATCCGGCGCAAATTCGGGCGAAATTATAAAAGTTAATTTATTTCCGACGCCTAACTGAACATTTTTATTTTTCTATATACCCTTATTTTATTAAAAAATTGATCATTGATCATTGATCATTGATCATTGATCATTGATTTTTATTATGTCTAAGTTTGTAAAATTTTTTAACGAAATCGGTATCAAAGACGTGCCCATGGTCGGCGGCAAAAACGCCTCGCTCGGAGAGATGTACCAAAACCTTTCCGCTGACGGCATAAAAGTGCCTAACGGCTTTGCCACAACCTCCGACGCTTACAATTATTTTGTCAAAGAAACCGGCCTGGATAAAAAAATCAGGGATATTTTTAAAGGCTTGAACACAAAAAATATGGCCTCGCTCGCGAAGAAGGGCGCGGCGGCGCGCGCGGCGATTATTAAGGCGGAAATTCCCGAGGATTTAAAAAAAGAAATTGCTGAGTGCTATATAAAATTGTCAGCCGAATACGGTGATAAGAACGGAAAGTTCGGCACGGATGTCGCGGTGCGCTCTTCCGCGACCGCCGAAGATCTGCCCGACGCTTCATTCGCCGGACAGCAGGAAACATTCCTAAATATCCGGGGAGAAAAGGAACTATTAATCGCCGTGAAAAAATGCATTGCCTCGCTTTTTACCAACCGGGCGATTTCCTACCGCCACGATAAAGGTTTTGACCATTTTGACATCGCGCTTTCGGTCGGCGTGCAGAAAATGGTGCGAAGCGATTTAGGCGCTTCGGGAGTGATGTTTACGATTGACACCGAGTCGGGCTTTCGCGACGTGGTATTAATTAATTCAATTTACGGGCTCGGGGAAAATATCGTCCAGGGCAAAGTCAATCCGGACGAATTTTATGTTTTTAAAACTACAAAGAGCATTATCGCCCGAACCATCGGCAAGAAATCCCTGAAGATGATCTATAATAACAATCCCAAAGTTCCGGTCAAAGACATAAAAGTCAGCGCCGGGGACGCGAGAAAGCCTTCCATCAACGACAGCCAGGTATTAAAGCTCGCCGAATGGGGCATGGCCATAGAAAAGCATTACAGCCGGCCGATGGATATTGAATGGGCTTTAGACGGGAAGACCAATGAACTTTACATAATCCAGGCCCGGCCGGAGACGATCCATTCAACCCGCGATTACAATATTATTGAGGAATTTAAAATGGAGAAAAAAGGAAAAATAATCGCCCGGGGAAAAAGCGTCGGCTATAAAGTCGGATCCGGAAAGGCGAACCGGATTATGAGCGCCAAAGAGATCGGAAAATTCCGGCCCGGCGAAGTGCTCGTTACTGAAATGACTGATCCGGACTGGCAGCCGATCATGAAAATCGCTTCAGCCATAGTAACCGACAAAGGCGGCCGGACCTGTCACGCGGCCATTGTTTCGCGCGAACTCGGAATTCCCTGCGTGGTCGGAACGAACGACGCGAGTAAAATTATAAAAACCGGGCAGGCGGTGACGGTAAGCTGTACCGAAGGCGAAGAGGGTATCGTATACGACGGAAAAGTTGATTTTAAGATTAATAAGATTAACGTTAAGGATTTAAAAAAGCCCAAAGTTAAAATAATGATGAATATCGGCACGCCGAAGTCGGCTTTCGGATTTTCTTTTTTCCCGAATGACGGCGTCGGGCTGGCGCGGGAGGAATTCATCATCAATGATTCAATAAAAATCCATCCCCTGGCTCTTTTGAATTATGATAAAATCAAGGACAAGGCAGTTAAGAAAAAAATTGATGATCTGACTTTCGGCTATAAGGATAAAAAACAGTTTTTCATTGACAAGCTTTCTGAAGGCATCGCGGTAATAGGCGCGGCCTTTTTTCCGAAAGACGTTATCGTCCGGCTCTCGGATTTTAAAACCAACGAATACCGGAATTTAATCGGCGGGCAATGCTACGAACCCGAAGAATCCAATCCCATGATCGGCTGGCGCGGGGCGAGCCGCTATTACGACGAAAAATACCGGCCGGCTTTTGAAATGGAATGCGCGGCTTTAAAAAAAGTTCGCGACGGCATGGGCCTCATTAACGTTAAAATCATGGTGCCTTTCTGCCGGACCGTTGAAGAGGGGAAGCGGGTGATTGAAATTATGGAAAAAAACGGTTTAAAGCAGGGCGTTAACGGACTGGAAGTTTATGTTATGGCGGAGATCCCGGCCAATATTATCCTGGCCGAAGAGTTTGCCAAAGTTTTTGACGGCTTTTCCATCGGCTCAAATGACCTGACCCAGCTTACTTTAGGAATAGACCGCGACTCAGGCGGCGATTTTCATGTTGACGGCGAATCCAACGAAAAGAACGCGGCGGTAAAATCATTAATAAAGCATCTTATTGAAGTCGGAAAAAAGACCGGCCGCAAGGTCGGAATCTGCGGCCAGGGTCCGAGCGATTTTCCGGATTTTGCCGATTTTCTTTTAAGCGAAGGGATAGACAGTATTTCCCTTAATCCGGATACGGTGATTAAGACTATAAAGAGGCTGGGAGAAAAAGAAGTAAGAAGTTAGAAGGAAGAAGATTTAAAAAGACTGATGTTGCGGTTTGTGTTTTACGTAATGTATTTTATGTTCAGGGGCGGGATTACTTCTCGCCCTTTTTGCTAATATTAAAATAAAAATAAGCATGAGCCATTGACAGAACTATGGTTTCGTGCTAATATAAAAAGTGCGTTTTTTTGCGCGCCAATGCTCTTTAAAATAGAGAAAACAATAGCCGCGCCGAATGATGGGCTGATTCAATTACCGTCATTCTGAGCGAAGCGAAGAATCCCGAGTATTAGCGCGCTTATGACGAGATTCTTCGGGCTTTGCCCTCAGAATGACGGTTTAAAATGATTGGCCGATAATTCAGCGTGGTTCATTGGAAGCGCCTGACAAAGCCGCAGGGGCTAGGGTTTTTGGCTTTGTTGGGCAAGGTGTATCTTTCTTTTTTCGGAACCTTTGGCATCGGAAGATGTTTAGGGGTTCAAGGAGGGTGTTATGTTGTTTAAAATTTTGTCGGGATTCTTCGCGGTTTTGGCGGCGGGCGTGGCATGTTGTATTGCTATGCTTGTTCTAGCCGATGGGGCGGCTAGACCACTGGGAGAGGATTTCGGTCTGACCCCGTGGTATGTTTATGTCACCCTAGTGGCGGGAACGCTGGTTCTGGCTTTTCTCTCTTGGTTTGCCGGTTGGCAGGCCGAGTGGCAAGAGCCGGCGGCTCTGCCGCCAAACCCCGAGGAGCCCGAGGAGGATACCGGGTGGTTGCCCGGACTCTTCGGACAAACGGAGGCTGTGTCGCATGACGACAAGTAGCGATCCAGCCTTTGAGGCCGGGATCAAGCGCGCGACGTGTGCATTATGACACGACGCAAACAACGCTTGATTCCGGCCGTTTTTCTTTTCGGGAAGCTAATTTAATTTGTAGGACATCGTGATTGTGATATACTGAAATAAATTAGGTGAAATGAGATTTTAAATTTTTGATTATTTTTATGTTATGATTGATTTTCTTCATACATTCCATCCTGACCCGATTCTTGTGTCTTTCGGTCCCATCCAGATTTACTGGTATGGTTTTTTTATAGTTCTGGGAATCTTGGCGGCGATCGCGGTGGCGGTTCAGCTCGGGAAGTATTATGGCATTTTCAAAGATGAAATTTTGGATTTAAGTTTCTTTCTAGTTATTTTTGGAATAATCGGAGCTAGGCTTTTTCATGTTTTTATTGAATGGCAATATTATTTAAAAAGTCCGCTTGAGATATTTAAAGTCTGGCAGGGAGGACTCGCCATCCACGGCGGCATCATCGCAGGGCTGGTGGTTATCTATTGGTTTATCCAAAAGAAGAAAATAAATTTTTGGCAATTATCGGCAATTATCGTTCCGGGTCTAGCTATCGGCCAGGCAATCGGAAGATGGGGAAATTATTTTAATCAGGAACTTTTCGGTAAGCCAACTAACCTTGCTTGGGGTATACCGATTGACATGATAAACCGTCCATTCCAATATATGACTAAAAATTATTTTCATCCGGCCTTTCTATATGAAAGCCTTGGTGATCTTGTTATTTTTGGAATTTTAGTTTGCACGCATTGGCTGATAATAAAAAAAGGCCGACAAAAGACTTTTAATTTTAAATTTTTGGTCGCCGGTTATCTTGTTCTTTATTCCATTCTTAGATTTCTTACCGAGTTCATCCGGATTGATCAAGCCTATTATTCTTTTGGCCTGCGGCACGAACAGATCATAAGCATCGCGGTTATTGTTCTCGCGGGACTCGTCCTCGCGGCCGGAAGAACAAAGACAGGAAAAGGGTTAACCCCTCTTGAAAAATAATTAAAATTATGCTAAAAATATAACATCTCTCACATCCAAATATTGTTATTTATCACGCCCGTCTAAGTGGCGGCAATTACTAATCAACAAGGATTATGCCCAATCTACCATCGGCCAAGAAAGAATTAAGAAAGAACGTCGTCAGGAATGCTAAGAATTCAAAGGTTAAAAATGAGTTAAAAAAACTTTTGAAAAAAACTGATAAGGCTATCGCGGTTAAAGACGAGAAAGCCAAAGAATTGCTCAGAGCGTCGCTAAAAGCTATTGATAAGGCGGCGAAAAAAAGAATTCTTAAACCTAATACGCGCGACCGGAAAAAATCCCGCCTGCACGCCCGGTTTAATAAAGTTTTTTCTTCCAAAGCAAAATAAGCTACGTTTGACGCTTATCAAAAAATCCCGCCGAAAGCGGGGTTTTGCGTTTGTAGCTGTTTTAGGGCTAATTACTTCAGGCCGGCGATGAGCATTGTCAGGCCGGTTTTTAAATCCCCTTGGCCGGTTTTTAGTTCGTAGTCCATCCGGACGAGCCGGCTCAATATTTTTTTTAAAATTTTAGGACTGAAAAAGCGGGCCTGGCTTATTCCTTTCTGGACGATAAAGGGGTGGAGTTTTAGGGATGAGGCGATGCTTCTTCCATTCCCGCCCGAATCAAGCGCGTCCCTGATCCTAAGGATAATTTTAAACTGCCGGAGGATCATTGTTAGAAGATAGGTTTCGGCCGCGCCGGATTCAATTTGCTCTTCCAAAAGTTTTAAGGCCTGACCTTTATTTCCCGCGCCGATCGCGTCTGTTAAAGAAAAAATATTGGTATCCAGTTTTCCCCGGACCATATTATAAACGTCTTGTTCCTCAATCATCACCGGCGTGGACGCATTTTTTTCTTCGGAAGAATTTAAGAGCAAAGAAGCTTTTTTAAATGCGATTATTTTTTCCAGTTCGTTTTTAGCTTGCCAGAGGTTTTCCGAAAGGGCGGAAAGGAGGGTCGCGGCCTCGGGGCTTACTTCAGCTTCCGACGCGAGCGCTTCGCTTTTCACCCATTTAATCAGGTCGCTTCGCGACAGGTTTAAAAATTCCTGCGAATATTTTTGGCCGGAGAGGAGCTTAAAAAGTTCGGCTTTGGGGCCGGTTAATTTATCTTTTTTCGCGATTGAATCGCGGAAAATAATTATATTTTCCCCTTTTTCCTCTTTTATTAAAAGTTTCGCGAGTTCGCCGAAAATACTCGTTGACTTATTTAAAAAAATATTTTCCACCACCACCATCCTTTTTTTTGAAAATAAAGACGCGGGAGCGATAAGCTCGTTTATATCGCGAAGAGTAGCTTTTTCGCCGTCAATCTCCGCGAGATCGGTTCCTGTTTTATTAATTTCCCGGCGGAATTTTTCTTTTAATTCGTTTAGTTTTCTTTTAGCCCGGAAGTCGTCAGGGCCGTATAGAAAAATGATCATTTTATTTTAACTTACCCACCTCTTTTTTAAACAGGTTCCCCTTTTCAATGAAATTTTTAAATACGCTGTAGCTCGGCGAAGCCGTTGACAGCAGGCAGACCCGGTTTTGGCTGGTATGCTTAGAAGCGAATTTAACTGCCTCGCTCATACTTTTCGTATTAATCTTTCGCGGCAGGCAGGCTTTATTTTTTTTGTAGATTTTAACGATTTGTTTCCAGATTTCAGCTCCTGAATCGGGGAAGAGCGCTATATTTTCTATCCGGTAGCGGTAGATTTTTTTTGCCAGCCGGGAAAAATCATATCCCCGGTTTTCGCCGCCAAGCATCATGGTTCCTAAGTCTTTTTTAAAAATATCCATGGCCGCCATGGTGGATTCCGGAGTAGTGGAAATGGCGTCATCATAAAATCTTATACCTTTATGTTCAGCCACGAATTCAAGCCGGTGATCCAAACCTTTAAAATTTTTAACTGTTCGGCGGATATCTGAATCGGAAACGCGGAAGATTTTTGCCGCGGCGATACAGGCGCAGATATTCTCTATATTATGCCTTCCTAATAGCCTAACTTCTTTTAAAGGAATTATTTTTTTGTTTTTATAATAGATCCATTGATTATCCGCCCGGCAAATTTTAAGGTAATCTATAGGTTTCGCTTTAGACCGCTTTGCCAGTTTTTTTAAAAAATCATATCCGGAATTATAGATAAAATAATCGTTTTTATTTTGATATCGCGCGATATTAGCCTTAGCTTCCCGGTAATTCGCGTAACTGCCGTGAAAGGGAAGGTGTTCGGGAAAGATGGTTAAAAAAACGCCGACATGCGGACTCTTTTTTAAATCATCAAGCTGGTAGCTTGAGAGTTCGTAAACAAAAATTTTACCTTGCCCTGATTTCCGGCGTAAATATTTCAGAGGCGGGTTTCCTATATTTCCGACCAAGCGAACGTCTTTACCCGCGGTTTTTAATATTTTGTAAATAAGAGTCGCGGTGGTGCTTTTGCCTTTTGTCGCGGTTACGCCGATAATTTTTCCTTTGCAATTATTAAAAAATATGTCAGCCGCGGAGGTTATTTTCGCCCCTTTTAAAAGAGCCTCCTTTATTTCTTTGGCGTTCGGAGAGACGCCTGGAGATTTCACGATTAGGTCGTATTCCCCCACGCTCTTCAGATAATTTTTTCCGCTGTATGTTTTAGTCCGGCCGGGAGCGTTGATTCTTTTCTTATCGGCAATAGCCAGCGCGGCTTCAGGATATTTTTTTCTCAGATATTCATAGAGGCTTTTTCCCTCCACTCCGTAGCCGAGAATAATGATTTTTTTATAAGGCATAAACTTACTTCACCTTTTTTATTATGGAGCGAAATTTTTTTGGCGCGCGATCACCCTCCCTCGCGTTTAAAACTTTTTTAACCAACGCCTTCGGGTTTTTTATTTCCGGCAGGATTTTATCGCGAAAATACCTGATTATGTAATCATTAGAAAAATCTTTATTTTTCAAAGCAAGAATCATCGCCGCTTTAACTTCTTCCGGGGTTCCGACGCAGTCAAAAGGCTTTAAGTCCTTTTCGCCCAGCAATTCAAGGTAAAGGGTTAGCAGTTTTTTATCGGCGTAAAGGTTTTTACCGAATATTTTTTTAACCTCCTTTTTCGGCAGGAAGGCGGCGAGTTGGGAAAAAACAAAGGCGCATTTCGGACATTTTCCGCACCATCTCCGGGTGCTCGGGCTTAAAAATTTCAGGCTTTTAGAACAGCTGGAAAACGATGAAAAATATTTTTTATGCCTGGAAAAAATTTGGACAATTTTTAATTCCGAAAAAGGCCTTAGCAGGCTGAAAGGATGAATGTCGGGCGATATGTAATCGTGGACGTAACTTATAAAATTCTTTTCGGCTTCGAGCGATTTTGAATATTGATGGTTGATATTGAATCCCAGATAGGCGACATTGCCGAAGTTGGAACTATGTTCGTTAGCGAAAACTATGTATTTATAGTCGTATAAAATGGCCGCTAAAAGAGCGGTGAAGGAAAAAATGAACGAAACGGGAATATGCCCCTGGTAAGCTTTTTTACTTAGATCAAAAAAGCTTCTATCCATTGTCCTGCCGATAATAATTCTGTCTTTGCCGATTATTTTAGATACATTCTTTTGGACTTTGCTGTCCCGGAGGCTGAATAAAGAAAAATCAATATTATTTTCTTTTAAAATTTCAGCCGCCGCGATGGAATCTTTTCCTCCGCCGATCGGAACCAGCGCCCGGTCTTTAAGGCTAAGATTCGCGGACCCGGATATATTCTTTCCATAAGGGAATATTGCCAATCCGCGAAAATCTATATTATTTTTATAATAAAATTCTCCCAAACCGATTCCGTATACTTTGTTCCAAAACTCGGACTGCTTTTTACTCAAACTGCCGGAATTGACGATTATTTTTTTAGGACAGAAGGTTTTCCAGTAGCTTATACCGATGATGAGATGCAAATTAAATAAAACCTTGTTTAAAGCCGCCTCGTTAACTTTATTCCAATCAATTTTTCTTACCTCAAACCGCAGTGTTTCCGTAAACTTATAATTTTCACCTAAATTATAACTAAAAAAAACCTCCCCTTTCTCTTTATCCAGTTTAAAGCTGTCAAAGGTAAAACTATTGAGTTTTTTTAGCTTCTCTTTATAAAAATTCATAGCATTATTTAAATATTAACCGCCTCCATCTCCCCCCAATTCTTTCCGGCTTTTATATCAACAATAATCGGGACTTTAAGTTTTACTACGCCTTCCATGGTGTTTTTTACGATTTTTGACCACTCCTGGATTTTATCCTCTCTCACCTCAAAAAGCAACTCGTCATGGACCTGCAAAAGCATCCTGATTTCGCTGTTATCCTGACCGGTATTTTTTTTACCGGAAATTGATTCGTTGTTATTCGCTTTATATTCGTTTATTTTTCGCGAAATTTCAATCATGGCGATTTTAATCATGTCGGCGGCCGCGCCCTGGAGCGGCGTGTTGATGGCCATGCGTTCAGCGGATTTTTTAATCTGGATGGCCGGGGAATTTATTTCCGGCAAATATCTTTTCCGGCCGAACAAAGTTTCGGCATAGCCTTTTTCCCGCGCGGTTTCTATGCTTTCGTCAATATATTTTTTTACGTCCGCGTAAACGTTAAAATATTCGCTGATAAATTCCCTGGCCCGGTCGTATGGGATGTCTGCCGATTCGGAAAGGCCGCGCGGACCCTGGCCGTAGATTATGCCGAAGTTAACGGCTTTGGCTTCGCGGCGCATTTCGGGCGTAACTTTATCAAGCGGAACATTGTTTATTTCGGCGGCCGTGGCCGAATGGATATCCAGCCCTTCCTTAAAAGCTTTTAGCATTTTTTTGTCGCCCGAAGCGTGGGCCGCGAGCCGGAGTTCAATCTGCGAATAATCGGCGGAAAGAAGCGAGAAGCCGGGCTCGGCGATAAAGGCTTTTCTTATTTCCCGGCCGAGTTCGGTGCGGATCGGGATGTTTTGCAGATTTGGTTCGGTTGAGGAAAGCCGGCCGGTAGAAGTTACGGATTGGTTAAAGCTGGTGTGGACTCGGCCGGTTTTTTCGTTAATCAGTTCAGGGAGAGCCTTTACGTAGGTGCTTTGGAGTTTTGAAAGTTCCCGGTATTCCATTAAAGGCCGGATTATTGGATGTTTGTCTTTTAATTTAAAAAGTTCGTCGGCCGAGGTGGAAAAACCGGTTTTTCCTTTTCCCACGCCAAGGGTGGAAATTCCTAAGTTTACGAATAAAATTTCTTTGAGCTGTTTGGTTGAGTTGATGTTAAATTTTTTTTCGGATAATTTCCAGATCTTTTCTTCCAGCCCGGCGATTTCTTTTTTTATTTTTTCTTCCATGTTTCCTAAAAACTTCGCGTCAATTTTTATTCCGGCGAGTTCCATATCAGCGAGTACCGGAACCAAAGGCATTTCAATTTCATGAAAAAGTTTTTCCTGGCCGCGATCCGGTAACTCTTTTTTAAGTTTTTTAAAAAGCCGGAAAGTAAAATCAGCGTCTTCGCAGGAATAAAGGCTTAATTTTTCGGCGTCAATTTCGCTAAAGGTGATTTTGTTTTTTCCCTTACCTAAAATATCTTCTTTGGAAATTTTTTCAAAGCCGAGTTCTGAGAGGGCTAAAGCGTCAAGCCCGTGCTGGCGGCTGCCGGGGTTTAAAAGATAAGAGGCGATCATGGTGTCAAAGTAAATTCCGGCCGTATAAAGCCCGCTTATTTTCAGGATTTTATAATCAAACTTTATGTTATGGCCGGCTTTTTTTATCTTCGGGTCAGAGAGAATTGCTTTTAACGCGGCAGTGATCGTTTTTAGTTCAAGGCCGTCTTTTCCGGAAGCGGCCGCCGGGAAAACGTCTTCGGTTTCCGGGTTAGCGAATAAATTGAGGTTTCTCGCGCCTTTTAAGCAGGCTTTTTTATTGGCCTGGTTTTTTACTTTGATAAACCAGGCTTCGCCTTCTTTCCAGCTGAAGCTGATGCCGAGCAGTCGGGAGCAATGGGCGTCAAAGCCCGAAGTTTCCGTATCCAGGCTGAAAATTTTTTGTTTTTTCAGAACAGTAATGAATTTTTCAAATGATTTTTTATCGTCCACGAGCCAATATTTAAATGATTTTTTATTTCTTTCAAATTTATCCTCGGCGGGTTCGCCGGAATTTTGAGCGCCGGTTTTTTCGTCCCCAGATATTTTAATCCCGATGTCATTTATCCGCGCGAGAAGAGACCGGAATTCCAGTTCGTCAAAAAGTTTTATGATTTTTTCTTTATCAAATTCTCCGAATTTGGTTTCATTTAAATCAAAATCAATTTTAGCCGCGCATTCAATCCGGGCGAGTTTTTGGCTTAAGTAAGCTTGCTTTTTGTTGTTTACGAGTAAATCGGCGATGCGGGGTTTAATTTTTTCATCAGTTTTATCCACCACCTCTCCATGTCTGCCGTCTAAATACTTATAAATCCCGTCCAGGGTTTTAAATTTTTTTAAAAGCTCAATGGCGGTTTTTTCGCCAATGCCCGGCACGCCCGGAATATTATCCGACGGGTCACCGCGCAAGGCTTTATAATCAACCATACTCTCCGGCCCCAGGCCGTCAAAGCGTTCGCGGACTTTTTTTTCGTCGTAAATGACGCTATCAGAAAGGCCGTGCGACATGGTATAGACTTTGGTATGGTCGTTTACGAGCTGGAGCGTATCCAGGTCGCCGGTAACGATAATTTTTTCAACTTTGCCGTCAACTTTCCGCGAAATCGTCCCGATAAGGTCGTCAGCCTCATAGCCTGACATCTCATAAATGGGAATATTTAAAGCCCTCGCGAATTCCTTAATCCGCGGGATCTGCTTATATAATTCCATGGGCGCGGCGACCCTGTGCGCCTTGTAATCGTCAAAAGCTTCATGCCGGAAAGTTCGGCCTTTTTTGTCCAGCGTCAAAGCCACGTATTCGGGCTTTATGTCTTTTAAAGATTTTAAAAGGATCATGATAAAGCCGTAAACCGCGTTGGTTATTTCCCCGCTTTTAGTCATCATGGTCGCCGGCAAGGCGTGAAAACTCCGGTGGATAAGCGCGTTGCCGTCAATTATTAATAGTTTTGGTTTTTTATCGGACATGGTTAGAGCGTGGCAGAATTAAATTTATCAGGCTGTTTTTACGTTAAAATGCCATATAAACTTTATACAGCGCCAAATTTTTAAATGTTTGAATTTATTGATTTTATTATACCTTAGTAAATTTAACAAGTAAAATATTACGTCAATTTTAGCGAAATTATTGACAAGCCGCGGTTTTTTGTTATAATAAAGAAAGCTCTAAAAAAAGAGCTTTTCTTTTTTCAAATTTTTGTAATTTGTAATTTGTAATTTGGATTTTGGAATTTATTATTACGGTCCCTTCGTCTAGTGGTTAGGACACCAGGTTTTCATCCTGGTAACAGGGGTTCGATTCCCCTAGGGACTACCATCAAGCAAGAGTATAAAAAAGCCGGGTTTATCGCCCGGTTTTTTGATTGGTCGATATATCTAAAAACAGGCCATTATTTCATATAGGACATTCCGGCCAAATCAAACAGCTGATTAAAATTTGTAAGCAGTTCTTTTTTGCCGTTTTCACGAAACGCGCAGATTGAATGGAGCGACACCATGGGAATTTTAGGGTTACCTATGACTTTTGGCCTTGGTTCAATGGTAAAAGCCATGCCTTTTTTAACGATTTGTTCTTCGCCGGCCCGGACAAAAATTCTTTTCTCGCTTATCATCTTATTGATTTTATTTTGATTTCCGCTCGCCAGCGTGACTGTTTCTTCTTCGGTTATGTTTTCCATGATAAAAGGAATAGTATGCCCGACATCATCGGCCGGAGCCGGACTGGTCCGAGCCTCAATTTCGTTATTTAGTCCGAGTGAACCGATTAAGACTTTCATGTATTCGGCGATTTGGGAAAATGTCATCCCGGATTCCACGTATTCAAAGACTTGTCTGACGATGCCGTAACATAAGACCAGATGATTAATAATCTCTTTCTTTTTACCAAAGTAGAGCGTAACCCCAAAATCCCCGATAATACCGGTCTCCCTATCCACGGGGGAAGCGTAGGCGTAAATAATGCCGTTTTTGGTATTTAGGCGGACGTCGTCCCTCGGCCAGATTTCCTCGGGTCTCATGCTTTTGTAATTTAACCGGCTCGCCTCCCTATCATTATCGGTTCCGATAAGCACGCCGATTCCGTTAGGCGGCGGAGAATACCAGCCGTCCGGTAAAATAGCGTTATTTTTTCTAAGTTCAGAGAGCCACATATCCCTAATCTCAATCTCGGATGGCGTTAGGTCCTTAGCTAAAACTTTTTTCATTACCTTAACCAGGCATTCCTGCGCGTAAGCCCTTGTTTTTTTGCAAATTTCAATTTTTTGATCCCGAACCATAATTGTATTCTATTATTTCAAATTATCCCACATAAACTGAAACCAAACGCGAAAATTTTCAGCGAGTTTTTTATTCTTCATGACAAATATCGTACCATTCTCCCCGAAATTGCCAACGTCGACGCTATTGAAAGTTACGACATAATCGCCGAAAATATCGCATACCCCCGGTGTTGAATATTTTTCCGGAAATATTCGGTATTCTCCACCAACCCTGCTAATCGCTTCGGGCATTTTTAATTTTACCTGATGATCAAAGATGGTGTAATACCTGACTTTTTTCTTCGCCATTTCTTTTTGAAAATTAGTAAGGAAATGCTCCGGAACATTCGGGGTAAACCAGAGAGCTTTGGCGCCGATAAAGTAAGTTGTCTTTCCTACCCGGACGAGATCGCGCATATAATTCTTAAATCCTTCCACACCCTTGTAAATAAAGGCGGTCTCATCGGAAGGATTTTTTTTATACATCCTCTGCATTTCCGGAAGAATTTTTTTCAGCTTCTGCTCTTTTTCGCCGATTAGCTCTAAGAGTTTTTCCGGATCAACCGCTTCGTAAATATTTTCTCCTTTCTGGAATATCTGGAAAATCAGACCCTTTTCCAGGAGCCGGTTTAAGGTATCATAAACGTTTCGGCGATGGATATTTCCTTTATTGGCAATCTGGGAAACCGAAGATCTACCGGAGAATATTAACGTTTCGTATATTTTAGCTTCATTAGGGGAGAGCCCCAGAACTTCTAAAGTATTTTCGTACATATTAGATATATGTTAATTATCACCATATGGTGGTATTGGCCACTCATATAGAGTATAGTACGGTTTTTCCAGGTTGTCAAAGTCATGGCTCTTAAGTTTTTGTTCATTTCATGATGCATAAAGGAGGAATAAAGATGGATTTTAAAAAAGCGATTGCTGATATTTTTGATGGCGTGGGTAATATTACGCAAGTTGGCGTAGCCAGATTGGCTAAGGTTCAGAGAACCCAGCTTAATACTTATATTCGCCAAGGCGGGACACTCCCCGCGGATAGTATAGCAAGGGTGGTAAAAGTCCTGCTGATGGAGCTAGATAGGGCAGGCGAAGAAACAGGAAGAAATTATAGAATAGATTTTAAAGAACAGGTATTTGTTCTTGATGAATTTTTGTCGCAACAGGAAAGCAGGACGCTACCCCTTAAATCTTTTATCACTTCAGCCAATTATGTCCATGAAATAAAGAAAGGAGGTGAATCAAGAGGTAGAGTAAAAAGAGAAGACCTGGGCAAACTTTGGCCGTGGATAGAAAACATCTTGGAGATTAAGGTTCCCGTTCCGAAATGGTACGAAGACTTAGTCGCAGTTCATATCACTGGAGTCGAAGGATCAATTGTTGATATACGTTGGTCGGCCGAAAAAGGTCTCTCAATATTGACTGGCGAAAGGATTTTAGGGCCTATGCTAGTCGCCTTAACCAAGACAATTCCCGGCGTAACGTGGTGCTTAAAACCCAGCGATGATAATTTTTCAAGAATGGATTTGAGTGAAAAGCTTTGAACAACCATCTAATGCCCGGCAGGTCGGACTTTTCATCCCGAAAAGATTCTCCGACCCGCCCTTTCCTTAGGTTTTGTTAATTAATGAAATTTAAGGAAAGCAAGCTAAAATTTTGCGACATAAAACCGGGTTAAGGCCCGGTTTTTTAATTGAGGTTTATACTATGCCCTTATTCATTCATATTTCTTCCGGTAACCAACATTGTAAATTTGTTAATCCATTCCTTGAGAACTGGTATGTCGTCTTTTATTTCTTCAATTTCACTATTAAATTCTTTGACCAATGTGTTATATTCGGCAATCTTTTCTTTTCTGCATCTTTGTTTAAAGTCATTAATTAGGTCAGGCGACCACCCCTCCTTCTTTTTTTGCTCCAGATATTCTTCAACCGTCGGCAGGGGCTCTAAACCTGAGCGCCCTTCAATTCTGTTTGTAATTCCATAAATTATATAAATTAAATCTCCATCTAGTCCGGTATTTTCCTGATGAAGATTTTCCCCAGGGCGTTCATCAAGCATAAATAGTTGTTAATTTTAATATTTATATATTATAGCTAATCAATAAAAAAGTCTAATGTTTTCGTTTGTTTGAATTCGTTTGAGTTAAAATTCACTACTGAATTTCACAAACCAGGCCTTCTAAGAAAGTTTGTCATGTGTTACGTAGCGCTCTACATACAATAAACATCTCCTTCGCGGGAGATGTTTTTATAATAAATGTAATTGCCCTTTATTTTTTACCCAATTAAGGTATGATTTAGTTATGAAAATATCCAACAAACATTACCGCACAATCTGGCTCAAGCCGGGGGACGCGAAGGTGGTACAAATTATTGACCAGACCCGGCTTCCTCACGAATTCGTAATTAGGGATTTAAAAACCGTGGAAGACGCGGCGCGGGCTATCAGGGAAATGAAAGTCAGGGGTGCGGGACTGATTGGCGCGACGGCGGGATACGGGATGTATCTCTCTGCCTTGGACGCGGGCGGGCTTTTGTCTGGCGAAGATTTTCAAAGGCAGGTGAATGAAGCTGGAAAAAAATTAATCGCCACCCGGCCGACGGCAATAAACCTTGCTTGGGCTATAAAACGTCAGCTTAAGGCCATGAGTGATGCGAAGGAGATAAAAGAAAAAATCGCCGCGGCTCTTAAAATTGCCAATGAAATTGCTGATGAAGACGCCCGTTTCTGTCAGACGATCGGCCAACATGGCGTAAAATTAATTGAAGAACTAAGCCGCAAAAAGAACGGCCAGACCGTAAATATTTTAACCCATTGCAATGCCGGCTGGCTAGCTTTTACTGATTTTGGATCAGCGACTTCGCCGATTTACGCGGCTTTTGATAAGGGAATAAAGATTCATGTCTGGGTTGACGAAACCCGGCCGAGAAATCAGGGCGCCTCTTTAACCGCCTGGGAGCTCGGAGAGCATGGCGTAGCGCATACAATAATTACTGATAATGCTGGCGGACATTTAATGCAGAATGACCTGGTGGACATGGTAATCGTTGGCACTGACCGGACAACCCGGACCGGGGATGTCGCCAATAAGATTGGCACCTATTTAAAAGCCCTGGCCGCCAAAGATAATAATGTCCCTTTCTACGTCGCTCTGCCTTCTTCCACTTTTGACTGGGATTTACACGATGGAGTTAAAGAAATTCCGATTGAGGAAAGAAACGCGGACGAAGTGAAATACGTTCAAGGTCTGGAAAATGGTGAAATAAAAAAAGTGCTGATCGCGCCGGAAAAAAGTCCGGCCGCCAATTTCGCTTTTGACGTAACGCCGGCAAGGCTTATTACCGGTCTGATAACCGAGCGGGGAATCTGCGAAGCGAACGAACAAAGCATCTTAAGCTTATATCCGGAAAAAGCATGAAAAGCGCCAAAGACGGTTATATAAAATTTAAACTGAAATGGATTAAAGCTAAGCCGGTTCCGGACGCGAAGATAAAGGCGCTTAACCGATGGAGAAAGAAATTATTCGGATTGGGTTTGATCGGCTGTTATGATAATGGCATCGGTTATGGCAATGTAAGCGCGAGATTAGAAAAAACCGGCAGTTTTATTATTACCGGCAGCGCCACCGGCAAGCTGAAAAAATTAACCGCCAAGCATTACACCCGCGTCACCAGTTGGAACATAAAATTAAACAGTCTGACTTGCCGGGGGCCGGTTAAGGCCTCTTCCGAATCTTTATCTCATGCGATAATTTACCGGCTGGATAAGAGCGTGAACGCGGTCATGCATATCCACGACCTCAAGCTATGGAAAAAGCTAAAAGATAAAGCGCCGACCACTTCGGCTAAAGCGGCATACGGCACGCCAGAGATGGCGCGGGAGATTGAGCGATTATTTAAACAAACTGACGTAAAAGACAAGAAAATTTTTATCATGGCCGGCCATCGCGAGGGAATAGTAACTTTTGGCTCCGACGCCGAAACGGCAGGTGAGGCGATATTAAAAAATTTGTGAGTCTTTAGCTGTTAAAATTATCAGATAAAAAACCGCTCCCAAAATTATCCGGGAGCGGTTTTTTTGTTGCCAATCATTTTTTGGTATTTATAGGTATAGCATATATTTTTTTATTTTTTTCGCGGCATTGTTCCTGAAGCCGCGGTTATCTGTTAACTGGTTTACCAACCTTTTTTCTTCATGGACTTAGCCCGGGCTTTGCCGCCTTTTCTCCCAGCCTTGCGAGCCTCTTCCGAGGTAAATTCATGGGCTGTGCCTTTGGCATGGGCGGCCTTACCGCCTTTGGAGGCTATCTTTTTTTGCTTGGCCGGATCCATGGAAGCAAAACCCCGCATGGCCGTCCTTTTAGCGCTTTTTTTTGTCTTCATATGTTTAGTGTTTATATGTTGCGGAGCGTTTAAAATAAATTAATCTGATTTTAATCCCCATCCTTTATGATTGATTTAGGTTTATTAATAATCCGCCCCGTAATTAAATTAAATAATATTTACCCCGGTTAAATAATAATGCTTTAATTCTGTTAATTGGTGGTGACTATTTAACGGGGTTTACCCGTTACATAAGAGTTAGACGCTCTGCCGTAAATAATATTTCAAGTGAAAAGAATGGAGGTGAAAATATGAGCTACCGAGAAATTAAAATTAATGAACGCCGGGTGAATAGAAACGTTTTTTCCCGTTTTTTATTCCATGAAAACATCCAATCCGGCCGGCGGGAGAACGCGCTGGATAAGCTTTTAAGGAACGCCCGGCTGTTAGGGACTAATTTTCGCGTCCTCCGCCCGAAATATTAAATTCTGATATTAAAAATCGCCCCGCTAAGCGCGGGACGTTTTTTGTTTTTTATGGAACTGCATCTGCATCCAAGCGATGAAGCTCTATTTTTTGTTGTTTATATTATTTTTAATGGTTTTCATTCCCCGGTGGATCATGACGCTTATATTATTTTTTGAGCGTCCGGTAAGTCGGCTAATTTCCTCAATACTCATTTCTTTAAAGTAGCGGTAAGTTATGATTTCCCGGTAACCGGGCTTTAATTTTGCCAACTCTTCCTTAAAATTTTCCAGTTCAATTGACTGGTCAATTTCTTTTTCCTGCGCCGCATCCAGGAGCATTTTTCCCGGGCTGATTTTTTCAATGGAAACCGGCAGTTTATCCTTTTTTCGGTAATGGTCAATTACGAGATTATTGGCCACCATATAAATAAACTTTTTATAGTCGCGGATTGTTTTTTTCGCGGTAAGATATTGCCAGGTCTTAAAAAAAGCTTCCTGGGTCAGATCCTGGGCGACTTCCCAGCTTGAGACCCGGAAAAATATATGTTTCAATATTACGGGCGCGTAATTGTTAAAAGCCCTTGAAAAATTTTTGTAATTTTTTTCCATGCGTTTTTATTCAAGACTCCTTATTCTTAACCCTGTCTTCGGTCGTTGCTAAGTAAGACGCATGGATATTGTATTAAGCCGCGATTAATTTTTAATGAAGCAGAGCTTTAGTTAAAGAGAAGCGGCGGTTTGCCGGCTGGAAGTTAGCGCGAGCTGAAGCTCGCGATCAGGTTAAAATCCACGCTGGAGCAATTTTCCGCGTCATCACAGGCGCGGATGGTTAATTTATGGTAGCCGTTGGTTAAAAAGCTAATATTGCCATTATGGCTAAAAGGATATTGGTTTACCGCGCTCGCGAGGACGCCGTCAAAATAATATTCCACCTTGGCAATGCCGCGGGGCGCCTGGGGATTTACGGAAATAGTTAAATCCGGGTTTGTAACAGTTTGGCCGTCGTTAAAGTCTGTGACGTTAATTTGGGGAAGGTTTTCCGGGCGATGGACATTATCGTTCTCGGTCGGCGGCGTTGAGCTCGCGAAATTAGAACGGTCCGCCCAGTTTAAAACCGCGCTCTCCCATAAGTTAAACTGCGGATCATCCTGAGGGTGTTCCGGGTATTTTCCCCGGGGGTCGTCTTTGTTAACGTAATAAAGGATGGAATGGGCGGATTTGTAGGTTCGTTCTTCAACGAGTTCCGGCGGAGTGAATTCGGTCGCGAGCAGGCCGGAAATTTTATCAACTTTTACGGTTGTTTCTCCGCCGGTATTTCCGTCCAAAACCGGTTTCCCGGCCGGAGTTTTATCCGGCTCTTTGAAATATTCCACCGGCGTGTCGCCCAAAACTTTTTTCATGTAAGCGTTCCAGATCGGCGCGGCGACAACCGAGCCGTCCGCTCCGCGGCGCATGGCCGAGTTATCGTTATTGCCGACCCAAACTCCGGCGACGAGCGAGGGCGTAAAACCCAAAGTCCAGGCGTCATGATAATCGTTGGTGGTTCCGGTTTTCGCGCCGACCGGCCGGCTGCCGAGAGTAAGAAAATTATCCGAGCCGAAAATAAAAGAGCGGGCGCTATTATCGGAAAGAATGCTGTTGATCTGGCGGGCGGTCTGCGAACTCAAGATTGTCTTTTCTTCGTTTTTAAACTCTTCAAGCGTTTTGCCGTCTTTGTCTTCAACTTTTAGGATTACCGAAATCGGGTGATAAACGCCGTCCCGGGCAAAAACTCCGTAAGCGTTCGCGTGTTCTAGAAGTTTTACTTCGCCACCGCCCAAAACTAGTGACAGGCCGAAACGATCTTTATCTTTTAGGGTGGAATAGCCCATGTCATTCGCCACGTCAAGGACATTATCTATGCCGGCGAGATAAATTGCCTTTACGGCCGGGATATTTAAGGAGCCGGCCAGCGCCTGGCGCATGGTTACCGGGCCATGTTCTTTTAAGTTATAGTTTCGCGGTTCGTAAGGATTGGCGGGGTCGTTTGAAAAGTTAGTGTTAACGTCGTAAAGAACCGTTTCGGGGGTGTAGCCTTTTAAAAATGAAGTGGCGTAAACCAGCGGCTTTAAGGATGATCCAGGCTGGCGGGGCCGCAGGCTGACGTTGTCTTTTGGCTCAAAGTGGCAGTTTTTTCCGGAGACGCAACCTTCGGGTTCGGATTTGCCGAAATAATCTTTTGAGCCGGCCATGGCGAGAACCTGGCCGGTTTTTGGGTCAATGGAAACCAGGGAAGCGTTCCAGGCGTCGTATCTTGACTGGTTAGATGGCATTCTTTCGGTTATGGCGTCTTCGGCCGCTTTTTGCTTATAGAGATCCAGGGTGGTATAGATTTTTAGTCCGCCCTGTTCCAGCATTTTTTCCCCGTATTTTTCCGAGAGGATTGATTTTACGTACATGACAAAATGCGGGGCAAGAATATTATTGTCCTGTTCGCGAAAAACCAATTTTTCGTTTTTGGCGGCCTCGGCTTCGTCTTCGGTGGCGTAACCTTGCTCTACCATTTTATCTAAAATGTAATGCTGGCGGCCGAATAAAAGTTCAGAGTTTGGACCATAGGGCGAGTATTTGCTCGGCGCCTGGGGCAGGGCGGCGAGAATGGCCGCTTCGGCCAGGCTTACGTCTTTAGCGCTTTTGCCAAAGTATTTTTGGCTGGCCGATTCCACGCCGTAAGCCGTTGATCCGTAAGGGATTTCATTAAAGTACATCTGCAGGATTTCGTCCTTGGTAAATATTTTTTCAATCCGATAAGCCAAAATCCATTCTTTTAATTTGCGGACGGGCGAGCGTTCCGGCGACAGGATGGCGTTTTTAATGAATTGCTGGGTAAGCGTTGAACCTCCCTGCGGCGATTTACCGGAGAGCACCCTTAAAACTACGCCGCGGAAAATGCCCCAAAGGCTTATGCCGCCGTGTTTGTAAAAATCCTTATCCTCAATAGCGATAGTGGCGTTTTTTACGTAGTCAGGAATTTCATTTAATTTTATTGAGGTCCTTTTTTCATCCCCGAAAACTTCGTAAAGCACGGTTTCGCCGGTCCGGTCGTAAATTTTCGTGCTTTGGGCTATCTCTCTGTTTATGAGCCGGTTCGGGTCAGGCAGATCGCGGGACAATAAAGCCAAGGTGATGAACATTAAAATTCCGCCGCCGATAATCAGGTAGGAATAAGCCCTGAGCATCCGCCGGGAAAGGAGAAGCGCCCAGACGGAAACGTTTTTTTTCCGCCGGGTATCCCCCGGACAGCTGTTTACGTAATATTTTTTCCCGTCCCGCCAATTTTGGCTGGTTCGGGTTTTATTGGCTAAATTGCGGAATGTCATAAATTATCTCATAACTCATAACGCCTTATGAAGAAAGATGAAGTAAATATTATAGAAAGGATTATGCGCACTGGAAGCAGAGTGTTTACACCTGTATATTATATCATTTATTTAAGGAATTTTCAATTTAGTCAAATTTTGAGTAAAGTTCCGGCTATGCTAAAGAAGGAACTGATAAGTAGAAGAGAGGCTTAAAATTACTATTCAGCTACGGTAAAATTTAGCGGCTTTTTCCGGGGCGACTGAGTTAATGACGAGTCCAGATCCGAGCTCTATGCCAGCCCAGACGTTTTTGTCGCGGGGCTGGATTTTAATATAGAAATGCTGGCCCGAGTCTTTAACAACCTGGTGCATGAAAAAATTATAGGCCAAACCGAGAGAATCAGCTTTAATTAAGATTTTTTTCAGGCATTCAGCCAGGGATTTTTTTTCTTCCCGGGTGAGCATGGAAACGTTGTCCAGATGTCTTTTAGGAAAAATCCAGGCCTCGTAATGATATTCCGAAGCGTAAGGGGTAAAAGCGCCGATGTATTTATCTTCGTAAATTTTTCGCGGGCTTTTTAATTCTTTTTTTAATATATCGCAGTAAGGGCAGGCGCCACGTTCAACTTTATAGCTTTGGGCTGAATTTAGTTCGTCCAGAATATCCGGCGGCAGGATGTCGGTGGCGAAAATTTGGGAATGCTCGTGCCGGATTGTAGCGCCGGCTTTGGAACCGTGGTTTTTAAACTGCAGGACGTATTCAATTTTTTTGTCCCGGGTAATCTCTTTCAGGCGGTCAGCCATTATGTCAAAGTAATAACTGATATCCTGGACGTTTAAGGCGGAAAATTTTATTTCATGGTCCGGAGTGTCAATAATTACCTCCTGGACGCCGTAAGCTTTTTTATTTTCCAAAGTCACGGCCGGATATTTATTCCTTAAAGCCGCCATTTTCCAGATCCTTCCCTGGCCGTAAGCTTTTATGAGCTGTTTTTTATCTAAAGTTTCGGGGCAAAATTCACACTTAAAATCTGAAACCGCCTGGCTTTGCTCCATGATTTCATGCGGCCGCCGAGCCCGGCCCGGAGTAATAATGACGAATTTATTAAGAAAATATTGTTTGCGGAATTCGGAATTCATAAACACAACGGTTTTATGTAATTGCGGAAATTTTGCGATTAAATCGGAATTTTTGTCAATAATACGCCAGGATTTTTTTGCTTTGAACTTATATTCAAAGCGAATATTATGGTCGGCTACAATTCTTTACAATTCTTATTGGTCCCAACGCAATAGCGTTGCGTTAAAAATTTAATAAAGACTTAGTATTTGGACGAGGAAAATGAGGTCGAAATCCTGTTTGTATTTGTTTCCCATTATAACATATTTTAGTTAAGTATGGAATTATGTTATGATAAATGATATAATTAATGTACATCTCTAGTCATATATACAAGTACGCCCCAGTAGCATGTTTAGAAGGTAAGTGTTATTTATTCCTATATTCAATATGACAGATATTACGCGACCAACAATGCTACTTGCGGCGGAACCTATGGCCAGGTCTGGAATGGAGCCTGGCATTTATTCCGCAACTCTATCTGAATGCGAGGCTTGGCGGTCAAGCGCGCCTAACTGTACCAATTACGCGTAAACATATATTGCCCGGTCGGCTATCCTTGTACCATAATATTTCAGGAACCGCAGCTTGCTCTTCATGTGCCGGTGTGGCGCAGGTTTGCGGATGCAGTTACTATTATGATTAATTATCCGTTTGGATCTTTGATAAATCTTATGGGTAATTTTCCCCTCCTGGACAGGAGGGGGCCGGGATGAGGTTGATGATTGGCCATAAAATCATTTTGCGATAAAAGATGTTTTTATCAGCCTATTACATAATTTTACTCGTTCAAAGCTGTTTCTGACAAGAATGGACTTATACAACCCTTTTTTTATTGCGTTCAAATTTACCCACACAAAAAGTCAGAAGAACAATTGTTAAAACAAAGAACATAGCTAGCGACTAGAATTTAAATTAGTTAAATCGTATTTAGAACTATATGTTGAGAAAATTATCAAAAATAGCATTATATGCTTCAATTATGACTTTAGCGGTAATCTCTACTTATGCCGCATATGCGTCTTTCATCATGCCATCCGGAACTCCTGACGCCTCAACCCAGGATTGGGGAGGAAATGTTTTGGGAGCTAATAATGCGGATAACGCTTACGATTCAACAATAGTCGCGGGAAATCACAACGGCTCGCTTCTTGAAAGGGCTGAAGATGTGAGAAGAACGATCGCTGAAAATGGTTATGACTCAAGTTATGCAACGGCCAATGCCAATGGTTCGGTGCTACAAAGGCTTAAAGATATTGAAACTAAAGTGAGCGCCATCAGCGGTGGGGGCGCGGGTAATGATTGCGAACAAGTTAACGGATTCGCCACAGGCAGTTTCAGCTATGCAGCATGCACAAGCGGAAGGCATCTGATAAATGGAGGTTGTTATTTTTACGGCGGATCAACTGACGTCGCCTATAATATTTATCGAAACGGTCCAGATTCATTAACTCGTTGGTATTGTGAAACTAAATCAACCAGTTTTATAATTCAAGCAAGGGCTATCTGCTGTAAATAAATTATGTTTTTGAAAACAATAATTTTTAAACGCTATTTTTAGCGAGTATTATTTATTTTTTTATGCTGAGTTATCGCATGCCGCTACAACAGACACTGCTAACGGTTACGTCTAGGGAGAAAGAACTGGCTGGATCGATTTTACCGACTGGCTCAGAAAGAGTGAGAATTGATTCAAGCGACAATTTTTCCGGTTATGCGTGGGGAGAAAAGACCGGAAGGATAAGTTTTAATTGTGGTTATTAGGTCTTCCGCCAAAAGCCCGGCGCGGACGGTGTTCACCGCCGCCGCCAAAACCGTTGCCTTCCTGTTTGCCTTTTTCTCCGACCCAGAGCGCTTCGTTTTCGGGAATTTTCATAGTGAGGTTAACGCGGCCCTGATCGTCAATTTCTTTTATTTTGACGCTGACCATATCGCCTAGTTTTAAAAAGTCAGAAGGTTTTCCCACCCGGTAAGGCGCCATTTCGGAAACATGAACCATGCCGTCCCGGTTGGGAAGGATTTCAACGAAAGCGCCGAAATCAAGCATGCGGACTACTTTGCCGGTGAAGACTTCTCCCGGCTGGACTTCGCGGACGATATTATTGACCCATTCGTACGCTTCTTTCGCTTTTTCGGCGTCAGTGCCGCAGATCATGACCAGCCCGTCGTCGTCAATATCAATGGAAACGCCGGTGGCGGCGATAATGGCGTTAATAATTTTTCCGCCGGTGCCGATGACTTCGCGGATTTTTTCCGGATCAATTTTTAACGTAGTAATCCGCGGGGCGTATTGCGAGAGATCCGGCCGCGGGGCGGAAATTTCTTTTTCCATGACGTCAAGGATTTCCATCCGCGCCGCCCGTCCCTGCTCCAGAGTTTTTTTAATTATGGTTTCATCCAGGCCGATGGTTTTTGTGTCTAGCTGGATAGCGGTAATCCCATCGCGGGTGCCGGCGATTTTAAAGTCCATGCCGCCTTTGCCGTCTTCAAGATCCTGTAAGTCGGTTAAAACTTCCCACTCCGACATATCGTCGTTAGACGCGAGCCCCATGGCGATTCCGGCCACGGCTTTTTTAACCGGCACGCCGGCGTCCATCAAAGCTAGAGTGGAGCCGCAAACCGAAGCCATGGACGAAGAGCCGTTGGAGCTTAAAGTTTCGGAAACAACGCGGATAGTATAAGGGAATTCCTCTTTAGACGGGATCATTGTGGATAAAGCTTTTTCCGCGAGAGCGCCGTGGCCGATTTCCCTTCTTCCGGCGGAAAATATCGGCTTAACCTCGCCAACCGAATAAGGAGGGAAGGTATAGTGATGCATGTATCTTTTTGTGCCTACCCCTTCAATACCTTCAAGGGACTGCTCCAGTCCCGGGGCGCCTAAAGTAATAACGGACAAGACCTGGGTTTCGCCGCGGCTAAAGAGTCCGGAACCGTGGTTTCTCGGCAGAATGCTGGTTGAGGCTTCCAGCTCCCTTATTTCATCCAATTTTCTTCCGTCCACCCGCTGTTTTCTTTCAATGATGCCGCGCGTTACCTCGGCTTCTATTGCCGGCTCAGCCAGCTCTTTAACGGCTTTGGCTCTTAAATCCTTGCCTATTTTTTCTTCGGCTAAATACTCTTCCAGTTTTTCTTTAATAGCAACAACAGCCAGCTTTCTTTCGCCTTTGGTATAATGTTCTTTATCAAATAAAATAGCCACTGTGTTTTTTGCCAGCCATTTTCTCGCCAGATCAAAAGCGGTTTCTTTTTCCACTTCCTGTTTCATTTCATCTTCGTCCAAAACTTTTTTCTTTAGCTCAGACGAGGTCAGTTTTTTCCCGACCTTTTCTTTTAATTCTTCAATAAGTTTTATCGCGTTTTGCAATTCCTTTTGTCCGGCCAAAATTGCTTCATACATTTCGTCTTCCTTAACTTCCGAAGCCCCGGCTTCAATCATAATTATTCTTTCCTTTGTTCCGGCGACAATCAAATCCAGATCGCTTTTTTCCCTTTGTTCATAAGTCGGATTAAAAACGAATTGTCCTTCAACGCGGCCAACCCTGACTCCGCCGATCGGGCCGTTCCAGCCGAGACCTGAGATGGACAAAACAGCCGAAGCGGCATTCAAAGCCACGATATCATGGTCATTTTCCCGGTCAGCCGACAGGGTGGTTAGAATCACCTGGACATCTTTTTTTGAAGCCTCGTCAAATAACGGCCGGATTGAGCGGTCAATCATCCGGCCGGCTAAAATCGCGTCATCGGTCGGGCGGCCTTCCCTTTTTACCCAGCGCGAACCTTTAATCACTCCGGCGGCGTAAAGCCGTTCCTCAAAATCCACCATTAAAGGAAAGTAGTCTATTCCGGCTCGCTGGTTCTTAGCTTCAACGACCGTAGCCAAAACTACGGTTTCGCCGTATTGGACCGTTACCGCGGCTAGCGCCTGTTTTGCTAACCGGCCGGTTTTTATTGTAAGAGGGCGGCCAAGCCATTCCATTGTAAACACTTTTTCCGTGTTCATAAATTATGATAATGTAAAATGTAAAAATCAAAAATTAAAATTTTGCATTTTGATTTTTTAATTTTGCATTTTTATGCCTGGCCGACAGATTAGAGGCCATGAGTGATATCTCATAGACTATGTATCTGACAGCTAAGCGTTAAATAAATATAGGGCTAATTGAAAAATCGGTTGCCCTGGGACAGCAAAAATTTTTTGTCTTCGCTTAAGTTGATAAAATCATCGGCTTCTTCTATGAGCTTTGATGACGCCGTCTGGCGGAAAGCCATAACCTCAACCACGCAACCCATGGTGTTTTGCAGGTAATTGACCAGTGGCACGTAATCGCCGTCGCCAGAAACCAGTACTATTACATCCAATTTATTTCCGAGCTTTACCGCGTCAATCGCTATGCCGACGTCCCAGTCGGCTTTTTTTATGCCGCCGGCGAAAATTTGTAAATCTTTCATTTTTACCTCAAAACCTTGCTGAGAGAGCGCTTCAAAAAAATGGGTTTCCTCTTCGGTTTCGGCCCGGATTACGTAAGCGACGGCCCGGATTAATTTTCTGCCGGCCACGCCTTCTTTTAATATCTCTTCAAAATTAACCCGCTTTTTGTAGAGATTTTTGGCTGAGTGGTACATGTTGGCCACGTCAATCAAAACTCCCACTCGTTGTTCTTTATGTTTTTTCATGTAATAACTTCCAAATCCGCGAATAGCCGCGGAGCAGGATTGAGATTTATTCTTTTTCTTCTTTTTTACCTGTCGTATCTTCTTCAGTAACGGTTTCTTCCTCGGCTTCGGCTTTTGGCGCCATTTCTTCTTCCAGCCGCTTTCTTTCTTCTTCCTCGTCCTCAATCATTTTTTTGGCGATTTTCAATTTTAGTTTTTTAGCCAGTTCGTTAAAAGCTTCCTGGCTTTCTTTTTGTAAATATTTTAAGAGTTTCCGCCTTTCGCCGACTTTTTTTAAAAGTCCCCGGCGGGAGGAATGGTCATGTTTGTGCGATTTTAAATGGTCGGTAAGCCGTTTTATCTCTTCAGTAAGGATGGCTATCTGGACCTGTGAAGATCCGGTATCAGTGGCATGAACCTTAAATTTATTAATGATTTTCTGCTTGGAATCTTTGTCCAACATACTGGATTTTCCGTTTTTCCGAGAATTGGGCGGGATTTACCCGAAAATTACCCTAAAACCAAGAAAAGGAAGGAATTTAATTATTAATTAAATTAATTATCCCAATGATAACATGATAGCCGGGTAAAATCAAGTCTGCCGGAGGATGTATTGGAGGATAGCTAATGGTTAAAGCGGGAATAGCCGGACATAAGCCCATCTTTCGCGAAATTTTTGGAAAAAATTAGCCCGGACTGTTGACTAATTCCCGAAAAGCAGTATAATCAAGCTAGTTTTTAATATCCGGTTTCGCGGCTTCGCGCCAAAGCGCGGGGGCGGGACGGGATTATTTTTGATTAGCCGGATAAATTATTAATAGCATTTTTGATAAATTTACTATGACAACCGTAAAAACCGCCTCAGCCGACGCGAAGAAAATCGCCGGCCTGAAAGATTTAGCGCCGGGCATGACCGTCCGGGTGCACCAAAAAATTAAAGAGCTCTCCATTAAAGGGGAGGAAAAAGAAAGAGTTCAGTATTTTGAAGGTCTGGTGATTGCCTGCCGCCGCGGTAAGGAAGCCGGAGGAACCGTTACTATCCGGAAAATTTCCGACGGTGTGGAAGTGGAAAAAATTTTTCCCATCAACCTGCCGACTATTACCAAGGTTGAAATTAAGCGGCAAGCCAAAGTTAACCGGGCCAAACTTTACTTCTTAAAGCGCGGTTATAAGAAAAAGCTTAGAGAAAAGAAAATCGGCTAAGGCCGGGATTCTTTCGGGCGAGTGGTGAAACCGGTAGACACGCAAGCTTGAGGGGCTTGTGGCCGCAAGGCTGTGGAGGTTCGAGTCCTCTCTCGCCCACCAGGCCGGGACAATTAGCTCAATTGGCTAGAGCACCTCGTTTACACCGAGGGGGTTATAGGTTCGAGTCCTATATTGTCCACCAGTATGTGAGGCTTATTGTTAAGGTTCGGGGAGCATTCGCTCCCCGCCCGGCGGATGCCGGGCGAGTCCTATATTGTCCACATAAAAAGTCGTCCCGGAAGGGCGATTTTTTGTTGCTTGCGCGAGATTTTGATTTCAGGTAAATTAATGAAAGTTTAATGATGAGATAAGAAAATTAATAAATATGGACGGATTTAAAAAAATATTCTCTGGGATTTCGCGGAACGTGATAATCCTCGGAGTCGTAAGCCTTTTAACCGACTTAAGCGGGCAGATGGTTTTTCCTTTACTGCCTTTATATATAACGAGCGTTCTCGGGGGCGGGGCAATCGCGGTCGGAGCGGTTGAAGGCGCGGCCGAAGCAACCGCCTCTTTGCTAAAAGTAGTTTCCGGTTATTGGTCGGATAAAATCAGAAAAAGAAAGCCGTTTGTTTTTTTTGGCTACGCTTTATCCGCGGTGATGAAGCCGGTTCTGGCTTACGCCGGATCCTGGTTCGCCGTGCTCGGCATAAGAATCGCCGACCGGGTGGGAAAAGGTTTGCGGGACGCGCCGCGGGACGCAATTATCGCCGAATCAAATAACCAGGCTACCATGGGCAAGGCTTACGGTTTTCATCGGGCCATGGACGGGCTTGGGTCAATCGGCGGGGCGGCGCTCGCGTTTCTTCTTCTGCCGCTTTTTGGTTTTGTTAATTTATTTAAGCTGGCTATTATTCCGGGAATAATTTCCGTCGCGGTAATAATTTTTGTCCGCGAGCCGGAGCGGTATGAAGCGACAAAGAAAAAAATTTCTTTGAGAGTCGGATTCGGCGCGCTGACCAAAGAATTGAAAATATTTATTTTGATTTCCACGATTTTTACTTTGGGTAATTATAACTACGCGTTTTTAATGCTCCGGGCCAAGGGGGATGGATTAAATAACGAGCAGGTGATTATGCTTTACGCCTTATTTTACCTCGCGTACACGCTTCTTTCCATGAAAGCCGGGTCGCTCTCGGATAAGTTCGGCCGAAAGCCGGTAATTCTTACCGGTTATGCCATGTTCAGCGTCTTATCTTTCGGACTCTTCCTTTTTAGCGGCGTTGTTTATACCATAATTTCATTCATTCTTTTTGGCATATTTTTTGCCTTGATTGACGGGGCGCAGAGGGCTTTAGTCGCTGACCTGTCGCCGGCCGAAACAAAAGGCACGGCTCTCGGGACATTTCACACTTTTACCGGTCTGGCGGCCCTGCCGGCCGGATTGATTGCCGGAGGACTCTGGAGCCGCGTAAATCCGGGCGCGACTTTTTTATTCGGGACCATAATCGGAATCATTTCACTTTTCTTTTTTACTTTGGCGTTAAGGAAAGCGCGGGACTGAAAATCGCCGACGGCAAGAATAAAAAAACGCACCGTTTTGATGGTGTGTTTTTATCCCCGCGATGTTTAAGCTGCAATTAAAATTTCTTCTTTATTTTTTCTTCTTTGTAAAACTGTAAAATGTCGCCGGGTTCAATTACCGGCTCGCCTTCAAATTTAATTCCGCATTCCTGGCCTTCAGAGCAATCCGGCACTTCCTGCTTTTGGATTTGCAAGCTGGCCAGTTTTCCTTTGGTTTTCATTTCATCACCGCGAATAACTTCAATTAACGCGCCTTTTTCAATTTTTCCGGAAAGGACTTTTCCGCCGATGACCTGATAAGTTTTTTCAATTTTAAATGAAGCCAAAACTTTTAATTTTCCGAGGTCAGTCCGGCGGATTTCAGGTTCAAAAAGGTCTTCCATCTGCGATTTTACGTCGTTAATCAGGTTATAGATAATGCTGTAGAGGGTAATTTTGACGTTTTTTGTCCGCGCCAGCTCTTCCAGCCCGGACGACACTTTTACGTTAAAGCCGATAATCTGCGCGTTGGTCGCCGAGGCCCGGGTTATATCGGATTCGGAAATATTCCCAAGGCCTTTGGTGATCGTAACGATTTTAACTTCGGGGTTGGAAATTTTTTCCAAGGATTCGTCAATGGCTTCAGCCGACCCTAAAACGTCGCTTTTGATGATTATATTGATAGTTTTTTGCGTTTCGGCGCCTTCGCTTACTTTTTCCTTTTCAATTCTGGTTCGTTTTGGCATTCTTAAACTGCGCATATCCACCCGCCTGCCGACCCCGACCGCTAAAACGTCCCCTACTTCCGGGGCGATTTTTAAACCGATAATTTTTACCGGAGTGGAAGGAGCGGCCGCGCTCACGTTTTCGCCGAGATAGTTTTTTAACGCCCGGACTTTGCCGAACATTATGCCGTCCCGTATTAAGGCGTCGCCGATTTTTAAGGTTCCGTTTTGGATTAAAATCGTCGCGACCGGGCCTTCGCCTTTGTCAATGTGGGATTCAATAATCGTGCCTAAAGCCGGAGCGCCGGGATTAGCTTTGATTTTTTCCGCGTCCAGGTCGGCGGTAAGGAGAATAATATCCAGAAGTTCTTCAATTCCGGTTCCGTCTTTGGCTGAGACTGGAACAGTAACGGTTTTTCCTCCCCAGTCTTCGGGCGTGATATTTAATTTGGTTGAGAGTTCCTGCTTGGTCTTATTAATATCGGCGTCAGGTTTGTCAATTTTGTTAATAGCCACGACAAAAGGCGTTCCGGCGGCCTTAATAATCTGGAAAGCTTCGGTTGTCTGCGGCATGACCCCGTCATCAGCGGCGACGACCAGGATGGCGATATCAGCGACTTTAGCGCCCCGGCTCCGCATGGCCGTAAAGGCTTCATGGCCGGGGGTGTCAATAAAAGAGATAAAGCGGTTTCGGCGTTCTACCTGATAGGCGCCGATGTGCTGGGTGATGCCTCCGGCTTCCTTTTCCACGACGTTAGTCCGGCGGATGGCGTCCAGAAGCTTTGTTTTTCCGTGATCAACATGACCCATGACTACGATTACCGGCGGCCGGGGTTTTAAATTTTCGGCTGTTTCCGACTTCATCACGTCGTCAACCGACACTTTTTCGTTTAAGGTTTCTTTTTCCTCTTCTTCACCTTTCTCAATTTCCAGCCCGAGATCCGAGCCGATGATGGCGGCGGTATCATAATCAATTTCTTCATTCAGAGAGATGAAAATTCCGCTTTTCATGAGTTGAGCCAGCACCCGGCTGACGGGTAGTCCGGCCAGTTCGGCAAAATCGCGAACCGTAATATGACCCGGCAATCGCAGTTTTTTCTTTTCTTCGTTTTGCGCCCGCTCCTGCCGTTCGCCGGTTACGGATGAATTTTCCCTCAGCCGCCTTAAAAGCGACGGCCAGGACTGGATGATTTTGTTTGCCGCGCGGTCATCAATTTTTATGGCTTTTTGACCAATATCAAAACCGAGCTGAGGAAGTTTTTCCCTTAACTCTACCGGATTGATTCTTAATCTTCTGGCCAGTTCGGATATATTCATAATATTAGGGTGATCATAAGCATAATTAAATTCATCTTTCTTTGATAATTTCTTTAAGTTTACGGGAAATTCCGGGGTAAGTCAAATTAATTTGCGTGCACGAGAGATCCCCGCCCGCCGATTCGGCGGGTTCGGGATAACCTGCCTGCTCGCCTCGCTTTCGCTCCGGCGAAGCGGGCCGGCAGGCAGGTTTGCTCGCACGCAAATTAACTTGTCAAAAGTAAGGCGATATGGTAGCTTAAATACAGTAATTAATAAAAATGTCTGTTATTAGAGGAAGTTTTCGGAAATGCTATGAATTTTTTTGAGAATATCAACGCGGTTTCAGGTTATTCAGCGGGCAATGTTAACGCCCGGCTGACTGGTAAAAAAAACGGCCGGACAGTTAAAACCGGGACAAAATTAAAAGCATTGGCTATTTTTAGCCCCGACTCTTTTAAAAAGGAAGTGAAAACCAGCCTGATTTAAGTTTGGATAATTCTCAAAATTTTCTCTCTATAATATTGAATCGCACGAGTGGATCCGCGTTTCAAAAAATAAAACCTCTCAAAACAGAATTAAGATTCTATGGAATATTTGATAGCGGCGATACTGGCGGTGGCCGGTTTTTTCGCCGGTTTTTACACGAACAAAAGACAGACCGCCAAAAGGGTTAAAGGAGCCGAAGATAAAGCTGAAAAGATTTTAAACGAAGCAAAATCAAAGCACACCGAAGTGCTTTTAAAAGCCCAGGACAAAGCGTTAAAGATTATTGAAGACGCGAAAAGGGACGAAGAGCATCGCCGCCAGGAAATTAAGGGCGTGCAATCGCGGCTGGAAAAACGGGAAAACGTTTTTTCGCAGAAACTTTTGGAGTTGCAGGAAAAACAGCAGTCCCTTTACGACAAAGTGAGCCGGGTAGAGGAAATAAAAGCTAAAGTCGGCGAGATTAAAGTTGAGCAGATGAAGAAGCTTGAGGAAATCGCCGGCATGGACAAAGACGCGGCCCGGGAAGAACTCTTTAAAAAAGTTGAAGAACAGACCAGAGAAGATTTAATGGTTCGTATCCATAAGCTGGAATGCGAGTCCACCGAGGTCTGGGAAGAGCGGGCGAGGAATTTAATGGCCGAGAGCATGCAAAGGCTTGTTTCCACTTACACCCCGGAAGTGACCACTACGGTCGTTGACCTCCCAAGCGACGAAATGAAAGGCCGGATTATCGGCCGCGAAGGCAGGAACATAAAAACCATTGAAAAACTTACCGGTACCGAAATTATCGTTGACGATACGCCGAACGCCATTACCATTTCCGGATTTTCGCCGATTAGAAGGCACATCGCGAAGAAAACTCTGGACAAGCTCATCCTTGACGGCCGGATTCATCCGACCAAGATTGAAGACGCGATTGAGGAGTCAAAAAGGGAGCTCGCGATTGATATAAAGAAAGCCGGAGAAGCGGCCACGTTTGACGTCGGCGTCGCCGGACTGGACCCTAAACTAACGCAGATTCTCGGTCGGTTAAAATACCGGACCAGCTACGGACAGAACGCCCTGCACCATTCGGTTGAAGTGGCGCATTTATCCGCTTTGCTCGCCGAAGAATTAGGGGCGGACGTAACTTTGGCGAAGAAGAGCGGACTTTTGCATGATATCGGCAAAGCCGTTGACCATGAAGTTAAAGGCACCCACCCGGAAATCGGGCGCGATATCGCGAGAAAATTTAACCTGCCCCAGGAATTAATTGACCCGATTGAAACCCACCATGATGACCGGCCGAAAGGTCTTATCGCGGTAATCGTAAAAGTGGCTGACGCGATTTCAGCCAGCCGGCCGGGCGCCCGGAGCGATACCTACGAGCGGTATCTACAGCGGCTTGAGGAGCTGGAACGGATCGCGGCCTCTTTCCCGGGGGTGGAAAAAGTTTACGCCATCCAGGCCGGACGCGAGGTCCGGATCTTCGTTACCCCGGAAACCGTGAACGACGTTGAAGCCTATAATCTCGCCCGGAACGTCGCCAGAAAAATTGAAGAAGAGCTTAAATACCCGGGAGAAATAAAAGTGAATGTTATACGGGAAATGCGGGTGATTGAATACGCGCGATAATAGTCTTTGAGTTTAAGAGTCCCAAGTCAGAAAAGTCTTTAGACTTCTTGACTTCCCCGACTCAAAGACTTCGTGACTTAAATTATGTTAAAAGTTTTTTTCATCGGCGATGTGAGCGGGAAAATCGGCCGCGAGGCGGTTCGGATTCTTTTGCCGAAAATAAAAAAACAGCACAAAGTTGATATCATAATCGCCAACGCCGATAATGTCGCCCATGGCAAAGGCGTTTCAAGAAAAACTTTGGAAGAACTTATTTCCGCGGGCGTTGATTATTTTACCAACGGCGACCATGCCTTTGACCGGGTAAAAAGTCTTGATGACGTGTATGGCGGTGATCTCCCGATCCTTCGGCCGGCTAATTGGCCGCCTTTGGCGCCGGGTCGGGGTTACGCGATTATTGAGAAAGGAAAATTTCGGGTTCTTCTTATTAACCTGATTGGCCGGGTTTTTATGAAAAAAGATTTTGACTGTCCTTTCCGGGAAATTGACAGGATTTTTGCTAATCCTAGCTTGCGGGTAAAAAAGTTATCTGCTATTATTATTGATATGCACGCCGAGACTACCTCGGAGAAAGTGGCGATGAAATATTACGTTGACGGAAAAGCGAGCGCCCTTATCGGCACCCATACCCACATCCAGACGGCGGACGAAGAAATCACTCCGGCAGGAACCGCTTACCTTACCGACGCGGGCATGACCGGCTTTAGAGAGGGGTCGCTCGGGGTGGAAAAGGAAGACATCCTTAAAACTTATCTTGACCAGATAAAAAGAAGCCACGTGATTCCGGAAAAAGGGGACGCCATTTTAAGCGGAGTGATCGTCGCGATAGACGAAAAGACCGGCAAAGCGAAAACAATTAAAAGAATACGAGAGTTTATAGAAATAAAATAATAATTTAAAATTATACCGCATAACGTTAAACGCGTAACGCATAACGAATCTTGGATGACTTTCTTGATAATCGTTATCGTTATGGGTTACGCGTTATGGGTTACGCGTTATGAATAAAGCCCAGCTAATAGAGAAGATCGCGGCCGAAGCGCCGTCTACGAGAAAAGACGCCGAAGCCATGCTTGAGGCGTTAGTCAGAGTAATTATCAGCGAACTCAAAGCCGGCAACGAAGTCCGGATCGCCGGTTTCGGGACTTTTATCCCGAGAAAGCGCCATTCGCGCGGCGGCGTCAATCCGCAGAAACCGAGCGAAAGGATCCAGATTCCCGAAGTGACGGTAGCTAAATTTAAAACCGGCAAGACTTTAAAAGACGCGTTAAAAGGTAAAATTTAAGCGCTCGCGAATTTTTTTAGAAGAAAGCGGATATGGCTAAATATCCGCTCAAGATTGGTGATATTTGGGATTCTAAAATTTGACTAAATCGGATATTTTGTTCTAATATCATAATAGTCCCGAGCGCTCGGGACTATTTAAAAATGCCGGAGTTGCGCCCGTAGCTCAAATGGATACCTGCCTTGGCCGCCTGCCTGCCGGCAGGCAGGGCAGGCAGGGAGTACTTGGCTGTTATGCCCCTGTAGTGAAATGGATATCACACGACGCTTCGGACGTCGGGTCCTGGGTTCAAATCCTGGCAGGGGCACATAGAGATTGACGATTGTCAATTTACGATTGCCAAATGAAAGAAAAAAATTTGAAAATTGTAAGTTGTAAATTGGCAATTTAAGATGGCTGGGTAGCTCAGCTGGTTAGAGCGTGGCACTCATAACGCCAAGGTCGAGAGTTCGAGCCTCTCCCCAGCCACATAGAAATTTACGATTGCCGAATTTTGGATTTTGTGTTTAAAAAACAGTCTCCGGGATGAGACTGTTTTTATAATTGCCACAAATTAATTTATTTTTCCGGGTTCTGTTCCGGCAGAGACTGACCAGGTAAAAGTTTTGTAAAAGCTTCCCCTTCCTCATCCTGTACCAATAAATAATGAGGGCAAAGGGCGCAGGTTTTTCGTTTTTTAGCGAAAGTACCCTGGACTTCTCCGAGGCAAAAAGTTCCGGCAACAGACCAGCAAATTCGTCCCCGGTATTTTCCGCCGTTTATCCCGCTCCCGACGCCTGATTGTGGAACCGGGCAATAACCGAGTTCGTGGACTTTTAATCCGCCCGGTTCGCGGCCGCATTTTAAAAGTTCCCAGCAGTTTAATTTTTCCATAGTTGGCTAAACGGGTCCGGCAAAATCCAGAGTCCGTGAATTAGTAATATCCGTTATTATTATTTCAGGAGAGCGGCTAATAAAAAAATAATCGCGATGGCGACGCGATAAATACCGAAAGCGGTAAAATCGTGTTTTTTAATGTAGCTGATCATAAATTTTATGGCCAGGATGGCCGTGGCGAATGAAGTAATAAAACCGATAGCGAGAAAAGTAATTTCCCGGACGTCAAACGCGGAAAAATTTTTTATTAAATCAACGCCGGTGGCGGCGAGCATAGTCGGAACGGCGAGCAAAAAGGAAAATTCAACAATCGCTTTTCGGTTAAGGCCGAGATAAAGTCCGCCTAAGATCGTGGCGGCTGAGCGGGAAACGCCGGGGATTATGGCGAGAGACTGGAAGATTCCGACAGCCACGCATTTTTTATAGGGCAGATCTTCAAGCCTTTGCTCCGGGATTTCCGGTTTTTCTTCGCGCCATTTTTCAAAAGCGATCATGATTATTCCGCCGACAAGAAGCGACCAAATAACTATGGACGCGCTTTCCAGGAGATAAGTTTTGACGATTTTGTAAAAGATCAATCCGATGACGCCGGTCGGGATAAAGGCCGCGGCGATCCGTTTCATCACTTCAAAATTGACGAGGAGCTTTCTCCAGTATAAAACCACGACCGAAAGGATAGCGCCCAGCTGGATGGAAATTTCAAAAGTTTTTAAAAATTCAGTCTGCGCCAGCCCGAGAATTTTAGCCGTGAGTAAAAGATGCCCGGTTGAAGAAACCGGCAGGAACTCGGTAATGCCTTCAACGATGCCGAAAATGAGGGCGTGAATTAGGTTCATAAAACTGGCCTTAAGTTTTTAGCTAAGGGATTCCAAGTTGACGTTAATTTTGTCGTTCCAGTCAATTTCAGGAAACATAGAGAGAAGTTTTTTAATGTATTCTTTTAATTTTTCATAACCGGCCTTGGTTTTTGATTCATATTTGACGGTTATGTATGGGCCGTTTTGCGAGTAGCGGATCACAAACATCCCGTCCTTTAAATCCAGCCTTATTCCGTCGCCGGCCCGCTCATCATCAATAACCAGAGCGCCCGGAAAATCAATTTTTAAAATTGGAGCTATTTTTTCCATTAAAATCGTTTTTTTATTGTCAGGGCAGGACAATTTAATTTCCGGGCTGGAAATATATTTTGGGAGCGTCTCTGCCGCTTGAGATAATGATTGCCCGCTTCTTGATAGATAGTCCAAAAGCCTCACGGTTGTATAACAGCCATCATCATGATTATAGAAGTCGGCTGAGAAAAAAAAGTGGCCGGAAAGTTCGCCGATAAAAGCCGCTTTTATTTCTTGGTTTTTTTTCTTAAGGAAGGAGTGTCCGACCCGCCAAATGAACGGCTGGCCGCCGAATTTTTTTATGGTTTCCTCCACCGCTTTGGAGCAGAGCAAATTATACATTATCTTATCGCCCGGATGTTTTTCCAAGACGTCAACCACCAGAAGCGCCAATAAGACATCATTCCAGATAATTCCGCCCTTTTCATCCACTATTCCGATCCGGTCTCCATCGGCGTCATAAGTGAAGCCAATATCGGCTTTTTCCTCCAGCACTTCTTTTCTTAATCTTTCAGCTACTAATAGTTCTGTTGGATCAGGCGTGCCGAGAGGGAAGGTCGGATCAATATTGCAGTTTTTTTCCACCACCTCTAAGCCGAATTCCCGCAAAACTCTCGGCATTATCGCCCCGGCAGTTGAACAGCCTGGATCAATAACTACCCTGAACTTTTTTTCAATGCTTATTCTCTTTTTAAGGTCATCAATATAATCTTTTAAAATATCCCTTTCTTCTATTTTTCCCGGAGTTTTGCCCTGCTCGTAATCATCCTCTTCCACCATTCTTAAGAGTTCCTGCATTCCGTCGCTAACCAGGGTCTCGGAATAATCAATGGCGAATTTAATTCCGTTGTATTCAGCCGGGTTGTGGGAGGCGGTAATAAAAGCCCCGCCTTTGATGTTCAAAAAATATTGCGCCCAATAAAAAGTGCCGACCATAGTCATGCCGATATTGACGGTGTTTATTCCGGCCCAGCTCATGCCTTTTATAAGAGCCCGGGCGTAATCCTTGCTGGTGGCCCGGCAATCATAGCCAACGAGCGCGTCTTTTATATTGTTTCTTTTTAAATAGGTGCCATGAGCCCGGCCGATGTGTTCAATGATTTTGGGATTCAAATCAATATCAACTAAGCCTCGTAAGTCATAGCCGCGAAAAATATAAGGATTAACTTTCATATTTTATCAGGATTTTTTAGGGTTAAGACCATTCCCCCAAGCGCCCAGAGGACGGCGATAAGGCCGAGAACCCAGCCGATAAACGGAATAAAGCAGATAAGGCTCGTTACGGTTACGCCGATGATCATGGGCCAGATCAGAGATTCTTTTTTAACGGCCCAATATTTTTCAACGAGTACCCGGCCCAAAAAGATGCCGGTGATTATTTTTGAGAGGCAGAGGGCGATGATCCAGAGAACAAGAAGGATGAGCGAAAGCGGGATGCCGATGACGGTTATGGCGAGGATAATGAAAGCAAACGGCGCGAGAATCAGGGCGAGGAAGCCGATGCCGATTGAGGCCGCGATTTTATTAAGCATAAGATCGGTAATGGCGATGATTTTTTCCCGGAAAACGCTGACGAGAACCAGACCGATGATGAGCGAGGAAAAAATTGAAAAAATTATCATTCCCGCGCGCGCGGCCGGTCCGGAACTTTTTGTTCTAGCAGTGAATTCTTTGCGAATGGTTTCTCCGGCGATCTTAGCCTGACCGGAGATTTCCGCGGTTTCCGCCGCCCGGTAGGTAAGTCCGCCGCCGATTATCGCTTTATCCCCGAGAGTAAGGCTGGAATCTTTTTTGTCGCCCAAAGCCAGGTTAACGTTTCGGCCGACTTTACCGTTTAAGGAGATGTTAGCTCCTCCGCCATGAAGGTCGTTGCCAATTTCGCCCGAAAGATTGGCGCCAGCGGCTCCAATAAGCATGTCCCAGCCGATTTTTGAATTATCTCCGGCGCTCACCGCGGCGGCGAAAGCGTTGGCGTTCTGGCCGATAGAGCCGTTAATATTAATGGTTGACGCGGCCATCCGAGCCGAACCGGCGACCTTGCCGTCCAGGTTGATATTCTGGCCGGCGCAGAAAACCGAGCCGTCAACCTCGCCTTTGATATTAATCGTCTGTCCGGCGCAGAAAACATCGCCTTTGATATGGCCTTCAATACTGATGTTGGCTCCGGCAGTATACAGGTTGCCGTTAATCACTTCGTCTTTAGCGACGATTACCGAATTTCCTTTTCGGGTTTCGTAGGCCGAAACAGAAGCCGGGATAACGAGAAAAAGAGCGAGAAGCGAGGCAAAAATCAGGGTTGTTTTTTTCATAAATTTATGGTTTAATTAATTGAATATTTAAAGCTTATTTGACTGTCATTTGCCTTTATTCTAGCAGAGCTTAAAATAATAATCAATGGAAAACCTAGCGGAGAAAAAAGTCCGGTCAGCAGTAAAAGAACTGATAAAAATGCCGATAAATTCGGCTAAAGAGTTAATGGCGGCTAAGAGAATTATCGCGAGGAAAAATAATCTGGCCATGTTAAAAAATTCCGACATTTTAAAGGAATACGGCGCCGGTAAATCCGGTTTGTCCGCCAGCCTGCGCCGTCTGCTCCGTAAGCGCGAAGTCCGGACTCTCTCGGGTATCGCTCCGGTGGCGGTTCTTACCATGCCTTACGCCTGCCCGGGCAAATGCGCCTATTGCCCGACGGAAAAAGACGTCCCGCAGAGTTATCTCTCCAATGAACCGGCAGTAATGCGGGCGATTCGCTGTAACTATAATCCTTACTTGCAGGTTCAGCTGAGGCTTAGAGCGTTAGAAGCGAACGGGCACGAGCCGACGAAAATTGAACTGATTGTTATTGGCGGAACCTGGTCGGTTCTGCCGGAGAAGTATAAATATTGGTTCGTAAAAGAGTGCTTTCGGGCGGCGAATGAATATACTTCTGCCGTCATTCTGACTCGCCGATTCGGCGGGGAAGAATCCCGCATTGAGCGCGCTAACTCGAGATCCTTCGCTACGCTCAGGATGACGATGCTGAATGAGCAAAAGAAAAACGAAAAAGCGAAGTATAAAATTATCGGCCTGACCCTTGAAACCCGGCCGGACTATATTGATGAAAAAGAATTATGGGAAATGCGCGAGCTCGGATGCACGAGGGTGGAATTAGGCATTCAGGCGATTGACGATAAAATCCTGAAGTTAAACAGGCGCGGGCATGGCGTAGCGGCGATCATTAAGGCGACAAAGTTATTAAAAGATTTTGGTTTTAAAGTGACTTATCATCTCATGCCCGGCCTGCCCGGAGCGACCGCCAAAAAAGATTTAGTCATGTTTAAAACGCTGTTTAATGATTCGCGGTTCCAGCCGGACCAGATTAAATTCTATCCGACTGTCGTTACCCGCGGCAGTTTGCTTTATCGGTGGTGGAAAGCCGGAAAATATAAGCCGTATGGGGATAAGGTTTTGCGCCAGCTGATAATAGACTGTAAAAAGGCCGTGCCCGAATACGTCCGGATAATAAGATTGATCCGCGATATTCCGGGCGAGTCAATTATGGCCGGCAATAAGATTACTAACTTAAGGCAGGTGATGGCCGATTCGGGCGCGGAATGCCGATGCATAAGATGCCGAGAGCCGAAGGAATTAAGAATTAAAAATTACGAATTAAGAATTAAGAGTTATCAGGCTTCGGATGGAGAGGAGTATTTTATTAGTGTTGAGTCCAAAGATAAAAAGGTGTTATACGGGTTTTGTAGGTTAAGGCTGTCTCATAACTCATATCTCATAACTCATATCTCACAACTCGCAACTCATAACAATATTTCCATATCTCACAACTCGCAACTTACAACCCGACTTAACAAGAAGTATGGATTATTATCTGACAATCCCGCGATTATAAGAGAACTGCATGTTTACGGCGAGTTGGCGCCGGTTGGGAAAGCGGGCCGGGTTCAGCATTCAGGCCTTGGTAAACTGCTTTTAGCCGAGGCGGAAAAAATCGCCCGGGAAAATGGTTTTAAAAAAATGATGATTATTTCCGGAATCGGAGCGAGAGGGTATTACCGGAAGCTCGGATATAGGTTGAATAAGACGTATATGGTGAAGCGAATTTTTGCCTCTCAGGCTTTAAAGTAATTTTTTACGGCGAACTCAGACTGTTCAATAAAAAGCCTTTTAAAATAACTCAGGTTGTTTTGTTCATAAAACAAAATAACGGCTTTTTTGTATTCCACTTCGTCCACGTTTCGGTAGGAAAGCAGACAAATATTATTGGCTAACAGGACGGCATTAGCGGACAGGCGGCTCGTCCTCTTATTGCCGTCTTCAAACGGCTGGATATAGGCGATTAAAAGCGACAAGACGAGCGCTTTGGCAAAATGATTTTTTTCCCGGTTTATTACTCCGCAGGCTTTTCCCATGGCTTCGCGGATTTCATGCTGGTTATCCAGCGGCCGGTATTTTGTACCGACAATTCCGACGGCCGATTTTCTTAAATTTTTCGCTATCCCGAGGTTTTTCGTCAGGAGATAATGAATATCCTCTATTTTGGCGGTTGAGACATTATTGAAGATTTTTTTATTGTTAATAATATAATCCAGAGTTTCCTTATGGTTTAATATCATAATCGCCTCTTCTTTGTTATGCCCCTTGGCCTCTTTTTTTTCTTTTATCAGAACCTCGGTTTCAAGGAGCGAATAAGTATTGCCTTCAATCCGCGAAGATTTCCAGCTTAACTCAATAATCAGCCTTTCAAGCTCATTCTTCGCGATAGCCGGAGAAATTCTTTTCAGGTTGTCCCGGTATTCGCCGTTAAGCGAATAAAGATATTTTTCTTCTTCTCCGGTAAAAATATTTTTAAGCAGGGAAAAAATATTGAAATCAAATTTTTCTTTCGCCTCCCTTTTATCGGCCGGAACGCTGAAATATTTTTTAACTTCAACGGAACGGAGAAGATTATAAGAGGAAGAGAACTCGTAAACCGTGGCTCTGGCTTTGCCTTTTTTAATTACATAACCGGACGCAATGAGAGTTTTTAAGTCCCGGTTAATCGTAATTTTTGACGTTCCGGAATAAGCGGTCTTTAACCCCGAAATTATCCCGGAGATTTTAAGCGGCTTCCCGCCGGAAAGAAGATCTAAAATATTTTCCTGCCGTTTGTTTAGAATTAAAGGTATTTTTTTCATATAAATCGTATCATTTTTATATGATAATCATATCATAAATGATGCGATAAGTCAATTTGATTTGCGTGCGAGCAAACCTGCCTGCCGGCCCGCTTCGCCGGAGCGAAAGCGAGGCGAGCAGGCAAGTCAGTGGTTTCAGTGATAATCAGTAGCTCAGACAATCAGATAAAAACAAAAACCCCGAAAAAAAGCGGGTTTGTCGGATTATTTTTCTATATATTCCGGCTATTTTTAAAACAATTCCGAATGAGAGCCGATTCTAAGCAATAACACTAAGAGTTTTTTTTCTTCAATTTTATAGATAAGGAGAACGTCCGGCCGAAGATGGCATTCAAAACAGCCTTTAAACTCGCCGCGGAGCTCATGACGGCAATATTTTTCGGATAATTTCCCTCCTTCAGCCAGGAGGTCTAAAAAATCTTCCAGCAGAGAGAGCAGTTTTCGGTCATTCCGGAAGCGTTTTAAGTCTTTTTTAAAGCGGCTTGAATATTTTAGCGAATACATAATCAGCCTCTTAAAGCGTCTTTAATAAGCTCCGAGCCTTTGGTAAAGGATTTTTTAGCGGTTTTCGCGTCAGCGATTGATTCGCGGAGCATTTCCGCTTTGCGCAGGGTAAAGCCGTTGGCATCCTTTAATTCGCAGGGAAAATTTCTCGCGATTATAAGCTGGCGAAAAAAAAGCTTTATTGCCGAACTCATATCCAGGCCTAATTCATCCAGGATCTTTTTCGCCTCGGACTTAGTTTTTGAATCAATCCGGATTTGAATTTGCTCTCTGTTGGCGTTCATAATATTATTTATTTTGTTGGTATTTATAATTATAGTGTATTGCTTTTTTATTTAATTGTCAATACTATTTGTCTGAACCACAGATTAGCACGTGATTTCTCAGATTACACTGATTATTGATTATTAAATCAGTGAAATCATTTTAATCAGTGATAATCAGTGGTTCAGACAAAAGCGCGACAAAACAAAAACCCCGAAAAAAGCGATCTTTGCTTGATGCGGGGCGAAAATTCACGTTTCTCGCTGGTATTGCGAGACTTCCTCTGAAAATAGATTCAGGAGGATTGTAAAAAGAACTTGGTAACGTGAACCCATCTTTGCTACTTGTTACCCGCCGGCTTTTTGAGCCGGCGGTACTCCATCAGCAGTGGGGCTACCGGCCGTCGACATTGCCGTCGCGCCGGAGATCCAGATGTCCGCTCAGCTTTGTCCAACCGGTCTGCCGCAACTTCATCCGCGCCGCACCGGTACCCTGCCAGAAATGCCCGAATCTGCGATCTTCACCGAAGCCCTTGTTGAGATTGTTGGGCGTACCCTCGGGAACCAGACAGCAGATACCATCGACGTAGACCACGCGCGCTTCATGAGCCTGCAGTAGAGCGGAGCTGGCCACGGCGTCGCAGATGCGGGAAGAGGCTCCGGTTTCCATAACAACGGTCAGAACAGTGTCGGGTTTCAGCGGGTTCTTGGCTTCGATGTAGTTGAAGGGTTTGGTGTTGAGCTGCAGATGACGAGGATCGACCATGGCTTCACTCAGTAAGGGAGCCGGGATCCGGTTTCCTGCCAGAATCGGGGGGCGGTATTGCTCGATCAGTTGCTGTACCATCTTTTACACCTCCAAAAGTTGGAAATCCGTTGTTTTGGCCGTAATAAAACCGGCCCTTGCGTTGCGCCGCCTCCCTCCGAAATGCGAGGGAGGCGGCTCCTTGCGGCCTCTTTACTCCCTCTCCGGATTCTCCGGGAGGGTGTTCCGTTGCGATCTAATTTCTCCTTTCCGGGCGTCGCATTTTCCCTATTTTGGGTTAAGTTCACGTTGTAAATGAAAAGAGCACTAGCCTGAGCCGGGTGTAGCCCCTTTGAGCTACCACATGAAAAGAGGCGGGAAAGCCTCTTTAAGGCGGGGTGCTTCAACTTGGAACCCCGGCTCATCTTTTAAAATTCTCGCATACGAGAGAGAGGGTTGTCAAGATGTTGCGGGGGAAATGGAAATATGGGCTGGTATGCGGATAAGTCTTGAACTATGATTTTTATGATTATTTGATGGACTATGATTTCCCGCGGGGAATGTTCATGAAAAATTAAAGAAACTTTGACAATATAGGCATATTGAATTAAAGTTAAGATAATATTCTCGCAACCCATAAAGCGCAACCCATAACCCGATTTATAAACAGGCGTTGCGAGATATGGGTTATGAGTTATGAGAAAAATATGCCATTAATACCAACAGTCATTGAAAAATCCAGCCACGGCGAACGGGCTTACGATATTTATTCCCGGCTCTTAAAGGATCGGATCATATTTTTAGGCGAACCGATCGGCGACCATACGGCCAATATCGTTATCGCCCAACTTTTATTTTTAGCCGCCCAGGATAAAGACAAGGAAATTAAATTTTATATAAACTCCCCGGGCGGCTCGGTTTCGTCCGGCCTCGCTATTTATGACACCATGCAGTATATAAAGCCGGACGTCTCAACAATCTGCGTCGGCCTCGCGGCCAGCATGGGCGCGTTTTTACTCGCCGCCGGAGCTAAAGGCAAAAGATTCGCTCTCCCGAATTCGGAAATAATGATCCATCAGATCATGGGCGGGATTGAGGGGCAGGCGACCGATATAAAAATCGGCGCTGAGCGGATTTTAAAATTAAAAGACCGGCTGAATAATATTTTAGCCGGCCACACCGGGCAAAAACTCGCGACCATAGAAAAAGATACTGACCGTGATAATTTTATGAGCGCCGAAGAAGCGAAGAAATACGGGATTATTGATAAGATTATTACGAAGTAGAGAGTCGCGGGTTTAAGTGAATTAAAAAAAACGCTTTTTGTTTAAAGCGTTTTTTTATAGAGGCAGTTTGCGCGATGGATTTTTGCAACTTTTTTAGAAAAAGTTGCGCAAAAATTGCGAGCAGGAAAAATTTTGGATCATTCGCTGTGAAGCCTAGTAAAATTCCAAACTCGTCCCCGCCGATTCGGCGGGTCCTCAGACAGTGGAATTTTACACGGCTTCCACGCTCATGATTTTTCCGAAATTTTTCAATGCTCGCATCTCTGGTTTTTTTGTGGTCACTAGTGGACTCGCCCGGCATCCAGCATACGCCAGACAAGTCCGCCGGGCGGGGAGCGAATGCTGGACGAACCTTATTCGTGGACAATGGAGGGCTCGAACCTCCGACCTCACGCGTGTGAAGCGTGCGCTCTAACCAACTGAGCTAATTGTCCTCCTGATTAATCCCATTTACATGATAAGATTAACATGATAGAGTATATTATTTCAAGGCACCGAACATAAAGCGTTTTAAGGGATATCTAAGATGACCGGAAAAAGAAAATTTCAGCGGAAGATTGAAGATTTTACCTGCGAAAATTGCGGGGTAAAGGTGAAGGGCGACGGTTATACTGATCATTGTCCGGTTTGCCTTTGGTCAAAGCATGTTGACGTTAACCCGGGCGATCGCGCGGCCGCCTGCCAGGGTCTTATGAGACCGTCCGGGCTAGAACTGAAACATGGAGAGGCAAAAATAGTCTATACTTGCGTGAAGTGCGGGTACGGGCATAGGGTAAAAAAAGCCGAAGGAGATGATTATGAGGAAATACTAAAATTATGAAATTTAAAATCCATTCAGAATACGAGCCGGCCGGCGACCAACCCAAAGCGATTGAAAAACTCGCGGAGGGCTTAAAGAAGGGCTATAAAGACCAGACTCTTCTCGGAGTTACTGGTTCGGGAAAGACTTTTACCATGGCCGGGATTATAGAAAAAACGCAAAAGCCGACCCTCGTAATTTCCCATAATAAGACTCTGGCCGCCCAGCTTTACGGCGAGTTCAGGCATTTTTTTCCGGAAAACGCGGTGCATTATTTTGTTTCCTATTACGACTATTACCAGCCCGAGGCTTACATCCCCCATACCGACACTTACATTGAAAAAGAAGCGACTATCAACGAGGAAATTGACCGCCTGCGGCATGCCGCCACCCAGTCATTATTATTCAGGGACGACGTGATCGTGATTGCCAGCGTTTCCTGCATCTACGGCATCGGCGAAAAAGAAGATTACCTCGCTTTGGGGCGGTTTTTTTTCCGCGGCCAGAAAATGAAGCGCAACACGATTTTAGCTGAGCTCGTCAAAATCCAGTTTGAGAGGAATGACAAAGAATTTTACCGGGGAAAATTACGGGTATCAGGCGATACGATTGATATTTTTCTCGTTAACGGCGAGTTTATTGTCCGGATTGTCATGGCCGGCGATACGGTTGAAAAGATCACCCAGTTCGCAGTTCATCCTGAAGACCCGAAAAAACCCTGGATGGAAGGACTTCGGGAAAAGGACGGGATTGAACTGGAAAAAATAATGATTCTGCCGGCCAAACATTACATGGCGCCGGAAGAAAAAATAAAAGGCGCCCTCGTAAGCATCCGGCAGGAATTAAAAGAACGGCTGAAAAAATTAAAAGAAGAAAAAATGGACGTGGAGGCGTATCGGCTGGAACGGAAAACAAACTATGATCTTGAGATGATTGAGCAGGTAGGCTACTGCAACGGCATTGAAAATTATTCGCGGCATCTTTCAGGCCGCGCTCCGGGCGAACCGCCTTCAACGCTTATAGATTTTTTCCCTAGGGATTATCTTCTGTTTATTGACGAGTCGCACGTTACCCTGCCGCAGATTCGGGGGATGTACGCTGGCGACCAGTCAAGAAAGGAAACCCTCGTTAATTTCGGTTTTCGCCTGCCGTCGGCCAAAGACAACCGGCCGCTTAATTTTGACGAATTCCGGAAAAAGATAAATAAGGTAATTTACGTGAGCGCCACGCCGTCCGTTTTTGAAATCAGCAATTCAAAACAGGTAGCCGAGCAGATCATCCGCCCGACCGGGCTTATGGATCCGGAAATTTTTGTCCGGCCGGGAAAAAACCAGCTGGAAGATTTAATTAAAGAGATTAAATTGAGAGTGGAAAAAAAACAGCGGGCGCTCGTTACCACCCTGACTAAGCGGATGGCCGAAGAACTCGCCGAATACCTTACCGAGAACCTCATAAAAGTTAAATATTTACATAGCGAAATTGACACTTTGGATCGGGTGGATATTTTAAATGATTTAAGAAGCGGGAAAGTTGACGTAATCGTCGGGATTAATCTCCTTCGCGAAGGATTAGATCTTCCCGAAGTTTCGCTCGTCGCCATATTGGACGCGGACATGTCCGGATTTTTAAGGAATGAAACCTCGCTTCTGCAGACTATCGGCCGGGCGGCCCGAAACGTGGACGGCAAAGTAATCATGTACGCCGAAAAAATTACTCCGGCCATGAGTTTTGCCATCTCGGAAACCAACCGGCGCCGCAAACGCCAGGAAGAGTATAATACGGCGCATAATATAACTCCCATGACGATTAAAAAAGAGCTTTCCAAGAAGCTTTTGGAAACCTAGTATGGCGCGTCAATTTGACAGTCAATTGCTTTTTATATATATTGAAGTGTCCCCGGTAGCTCGCCATTTATGTTATCAGAGAGAAAACAAGCAGAAGAACTGATTAAAAAGTCCGAAAATATTCTCATTGTCGCCCCGCGCGATGAAAATAAAGACGCTCCGGCTAATGCCCTGGCTCTTTTTTTGTATTTAAAAAAGATGGGCAAGAGCGCGGATCTGATAATTGAGGGTTTGAACGTTAAGAAAGATTTAAGTTTTTTACCCGGATTCGCCGAAATAAAAGACGCGGCTGACGGTCTGCAGAATCTAATCGTTTCTTTAGACATTTCCCGGACCAAAGTTGACCAGGTAAAATACGTAGTGGAAGACGGGCGGCTGGATTTTATTATCACACCCAAAGAAGGGGTTTTTACCGGCCAGGAGGTTACCTCTTGCGCCTGCGGATATAAGTATGACCTCATCATCGCGGTCGGAACTCCTGATTTACAGTCGCTCGGCCGGATTTTTGAGGACAATCCGGACTTTTTTTATAAGACTCCTCTCATAAATATTGACAACGATTCGGATAATGAGAGCTTTGGCCAGATCAACCTCGCGGAACTCACCGCGGTTTCGCTCGCGGAAATTTTATTTCCGTTTTTTAAGTCGCTGGATCAGGCGCTCATAGACGAAGATATTGCTACCTGCCTGCTCGCGGGCATGATCGCGGGTACGAGGAATTTCAGGATCAGGACAATAACCCCGCGAGCGCTGGAAACGGTTTCGGATCTCATTACTTTCGGCGCCCGGAAGGATGAAATTATCAACCATCTTTTCCGCTCGCGGTCTTTTAACGTCTTAAAGCTCTGGGGCCGGGTGCTGGCGCGACTGGAAAGCTCGTTAAACGATCGGCTTATCTGGTCAATGCTTAGTCAGAGCGATTTTTTAAAGACAGGATCCACTGAGTCAGATTTGGATGAGGTTATAGAAGAGATGATAACCAGCGTTCCGGCGGCCAAAGTTATTGCCCTGATATTTGAAAACGAAGAAGGTAAAACCAGGGTCTGGGTTCACACCGTTAAGAGCTTAAATTCCATGGAGTTCGCCGCCAGTTTTAACCCGGCCGGGGGAAGAACCCTTGTTAAATTTGATTTAAACGAACCGCTTTCTTCCGGGAAAAAGCTTATAATCGGCAGGCTTGAGGAAAAATTAAAGGCCATTCTTGAAAAGGAATAATATTAGTGTTAATCTTCTATATATGTCGCCGCGATGGAAAGGACAAAGGAAGATGCGCCCATAGCTCAGCTGGTTAGAGCACGGCTCTTATAAAGCCGGGGTCGATGGTTCAAGTCCATCTGGGCGCACAGGGAGAAAATTAACAGGACGCTTAGCTCAGTTGGTTAGAGCGTTACGTTGACATCGTAAAGGTCAGTGGTTCGAGTCCACTAGCGTCCACAAAAATGACTTAAGTTAAGGTTCGTCCAGCATTCGCTGGACGCCCGGCGGACTTGTCTGGCGTATGCTGGATGCCGGGCGAGTCCACTAGCGTCCACAAAAACTGTATGGAAAAAGTTGTGGTAAAAATTGGCTCCCAGCTTATTGCTAATAGCGGCGGCGATTTAAACCTTCCGGTAATTGCCAGCCTAATAAGCGACGCCGCCCGGGTCATTAAAGCTGGAAAAAAGATTATCATAGTCTCATCCGGAGCGGTCGCGAGCGGTCGGGCGGCGAAAGAACTCGTCGGTGAGTTCCGGGTCAAAGCAGACGGCCAGCCGAAAAAAATAATTCGCGAGCAGATGCTTGCCGCGGTCGGACAGCCGGAATTGATGGCGGTTTATAAGTCTGAGTTTAAAAGGCACGGCCTTAACTGCGCGCAAGTTTTAGTAACCCGGGCGGATTTTTCCGACCGGCAGAGATATTTAAGCTTGCGGACAGTAACGGAAAACTTAGTAAGTCTCGGCATTATCCCGATTTTTAACGAGAACGACGTTTTGTCGCCGGAAGAGCTTGATTTTTCCGATAATGACCAGCTTTCGGCGATGATCGCGGCCATGCTGGTGGCGGACAGATTATTAATTTTAACCAACGTGGCTGGGGTCTACGACAAAGACCCGAAAGAAAAAGGCGCCAAACTTTTAACTGAGCTAGAAGATATTGAGAAGATGATAAAAAGCATGGGCGCGGGAAAGAGCGAAGTCGGCCGGGGCGGAATGAAAAGTAAATTAATTACCGCCGCTCAAATTATTTCGCTCGGAATTGAGATGGACATCGCAAGCGGTTTTGAACCGGAAATATTGTCAAAAATAATTCTCCATAACGAAAAAATTGGCACTCATTTTAAGGCCATAAAAAAGAAAATAAAACCGTTGAAAGGCTGGCTCGCCCTCGCCGCCCATCCCAAAGGCAGGATAATTACCAGCTGTTATCTCGCTGACATATTAAAAAAGAAGCAGCCGGCTTCGGTGCTTCTTTCTGGCGTAGAGGGCGTGGAGGGCGAGTTTAAAAAAGGCGATGTTATCGCGGTTTGTGATATTGACGGGACGGTTTTAGCCAAAGGCCAATCCCGTTTTGCCCGCGATGAGCTGGTATTGGAAATAAAGAAGCACAAGGAATCGCACATTGAAGGTGAAAGGATTGAGGGCGGAAAAAAAATCGCCGTGCATTATGATTATCTTGTATTTGAATAGATTACAAATCAACAAATTATTTCACAAATGCACAAATATTTATACATTTATAAAAATGCCTGCTGATTCGCGGGATACTATTTTCTCGTAGTACCTTTGCTCTCAACAATGTATTTGTACGTCGTCAGTGCCTCGTGGGCGAACGGGCCGCGGGCGTGGAGTTTTTGGGTTGAGATGCCGATTTCCGACCCAAGGCCGAATTCGCCGCCGTCGGAAAATTGGGTGGAAGTATTATGGTAAAGGCAGGCGGCGTCAATGGACTGAAAAAATTTTTGGGCTTTAACTTTTGAGCGGGTAATAATCGCTTCGCTGTGGCCTAAGGTGTGCGCCGCTATATGGCTCAAAGCTTCATCTAAACCGTTAACCGTTTTTACGGCGAGGATATAATCAAGAAATTCGGTGTCAAAATCGGCAATACCAGCCGGTTTTAATTTTGAGTAATTAAGCTTTTTTAAAATCCGATAGCTATCTTTGTCCGCCCTTATTTCCACGTTTTTAGCCGCTAAGCCTTTAGCCAGCAGTCTTAACATGGGATCGCTAATTTTTTTATGTAAAAGTAAAACGTCCAGAGCGTTGCAGATGGAAACCCGTCTGGTTTTGGCGTTTATAATTACCCGTCTTGCCAATTTCAGATCCGCGTCTTCGTCAACATAAGCATGGACGACGGAAGCGCCGGTGATAATAACCGGGATTTTGGCGTTTTCACGGACAAAATCTATAAGGCCTTTGCCGCCGCGGGGGATAAGGCAGTCAATATTTCTGTCGGCCATAAGTTCAAGCGTCCCCGGTTTATCCAGTCCGGTCAGATCAAGGAGTATCTCCTGGCTGATGTTGTATTTTTTTAAAGTGTCTTTGATAATTTTAACTAAAATCCGGTTGGTGTTTTTGATTTCTTTGCCGCCTTTTAAAATAACCGCGTTAGAGCTTTTAAAAGCCAGGGCAAAAGCGTCTATGGTCACGTTCGGACGGGATTCGTAAATTATCGCGACGAGGCCGAGAGGCACCCGGATTTTTTTCAGATGAATCCCGCTCGGCCGCTTTTTTTCCTCTAAAATTTGTCCAATGTAGTCAGTCAGGCTGGCCACGTCTTTTAGAGAATCGGCCATGGCGCTGATTTTAGTTTTATCCAAAGCCAGGCGTTCAATAAAACTTCGGCTCTTTCCATTTTTTTCCGCGGCTCGGATATCGGCCTTATTAGCCAGGATAATATGAGCGGAATTTTTCATTAAAGCGCTTGCCAAAGAGTTGAGCGCCTTATTTTTTTGTTCTGAAGAAAGACGAAGAAGTCCGGCTGAAGCATGTTTAACCGATAAAATTTTTTTCTGCTGTTTGCTCGCCTCGCTCTCGCTCCGGCGAAGCGGGCTTTCCGTTGTCTGCTTTCTAGCTTGATAGTTCCTCAGCTCTTTCATAGGCTTTTTTTACGGCCCTTTCCCATTGTTTATAAAACCGAACAACATCCAGGCTTTTTAAGGCCGCTTCAGTCGTGCCTTTTTTTGAGGTTACTTTTTTAACCAGCTCGGCCAGATCATTCTCGTTTTCGGAATACTTAAGCGATCCGGCAATCGTCTCTTTTACCAGCGTTAAGGCGTCGCTTCTCTGAAAACCGAGTTTCATTGCCGCATTTACCAGGGCGTCCATAAAAAGAAAAACATAAGCCGGACCCGAACCGGAAACAGCGGTTACGGCGTTAAGCTGTTTTTCGTTTTTTAGAAAAATTTGTTTGCCGAACGCGTCAAAAATTATTTTTGCTGTCCGCAATTCGGATCGCGTGAGCCGCTCTTTATCGGCATACCAGCCGGTCATGCTTTTTCCGGCCGCCAGAGCGAGGTTAGGCATGGCGCGAATTATTCTTTTCGCGCCGATAGTCTTCCTGATAGCGTCTATTTTTACGCCAGCCATGATGGAAATAATGATGGTCTTTAAAGAGCCGATTTTCTCCGGCGCTATTTTTTTAAATTCCTGCGGTTTGACGCAAAGAAAAATAATATCGGACTTTTCAGCGAGCGCTTTTAAGTTGTCAGTACGTTCGGCGCCTTTAACCTTATCCAGCCCGAGCGAGCAGACAAAAAACCGGCAGTTACTGAATTTTTTATTGGTTTTTAGTAATTTAAAAATAGCCTGACCCATGTGGCCAAAGCCGAAAATTCCGATTGATTGTTTCAATTTTGTGCCCATTCTTTTTGCCACTTTTTTAGAAAAAGTGGCGCAAAAATCGCGAGCAGGAAAAATTTCGGATCACTCGCTAGGAAAGCTAGCAAAATTCCAAACTCGTCGCCCCGCCTGATGGCGGGACTCCTCAAGCAGTGGAATTTTGCACACTTTCTACGCTCGCGATTATCGCCGAAATTTTTCAATGCTCGCATCTCTTAATTTTTTAAAAACAGCTTCAACAAGTTTTCAACTTTTTCAATATCCCCTTCCTTCTCACTTCTTTTTTTCACTTCCACCCCGCCGGCCGCGAGCGACTTTTCGCTGACGACGACGCGGTAAGGGATGCCGATTAGATCCGCGTCGGCGAATTTTTCTCCGGCGGTTAATTCCCGGTCGTCAAAGAGAACTTCAATACCGGCTGAGCTTAAATCAGCGTAGATTTTTTCCGCTTCGGTTCCTTTGTTTAAGCTCAGGATATGCACCTTAAAAGGGGCGATGGCTTCCGGCCAGATTATCCCTTTTTCGTCATGCAAGGTTTCAACCACCGTTCCCATGAGCCTTTGCGGCCCAATGCCGTAACAGCCCATAACCACGTCTTTTGAAACGCCTTCTTCATCCATGAACGCAAGGCCTAAGGGACTGGAGTATTTTGTTTTTAGCTTAAAAATATTCCCGACTTCAACCGCCTTTTCTTCTCTCAGCTTGTCGTTGCCGCATTCCGTGCATTTATGGTTCACGTCTTCAATAATCTCCCGGTTTAGGGCAACGCGGCATTTTTCGCAGATGTAAATAATATCTTCGCCGGCCGAAGTTAAGGTTTGAAATTCATGGGAATATTTTGAAAAGGTTCCGCCCGAAGCGAAAGTGAGGTAAGTCAGATCGCCCAAGCCCGCCCGCTTAAAAATATTCGTATAGGCCGCTTTCATTTTTTCGTAATAGGCGTCAAGGTCTTCTTCGCTCGCGTGGAAAGAATAAGCGTCTTTCATGATAAACTCCCGAAGCCGCATCAGGCCAGACTTTGCCCGGGTTTCGTTCCGGAATTTAGTCTGGAAATGATAAATGCTTTTCGGCAGGTCTTTGTAAGAGGAAATATGTTTTCTTAAGAGGTTGGTCAGCGGTTCTTCGTGCGTCGTCGCGAGGCCGAGTTCGGTATCGTTTTTCAGTTTGGTCTTAAACCAGACATCATAAATCGCGTCGTCCCAGCGGTTGGTTTTTTTCCAAAGTTCCGGATTTTGGAGCGACGCTAAAAAGGTTTCCTGCCCGCCGACGGCATTAATCTCTTCTCTTATAATGGCGATGATTTTATTCAGTACCCGAAGCCCAAGCGGCAGAAAATCATAAACCCCGGCCATTTCTTTATTAATAAATCCTCCCTGGATAAGCGCCCGGGCGTTATAGCTTTGTTCGTCGGAGGGAGTCTGTTTTAAGGTTTTGGTAAAAAGTTGCGATTGTTTCATATACTCTGATATTATGGGAAAAAAGCCGGTTTGTCAAAAAAACTTTTATTATTTTTAATAACTGTTATAATAAAATGAAAGTTTAATTACTAAATAACCATACCTGAATTATGCCCGTGAAAATTGACGAAGACACCTGCATCGGCTGCGGCGCCTGCGCGGCCCTTTGCCCGGAACATTTTAAGATGAATGACGAGACCGGCAAAGCCGAACCCCGCACTACGCGGGACGATGAAGTAAATGAATGCACAAAGAACGCGGCCGCTTCCTGCCCGGTTCAGGCGATAACGATTGAGGAATAAAAGCTCCCAGACAATCCCGGTAATCCGGGGTTGTTTTTTATTAGGAGGATGATATGATAGTTTAAATTAAAATGTAAAAATCACCCGCCCGAACGACTGGCGTTCAGTCGGGCGGGAAAATAAAAATGACAATGTAAAATGAAAAAATTGAATTATGAATTACGAATTATGAATAATGGAACTTCAAAATCAGCAGTAAGCATAATTCATTTTACGTTAACCCCATGAAGCTGGAACAAATAAAAAAATTGAACATTCCCGAATCTCCCGGCTGTTATGAATTTTTTGACGGCGCCGGGGAAATTATTTACGCGGGAAAAGCGGTAAACCTGAAATCCCGCGTTCTTTCATATTGGCAAAAAGGTTCTGGTCTTACGCCGGCCAAAGAGCGCATGGTCGGGGAAATCGCGCGCGTAAAATGGATAACAGTGGAAAGCGAAGTAGAGGCGTTTTTACTGGAAGCTAACCTGATAAAAAAATATCAGCCTAAATACAATATCCTGTTCCGCGACGACAAACGCTTTTCTTATATAAAGGTTTCCGTTGAAGAGGAGTGGCCGCGGATTTACTCCACCCGGACGATTGATAAATCCGGAAAATATTTCGGTCCGTTTATTTCAGGACTGGCGGTGCGTGAAACTTTAAAAATCATCCGTCGGATCTGGCCCTACCGAACTTGCTATAATTTACCAAAACGCGCCTGCCTGTATTATTACGTTGGTAAGTGCGCCGGAATGTGCGAAAAAAAAATCAGCCATAAAGAGTATCTTGAGTACGTAAAACAGGTCATAAGATTTTTAGAAGGAAGGAAAAAGGACGTGGTTAACGATATAAAGAAAAGAATTAAGAATTATGAATTACGAATTAAAAATTTACCGGCTAACGGAGAAGAAAGAGAATTGTTGGAAAAAAATATTGACCTCCTTAATTATCGTTTGTTAAATATAGAAAAAGTTATTGAAATGTCCCGGGTTATAAGTATCGGGGAAAAATACCAAAACGACGTTCTGGAACTCGCGAAAATAATGTCATTGCCGGTTGTGCCTGAACGGATTGAAGGCTATGATATATCTAATATTTTCGGCAGAGAGGCGGTCGGATCAATGGTGGTATTTTCCGGCGGCGAGCCCGATAGAAGCCAGTATCGGAAATTTAAGATTAAGGCGGATAAGATAATTTTTACCGGCTTAAAGGCTCGCGGCGGGGATATAAAAATGCTTGAAGAGGTGCTAGCGAGGAGATTTAAACATTTTCTCTCTCGCAAAAACCCCCTCCCTGACCTCCCCCTATCTCCGCCAGCTGGCGAATCAGAGGGGAGGGGGCGAGAGAAAGATAATTGGCCTTTGCCGGACCTCGTAATTATTGACGGCGGCAAGGCGCAATTGAACGTGGCTTTGCGCGCGCTGAAAAAATATAAACTGGATATTCCGGTAATCGCTATTTCAAAAGGTGAAGGTTTAAGATCAGCCTTAGCGCCGGACAAGCTTTTTTTCGCCGGGGAAAAAACTCCTTTGGAACTGCCGCTCGCCTCGCCCGCCTTGCATTTAATTAAGCGGGTCAGAGACGAAGCCCACCGTTTTGCCATCGGCTATCACCGGCTTTTAAGAAAGAAGAGGTTTTTAGGAAAAGCGTGATATTGTGATATAATGTTTTTATGAATATCAAAAACATCGTCAATCATATTTTTGAAATGAGCCAGTTAAAGCGCCAGCGGCACTCGGGGTTTCAGCTGGCCGGCGTTAAGAACCCGGATACCGTGGCCGAGCATGTCATGCGCGCGGCTCAGATCGGTTATATTCTCGCGGTCATGGAAGGAGACGCTAATCCGGAAAAAGTGGCGGCTATGGTTTTAATTCATGATAACGGCGAAGCTAGGGTCGGCGACCAGAATAAAGTATCAGCCCGCTATTTTTCCGTTAAAGACGCCGAAGCTGAAGCTTTTAGCGACCAGCTTAAAAACTTAGGCGGCGAGATTGAAAAAAAGTGGCAGGCTTATTTTAATGAATTTGAAAATCGGAATACTAAGGAAGGCATAATCGCTAAAGACGCCGACTGGCTGGAAACCGCTTTTCAGGCCAAAGAATACGTGGACGTCGGTTTCGTCTTTACTGAAGATTGGATAAAAAACGTGGAAAAAGCCCTGGAGACCGCGTCAGCCAAAAAAATAATCAAGGAAATGAAAAAAACCAAATTTACCGATTGGTGGAAGGGATTAAAAAAGATGACTTACGAAAAATTATATAGGTGAGCGTGGTATATAGACTGTCCGATATTTTCGGACAGTTTTGTTTTGTTAATCTCTGTCCGCGCGAGAGTTCCCGCGCGTCTTCGGCCGCGGGACGCCTCGCTCGCGCGTTCGGCGTTTTGACAAACAGCTGAATTTGGCATAGGATTAAAATAGAAAAGTTGCTAATTAACGCGGATAATAGGAATAAGTGGCGCAAACTACTGGCCGTTATCTGCCTCTTTTATTTTATGGAGTATCCAAACTTATCAAAAGGAGATCCGGAAATCATGGCGGCGGTAAAAAAGGAAATGAAGCGGCAGTCGGAAGAGATGGAGCTTATTGCCTCGGAAAATTACGCCTCCAAAGCGGTTATGGAAGCCATGGCCACGGTTCTGACCAATAAATATTCTGAAGGCTACGGCGGACACCGCTATTACGGCGGCAACCAGAACATTGACGAAGTGGACGACATCGCCATTGACCGGGCAAAAAAATTATTTAATGCCGAACATGTGAATGTCCAGCCCCTTTCCGGCTCTCCGGCCAACGCGGCGGTTTACTTTGCTTTTTTAAAGCCCGGCGATAAGGTATTGGGGCTTCGCCTTGATCACGGCGGCCACCTTTCGCATGGCCACCCGATAAATTTTTCCGGCATGCTTTACAATTTCGTCCAATACGAGCTTGACGCGGAAGCTGGCCGGCTGGACATGGAAAAAGTCCGGGAAGTGGCTTTACGCGAAAAGCCGAAAATGATCGTCGCCGGCTATAGCGCCTACAGCCGGGAAATTGACTGGCAGAAATTCAAAGAAATCGCCGATGAAGTCGGGGCGTTTACTTTCGCCGATATCGCCCATACGGCAGGGCTAATCGCCGCTGGCCTCATGAATAACCCGGTGCCGCTCTTTGACGTTGTTACAACCACCACCCATAAAACCCTCCGCGGACCGCGCGGCGCTATGATCATGTGCAAAGAGCAATTTGCCAAGCAGGTAGATCGGGCGGTATTCCCGGGCATGCAAGGCGGGCCGCACGACCATATCCAGGCCGCCAAAGCCGTCGCTTACGGCGAAGCGCTCCAGCCGGAGTTTAAGGAATACGCGGGGCAGGTGATAAAGAACGCCAAACTTATGGCCGAGGAATTGAAAAAACTGGGTTACCGTATCGTTTCTGACGGAACCGACAACCACTTAATGGTCGTTGATATGACTTCAAAAAATTTAAGGGGCAAAGATACGGAAATAATTTTGGATAAGGTGGGAATTTCCTCCAGCCGCTCAACTATCCCGAACGACCCCAACCCGCCGGCCAACCCGTCCGGCGTCCGCTTCGGCACTCCGGCCATAACTACCCGGGGCATGAAAGAAGATGAAATTAAAAAAATCGTTACCTGGATTAACGCCGCGATTGAGCACCGCGACGAACCGGAAGTGCTTGAGAGGATAAGGGAAGAAGTGCGTGAAATGTGTTTAGCTCACCCCATTCCGAGTATATAGATCTCATAACTCGTAACCCATAACTCGTAACTTTCACTCATCACAAAAAGTTGCAGAGATCAGGTTATGAGTTATGGGTTACGAGTTATGAATATAATTGACGGAAAAAAATTGGCGGAAAAAGTAAATGATCAAACCGTGGCTGAAGTCATAAAGCTGGGCGAGCGGCCGAACCTGGCAGTAGTTTTAGTCGGCGATAATCCGGATTCGGATCTTTACGTCCGGAAAAAACTTGAAGCCGGAAAAAAAGTCGGCGTGGATACGCATCTTTATAAATGTCCGGCTAATGTCGGTCAGGCCGAACTTTTAAAAACCATAGATTTTTTAAATAAGGATGAAACGATTGACGCGATTTTAGTCCAACTGCCTTTGCCGAAAGACATGGGTTACGATACTGATGAAGTCGTTTCCCGGATCAGCCCGGAAAAAGACGTTGACTGCTTTCATCCGAAAAATATTCTGCCCGTTACTACCGCCTGCGACTCAAGCCATATCCTGCCGCCGGTTTACGGCGTTATTTTTGAAATGCTAAAGAGCCTGCAATATGACGTCCGGGATAAGAACGTGGCAGTGGTCTCCAAAAGTGAAATATTCGGCGGCAACCTGGTAAAAGTTTTTGCCTGCAAAGGCGCGAAAGCGGAAAAAGTTCATCCTGATGATCCGGAACTGGCGGAGAAAACCGCGAAAGCCGATATATTAATTCCGGTAATCGGCCGGCCGAAATTCATAAAAAAGAACATGGTTAAGAACGGCGCGATCGTGATTGACGTCGGTATTACCCGCGACCAGGGTTCAACTTACGGCGACGTGGATTTTTCCGACGTAAAAGACCTGGATGGCTATATTACTCCCGTGCCCGGCGGCGTCGGGCCGATGACCGTGGCGATCACTTTACGGAACACTTTGGAGCTTTATAAGAAAAGGCATATTTCCTAAGATCTTTTAGTTAGAGTTGAAAATTAAACCGCTTATCGCGGTTTTTTTGACGGAAAAATTTATTGCTGGTAATGTTAGGATAGCTTAAAATAAATTTGGAAATTAGAATTCTCATGTCTGAAATTAATAATAAAATCAGCGAGGCTTTAAAGGTATATTTTAACTATGATCATTTTCGGCCCGGACAGGAGCGGGCGATTTCCGCCGCGCTGGAAGGCAAAGATGCTTTAATAATCATGCCGACCGGCGGGGGAAAATCTTTATGCTACCAGCTCCCGGCGCTTATCATGGACGGCCTGACCATTGTTATTTCCCCTTTAATCGCCCTAATGAAAGACCAGGTGGACTCCCTGCAAAGAAGAAACATTCCGGCGACATTCATTAACAGTTCTTTAACGCCCGAAGAAAGCGCCCGGCGGCTCGGCGAGGCGAAGACCGGCGCCGTTAAACTTCTCTATATCGCGCCGGAAAGATTTTACAACGCCGATTTTATGGTCGCTCTGAAAGATTTAAAAGTAAGCCTTTTTGCCATTGACGAAGCCCATTGTATCTCGGAATGGGGACATGATTTCCGCCCGAGTTATATGAAACTTTGGTCAGCCATTTCCGCGGTCGGGCGTCCTTCTTCTTCGGCGGGCAGGCCGCCGGTTATCGCTTTAACGGCCACGGCCACGCCCGAAGTCCGCGAAGACATAAAAAAACAGCTGAAAATGGAAAATCCGGCATCGGTCGTTACCGGCTTTAGCCGCCCCGGTCTCCAGTTCGGCGCCATCCAGGCAAACTCGGCTACAAAAATCCAGATTATTTTCAATACCATTAATTCCATGAACGAAGGCGGCGGCATCGTTTATGCCGGCACCAGAGCCAAAGCTGATGAAATTTTAACCGAGCTTTTAAACCAGGGAATAGAGGCGGTCGGCTATCACGCCGGCATGGAAGCCGAAGAACGCAAATGGGTGCAGGAGGATTTTATGTCTGGCAAGGCTCGCGTCATTGTTGCCACCAACGCCTTCGGCCTGGGAATTGATAAAAAAGATATCCGCTTTGTAATCCATCACGACATGCCCGGCACGATTGAAGCCTATTACCAGGAAGCCGGCCGGGCCGGACGCGACGGCAAACCGGCTTTATGCCTCCTTCTCTATTCGCCCCGCGACCGCTATTTAAGGGAATTTTTTATCAAAGGCGACAACCCGCCGCCAGAGATGACTCTGGATTTGTATGAAATACTATGTTCCATGGATACTGATCCAATACTTGTAACCTATTCATCTTTAAAGGAGATGCTCGCTGGCCACGACGTTCCGGATATGGCTATCGGCACGGCGTTGAAAATTCTTGAACGGGAAGGCTATCTAAGCCGGGCGCGGGAAAAAAGCGGTAATGCTTATTTAAAATTCCTTGAAGATACACGGAAGATGGCCAATCTCGTTTCCGGCCGGTCAACGAAACGAATTGAAACTATGGAAAAGCTTTTTGACTATTATGGCCGGAAAATTAACGAGGGCCTGGATTTTAACGCCGAAGAAGCAGCCGGGGTGTTAGGGATAAAAAAAGACAGCCTGAACCGGGCATTGCGCAAATCGGCCGAGCAAGGTTTTCTTGAATACCGCCCGCCTTTCAAAGGAACCGAGATCCGCATTTTAAAAAGGGTGAATAAGGAAGAAGTAAAGCTGGATTTCCGCGCCATCAAAGAGAAACTAAGCCGAGCCTACGAAAAATTGGAGGCCATGGAAAATTATGTTTACCATTTCGGTTGCCGGCAGAAATATATCCTTGATTATTTTGGCGAAGAAGAGCCGCGGGAGTGCGATAAATGCGATAACTGCCTCGTCGGTTCCGGTTACGCGAGAAAAAACGCGCCGCCGAAAAGGGAGCCGAAATCCGACCGAGCCGGATACAGCCATAAAGAGAAAAGAGAACCGTCAATAAAGCTGGAGACAAAATTGACTCAATTGGCAACATATGATTTATTTAAGGAAGGGATGAGCCTTGAAGCAATAGCCGAGGAAAGAGAATTAACCGTTGAGACGGTGGAAAAGCATATTGTCTATTTATACGAAAGGGATCTAATTAAAGATTTAAGCGAATGGCTTCCCGAAAAGGCGGAAAAGAAAATTATGGCGGCCATAAAACTCGTCGGCGATGAAAAAATGAAGCCAATAAAAGAGCTGATCGGGGATGAGATTACATATGGCGAGATAAGGTTTTGCGCGGCTAAGTATAGAAAAAATAAAGCGTAACATAGTCCGGATTATGAATGAAAAGGCCCAGGAAAAATTACATGCGATAGTCAAAAAAAACTACACGGAGATTGTTGACGATTTTAATGAAACAAGAAAGCGGCATCTCGGGCCGCTTTGGTCCGAAGTGATAAAATTCGCCGGCAAAGCAAAAGAGGGCAGTTCTATTCTTGATTTAGGTTGCGGCAACGGAAGGCTTTTGCAGGCTTTTGAAGATAACAAAATAATTTACACGGGGATTGATTTTATTCCGGAAATAATAGAATACGCGAAAAAGAATTTTGGCAATATTAGCAGTTCGGTTGAATTTTTAACCGGCGATATTCTTGAACTGGAAAAAATCGGCGAAATTCAGGAAAAAAAATATGATTACATATTCTGCCTGGCTGTCCTGCACCACCTTCCCGGGAGCGAAGTCAGGGAGCGATTCCTGAATGAGGCAAAAAAATACCTCAAGGAAGACGGGAAAATCCTTTTAACCGCCTGGAATATCTGGGGTCAGAAAAAGTTTTGGCCGCGTTTATTTACGAGTTCGCTGAAAAAGGTTTTCGGACTGTATGAATATGACTTCGGCGATATTTTTTTCCACTGGAAAGGCCAGGGGCTTATGAGCCTTCGCTATTATCACGCCTTTACCGCCGGAGAACTAAAAAGAACAGCGGAAAAATCCGGGTTAAAAGTAGAAAGCGTTTTTAAAGACGAATTTAATTATTATTTAATCGCCGGAAAGTAGCCGGCTAATAAATTATCGCGTCCGGATTATTGATGGCCAGACGGTAGATATAGCCAAGCCGCATTGGAGTTTGTCTGTTTTCTGGAAATCGGTTATTAAATTTATGACTCAAGAAAAAATTTATGTTATCTCGCTCGGCGGATCACTTATCGTTCCGGCTGGCGGAATTGACTGGAAATTTTTAAAAAAATTCAGGCAGTTGATAATTGAGCGGATAAAGGACGGCGACCGCTTCATAATCGTAACCGGCGGCGGAAGAACCTGCCGGGATTACCAGCAGGCGGCGAGCAAGGTGATGAAATTGACCGACGACGACCGGGATTGGCTCGGGATCCATACCACCCGATTAAACGCCCATCTCATAAAAACTATTTTCCGCGACTACGCCCATCCGCGGATTAATAAAAATCCAAATACTAAGGAAGATTTAAATAAACATTTTAAAAAAGGCGAAGGGCTCATGGTCGCCGCCGGCTGGCGTCCGGGATTTTCAACCGACCACGACGCGGTAGTTCTCGCGAAAAGGCTCGGGGCAAAAACCATTATTAACCTTTCCAATATTTCTCACGTCTACGACAAGGATCCGAAAAAATTTAAAGATGCCAGAAAAATTGAAAATATTTCCTGGAGCGATTTCCGGAAAATCGTCGGCGATAAATGGGATCCGGGCCTAAACGCCCCCTTTGATCCGATCGCGTCGCGGGAAGCCCATAAGCTCGGCATGGAAATAGTGATCATGAACGGAAAAAATTTAGCCAACTTAAAAGACTGCCTGGCCGGAAAAAAATGCGTCGGGACGATTATAAAATAAAAATGGTATATGAAAAAAGAATTGCCCAAAACCTATAACCCAGCCGAGCACGAAGACGGAATTTATGAAAAATGGGAACAGTCGGGTTTTTTTAATCCTGATAATCTGAAAGGCGATCCCTATTCAATCATGATGCCGCCGCCGAACGTTACCGGAGTTTTGCATCTTGGGCATGCTTTAGAAAACTCCCTCATGGACGTCATGGCTCGTTATCAGCGGATGTGCGGAAAAAAAGTTCTTCTCGTCCCCGGAACCGATCACGCGGCCGTGGCCACGCAGGCTAAAGTGGAAAAACTCTTAATGGAAAAGGGCGTAAAAAATCCGAGGCAGGAACTCGGGCGTGAGGGGCTTTTAAAAGAGATAAAAAAATATGCCGAAGAATCAAAAGCCACCATCCTTTCGCAGATTCGGAAGATGGGGACTTCCTGCGACTGGTCGCGCCTGGCTTATACTTTTGACGACGAGCGCAACCTGGCGGTTAATACGGTTTTTAAAAAAATGTACGACGACGGGCTTATCTATCGCGGAAAAAGGATTGTTAATTGGGATGCAAAACTCCAAACTACAATTTCCGACGACGAGATAGTTTGGCACGAGGAAAAAGCGCCCTTTTATTATCTTCAATACGGCCCATTCGTAATCGCGACCGCCCGCCCGGAAACCAAATTTGGCGACAAATATGTAGTTATGCATCCGGATGATGAACGGTACGCGCAATACAAACACGGTGATAAGTTTGAATGTGAATGGATTAATGGAAAGGTTACGGCAACGATAATTAAGGATAGTATCATTGAACCGGAATTTGGAACCGGAGTCATGACTATTACGCCATGGCATGACATGGTTGATTTTGAAATCGCGGAAAGACACAATTTAGAGGGAGAACAAATTATTGATTTTAACGGCGAATTGATGCCGATCGCGGGTGAGTTTGCAGGAATGGATATTCTAAAAGCCAGACCGAAGATAATAGAAAGATTAAAAGAAAAAAATCTTTTGGTTAAGGTGGAAGAAGATTATATTCATCGGGTCGCCAAAGGGGATCGGAGTGATGGTTTGGTTGAACCTCAGATAAAAGAGCAGTGGTTCGTAAGCGTCAATAAAATCATCCCGGGAAAAGGAAAAAGTTTAAAAGACCTGATGCGGGAAGCGGTTGAGGCCGGCTTAAATAACGATCCGGCTCAAAAAATAACCATCATTCCGGAGAGGTTCCATAAGACTTATTTAAACTGGATTGATAATTTGCGCGACTGGTGCATTTCGCGGCAAATTTGGTGGGGACACCGCATACCCGTATGGTATGCAAATTCCAAATCTCAAATTCCAAATTCCAAAAATTTGGAAGATATTTATGTTGGGATTGAACCTCCGGAAGGCGAGGGGTGGATCCAAGACGAAGATACTTTGGACACCTGGTATTCTTCGGCGTTATGGACTTTTTCAACCCTTGGGTGGCCCGCCTCCGCTGAAGCTACGGCGGGTAAACCCGCCGATAATGATGATTTAAAGACATTCCATCCGACTGCCTGGATGCAGATGGGTTATGAAATTTTATTTTTTTGGATGGCGCGGATGATTTTAATGACGACTTACACGCTAGATGAAATTCCTTTCCGCGACGTATATATCCACGGCATGTTGCGCGACGAAAAGGGCCGGAAGTTTTCAAAATCATCCGGCAATAATATTGACCCGCTGGACGTAATAAGGGACTATGGCACTGATTCGCTCCGCCTGAGCCTCCTTTTAGGAGTATCGCCGGGAAATGATTCAAAATTTTACGAGGAAAAAATTATCGGCGCGAGGAATTTTATCACTAAACTCTGGAATATTTCCTTATTCGTTTTTTCTAACCAGGAGAATGGCGTTGGGAATTCGGAATTTAATAATGCTAATCTGACTTTGGCGGATAAATGGATTTTGGCGAAATTTCAGGCTTTGATAAAACAGGTTAATAATGATTTTAGCAACTTTAGGTTTTCCCAGGCCGGCGAAAAGCTAAGAGATTTCACCCGGAGCGAATTTGCTGACTGGTATCTTGAATTAAGCAAATTTGAAAAAACATCCGAAAAGAACAAAGTTCTTAAATATGTCCTTGAGGGATTACTAAAACTCTGGCATCCTTTTATCCCTTTTATTACTGAGGCCGTCTGGAGCGGACTAGGCGCTGATAAGCCGCTTTTGATAACCGAGTGGCCGGAGGAAAAAGCGGCGGAATATGAGGAGAGCGGATTTGATATAGTAATTGAAGTGATTAAGTCCATAAGGAACGCGCGGGCGGAAAATAAAGTTGAACCGGCGAAAAAAGTCAAAGCCATAATTTATGCCGGAAAGGATATTAAATTGATTGAATCGCAGGCCGGATTAATAAAAGGACTTCGGACCGGTATCAACGAACTGGAAATTCTGGAAACCGGAGAGAAAATTGAAAAAGCGATCCACGCGGCAGTCGGCGGCGTTGAAATTTACCTTGTCGGTGCGATTGATGAAGTAAAGGAAAAAGAGCGGATAAAAAAAGAAGTGGAGCGTTTGGAAAAAATGATCAGCGGGCTTACCGGGCGTTTAGAAAATAAAGAATTTATGGAAAAAGCGCCGGAGGAAATAATTAAAAAGGAAAAAGAAAAACTGGAAAATTGGAAAATTGAGCTGGAAAAGCTTAAAAGTGGAAATTAAGAAATTAAAACCTTGATTGTCGCGGAATTAAAAATCACCCCACCTTTTTTAAAAAGTGGGGTGTTTTATTTCCGAATTGTTTTTGAAGGTTATTCTAACAGCACGCCGATATTATTTTTTACTTTCTCCATATTTTTTTTGGCGATCGGCGCTAATTTTTCCGCGCCTTGCGCCAGGATTTTTTTTACTTCTTCGTCCGGGATGGCGTTGTATTTTTTCTGGAAAGCGGTTAAAAAATCCACGACAATTTCAGCGAGGTCTTTTTTAAATTCGCCGTAACCCTTGCCTTTATATTTTTTCTCAATATTTTCAAAAGATGTGTTCGCGAGAAGCGAATAGATAGTCATTAAATTGGAAATGGCCGGCTTCGCGATTTTATCATATTTAACTTCCGAACCCGAGTCAGTAACGGCGCGAGTTATTTTTTTTCCGGCTTTCTCCGGAGAATCGGTTAGGGCAATGTAATTATTCTCACTGGACGCGCTCTTACTCATTTTTTTTGCCGGGTCATCCAGCCCCATGATCCGGGCCGATTCTTCTTTTATTTTAACTTCCGGTATTTTAAAAGTCTCGTTAAATTGCTGATTAAATCTTCTTGCCAGTGTCCGGCAAAGTTCAACATGCTGAGACTGGTCTTCGCCGACCGGCACTAAATCAGTGTCATACAATAATATGTCGGCGGCCATGAGGACGGGATAGTCGAAAAGCCCTACCCCGGTTCTGTTTAGTAAATATTGACTATATTCCTCAGGACTTAGTTTTTCCCGACCGATTTCAAAAACATCTTCTCTCACAGATTTAACCTCACCATTTATTTTCTCTTTATGTTTTATTTTTAATTTTTTCTTCAAGATAACCGCGCCAGATTTATCTTTAAACTGAGTCATCCTGAATAAATCAGACATTCTGGTTATCGTATTTAAAATCCACGCTAATTCAGTATGCTCCGGCCGGGCTGATTGCTGAAAGATTATGGATTTTTTCGGGTCAATGCCCGAGGCTAAATAGATTTTAGCGATTTCTACGATTTTCTCCTTTAAAATTTTCGGATCCTGCTTAACGGTAATGGCGTGATAATCAACGACGCAAAATACGCAGTCGTACTGATCCTGCAGTTCCACCCACTGGACGATCGCCCCGAGATAGTTACCGAGATGGAGATTTCCCGAAGGCTGGATGCCGGAAAAAATTATTGGTTTAGTTGTTTTTTTTCGCGCCATAGGATTGGTGTCTTAAATTGCTAGGAGAAAATTTATCAGGTTATTAACGGTTGCCGATGTGATTGCAATATATCATTAAATATTAGGGATTTCAAGGCGATCCGCTCCGGCCCCTTGCTTTTTCATTCTGCGGTTAAGTTTAAGAAGATTGATGATAAAGGTAAGAGTGTCCTTAAAAAGGTTCACTTTACTCTTTCTTTTATCATAACGATTTTCCGACCATTCAACCGGAACCTCCTTTATTTTGTAGCCCAGTTTTCCCGCGTAAATAACCAATTCTGTATCAAAAAACCATTTACGGTCAGTGATAAAAGGCGCGATTTTTTTAAAAATATCGGTTCGGACCGCTTTAAATCCGCATTGCAGATCCGAGAATTTATGGTCGCAGATTAGCCGCGAAAGAAGGTTGTAGCCCTGGGAGCTTATTTCCCGGATGAGCGACCGGTCAATTTTGGATTCATAGAGCAAGCGGGAGCCAATGATCATGTCGCAATTTTCGTTAACCAACGGGACAAGCAAGTCGGAAATATTTTCTAAAGACACGGCCAGATCAATATCCATGTAGCAAGCAATATCAGCCCGGCTTTTCATCCAATACTCTTTTATTGCCCCGCCTTTTCCCGGTCTTAAAGCGTTCTCCATTTTTATGCCCCACTCCGCCAGGCGTTCGCCTATTTCTTTTGATTTATCCGTGGAGCCGTTATTCAGTATTACGATTTTCCAGCTAAAAGGATAATTTTGTTTTTTCAGAAAATCAAGAAGGAACAGGACATTTTTTTCCAGGATTTTTTCTTCATTATATATCGGCAGGCAGATATCAACGGTTTTCATATAAGTAAATAACCGCCAAACCATCGCGGTAAATTTCGCGCCAGGCGCCGGAACTTTTTAAAAACTCGGCCAGTTCGTTTTTGCCTTTATTTTCTTTTTCTTCGTTAAGTCCGAGGATTTTCTTTTCAATAAAATTGAATCTTATTTTCCTTTCGCTGGCTCGGATTAAAACCAGCCGGATATCGTATTCATTAAGCTTCGCGGCGAGCTTATCTTTATCAAGCAATTCAAAATATTCTTCTAAAAAAGTGTGTTTTTTGAAAGGCAGTTGCGGCAGGCGGCCATCAATAAAAAGTTTTCTTTCCGGGTAAGTCCAGATAAGATAACCGCCCCAGGCGTATTCATTAAAGATGTTCAGTTTTTCATATTGGGGGCTGGCTTTTAAAAATGAAGACGCCCCGCAAGGATAGTCGCCGCAAAAATATTTAAAAGGGTTGGATATAAAATTAGTTTTTAGAAGAAGGCTCGCGGAAACAAGGATTATGGTAGTAATGAGGATTACCCGGGGGAATTTTGGCGCGTCGCTAAAAAATCCGGAAGAAGCGCCGGCCCCGGCGTCTTCGTTACGACCGGAGGACGCGCCGAGAGCCGATTCGCCCCAAAGAACGCTTCCGTAGCTATTCAATATTAGAGGAAAGGAACTGATAAAAAACAGCGGGAAATGCCTTTTGGATTTAAAGGCCAGAGCCATGAAAAGGAAAAAAAGCGAAAATTCCCATAAACCAGCCCCCTCTTCCTTATTTTTGTTAAGCGAGTAAAGCAAAAGGCCGGCCAAGGCAAAAGCCATGTAGGCCATCTGCCAGTAAGCGATCGGCAAATACCAGGCCGGCAGCCATTCGGCTATATGGGTCATGTAAAAAGTATTACCGTAATCACTTAAGAACCCGTAAAGCTCCAGGCCGTAAGGAGTGAGGAGCGTGGCAATAAGGCTGAGGCCAAAAAAAACAGCGAGAGACGCGATATGCCTTCTATCCAACGGCGTTTTTAGCCCGAAAAAAGAACTGATTTTTGAGCCGGGAAAATATTTAATTAGAGTATTCTCCATAAGCATGGTAATGAGCCTTAAAAAAATAAGGAAAAGTCCAATCAGGAAGCTGGCGTGAGCCGAAGCCCAGAAATAAAAAAGCAGGGGCAGGATAAGAAGGATTTTAAAATCTTTTTTTTCATCATAGCGGCGCAAAATTATATATAGGAACACGAGGCATAAAAGGGCGGTTTCCTGCATCCTGACTCCGAGGTGCGGCGACATGGCGATAACTCCTAAAATCATAAAAAAGACAACCAAAAGGACATTGCCGGGACTGTCCTCTGAACCTGCTAGCTGTTTTTTCGCGAAAACATGCAAAGCGGCTAAGGTCGAAAGCGCCAGCAGGGCGAAAAAAATATTCAGGCCAATATTGCCGGAGCGAGAATAAATTAGAAACGAGACGAGATTAATAAGCCATTCATGGTCTACCCAAGTCGTCCTTTCCAAGGTATAATTATAATAGTTAAGATGAGGCACGCTTTTTTCTCTTAGAATATCTTCCCCGGCTTTAAGATGCCAGCCCAAGTCCGGATCAAGATAGCCGAAAGAATTGTTCAAAAGCAGGCAGAAAAGAAAAACGTAAAAAAGCGTCCAGAATATCGTCTTAAAGGAAATTTTATTCATGATTGTTATTGATATTACTTTGAATTACGAAATGCTTTTTTACCCCGTCATTCTGAGTCCCGAGCACTCGGGACGAAGAATCTCGTGGCATTTCCGCTAAACACGAGATCCTTCGCTCCGTTTCACTCCGCTCAGGATGACGGGGGATAAGAAATGCCGGAATGAAAAAATATATTTATTCGCGAAACGCGCAAGTTCTGGTATTTTTACTGTTGCGGTAAAAGATATACATGATACAATATACATAATACATGATACAAGGTGAGCATTGCAACAAAATCCTGAAAATGCTAAAATTATTGCAGAGGAAAAAACCTTAATTAAACTATTTATTATACTCTCTTTAAAAGAGAAGAAAAATTATGTGTAAATGGACAAAGAAGATTAAGTTAGCGGCGGCGGCGTTTCTTTTAGCGGCTGTCCTTCTGCCATCAACGGCAGTTTTAGCACAAGATAATCTCGGTAATTTTGGCCTCAATTTTGCCAACAACATCGGGCTTCAAAATGCCAACCCGAAGAATGTTATTGTTAACATTATCCAGGTGGCTTTAAGCTTTCTAGGCATTATCGCCGTTGTTGTTATCCTAATCGGCGGATTCCTCTGGATGACTGCCGGAGGCAACGACGACAAGGTAACCCAGGGCAGGAAGTATATAGTTAACGGCGCCATCGGGCTATTAATTGTTCTGGCCGCTTTTGCTATTGCTAATTTTCTCATTACCACTATCCAGAATAATGTTGTCAACGATTAATTTGTTTTTACTTTTAACATAAAGAGAATATAAATTTTTCTCTTTGGAAAGGAAAGGGGGTGAATTATGAAGAAAAAACTTATTCAGCTGATGATGGCGATGATGGTTATCATCCCGCTTTTGTCCGTCGCCGTAACGGTTAACGCCCAGGCGCTGACAACCAACGATCTCGGACTTAACGACGCCAACGATATCGGATTAGGAAATGAAGATCCAAAAAGCATTATCGTAAACGTTATCAGGGTTATTTTAGGCTTTCTCGGCCTGATAGCCGTTATCATCATCCTGATTGGCGGTTTTAAATGGATGACCGCGCAGGGAAACGACGACAAAATCACGGAAGCGAGAAAATTGATCCAAGCCGGCGCTATCGGTTTGGTTATAGTACTCGCCGCCTTTGGAATCACCCAATTTCTTATTAATACGATTTTTGAGGCCACCGGCGGAACCCCGGCAGTATAATATGGAAATTCTTCGGGCCTGTCTTCAGAGACTCAAATACGAGAAGACAGCGGACGGGCCCATTGCTTTGGACAGGACGCGAAAAATTCATGTTTAAGGCAATTATACTGAAAAATAGTGTAACGCGTAACGAAAATAAGTTCAGACAATTCCTTTTTTTTGTTTCTCTTTGTGAAAATTATGTCAAATGCTTCAAAAATATTTAAAGCTTTTATTCTGTCCAGTCTGTTTTTATTTTTTATTTTTTTTAGCATCTCGGCGGTTTTGGCTCAAACTCCCGCGCCCACCGGCCTTACCGGCAAAACCACGGCCGGACTGCTGGAAACTTTTAAAGCGGGTTATGGAACTGAACCTCAAGCCATTGATTTTTACGACCGGGCCGGGTCAATTTTAGGAATAGCTCTTTCATTTATCGGAATAATTTTTTTAGGGATCATGATTTATGCCGGATTTACGTGGATGCTCGCCCGCGGTAACCAGCAGGAAGCCGACAAGGCCAAGGAACTTATTCAGCAGGCGGTAATCGGCCTCGTTATTGTCCTTTCGGCTTACGTTATTACGAAGTTTGCCGGGGAAATTTTAACGAAACCGACAACCGGCACTTAATCTTTTATGCGAAAAAAACTAGTTACGGTTTTTACCATTATTTTTTTCGGAGCGTTGATTTTTTCTTCCGTAGTCCCGGTTATTCAGGCCGTCGGAATTAGCGACGCTTTCGGCGAAGGCACTTTAGGCAAATTTGCCGGTAAAGCCGGCTATAAGCCGGTTACGGGCAGCGGCGAAGAAACTGTTTATACTACTATCGGAATGATTATTAATATTGCCCTTTCGCTCTTAGGGGTGATTTTTTTAGCCCTTTTGATTTACGCCGGGTTTGAATGGATGACAGCTCGCGGCGACGAAGCCAAAGTTACCAAAGCCAAAGACATAATGAAAAACGCGGTAATCGGTTTAGTTATTGTCCTTGCCGCTTATGTTATAAGTTATTTTGTGATTTATCAGCTCGGAAGCGGGCTGATAAAGTCATCTTCAACTCCGCAGTAGTTTTAGATTATTGCTTAAAGCCATTATTATGATTATTTTTTTTAAAAAATTAGCGATCAGCGGCTTTCTGTTTTTATTTCTTTTACTACCCGCTTTCGTTTTTGCCGAGGGCGATGGGCCGTTGGATAAGCTAAAAAAAGTCGCCGAACCGGCCGGATACCAGTCGCAAAGCGATTCGGGTGGTCTTTCAATCGGCGCGATCGCCGGACAGGTGATTGGGGTTTTTATTTCAGTCCTCGGAGTAATCTTTATTGTTTTAATAGTATTTGCCGGCTATGAATATATGATGGCTCGGGGCGAGGAAGAAAAAGTAAAAAAATCACTCGCGACCATCCGGCAGGCGATTGTCGGGCTGATTATTACCATTAGCGCCTATGCGATTTGGGGCTTTGTGTTTAAATATTTTGTTGGGGCTTAAAATGGGGTTTGCCTCACCCCCAACCCCTCTCCATTAACTGATGTTAATAGAGAGGGGAGCCAGAGGAATGAATTTAATAAAAAATACCCTTATTATTTCAGCTCCCCTTTACCGCGACGATTAGGAGCGGGAGAGGGGCCGGGGGTGAGGGTTTGTTAAGCGCTTAGGTTTAATGTGATATGCGGAAAAATTTGCTTAAGATTATTTATATGGCGGCTTCGGTGTTAATTTTAACGCCGTCTTTTTGTCGAGCCGGACTTTTAAGCGATACGGGTAAGTCGGCGATTACGTCCCAAACCGACCCCCTAAAAACAGGCGCCGGTTTCGGCGATACAGTTTCCATTGGTTCCATTATTACGGCGGTGATTATGGGTTTCATGGCTCTATTGGGGATCATTTTTATTATTCTCATAATTTTAGCCGGCTGGAAATATATGAACGCCCGCGGCGACGAGCAGAAAACCAAAGAATCCCTGGATCAGATCCGCCACGCTGTCATCGGCCTTATTATAATAATCGCCGCCTATGCCATCACCTATTTTGTCTTCACAGTTTTACCGTGGGGAGGAACGGGAGGACCTGGCGGGTCGCCGTAAATTTTTTAAAACAATCCCAAGAAAAAAGCGCATCCGCAAAATAGTGGACGCGCTTTTGTTTTTTGGCGGAGCCCCCTAACCCCTCCCCAATCGCTTCGCTCCAGGGAGGGGAAAATCTTCTGGCTTGTGTGAGTTTTCCGGTTTTTAAAGAGTTTGTTTCCGGCGATTTTTATGGAATAATAACTACTATTCCTGATTGGAAACCAATCAAAATAGGGTCGTTAAACGACCCTTGATTTAAGCACAGTTGCGTTATGTCAAATTTAGCGCGTCGCATACCGATGGCTAGCGCGTCGCATTAATAAGGTCTAGCGAAAATGGCTGATAATTTTGACATTCAGCTAATTTTAGAATAGAATAAATCATATAATTCAGTAAATTACCGTCATTTATGACTAATGAAAAAGATAAAAAAGCCTCATCAAATCCCTTTCCAAAAATGGAAGAGGAAGTTTTGGAATTTTGGAATCGGGCGAAAATTTTTGAAAAATCTGTAGCAAAACCTCCCCTTAGTCCCCTCCTTAGTGAGGAGGGAAAAAATCCGCCTGATTATGTTTTTTACGATGGCCCGCCGTTTATCACCGGCCTGCCACATTACGCCACGTTATTGCCGAGCATTGCCAAAGACGTCGTTCCGCGATACTGGACCATGAAAGGTTACCGGGTGGAGCGGGTTTGGGGCTGGGACTGCCACGGTTTACCGGCCGAAAATAAAGTTGAGCAGGAACTAGGCCTCCGAAATAAAAAAGATATTGAAAAACTCGGAGTGGATAAATTCATCGCCGCCTGCCGCAATTATGTTAATGTCGGCTCGGAACAATGGGAATGGTATATTAACCGGATCGGAAGATGGGTGGACATGCGAAACGCTTACAAAACCATGGATCTTTCTTTTATGGAAAGCGTTATCTGGGCTTTTAAAAAGTTGTATGACGATAGCCTTATTTATGAAGGCTACCGTTCGTCACTCCATTGCCCGCGCTGCGCCACGCCTTTGTCCAAGTTTGAAATTACCATGGACGCCGGGTCGTACAAAGATGTCCGGGAAAAGTCGGTGGTGGTGAAATTTAGAATTAAGAATTACGAATTAAGAATTAAGAATTTACCGAAAGAAAAAGTCAACAGCGATGTTTATATGCTGGCCTGGACGACGACGCCTTGGACTTTGCCGGGAAATTTAGCGCTGGCGGTGGGAGAAGATGTGGTTTACCAGGTTGTTGCGATCGGTAAAGAAATATATGTTTTAGCCAAGGAAAAAACAGAAGAAATTTTTAAAGAAAAAGAATATAAGCTACTCTCCGAATTAAAAGGCAAGGATTTACTCGGACTGGAATACGAGCCTTTGTTTGATTTAGGCAATGAAATAATAAAAGAAAACAGGAACGCGTTTAAAATTTACGCGGGCGGGTTTGTTAATACCGAAGAAGGGACCGGAATCGTCCATATCGCCCCGAATTTCGGCGAGGACGATTTTGAGCTGGGAAAAAAATCCGGTTTACCGATGGTGGATTTGATGGACGAAAACGGGATTTACACGAAAAACGCCGGTGATTGGGCCGGGCAGTATTTTTCCAAAGCCGGAAAAAAAGTCTTTGAAGATTTGGGCGAAAGGCTATTTTCCTCTTTTGACTACACCCATAGCTATCCTTTTTGCTACCGTTGCGGCACGCCTTTGATCTATAAGGCGCAGAAAGCCTGGTACTTAAAGATTTCCGATATTCGGGAAAAGATGATTAAGACTAACGAAAAAATAAATTGGGTGCCGGAACATTTTAAAGAAGGCCGGTTTCGCTACAACCTTGAATCGGCTCCGGATTGGTGCCTTTCCCGTTCGCGCTACTGGGGCTCGCCCATACCGGTCTGGAAATGCACGGGAAATTCCAAATTCCAAATTCCAAATTCCAAAAATGCGGAAGAGAATAAGTGCAAGGAAATAAAAGTGGTCGGGTCAATTGAAGAGCTGGAAAAGTTAAGCGGGAAAAAAATAACTGATTTGCATAAGCCCGGAATTGATGAAACAGAATTTCCTTGCGATAAATGCGGCGGGTTGATGCGCCGGGTGCCGGAGGTTTTGGATTGTTGGTTTGAGTCCGGCGCTATGCCGTTCGGGCAGTTTCACTACCCTTTTGAAAGAAAAAATGAGTGGAAAAATCTTTTCCCGGCCGATTTTATCATTGAATATACCGGGCAGCTCCGCGGCTGGTTCTATTATCTCCATGTCCTTGGCAACGCTTTGTTTGGCGACCGGGCTTTTAAAAATGTTATTACTACCGGAGTACTCGCCGGGACTGACGGCCGGAAGATGAGCAAGTCCTACGGCAATTACCCGGATCCGAAAGCGACCCTGGAAAAATACGGCTCCGACGCTCTACGAATGTATTTTATGTCTTCTCCTATCATGCTCGGCGACGACATGAGCCTTTCGGAAACGGATTTGCAAACTTCGCTCCGGAAAAACGTAATCCTGCTTTGGAATGTTTATAAGTTTTACGAAATGTTTGCGGGTGATGGCGCAAGCCCCCTCCCCGTCCCTCCCCCTATTCTCCGCCAACTGGCGGATCAGGGAGAGGGAGTTTCTAAAGAAAGGAAAAAAAATATTTTGGATGAATGGATACTGACGCGGCTTAACCAGCTTACCAAAGAGGTAACCGCGGCTTTGGAAAGATACGATTTGCCTTCCGGCGCCCGGCCGATTACCGAATTTATTGACGATTTATCAACCTGGTATTTAAGAAGGTCAAGGGATCGGTTTAAATCTGATGACGAGAAAGACAAAGAAGCGGCTATAAAGACTACCGCCCATGTTCTTTCACAGCTCGTAAAAGTCATGGCGCCCTATATGCCGTTCTCGGCGGAAAATATCTGGCAGAGAATAACCGGGAATGATTTTAAGGATGAGAATAAATCGGTGCATTTGGAAGCGTGGCCAAAATTAGACAACAGACAGCAGATAACAGACAACAGAATTTTAAAAGATATGGAAACGGTCAGACAAATCGTGGAATTGGCGCTGGCGAAAAGGGATGAGGCGGGAATAAAAGTCAGACAACCATTGAATGAATTAAAAATTAAGAATTATGAATTACGAATTGATAATGAGTTTGTTGAATTAATAAAAGACGAGGTGAATGTTAAAAATGTGATTGTGAGCTCCGGAAAAGGTAATATGGAAGTGGAGCTGGACACGAAAATCACCCCTGAATTAAAGCAGGAAGGCGTAAAACGCGAAATTGTCCGCCTGGTGAATGGCATGCGAAAAGATGCCGGACTGACAATTAAAGACCGGATTGAAATTTATTACGCGACTGCTGATGAAGAAATAAAAAAAGCCATAAGTAATTACAGGGACTCAATAATAAAGGACACTTTGGCCGACGCTTTGGCCGAAGGCGGGAGCGAAGCAATTCTCGCGGAAAAAAATGTGAAAGTGGAAGGACAAGAGCTTTGGCTAGGGATAGTAAAAAAATAGTTTTGTTTTTTATTTTAGGCGGAGATATTATTTATGAGCATAGAAGGTTTAAGGGAGCAAAGTTCAGAGAGGGAAAGAGGCCCGTTATTGGATTTAGAGCTGAAAGACGGCACCAGGATTGTATTTTCCGAATGGGAAAATTTTAATCCTCAGGGTTCTAAAGAGACATTTTTTATTCCCGAGGAGATTAATAGAATTTTAAATAAAAGATTTATTAAGCAGGAAAAGGACTGGGGTTCCAGACAAAACTACGTTTTTGAGAATACGATAGAGAAGAAAGGGTGGGAAGACGAGCTTTATGACTTTGTGAGAAATTTTTTAAATAATAAAGGCAAAAATATTGCAGATGCTTACGCGGTTGATAAATTAGATGGTCTCTCTCCCAGACAGCTTTTTGGCTTATCACTAGGAATAGTAAGCAAACTTACAAAATATAACGATTTTGAAGTATATGACTCTCCGAGAGACTTAGATAACGGTCAAACTATCCTTGCATCTCAAACTGACGATTCTACGGCGCTGGAAGTGTTGAGAAAGGGATTGGAAAATTGTGAAAATCCTGATTGGATTGGCACGGGAGTTTGCCGCACTTTTGCCTCTAGCGTCAAAGCCGTTTTTAACGCGATAAAAGCTTGCCAGTCTGAAGATGGAGCCGTAAAAAATTCATATTGTCTTTATGAGGTGGGAACGGATTACGACGTTCATCTTCCTGCCCGTTCAGAAGATGAGTTGTTGCATTCATGGAATTTATTTTTAAACATTGATAATGAACAAAGAGTTCAAATTTGTGTTCCTGATGTTACTTGGGGGACTTTTGATGAAAAAACGGGAAAAGCGGTTGATTTTGACAACACTCTTCCAAGAATTGAGCCGATTGTGTTTGAATTGATGGAAGAGGAACAAGCGACCAGCGACAATTTAATTAAAGTTATTGAATATTACGGCGAATTGCTTAAGAAGATGCTGGTTGAGAGGGTTGTTTTAAAAAATGCTGTTGAGGAAAAGTTAGATTTCAAACCCGGTCAAATTAAAGAATTTTTTGAAGATTATGATGAATCAAAACTCATTTATAAGGCAGAAAATTATGAGCAGCTTAAAAAAAGTCCGCCCTTTTTGTCTTTGCCAAAAAAATTAAAAACAAAATTGACAGATTTATTAGAGGAATGTGAAGATTATAATTTTCAACGTAGCCATTTTTTGGGCCGCGCTCTTACGCTAGTAATCCAAAATAATTATTACGGCCCAATTCCGGAAGGTTTAATCAGTCAAATAAACAAGATCCCCGGACAGCTGTGGGAAAATAAATATTTAGAGGCGTTATGGAAATTAGCCAAGTATAATCAAGATATAAATATTAGCGTGATATTGGATTCCTACATAGATCGTTACAGCCTGTTTGTTTCGGGAAAATTACACAATCCAGTGGACCGTTTGATTTTTAAGGATGATGAACTACAAACAATGGTTTACGAAAAAATTAAGAATCGCCAGGGCTTTGGATATTATAGTACTTGGCCGGGCATGAAAGAAAGGTTAGGCAGGTTATTAAAGAAGAGATAACCAACCGTTTAATGAAATAATTGTTAAGCCTTAGCGTCTGAAGCTAGTATTCCGATAAAATAAATAAATGTCGGCAAAAAAATAAACTATGGGAAAAAGCAAAAATGAAGCGAGAGCTCTTGTCCTTTTTTCCGGCGGACTGGATTCAATGCTCGCCGCCAAAGTGCTAATGAATCAGGGGATAGAAGTTATTGGAATCTGTTTTTCCAGTAATTTTTTTAATTGCGAGCGGGCGCGGGAGAGCGCGAAGGAACTTAAGATTAATTTGATTGAAGAGGATCTTGCGGAAAAGATTTTATCAATCGTGAAATGCCCGTCCTGCGGTTACGGAAAAAACATGAATCCCTGCATAGACTGCCACAGTCTCATGATCCGCGAAGCTGGTAAGTATTTAAAACCTGGAGCCGCTCCTCGGAAAATTCTTTCTTCGTCTTTCCCGCAACACCCCACCCCCAACCCCTCCCCGACTCCTGACGTCGCGGGGAGGGGATGTGACATTTTTGACTTTATCGCTACCGGCGAGGTGCTTGGCCAGCGGCCGTTTTCTCAAAATAAAGAAGCATTATTAAGAGTGGTAAGGATGGCGGGGGTGGAGGTTTTGCGGCCATTGTCAGCGAGGCTCCTGCCGGAAACGGCTATGGAAAAGAAAGGCCTGGTAAAGCGGGAAAAGCTTCTGAATATTGAAGGCCGATCTAGAGAAGAGCAGATGAAATTGGCTGGAAAATTTGGCATTAAAGATTATCCAACGCCCGCCGGCGGCTGTCTTTTAACCGACCCGGAAGGGTCAAAAAAAGTTTTAGATATTATTACTCATTGCCCGGATTGCAAAACCGAAGACGTAGAATTGTTAAAACACGGGCGGGTGTTTTGGCTGAAATTAGCCATGCCGGAAGCCGCGAGAAAACGCCAAAAAACGCCAAAAGTTACTTTATTTTTAAAGAATTCATTAAAATCGCTCACCGGCGCGAATTTGAAAGACGTAAAAGTGGAAGCCGACATAAATTTCCATTGGGTTTTAGTTGTAGTCGGCCGGGATAAGGCTGAGAGCGAAAAACTGGAAAGACTGGCGAAAAAAGGGGATATCGTGGTAAGATTGGAAAGGACGATGGGGCCGACGACGCTTATGCGAATTACAAATTACAAATTACAAATTAAGAATGATTTATTAGAAATGAAAATTCCGGAAAAATTTGATTTAATGAGGCTTGAAATGGAGAAAATAAAGAGTGAAGAAGATATTTTGGAGATTGCCGGACTGTTAACCGGTTATTACGCGACTAAGGCGAGGGGAAAAAAGGTAATGTTAAATATAAGGATAAAATAGATGTAGTATGGAGCAACTGTCTTACGAGCATCCTGTAGATGCTTGTAGAAAATTATTGAGAGGAGATTATATGAATGAATATATTTCTTTTTTTGATATGCTTGGAAACATAAAGGCCAAGCCTCGTCTTCCGCGTGGATTTTCCGAAAGATATCCTGATATGACTTTCAGTGGCCTTCCCTTTAAAGTATCAGAGAAAGAAAAAAACATTATTACTAGGTTGGATGAATTAGCGGTTGAAGTGCGCCAACTATTGGATAATCCGGTAGTAAATAAAAAATTATTGTTTAAAATCGCCATTGAAGCTTCTAAATTATGCGAGAGGCCGGACTTAGTAAATGCTTATGCAGAAGGAGTTGAAGAAAATTTTAATATTAACTCATAACCAGTTCCCCGGGAACTAAACTCTTATGGAAATTACACTTATCGTCTTAGGCGTCTTAGCGGTTCTGGCTATCGCGCTCATCGGGCTTTATAACGGACTGGTCCGTTTAAAAGTCCGCGTTGACGAAGCCTGGTCGGATATTGATGTCCAGTTAAAAAGAAGGTATGACCTTATCCCTAACCTGGTAGAAACCGTGAAAGGTTACGCAAAGCATGAGCGCGAGACTCTGGATTCGGTAATTAAAGCCCGGAACGCGGCCATGTCCGCCGGCGGAGCCGAAGAAAAAGCTAAAGCCGAAAACGCCCTTTCGCAGACTTTGAAATCAATTTTCGCTTTAGCCGAAGCCTATCCGGATTTAAAAGCCAACCAGAACTTTTTAGAATTACAGCGCGAACTGACTGATACCGAAGATAAAATTATGGCCGCCCGCCGGTTCTATAACGGCAATGTCCGGGACTTCAATACTAAACTGCAGGTTTTCCCGACTAACCTGATCGGAAACATGCTCGGCTTCAAAGTAAGAGAATTCTTCGCGGCTGACGAGGCTGAAAAAGAAGCGGTGAAGGTAAAATTTTAGCTGAACGCAACACATAGCACGTAACAAAAATAATTAATTGTTATGTGTTACGTGTCCTATGTTACGTGTTATGCCCACCCTCTATACTCACAGCGATTCCAATAAAAGAAAAACCTGGCTACTAATGACCGGGTTTTTCGTGTTTATAATGATTGTCGGTTATGTTTTTTCGCAGGCCATGAACGACTCGGCGATTTTATATATTGCCGTGGGTTTTAGCATGATTTCCTCGTTCGCGAGCTATTGGTTTTCCGATAAAATTGTTTTAGCCATGAGCTCTGCCCGGCCCATTGACCACGATTCTAATAGGGAACTTTACCATATTGTTGAAAACCTTTGCATTACCGCCGGACTGCCAATGCCGAAAATTTATATTATTAATGACACGGCGCCGAACGCTTTTGCGACCGGCCGCGACCCAAAACACGCGGTTATAGCGGTTACCACCGGCATATTGCAGAAACTGGAAAAGGCTGAGTTGGAAGGCGTGATCGCCCATGAATTATCGCATGTCGGCAACCGGGATATTTTAATTTCTACTATCGTAACCGTTATGGTCGGTTTGATAGTTTTACTCGCCGACTGGTTTCGGCATTGGTCTTTTTTCGGCGGAAGAAGGCGGGACTCAGAACGCGGCGGCGGACAATTACAGCTCATAATCATGATTGTCGCCATAGCTCTTTCCATTCTGGCGCCAATTTTTGCCATGCTCATGCAAATGGCCATTTCCCGAAAACGCGAATTCGCCGCTGACGCCGACGGCGCGCTCTTAACCCGCTATCCCGAAGGACTCGCCCGGGCTTTAGAAAAAATTTCCTCTGACCGGGAACCGCTGGAAGCCGCCAACCGGGCGACCGCCCACCTTTATATTGTTTCGCCCTTTAAATCCGACGCGATCGGACGGAAGAAAACCGGATTTTTTGCCAAAGCTTTCATGACCCACCCGCCGGTAGAGGAAAGAATCGCGGCGCTTCGGGGGATGAATGTCTAGTTTTCTTTATGAAAAAACAGCTTCGGGCTTTATACGTGATGCATTCCGTTGACTGGTTTGCCTATACTCTCATAGGAATTTTGCTTCCTATTTATTTCATTTCCCTCGGTTATTCAATTTCCAAAATTCTTACTTACTTTTTGATTTGCTGTTTTGGGATCGCGGTTTTCTTTTTTATCGCCGGTTTTTTTGCCACCCGGTTCGGGGTAAAAGGATGTTTGTTCGCGAGATTGCCGCTCCGGTTCCTTCAGCTCGGAATGCTTTTTTTTCTTCCCCGGGCGGGCTTTCTATTTTTTCCTTTAGCTATAATCCACGCGATCCAGATTTCTTTTTATTGGTTTCCCTATCACGTTATTTTTACCCAGACCGCGAGCGAAGACCGGATGGGGCGGGACGTCGGAAAACTAAGCGCTTACACTCAGGCTCTATCCATCGTCGCTCCGTTGTCGGGCGCGCTGGTCGCCGCTAAATTTGGCTATAATTTTCTATTTCTTTTAAGCGCCGCCGTCCACCTGATCGCCGCAGTTCCGCTATTTTACCTTAAAAACTGGCAATCAAAAATTAGGTTCCAGCCGAAAATAATCTGGCGATTATTCAAAAAGCACAGGAAATTTTTTTTCGCCAGCATGAATTATTATCTGGTAGCCGAGGCTGAAGGGGTTATATTGCCGATTTTTGTTTTTCTCGCGTTTAAAAACATCATTTCCGTCGGAACAATCGGCGCCATGGCCGGAGCTGGAGCAATTATTTTTACCCTTCTAATCGGCAAATTTTCCGATAAATATAATAAGCAAAAGCTTCTGAAAATCGGAGCCGCGTTCATGATTATTATCTGGATTTTAAGATATTTCGCCGTGGACGAAAAAGTCTATTATATACTTTCAATTTTAGCCGGATTTTTTATGATTTTAATGGCCGTGCCCATTAATTCCATAAATTATTCCCTTGCCAAGAGCGAAAATATTGATGAATTTATTGTTACCCGGGAAATAATGGTTAACGCCGGACGGATAATCATTTACGGGTTAGCTCTTGTCATTACGGCTAAAATTAACTATAGTTTCCTCGTGGCGGCCGGAGCGCTTATATATTTCCTTTTTATCTAACCCGCTAAATATTAACTATTATATTAACCATATGGCAAAAAAAATTGATTACGAGAAACTGGAAAAAGAGTTAAAAACCCCGAAGAAAAATGTCTGGGAGGTTTGGGACGAAAAAACTAAAAATGAAGCAATGCGTTTCGCCGAACCCTATAAGGAATTTCTAAACAAAGGAAAAACCGAAAGAGAGGTCGTTAGACAAGGCGTTAAGCTCGCCAGACAGGCCGGGTTTCGCGATATTAAAGAGGCGAAGAATTTAAAAGTCGGCGATAAAGTTTACGCCGTTAACCGGGGCCGGAATCTTTTTCTCGCCCGGATCGGAAAAAAGGGGCTGAAAAACGGTTTTCGCATGCTGATGTCGCACGTTGACGTGCCGCATCTTGATTTAAAAATCCAGCCGTTGTACGAGGAAGAAAACGTGGCTTTTTTAAAGACCCATTATTACGGCGGAATTAAAAAATACCAATGGCCGACAATCGCCCTCGCCCTGCACGGTGTCGTCCATCTTGAAAACGGCAAAGACGTGGAAATCGTAATCGGTGAAAAAGAGAACGACCCAATATTTATGATTACCGATCTTCTGCCTCATCTTGACCGGGCCGGCGGTCCGGGAACTCCGCCGAAAAACCGCGAAGTGCAGGGTGAAGATTTAAACCTGGTAGTCGGATCCATGCCGGTGGAAAATGAAAAAGTAAAAGAAAAAGTTAAGCTGGCGGTTCTTACGTATTTAAATACTGAATACGGCATCAAAGAGGAAGATTTGTCGTCAGCCGAACTGCAGGTAGTGCCGTCTGAAAAAGCCCGCGATTTAGGCTTTGACCGATCCATGATTTCCGCTTTCGGCCAGGATGATCGTTCCTGTTCTTACGCCGTATTGCAATCAATGGCGGACGCGAAGCTGGCCAATGAAACCCAGATCGCCGTCTGGACCGAGCGGGAAGAAATCGGTTCCGAAGGCAATACGAGCGCCCGCTCCTATTTTTTAGAATCTTTTATCCTGGAATTATCAAAGCTCGCGGGCGGAGCGGCCAGCATGGAAGACGTTTATAATATTTTTTCCATGAGCCATGCCATTTCGGCGGACGTAACAGTAGCTGTTGATCCTGATTACAAGGATGTTTTTGATTTAAGAAATGCCGCGCGCCTAAGTTACGGCGCGGCGATTGAAAAATATACCGGCGTCGGAGGAAAGTATTCTACCTCTGAAGCCTCGGCCGAATTTATCGCCGAATTAAGGACTATTTTTAAGAAAGACAAAAATATTATTTATCAGATTGGCGGCGGCATCGGCAAAGTTGATACCGGCGGCGGCGGAACGATCGCAAAGTACCTGGCCAACCGCAACATTGAGGTGGTTGATATGGGCATCCCGCTTTTTAACATGCACGCTCCGCTGGAAATTTCGTCCAAAGGCGACCTCTACTGCGCCTACCTCGCTTACAAAGCTTTTTTAGAGGCGTAAAAGGGAATTAATAATGATGAGGAATAATAATAGAATTGAACTCCTGGCTCCCGCCGGCAACCTGGAAAAAATGAAGACCGCTTTCGCTTTCGGGGCGGACGCGGTTTATCTCGGCATCCCGGATTATTCGCTCCGGGCGCGGATTAACGATTTTGATTTAAAGTCTGTTAAGAAAGCCGTGGATTACGCTCATAAGATGGAAAAGCGGGTTTACGCGACGTTTAATATTTTCGCCCACGAGGATCATTTTAAGAAACTGCCCGGCATTATCCGGGAGATGAAAAAAATGAAAGTGGACGCCCTGGTGATTTCCGATCCGGGCATACTGAGCGCGGTAAAAAAAATCTGGCCAAAAGCGATAATCCATCTTTCCACCCAGGCGAATTGTATAAATTCATCGGCCGCGAAGTTCTGGTTTAAAGAGGGTGTCAGCCGGATTGTTCTCGGGCGAGAAACCAGCCTCAAAGATATTAAAGCCATAAAAAAAGCCGCGCCAAAACTGGAACTGGAATATTTTGTCCATGGCGCCATGTGCATGGCCTATTCGGGTCGCTGTTTTTTATCAAAATATTTAACCGGCCGGAGCGCCAATCTCGGCGACTGCGTCCAGCCCTGCCGGTGGCCGTATCAAGTTAAAAGTAAGAAGTTAGAAGTAAAAAGTGAGAAGTTGATCATCCCTGATGGTGTTAATGGCATCTTTGAACTTTATGAGGAAGATGGTTATTCTTATATTTTGAATTCAAAAGATTTGTGCTTGATAAAACATCTGCGGGAATTAGCTGAAGCCGGGGTTACTTCTTTTAAAATTGAAGGCCGGACCAAGAGCGTGTATTATATCGCGACCGTGGTTGGCGCTTACAAAAAAGCCATGGAAAATTTGAGTAACGCTAAACTGGTCAGCCGGTTGCAAAGCGATCTGGAAGAGAAAATTTTTAACCGCGGTTATACGACCGGGTTTCTTTTTAACGAGGGAAAGCTGGCGCAAAATCTCGCGACTTCCAAAGAAAATTGCGATTGGGAATTTTGCGGGCAGGTGGTAAAAATCAAGAAGTTAGAAGTAAGAAATAAGAAATATTTGTTAGGTATTAAAGTGCATAATACGTTAAGGGTCGGCGAAGAAATTGAGATTGTGAGCCCGGTTTATGATATAATAAAAATGAAGCTGAATAATATGACTGACGCCGAGACCGGCGAATATCTGGCTGAGGCGCACGGCGGGAGCGACCGGGTGATTTTAATAGAAAGCAATTTTTTAATTCCTGAGTTTAGCGTCTTAAGAAGACTTATAAAGCATGCCCCGGATAATAGAGGTGTTGTGGTCTATGGGTTATGAGTCGCGGGATATTATGATTTCTTATTTAAAAGGAAAAATTTTAGCCAAAGGCCAGGGTTACGTGATTTTAGAAGCCCATGACGTCGGCTATAAGATTTTTTTAAGTCCGCCGGCTTTTAGCGAAATCTCCGCCGGGGAGCCGGCGGAATTTTATACCCACCAGCATGTCCGGGAAGACTCGCTGGATCTTTTCGGGTTTAAAACTTTGGAAGAGCTGGAATTTTTTGAACTGCTTCTCTCGGTTTCCGGCATCGGCCCGAAGTCGGCTTTGGGCGTTCTCTCCATCGCCAGCCCCAAAGAAATAAAGGAAACGATAAGTCACGGCGACCCGCACCTCTTAACTAAAGTTTCCGGCATCGGAAAAAAAACTGCTGAACGCGTGGTATTGGAATTAAGGGATAAGATTGCCTATCTTCCGGCTGGCGAGAAAAGTACGGGCGGCATGGGAGCGTCCGGCGACGAGATTGACGCTTTGATGGCCTTAGGTTATTCTCTCGGGCAGGCGCGGGAGGCTTTGCGGGAAGTGGACGCGAATATCAAGGATTCGGGCGAGCGGATTCGCCAGGCTTTAAGAAAATTAGGAAAATAATTACCAATTATCAATCAATTCAAGATGAATATTGTTTTTATTAAACATAAAGAAATATTGAATGAATTTATTGGTAATTCCGATAACAGCGTTTTTCACCAATCCTGGGAATGGGGAGAATTTCAGGAAAAGGCCGGACAGAAAGTATTCAGGCTGGGGGCGGAGGACGGCGGAAAACTGGTTGCCGCGGCTACACTCATAAAAAAGCCGCTTTTTTTCGGCAAGAGTTATTTTTATTGTCCGAGAGGACCGATCGTTAATTACAAATTACAAATTCCAAATTACAAATTATTTTTTGACGCAATTAAAGATTTGGCGAAACAGCAAAATGCGATATTCCTGCGTTTTGAACCGGAAAATAATTTGGAATTTGGAATTTGCCTGCCCGAGGCGGATCCGCCTTTGGCGGAGAATTTGGAATTTGCGCGGACGCTGGATGTTCAGCCGTCAAAAACCGCAATCCTTAACCTGTCAGTAAGCGAGGAAGAGTTGTTAAAAGAAATGCATCCGAAAACGAGATATAATATCCGGCTGGCGGAAAAAAAAGGGGTAATTATCAGGGAGGCCGAGGCAGGTGAATTTGATAGTTTTTGGTGCTTATTGGATGATACCTGCAAGAGGGATGGTTTTCGTTTGCATGGGGAGAAATATTATGACAAAATGCTGTCATTAGACTGTAGCCGGGAAAAAAACAGCAAGGAGAACTTGAAGATTAAATTATATTTTGCCGTATATAACAGTAGAGTTATAGCGGCCAATATTGTTGGATTTTTTGGGGACACGGTTACTTATATCCACGGCGCCTCTTCAAGCGAATCCCGGAACGTAATGGCGCCTTTTCTTCTGCAGTGGGAAACGATTAAGCTGGCAAAGTGCCAGGGTTACCGGTATTATGATTTTTACGGCATTGACGAAAAAAAATGGCCGGGCGTAACACGCTTTAAACGGGGATTCGGCGGCAGAGAAATAAGTTATCCGGGGACGTTTGATATGGTCTTTGAAAATAAGTGGTATAAGGTATATAGTGTTTTTAGAGTCTTAAGAAAATTTTTTTAAAAAAATCTCGAGGAGTTTCCTCGGGATGAGTCAGGTAGGATGCGGGGGGATAATACCGACAGGTTCTATTTCCATGGTAGCTTTGAAGCGATGGTAAGGTTATCTCCTCCGATTTTAATGGGCACAGTGTGGACCTCTCTCCCCCGGCCAACTATGTCAATGACCAATTGGCCATCGAGAAAGTACGGGGGGTCTCTGAATTCGCAAGGAAAATTTGCTTCAGCCTCATCTCTTGGGGCAAAGCCTCGATTTACGAACACGACTGCCTCTTCCTTTTTAGCCATTTACTCCTCCTTAGTTGAGTGAACGATTTTCTCTTATAGTTTGTAACTTAGTTTAAGTTGATAGTTTTGTCAATATGAATAAGATATTAAATTTTATTAAAAAACTAATCCCAAAAAAAATATTCAAAGCCTTGCAACCGGCCTATCATTTTATTATGGGCGCTGTGGCGGCTATGTGGTACGGCCGGCCTTCGGAAAAATTAATCGTCATTGGCGTGACCGGCACGACCGGAAAAACCACCTGTGCTTACCTTATCGCTAAGACGCTTGAGGCGGCCGGCTATAGAGCCGGTTTTACTTCAACTGCCATATTTAATGACGGAAAAAAAGAGTGGCTGAATGATAAAAAAATGACCATGGTCGGCCGGTTTTTTACCCAGAAAATTTTGCGGGACATGACCCGAAACGGTTGCCAATACGCCATCGTGGAGACTACTTCCGAAGGGATAACGCAGTTTCGCCATCGGTTTATCAATTATGATGTTTTAATCTTTACCGGGCTTTACCCGGAACATATTGAATCGCACGGCAGTTTTGAAAATTATAAAGAAGCTAAAGGCCGGTTATTCGCCCATTTAAAAAAATGTAAAACAAAATACTGCGACGAAGAAAAGAAAGTGAGCGGCCGAATATCCAGCCTGAAAAAAATTGAATTAAACCGGGTGAAAAAAACGATTATCGTTAACGGCAACGACGAACAGGCGGGATATTTTATTAAATTCTGGGCCGAAGAAAAATATGTTTTAGTAAATAGTAAACACCTACCTGCCAGCAAGGCAGAGGAAATAGTAAACAGAAAGTTTGATTCGGGAGTAGAGACAATATCGCTTGATGGTGTGAAAGCTGGCGCAGAAGGCGTGAGCTTTAGAATTTTAGATAAAAGAATAGATTTAAAATTGCTCGGTGAATTTAACGCGGTGAACGCCGGCCTGGCCGCGTGCCTCGGCATATCGCAGGGGATAGCCTTGGAAAAAATAAAAATTGGCCTGGAAAAAATTTCCGGCATCCCTGGCCGGTTGGAGAGAATTGATGAAGGCCAGCCGTTCACGGTGATTGTGGATTACGCTTTTGAGCCCAAAGCGATAATTAAGCTTTACGAGCTTGTTGCCATGGTTCCCCATAAAAAAATTATCCATGTCCTCGGATCGGCCGGCGGCGGAAGGGATGAGGCCCGGCGCCCGGAACTCGGACGAATCGCCGCCCGCAATGCCGACATGATCATCGTTACGAACGAAGACCCTTATGACGACGATCCGGGAGTGATTATTGACCAAGTATCTTTAGGAGCGGAGAACAACGGCAAAACAATGAACGAAAATTTATTTAAAGTCCTTGACCGCCGGATGGCTATAAAAAAAGCTTTGCGATCAGCCGGAACCGGAGACATAGTTTTAATTACCGGTAAAGGATCCGAGCAGGCGATATGCGTAGCTAATGGGGAAAAGTTACTTTGGGATGATCGGGCGGTTGTTCGCGAAGAATTAAAATTAATTTAACGCAAAGGAATTTCAATATTCATTCGCGGTATTCGCATAAATTCGCGTATTGGCGTTATATTACAACGTGAACGAAACACCAATATGCTAATGCGCGCGAATGACGCTAATAGAAATGTTTGAAAATTAATTTAATATTAGCCATAAATAAATAGCTTGCATTTTTTTAAAATATTTTATATAATGGCTTGACTTTCTGGAAAGAGTTTGTTAATATAATCTTAATTAAAAGAACTTCTTTTTTGGCTGATTTTTTCGCAAATTTTAAATAACCATTCGTCTTTGATTAAAAAGGCGAAAAAATCCATGGATAGAGTCGGGACTTACTGAAAAACGGAATTGTCCTCCTTAATCCCGCGGCATCGCGGAACGGGGCGGAAAATTAAAACCCGTTTTTTTTGTGTTTTTGAAATAAATTTTTTTCCGGCCGGCATATACGCCGGAAGGGATAATAAAATAAGTGTTTTTAAACTCAAACCTCTCCTGATTAAAAAATTAAAATCGTCTCCTCTGTCCGGACAAAAGGCGGAGTGAGCGTATTTTTATGTCTAATAAAAGAAAGTATTTAGCCGAAGTTCCAAAAGTATCCTTCACTCCAAACCTGATTGAGCTTCAGAAAAATTCTTTTGACTGGTTCATGGGCGAAGGACTAACTGATTTGTTTGATGAAATATCCCCGGTAACGGATTTTATCGGCCGGGACCTGGAATTATACTTTGAAGACTATTACCTGGATGACCCGAAATTCAACGAAAGCGAAAGCAAAGCTAAAAATATCACCTACGAAGCTCCGCTCCGCGTAAAAACCAGGCTGACGAATAAGCGCACCGGCCAAAGCGCCGTGCAGGAAGTATTTTTGGGCGACCTGCCGATCATGACCAAGAATGGTACTTTTATTATTAACGGAATTGAAAGGGTCGTTGTTTCCCAGCTTATCCGGTCAGCCGGCGTAATTTTTTCATCGGAAAATATCCGCGGCCGAAAGTACTACGGCGCTAAAATAATCCCTAACCGCGGCGCCTGGCTTGAGTTTGAAACCGACGCCAATAAAGTCATCTGGGTGCGGATTGACCGGAAAAGAAAAGTGGCCGCCACTTCTATTCTTCGGGCTTTCGGATTCGGCGCCGACGAAGAAATTCACGCTTTGTTTAAAAGTCTATATAAAGAATTTGACGAAGCGGAAAATTACATTGCCGCGACTATAGGTAAGGACGCAGCGCAGAACGAAGCCGACGGCTTAAAAGAAGTCTATAAAAGGATCCGGCCGGGCGATCTCGCTACGACTGACAACGCCCGCCAGCTTATCTACTCCATGTTTTTCCGTTTTGACCGTTATGATTTCGGCCGGGTCGGCCGCTATAAGCTGAATAAGCGTTTTAAATTTGACATTCCGGTAAATAAAGAAACCAGGATTTTAAGAAAAGAGGATTTGATTGCCATTTTATCCGAAATCATCCGCCTGAATATCACTCAGAAAAAAGAAGATGATATTGACCACCTCGGGAACCGCCGCGTTCGGGCCATCGGCGAACTTTTGCAAAATAAATTTCGCGTCGGACTAGCGAGAATGGAGCGGATTATTCGCGACCGGATGAGCACCATAGACATGGACGCCCTGACGCCAAACAAACTTATTAACGCCCGTCCGGTAATCGGCGTGGTGCGGGAATTTTTCATGTCTTCCCAGCTTTCCCAGTTCATGGATCAGACCAACCCGTTGTCCGAGCTGGAGCATAAAAGAAGGCTTTCAGCCATGGGTCCCGGGGGCTTAACCCGTGAACGGGCCGGTTTTGACGTCCGGGACGTGCACTCCACTCACTACGGCCGCATTTGTCCGATCGCGACGCCTGAAGGCCCGAATATCGGTCTGGTCAACCATTTGGCGAGTTTTGCCCGGCTGAATAATTATGGATTTTTGGAAGCGCCTTACCGCAAGGTTTTGCATGACGTGGAAAATGATCCGAAAATTACCGAAGGAAAAATCGCCCGGAAAGATATACACGAGATAAAATTACAAATTCAAAATTCCACCCGCCCGAACGCGTCAGGCGGGCGGGAATCCCAAACAGAGGATCAGAAAGAAATTAAAGGCAAACTGTTGGTTAAAGCGGGCGAAGTGATTAGTAAGGAAAAGGCTAGGGAAATTCGGGAAAAAGTGCCACACAACAAGACTATCCCGATCAAGCCGGTAGTAACCGATGAAATCGTTTATCTTGACGCCCTGGAAGAAGAAAGAAGCATTACGACGTCGGCGACTACCCCGACCGATAATAATAATCATTTTACGGTTGAAAGGGCCGAAGTGAGAAAATTCGGCCAGCCGGCCACCGAGGATACTGATAAAGTAGATTATCTTGGGGTAGCGGCTAACCAAATAATTTCAGTCGCCACCTCGCTCATACCTTTTATGGAACATGACGACGGCCAACGGGCGCTCATGGGTACCAACATGCAACGCCAGGCCGTGCCGCTTATTAACGCCGAGGCGCCGATTATCGGCACCGGGGTTGAAGCTCTGGCCGCCCGCTATTCTGGCCATATTTTAATCGCCGAAGAAGATGGCGAAGTGATAAAATCCGATTCCGGATCAATCGCCATTCGCGAGAAAGGCGGAAAAACCGCATCCTACCAGCTTACGAAATTTTTAAGGTCCAACGCTTCCACCTGCATCAATCAGCGACCAATCGTATCCAAAGGCGAGAAAGTGAAAAAAGGGCAGGTATTGACCGATTCATCGGCGATTGACAAAGGCGAGCTGGCTTTGGGAAAAAACGTCTTAGTCGCCTTCATGACCTGGGAGGGTTTTAACTACGAAGACGCGATTATTATTTCCGAACGCATGGTCGCTAACGATACTTATACTTCCATATATATTGAAGACTATTCCATTGACGTTCGCGACACAAAACTCGGTCCTGAAGCGGTTACTTCCGATATTCCTAATATTTCGGAAGAAAAACTAAAGAATCTGGACGAAGAAGGCATTGTCCGGATCGGGGCTAAAGTTTCTTCCGGCGATATTTTAGTCGGCAAGATTACCCCAAAGGGCGAGACTGAACTTTCAGCCGAGGAAAAACTGCTCCGGGCGATTTTTGGTGAGAAAGCCAAAGACGTCCGCGATTCGTCTTTATATCTTGAACATGGCGAACACGGGAAAGTTGTTGATATAAAAATATTTTCCCGCGAAGAAGGCGACAAGCTTTCTTCGGGCGTGATAAAAACTATCCAGATTTCAGTAGCTAATTTAAGGAAAATTCAGATCGGCGACAAAATGGCCGGCCGCCACGGCAATAAAGGCGTAATTTCCAAAATTGTCCCGGTGGAAGATATGCCGTATCTTGAGGATGGCACTCCGGCGGATATTATCCTTTCGCCTTTAGGCATTATTTCCCGGATGAATCTCGGGCAGCTTTTAGAAACTCATCTTGGGTTTGCCGCGAAAAAGCTCGGCTACTCGGTCGCCACTCCGGCTCTAAACGGAATCAGCGAGAAAACCATTACCGATGAACTAAAGCGGGCCGGACTGCCCGAACACGGTAAGGTGACGCTTTATGACGGTAAGACCGGCGTCCCGTATGACCACCAAATAACCGTTGGCTATAAGTATATGCTAAAGCTTAACCATATGGTTGAAGATAAAGTCCACCAGCGGTCAATCGGCCCTTACTCGCTTATTACCCAGCAGCCTTTGGGAGGTAAAGCCCAATTCGGCGGACAGCGGTTTGGGGAAATGGAAGTTTGGGCACTGGAAGGCTATGGCGCTTCCCACACCCTGCAGGAAATGCTCACTATTAAATCGGATGACGTTCCGGGAAGAAGCAAGGCTTATGAATCCATTATTAAGGGCGAAAAAATCAGGAAACTAAACGTGCCGGAATCTTTCAATGTTTTAGTCAGGGAATTAAAAGGCCTTGGTCTGGATGTTGAGCTTTTAAACGAAGACATGCAAAAGGTGGATTTCGGAGAAAACTATATTGCCGATAAAGACGAGAAGAAAGAAGGAGCGCAATAAATAAGATACATAATAAAATTTTTAATTTTTAATTTTGTAAATAATGTATTAATGCTTAAATTTTTAAACATTAAAACATTAGAAATTATTTTGAAATTAAAAATTACAAAATTAAAAATTCTATATGTTAAATCCAATAAAAACGACCGATTTTGAAGCCATCAAACTCAAGCTGGCTTCTCCGGAAGACATTTTATCCTGGTCTCACGGCGAAGTATTAAAGCCGGAAACCATAAATTACCGGACCCAGAAGCCGGAAAAAGACGGGCTTTTCTGCGAGAAGATTTTCGGCCCCTCTAAGGACTGGGAGTGCTATTGTGGCAAGTACAAAAAAATCCGCTACAAGGGCATTGTCTGCGACAAGTGCGGTGTTGAAGTGACGAGAAGCATTGTCCGTCGGATCCGCATGGGTCACATCAGACTCCAGTCGCCGGTTTCGCACATTTGGTTTTTAAGAGGCCTTTCTTCCAAGCTCGGAATAGTCCTTGACCTTTCCATGCTCGCGCTTGAGAAGGTGATTTATTTTGCCTCGTTCGTCGTAACCGATGTTAACGAACAGCTTAGGCAGGACACGATCAGTCAGATAAAAGATGAATATAAGTCAAAAAAACTCCAGATTGAAAACGATTTTAAAAAACAGGCCGGAGAAGTGAGAAGCAGGCAGGGAAAATCTGATGACGGTAAAAACAACCCCGCCTCGTCCAAGGAGCTGGAGTCGCTCCAAAAAGCTAAAGACGAAAAGTTAAGCGACTTGGCCGAAGTTTTTGAAAAGGCCATAAAAGAATTAAAAGACCTGAAACCGATGGCGATTATTTCGGAAAGCGCCTATCAGGATTTAAGCCTTAAGTACGGTCATATTTTTGAAGCCGGCATCGGCGCCGAAGCAATCAGGAAGCTTTTGGAAAAAATTGATTTGGGAAAGTCCATCAAAGAGCTGGAAGAGGAGCTGGTCGGAGCGGTTGAATCAAAGAAGGAAAAAATGATCAAGCGCTTAAAAACTTTTAAGAGCTTCCATCATAACAACATCCGCCCCGAATGGATGATTATGTCCATCGTCCCCGTCATTCCGCCGGACCTGCGGCCGATGGTCGCTTTAGACGGCGGACGGTTTGCCACTTCGGATTTAAACGATCTTTATCGCCGGGTAATAAACCGGAATAACCGCTTAAAACAGCTTTTAGAGCTAAACGCCCCGGAAGTAATCTGCCGCAACGAAAAAAGGATGCTTCAGGAAGCCGTTGACGCCTTAATTGACAATTCGGCTCGCCATACTAAAACCGTTACCGCTTCCACCGGCCAGAAAAGGAATCTAAAATCTCTGGCTGATTCCTTAAAAGGAAAGCAGGGACGCTTCAGGCAGAACCTCCTCGGAAAAAGAGTTGATTATTCGGGCCGGAGCGTAATCGTCGTCAACCCCAAACTGCGGCTTTACGAATGTGGCCTTCCCAAAGTAATGGCTTTGGAGCTTTTTAAGCCTTTTGTAATCAGTAAACTTATTGAAATGGGGTTGGTCCATAACGTCCGGAGCGCCAGCCGTTATATTGAAGCCGGCCATAATGAAGTCTGGGATATTTTAGAAAATATTACCAAAGAGTCATACGTGCTTTTGAATCGCGCCCCGACCTTGCACCGCCTCGGCATTCAGGCTTTCCGCCCGATACTCATAGAAGGAAAAGCTATTCAGATTCATCCTTTGGTTTGTTCGGCTTTTAATGCCGACTTTGACGGAGACCAGATGGCCGTCCATGTTCCTCTTACCGAGGAAGCTATTGCCGAAGCCCGGGATTTAATGCTTTCTTCCCATAACCTTTTAAAACCGGCGACCGGCGACCCGATAGTCGCGCCTTCGCAAGATATGGTCTGGGGAGCCTTTTATCTGACTAATCTGGCCGACGAGAAAAAGCCTTCAGGCGCGGTGGAGAAAAACGGGGAAAAAGGAATGAAATATTTTTCCGGAGCGGAAGAGGCCAAGCTGGCTTATGAGCTCGGCCATGTAAAATTGAACCATTCGGTAAAAGTGAAAATAGGCAAAGAGATGGTTGAAACTTCCGTCGGACGGATAATTTTTAACGAAGTCCTGCCGGAAAAGCTCCGCTATGTCAATGAAGTGGCGGACAAGGGAATGCTGAAAAAACTTATAAGGAAGAGCCTGCTCCATTATAGCGAAGAAGAAACCGTGGACTTTTTGGATAACTTAAAAACCGCCAGTTTTTTCTACATAACCAAAAGCGGATTGTCCTGGGGCATCGGCGATTTGCCGGCTTTACCCGAACGGGATAAGTTGGTAGGTGACGCCGAAAAACAGGTTGATATTATTCAGGAACAGTATGAAGAAGGACTTTTAACCGATTCCGAGCGCTACAGTAAAATCATTGAGCTTTGGACCGGCGTAAAAGACCGGGTTACTGAAATATGCAAAGCCAGTCTGCCGGTAGACGGGCCGATCTATTCCATGATTGAGTCCGGGGCGCGCGGTTCCTGGGCCCAGCTGACGCAGATTCTTGGAATGAAAGGCCTTGTTACTTCCCCGACCGGAGATATTATTGAATTGCCGGTCAAAGGAAACTTTAAAACCGGATTTGAAGTGCTTGAATATTTTATTTCCACTCATGGCGTTCGCAAAGGTTTGTCTGATACGGCCCTAAGGACCGCTAACGCGGGATACCTTACCCGGCGTCTCATAGACGTGGCCCAAGACGTAATTATTACTAAGGACGATTGTGGCGACGAAGAAGGCATCTTAATCACCTTAACCGAGAGTGAGGAAATGAACGTTCCTCTTTCCCGGCGGCTTATCGGCCGGGTGATGGCGAAAGATTTAAAAAACGCCAAAGGAAAAGTTCTGGTTAAAGCCGGAGAACTTATTTCGGAGAAAATAGCCGAAGAACTTTCTAAGGAAAATATCAACGAAGCCAGCGTCCGCTCGGTATTAAGCTGTCATTTAAACCGTGGGGTCTGCGCCAAATGCTACGGCTTTGATCTCGGTTATAACAAGCTGGTGGAAATGGGAACAGCGGTTGGCATTATCGCCGCCCAATCAATCGGCGAACCAGGAACCCAGCTCACCATGAGAACTTTCCATACCGGAGGCGTAGCCGGATTGGAAGACATCACTCAGGGTCTTCCCCGGGTGGAAGAAATTTTTGAAGCCCGTCCACCGAAGAGAAAAGCCTACATGGCTGACGTTTCCGGCCGGGTGGAAATTGAAATGGCAGAAAGGATAATTGAGGATGAGCGGGGAAAAATGGTCGTCAATAATTCTCAAAGCAAGATTTTAAAAGTTTATTATGAAGGGACTGATTCGGATAAATATTATTTTGCCGAAGCGATAAAAGACGCGCAGCTGGCTTCGGAAAAATCGGATAAAAAGGACGGCCTCGCGGTAAAAACGAAAAAGGTGAAAGCGCTAAAACCGAATATTCTCGTGGCCGACGGAGACGAAGTTAAAGCCAATGACACGCTTTTCACTATCGGCGCGAAAGAAATAAAAGCCAAGAAAGAAGGCTTGGTTCAGGTGGATAAAAAATGCGTCAAAGTCAAAGTAAGCGCCGAAAAAGTCAAAGAGTTCATAATTCCAAAAGGCTTTGCCGTTTGGGTTAAGGATGGTGATCTTGTTAATAAGGGCGACCAGCTCACGGAAGGGTCGCTCGATCTCCAGCAGCTTTACCGGCTTAAAGGGAAATTTGAGGCCCAAAAGAATATTATTAAAGAGATTCAGTTCGTATATTCTTCCCAAGGCCAGCCTTTAAACGAAAAGCATATTGAAATAATCGCCAAGCAGATGTTTTCCCGGATTTACGTCCAGGATGCCGGCGGCACTGATCTTTTATCCGGAGAAATCGTTGAAAAGGCCGTTTTTGAACGCGCTAATATTGAAGCCAAATCAAAAAAATTAAAAGAATCTGAAGGGGAAACATTACTCCTTGGCATAACCAAATCATCGCTTACAACGAACAGCTTCCTCTCGGCCGCCTCGTTCCAGAATACGTCAAGCGTTTTAATTGAAGCCGCCATTAACGGCAAAATTGATTATCTTGAAGGACTGAAAGAAAACGTAATTATCGGCCGCCTAATCCCTTCGGGAACCGGATTTAATCCGAACAAGAAGTTTCAGCAGATATAAAAGGCGCGGACGCCATTCGCCTAAACGAATTTAAGAATATAAAAGACAGCCTGCGGAAGGGCTGTCTTTTTATAATGTAAAATGTAAAAATTGAATTCGTCATTCTGAGGCCGAAGGCCGAAGAATCTCGTGGCAATAGCTCTGTTCACGGGATCCTTCGCTACGCTCAGGATGACGATAAAATAATTTTGTCATTTTGCATTTTAATTCAGATTGTATTTTCTGATGTTTTCATCGGCTATCATTTGCAAAAACTCAATCTGTTTTTTTCCTTCTTCGGATTTAAATAGATGGGCGAACCGTTTTTGGGCTTTTAAATATTCTTCCACTCTCGGCGTCGGCTTCGGAATTTTCATTGAGCCAGAAAACCGGCCGTCAATATATTCTATTACCGGATAAAGTCCGGTTTGGGCGCCTAATTTTCCGAGCCGGATTGAATCAGCCGGTTCAATTCCCCAGCCAGGAACGCACGGCACCATGATCTGGATATAACTTGGACCCGGGGTGGCGATGGCTTTTTTTACTTTGGCGGTTATGTCTAAAGGGAAACCGGCGGTAGTCTGCGCGACGTATTTTAAGCCATGAGCCAGCGCTACGGCAATCATGTCTTTTTTTCTTAAATCAGAACCGATTGACTGCCGACCCGAAGGGGAAGTTGTCGTATTGGCGCCCGGAGGCGTCGCGCCGGAAGCCTGAACGCCGGTATTGGCGTAAGCCTCGTTGTCGTAGCAGATATAGAGGATATCCTCTCCCCGTTCCCACATGCCGGAAATGTTTCCGAAACCGATATCAAAAGTGGAACCATCCCCGCCTTGAGCGACTACCTTCGGCATCACGGAACTTTGAATTTTGTTTTTGTAAATTAATGCCGCCTGAACCCCGGAGGCTATAGAAGCGGCATTCTCAAACAACGAATGAATCCACGGCATGCCCCAGGCTGACTCAGGGTAAGGGGTGGTCGTAACTTCAAGACAGCCGGTGGCGTTAGCGATAATGACGTTCGGTCCGAGCGCTTCGGCTACGGTTCGGGCGGCGATTAACTGCGCGCAACCGGCGCAAGCCCGATGACCGGGGGAAAGGAGTTGCTTTGATTTAGGTTTAACTTGGACGGGATTAGTTGTCATAAAAAATATTTGATTTTTCAATTTCCGGTTTGAACTGCTTTTAACTTCCCAAGTTCTTTAATTTTTTCAAACTGCCCGACGAAGCGGGAAGCGTTTAAGACTTCAATTAAAACCGGCTGGCCGGCTTTGGAAAGGTGGATTATAAAATTGCCGAAAGATCGGGCGCGGCTTATCGGCCCTTTTGCAAGCTCCCAGGATAATATGTTGGATTCGGGGTCGTAAAGCATAAATAAATTTTATAAACGCGGTTACTGTTTTATCGGATAAAAAGTTAATACTTTAATAACTTCCCCCTCCCTCTTATATACCACGCCCACGCCGTCCCGGCAAGCTGAAGTTAGCCGGCCTTTCTTTTCAACTTTGTCCGGCAGTTTAACAGTTTCTTCAACCTGCTCGCGGGTAATAAAAACCTTGTGAGCGTTCAGTATTTCAAATTTTTTTTCGGCGTATTTGGTAAAATGGATCATATGATTGGCGCAGGCTTATTATCTTCTCGCGAATAAAATGATTCCGGCGACTATAACGAACGCCGCTCCTAAGGCGACGGTGAGGGGATTTTTAAAAATGTTCATAAGTTTTTGCAGAAGGGAGTCGGACTGCGAAGCGCTTGAATTTTCGGCCTGCCCTTCGGATACTGTTTGGTCAAATGGAATTCCGTCCGGGCAGAAGCTGAGGCCGTAGTTTTTACCAGACACTTCTTTATTTATGCTGTATGGGACAGATAATTCTACGGTCAGATTGCATGCCTCAGTTTTATTTATACCCAGCAGTTTTATGAACTCTTTTTCCGCTTCTTTTCTTGAGTCCTCTATGTTTGGATTTAAGATCGCGATTATAAACCCTTGATCTTCGGGATAATAAGCCAAATAATATTTGTCCGTTTCTTTAAATGCTATTCCGTTCAGGGATAAAGCCTTGACCCCTTCCAATTTATATATATTATCGATTTTTATCTCTCCTTGCGGCGTTGAAATAATTATTAATTCTCGGTTCGTTCTATTATAATAATATACACCAATAGAGACAAGAATGATGATTAATATAAATGCGGAAATTTTAAAAAAATATTTTTGCATATTTCTAATATTTACAATTATCGTTGGCCACCCATTTACCCCAGTTGCTTCCGTTGTTTGATAAACTGCATGCAGTCGCAATATTATTGGCGGCTGATTCCATAAGTTTTTTGCATTGGTCGTACAAACCCCAATTATTTATGTTGCAGTTTGGTGATTTATCAGAATATGGCTTGTCAAAAGCGGAACGGCAGTTGTAAGAGTTACCTGACGAATCTCTTACTATATTGGCGCTGATATTAATTTGAAATAAGCCGATTACGACAGGATATTTATTACCATTATAACTGCATTTTGCCTGAGGATTGGTATTTGTTTCGTTTCCGGAACTTTCTTTTTGGCATATTGCTGATGCTTCATTTATGTTGCTTCCAAAACAGTTGCCGCCGTTTGCCTGAAGAAGTTTCGGCGAGCAAGCTCCTGTTTCCGCCGGATTACATCCTCCGGTTGCCTTTGAACAACAGCATTTCTCAGCCAGTCCGCCGTAAAAAGTTCCGCAACCGGCGCCGTCGGCCGGTTCGCGTCCAGCGGAGCAGTCAGTTTCCCATTGGCAGTTAGGCAGGGGACTTTCAAAACAACAGCAGACTTGCGACAGACAGCCTATATCATCCGGGGCGCAAGTTGGTTTGGCGCATTTATTCCATGAATCGTCAGTTTTCATTCCGTTAGAGCCGATGGCGCATTCCGAAGCCGATTTTATTGAGCAATTTATAAGACGATCGTTTACCGAGCTGATTGCTACTTCTTTTACCATCTTTACCCTGATCGGCTTAAAAATCACCAGGTTCGGATTGATTTGATAGAGTATTAGGTATGAAGCGAGGCCGATTATGAGGCCGGTAATCGCGCCGGTAATCCAGCTTTGGGCGTCTTTAACGGCCGAAGGATTTCCGCCGGCCGTAAGCCATCTAGCGCCGCCAATCATTAAGGCGATAGCCGCGACAATGCCGATAATGCCGATCGCGTATTTATAGATCGCGCCGATATATTCGCCGATCCAACCGACGCAATAAATCGGCTGGCCGTCCGGCGCCGTATCGCACTTCTCCGGCGCGCTGAATCCGGTTAGGGTCGGAATGGATATTTGCAAAGTCGGCGGAATCCATTTGTCGGCGGCCAGGGCAATAAAAGGGAAGAAAAAAACAGAAGCGACAAAAAGGAAAAAAGTTAAAAATATTTTCAGTTTTTTATTCATGCTCCGAATTAATTTAGTAATCAGCTATTACAAATTTATTCCCCCTTTTCCAGGCACCGGTCAGGCTGTTTATTCGGGTCTTTGGGACAGCAGGTACAGTCGCTTGAGCCGGTATTATTTTCATAATAACTCCACTGGCAGTTTACATTCACCTCGCATTCTTTTTTGATTTTTGAGTCAGCGCAATTGAATTTTCCTTCGTTGTCTATTGTATAGAATTTACTTGGAAGACATTCGGGATCCGCGTTGATTATGCAATAAGCCTTAATATCTTTTTGAAAAATTTTTTCGCAAATTTTTTCATCTTTTAAGTTTATGGCGATTTTCAAGTAACAATTGTCGGATTCACTTAGGTTCTTGCATATTTTATGATCGTTGTTTTTATCGGCGATTTCATAATAACACCAGTATTTCAAGTTATTATTGAAAATTTGTCCGCACATTTTTAAATTGCCGCTATTAACCGCTTCTTCCTTTATGCAAATGGCTTGGTTGTCTCCTTTTAAATTAACACATTTTTTTGAAATTTTTTTTCGGAACAGAAAAAATCCTCCCATAGTTAATACTGTTGTTATCAAAAAAATAATTATCAATTTTTTTTTGCTCATAGTATTTATTGAATACATCCCTTAACACTCATATGAAAATGATCGTCATGATCTTGATATGGATTATAACCGCTACATGATGGACAGAAAGTAGGTCCAAGTATTGAACCTTTGATGTCACCTGAACATTTCGAGCTAATATTTTTTGCTGTTTCGCAAATTTTATTACAATCTCTAGAACCTCCCAACCCCCAATCGATAGCCATGGTCTGGTATCCATTCTTGCATCCAAAGTGGCAAGAATTTGATCTAGTTTGGGAGTGTCCGCAACTTGGAGTCCAATTTTCGCAACACTGTTTATTTGATTCAGTTGAGCCTTTTATTGAACCGCTTCCAAAACCGGATGTTGCGCCCTGTATGCAGTTTAATAATTTTTGTGCGTCCCCTCCCCCTTCGCTCGCCCAATTGCAACAGCAAGTGGACATGCCTCCGGTATTGGTTCCGCATTTACTGTACTCGGAAACCTGCCGGGCGTTATTTCCGCAGGTGGTATCCGTTGGATCTGTTGCCCAGGAACACCCAGCTTGCGCGCTTCTCGTGCAACAGCACATTCTTCCGCTCATGCAACCGTTGTAATCTTCGAGATTGTTTTTGCAGGCATCAGCCGCGCCAGGACACTCCGCGCCTTTATAAAATTCATAGCCTAATTGTTGCTTATCCGCATTGCATTCGCTTTCATTGGTTATAGCGCTGCAGCTTAATCCCCCGGTATTGCTCATTATATCTACCTTCTCCACCATCTTTACCCTGATCGGCTTAAATGATACGAGCGCCGGGTTGATGGTATAAAGAATTGTGTAGGATAAAAGCGCTAAGACCAGACCGGTGAGACTGCCGGTTATGTAACTTTGAGCGTCTGTCACGGCTGAGGCGTTGCCGCCGGCTGTTAGCCATCTGACTCCGCCGACCATGAGCATGATGGCCGCGATTATCCCGACCACGCCGATCGCGTATTTATAGATGCCGGCGACGTATTGGCCGATCCAGGGGATTTCGCAGTAGTCGCCTTCGCACTTAACCGAATCTTTGGTTATACTTACGGTCGGAATAGGGATTTGTATGGGTGGCGCGACAAAATCGCCCCAGTATGGAGAACTATCACTTATGGCCTGAGCGGGAATTGCCAGAAAACAGAAAACAGATAACAGATAACAGAAAAATAATAGCGGTTTTAAGAAATTTTTTAGCATGGGGATTTGTAGAATTGTTTTTCTTTGAGCGGGAGTCCCTGCTGGAAACTCCCGCCGGGCGCGGGGAAGAAAGTATGGCTTTAATGAGGAACACAATTAGGACTAACGCACGTGTAACCCTTACTAAAGGTGGGGTTATCTACTAGCTTCATGCAGGCACTATAATTAAGATTTCCCTGGCAGGTTTTTCCAATCTTCATAAACGCGTAAAATTCACAACACCCCAACTCTTCTTTCTTTATTTCAGTACAAGTATAGTTGTTTTCACACGTGTAATTTATGCTAGTCGCGTCAAGCCAGTTTCCGCCATTATTATTGCAATCATCTTTTGACGGAGCAATGCAACCATATCTGCCGTTACAACATCCCGTAGTTGATACGCCCGACACTGTCGTGGATGAGGATGGAGCAGGGCTACTTACCGTTCCAATCCCCGAAATCCTGAAATTCACCAAGGCTGGATTTATCATGCCCAAAATTAAAAAAGATCCTAAAGCCAAGGCTAATCCGGTTAGAGAGCCGACGATATAATCCTGCGCCTGTTTGACTCGCTCCGGCGAGCCGCCGGCCGTAAGCCAGACTACGCCGCCGACCATAAGCATTATGGCCGCCGTAATCCCGACGATGCCGATTAAATATTTGTAAATGGCTTTGACATAATTGGCGATAGTGGCCGTATTATTGGAAACCGCGATGGACGCGCCCTGCTGGAACTCCGAACCCGGAATGCCGATTTGGGGGGTGAAATTGGCGGCGCCGGTTTGCTGGGTTGAGTCAGTAGCGCAATGCGGACTGCCGGACATGCCTTTGGTAGTATCGCACCAAAAATAATTGCAATTATTATCAGAAGCTGTACCGACGTATTGTTCCGCGCCGCCGCTAAAAGAGCACATGCAATTACAGGCGTTTGCCAAAGAGGGAAAAAGCGTGAAACAAAAAACTAAAAACAGCAAATTAGAGATGATAAGAATTTTTACGGATTTTTTAGACATGGAGTTTTATCTAAACATAACACATAACATGGAACACGTAACACAGGCTGTTATTTGTTATGTGTAGCGCGCGTTGCTGGCGCAAATGGCTATGGCTAACGCGTCGGCGGCGTCGTCGGGCTTAGGGATTTCTCTTAGATTTAGAATCAATTTAACCATTTTTTGCACTTGCATTTTAGAAGCCGCGCCGTAGGAGGAAACCGCCTGCTTAACCTGGAGCGGCGTAAATTCAGTAATCGGCGCGTTATACTGGCGGGCGGTTAGAAGAATCACTCCGCGAGCCTGGCCGACTACAAGGGCGGTTTTGACGTTTTTGCAGAAAAAGAGCTCTTCAACGGCGATTAAGTCAGGCCGGTATTTTTTTATAATTTTTCCGAGTTCATTATGGATTATGAAAAGCCGTTCGCTTAATTCCATTTTAGCACGAGTTTTGATTGAGCCATAGTCCCGGCAGGTTAAATTATGGCCTTCGCGAAAAACGACGCCCCAGCCGGTATCGGCGATACCGGGATCAATGCCGAGAATAATGGAAGAGCGGGTTTTCATGCGCGGTAAATAAAAGTTTTACTCGGTTTTGTGTCCAGTATTTCTACGGTCGACCAGCCGGGAATTTGGAACCCGTAAGAAATGACTGGAGTGCCGGGTTTTAAATCTTTTTTCAGCTTTTCGCCGACTTTTGTCATGATGCTCGCGATTAAAAAAACAAACACCGCATCCGCCCGGCTTATGTCTTCTTTAAAAAAGTTTTTTCTGGATATTTTTACCCGGCTTTTTAGCCGGAATTTTTTTAAAAGGGAAAGGAAATACGGATAAGGGGAAAGCTCAAAGCCTGAGGCTCTAAAACCGAGCCTTTCGGCTTCAAACAAAAAACTGCCGTCGCCACAGCCTAAATCGTAAATTTCGGCGCCCGGCCGGAGATCAAGCTCGTTAAAAATCTGTTTAAAGTTTTTTTTCGGCGTCGGCGCGAAAGGAACCCGGGTGAAAAAGATAGTGAAGAATGTCCAGAAAGCGACGATAACAAAAATAATTTCAAGAAAAATGACAATACCGGCGAATGACAGAAATATTTGCATAATGATAAATATTAGAAAGACCTTATTCTGCCGCGCTAAGCTGAGATAAATCGTTTAAATGTTTGGCTCCCATTAGATATTGACGTTGGCGTAATAATCGGAAACATCCTCATTATCCTCCAGTTCTTCAATGATTTTTTCCAATTTTTCCCGGTCTTCACCGCCGACCTGGAGGCTATCTTTAGCGACAAATTCAATTTCTGCCGATTCAACGGAAATTTTTTTCGTTTCCAGCCATTCCCGGATTTTCTGAAGATTGTCCATGGTGGTGTAAATTGTTATTCCTTCCTCCTCCTTTATAAAATCATCTATTCCCGCATCAATCAATTCCAGCTCTAATTCTTCCGGATTTATATTCTTATTTTTTAATTCTTCATTCGCAATTCTTATAATGCCTTTTTTTCCAAAATTCCAACCGACGGCGCCGAACTGGCCGCCGTGCTTTGTAAAAATATGGCGGATGTTTGAGGCGGAGCGGTTGCGGTTGTCGGTTAAGGACTTTACGATGAATTGCGAATTGGCCGGGCCGATCGCCTCGTAATAGATTTCGGCAATCTCGGCGCCGGAGAGTTCTCCGGTGCCGCGCTTAACCGCCCGCTCAATATTATCTTTGGGCATATTGGCGGCTTTGGCTTTTTCTATGGCAATGCGCAAAGAAAAATTAATAGCCGGATCGCCGCCCTTTTCCCTCGCCGCTATGGTAATCAGGTTGCCTAGTTTTGTAAAAATTGCACCTTTTTTCGCGTCAACGACGGCCTTTTGCCTTCTGGTTGTCGCCCATTTGGAGTGTCCGGACATAGGATTTACAATTTATGCTTGACTATTATAAAATTAACATGTTTTCGGGCTGAAATCAATGTTTACATAGTTGAAAGTTACTAGTATAATTATATTAATTATACATTGTGTTATTGTTTGGGATTAATTTTTTTGCTGTCTGAAAAATATGAATTTAAACAACCTTAAAGCGATAAAAAAACTGGACACAGGATTCGTGGCCGAATCTATCTCGGCTTTGCCGGATCAGGTTGAGCAGGTTTTGGATGAAATTGACGCGATTAAAATACCTAAAGATTACAAGGAGATTGATAAAATTGTCCTTAACGGCATGGGCGGCTCTAACCTCGGCGCCCGGATGATAAAATCTCTTTTTGCAGGGGAATTAAAAATCCCGTTTATAATTGAGCCGGGTTATGTCCTGCCTGATTTTATAGATGAGAAAACTTTGTATATTATCTGTTCATATTCCGGTACGACCGAAGAGCCGCTTTCCACCCTGGCCGCGGCCAGGAAAAAAGGGGCGAAAATAATCTCCATAACCGCCAGCGAAGGAAAGGATAAAAATAACCTGCTATTGAAATTAATAAAAAAGCATGATTTGCCAAATTACGTTTTTAACCCAAAACATAATCCTTCGTTGGAGCCGAGAATGGGGCTCGGGTATTTAGTGGCCGGAACTTTGGTTTTGCTTAACGAAATTGGGGCGCTAAAAATCAATTTAGCGGAGATTAGGGCAATCGCGAGCGAACTTAGAAAAAATAACGGCAAGCTTGAGCCGGCCGTTGCCGCGAAGAATAATGAAGCGAAGCTAATCGCGAAGCAGATGTTTAATACGATTCCGGTCCTTATTGCCGGAGACCAGTTTGAAGGCAACCTGCATATTTTTAGGAACCAGATAAACGAAAGCGCCAAGAATTTCTGCGCCTACCTAACGGTTCCCGAATTAAACCATCACGCCATGGAAGGGTTAAGCCATCCCAAATTAAACAGAAAGGATTTACTGTTTGTATTTTTTGATTCAAAGCTGTATCACCCGAGAATTTTAAAAAGGCTCGCGCTGACGAAAAAAGTAGTAAGCAAGAACGGGATAAAATTTTTAGAAATCGGGTTAACGGGCAAAACTAAGCTTAGCGAGGCTTTTGAGATTTACCAGTCGGGATTATGGATCAGTTATTACTTAGGCCTCTTAAACGGAGTTGATCCGAAATACGTTGCCTGGGTAAACTGGTTTAAAAAAGAGCTTGGAAAAGTATAAGTGAAAAATTATAGTCCGATTTTCGCTACAACCTGTTGTAAACGTCATCGTATCTTCTTATATCATCTTCTTCAAGATAATCGCCGGTCTGGACTTCAATAATTTCCAGGTCGGCTTTGCCAGGATTTGAAAGCCGGTGTTTTGTTTTTACCGGGATAAACGTACTTTCATTTTTTTTGAGGCTGGTTTCTTTTCCTCCGTTGACTATTTTTGCCGTCCCTTTTATAACTACCCAATGTTCGGCCCGGCGTTCATGCGATTGGAGACTTAACTTGGCGCCCGGATAGACAATTAGTTTTTTTACTTTGTGGTTCGGCCGGTCAATAAGCACTTCGTACTTCCCCCAGGGCCGGTAACCGATGAGATTATGCTCAACTTCCTTCATCCCTTTTTCTTTCAGGCGTTCAACGACCTTTTTTACTTCTTGGCTTCGGCCTTTTTTTTGGATAAGGATGCTGTCGCTTGAATCAACAATGATAAGGTCTTCCACGCCGACGGTCGCGACCAGCCGGTCTCCCGAGCCTTGGATGAAAATATTTTTTGAGTCAATGCTTATGTGGCGCGGGTTGGCGCCGGGCAGGTTAAGTTCGGCCAAAGAATCAAACGACCCGATATCATTCCAGCCGAAATCGCCTTCAAAAACGATGATGCTGGATGACTTTTCTGATATAGCCACGTCAAAACTTATCGGACCTAAACTGGAAAAGTTTTTCAGGAAAGTTTTATAATCTTTTTTATAAATGGAAAATATTTCCGGAGCGTGGAGTTCAAGCTCGCGCGCGAGAGTCTTCGGGGTAAAAAGATAAATGCCGGCGTTCCAAAGATAATCGCCGGAAGCGACGTATCCGGAAGCGGTTTCATGATCCGGTTTCTCAACGAATCGCGAGACTGAAAAATGGCTGCCTTTTTTTTTACCCTTTTTAATATAGCCGTAGCCGGTTTCGGCTTTTGCCGGGGTGATGCCGATTGCCCCGACGTTATCGCCGGTTTCCCTTAAAGCGAGTCTGGCGAGTTCCAGAAATTTATTTTCTTCGGTTATGTAATGATCCGAATGGACTTCAATTATAGTTTCCTCGGGATTGATATTCACTTTTTCAACGAGGTATCTTGTTGCCAGCGCTATGGCCGGAGCCGTGTCCAGGCTTTTTGGCTCTACTATTATCTGCGCTTCTTTAAAATCGTCCGCTATTTCTTTTATCTGGTTTAAGGCGTTAAAAAAGTTTTCCCGGTTGGTGATCAAATAAATATTTTCCGGCGGAATGATTTTTTTCATCCTTAAAAAAGTTTCTTGAAGCAGGGAGTAATCGCCGCAGAGTTTAAGAAATTGTTTCGGGTAATTTTTTCGCGACAATGGCCAAAGGCGGGTACCGGAACCCCCGCAGAGTATTAGGCAATGCATAGAAATCAATGATCAATGAACAATTTCCAATGATCAATTATTTAAAAGTAAAATTGTATTGTGTGTTTACTATATCCGACGCAATAACGAAAGTCAATAATATTTGTCTATTATTTAGCTAATATTTAATAAAATCATAAGTTGATAGTCATAAATTGATAATTGAATTTTCTCCTCCTTGACAAGAGACCGCGGATGGATTATTATTAAGTAAGATTTGATAAAATTCAGTTAAAGAAACGGACAGTGATATTAAAAAAATGATATCCCTGTTTTTTAACTGTCTAAAGCACTTTAACAAACAAAGGGTCTTAAAATTTAAAATAAAGACTTTTTCATAAAACAACTAAGTAGGTAAGAACCCCGCCGCTGAAGTGGCGGGATAAAAAAATAATGGTTCTGAATTTTGGTCGGTCGACAAAAGATCAAGGTTCGGGAAAATTTTGGTGCTAACAGGCGCCAATTATCGTACTATTCCGTCCGGCATACGCCGGACAAAAAACAAAACATAAATTGAGCTAATCATAATTACTCAATATATTGAGAATGCAAAACTTTTTTTGTCCGGCATTCGCCGGACTCAAAAAATTTGCTTCTCAAATTTTTGAGAGTTTGATCCTGGCTCAGGACGAACGCTGGCGGCGTGTCTAAGGCATGCAAGTCGAGTGGGTTAGACCCACGGCAAACGGGAGCGTAACACATTGGTAACTTACCTTGGGGTCGTGAAT
>JBAZCA010000002.1:0-206775 GCA_041671125.1 Patescibacteria group bacterium | reverse complement strand
GTGAAATTGATAAAGACCGGGTGCTTAGGCTTGACCCGGGAAAAATCTCCGCCAACCCCCTGCAACCGCGCCGGGATTTTAGGGAGAAAGAATTAAACGAGCTCATGGAGTCAATCAGGCTTTACGGCATTATCCAGCCGTTAGTCGTTACCCCGAAAGGGGCGGGCTACGAACTGATCGCCGGCGAGCGTCGGCTCCGGGCGGCGCAGGCACTCGGGCTAAGAGAAGTTCCGGCTCTTGTCCGCGAAGCCGAAGAGCAGGAAAAACTGGAGCTGGCGCTCATAGAAAATATCCAGCGGGAAGACTTAAATCCCATGGAGCTCGCGCTCGCTTACCGGAAACTGATAGACGAATTCAATATCACTCATGATACGCTCGCCGAGCGGGTGGGAAAATCGCGGCCGGTGATTTCTAATACCTTAAGGTTCCTTTTACTGCCGGAAAAAGTCCAGCTCGCGCTGGCTAAAGGCGAAATTTCTTCCCGGCACGCGCTTTTTATCGCCGGGCTGGATACGGAAGAAAAACAGCTCGCGCTTTTTGAAAAATTTATGAGCGGGATGTCAAGCGTCAACGCCATGAAAGAAACCAGGCGCATGGGCGGCTCAAAAGAATCGCGGATAAAAATTGACCCGAAGGATCCGGCGCGCGAGCAGGCTCTGCAAAATTTTTTCGGCACCAGGGCGGAAATTGAAAGAACCGCCCGGGGCGGCAGGATAACCATCACCTTTTTCGGCAATGACATGCTGGATGATATTATAGATAAAGTTGGGGGAATTGATTAGCTGAAAATAAAACAGCGCTTTAGAAAATATAGAAAGAAGAAGCTCTAATTATCAATGATCAATTACCAATGATCAATGAATTTTCAATTAATCAATTTTCATTCCGATAACTCGGGATTAAAAATTTCATCATTGAGTTATTGAAAATTTATCATTGATAATTGGTAATTTAATTTCATCCATGTCCAAATTCGTCCATTTGCACAACCATACCCATTATTCGCTCTTAGACGGGCTCGCCAAAATTGACGAGCTTATTTTAGCAGCGAAAAATGACGGCGCGCCGGCCGTCGCCATTACCGACCACGGTGTGATGTACGGGGTAATTGAATTTTTTCAAAAATGCAAAAAAGCCGGGATTAAACCGATTATCGGCGTTGAAGCTTACCTCGCTCCCGGCGCTCGTACTGACAAAGCCTCAAAAGACGATGAAAAAAATTATCATCTCCTGCTCCTGGCGAAAAATAACCAAGGCTATCGCAACCTTTTAAAGCTGACATCCATCGCCCACCTTGAAGGGTTTTACTATAAGCCGCGGATAGATTGGGAAGCTCTAAAGGAACATAAAGACGGGATCATCGCCTCTACCGCCTGCGTCGGCGGGGAAATACCCCGGCTTATAATCGCCGGAAAAAAGGATCGGGCGCGCCAAAGAATTCTTGAATACGCCGAGCTTTTTGGGAAAGGCAATTTTTATCTTGAGGTGCAAAACCATCCGGATCTGGCGGAACAAAAACCGGTCAACGAGGCGCTTTTGGAATTTTCCCGGGAACTTAATATCCCGCTCGTGGCCACTAACGATTTGCATTACATAAAATCCGAAGACGCGGACGTGCAGGACGTGCTTTTGTGCCTGCAGACGAAACGGAAAAAAGATGACACCGACCGGATGGCGATGGCAGGGAGCGATTATTATTACAAATTCGCCGGACTTATGGAAAGCGAGTTCGCCGGCTTTCCCGGAGCAGTCGCCAACACTTTAAAAATTGCCGAGGACTGCAATGTTGATATTGAACTGGGGAACGTCCAACTGCCGTATTTTGAACTGCCGGCCGGAGAGAGCCGCAACGGTTATTTAAAGAAGCTTTGCGAGGATGGCCTCCTAAAACGCTACGGAAAAAGCTACGCCGAAGCGCCGCGGGAAATCCGGGAAAGGGTTGACTACGAGCTCGCGGTTATAGAGAAAATGGGTTGGCCGTCTTATTTCCTTATTGTCGCCGATTTTATCAACTGGGCCAAAGAGCGCGGGATCGTTGTCGGCCCGGGCAGGGGCTCGGCGGCCGGTTCGCTCGTCTGCTACCTGACGGGAATAACGAACCTTGACCCGCTTGAATATGATCTTCTTTTTGAAAGATTTTTAAACCCCGACCGGATATCCATGCCTGATATTGACATGGATTTTGCCGACCTTCGGCGGGACGAAGTAATCCGCTACGTTGAAGAACGGTACGGCAAGGAGCGGGTGGCGCAGATAATAACTTTCGGGACCATGGCCGCCCGGGCGTCGGTTCGGGACGTCGGCCGGGTTTTAGACTGCCCTTATGATTTTTGCGATCGGCTGGCAAAAATGATTCCCGGTTTTACCAAACTGAAAAAAGCCGTCAGCACCGTCCCGGAGCTGAAAGAAATTTATGAGAAAGACGAGATGGCTCAAAAGATTTTAAAATACGCCATGCGGCTTGAAGGGGTCGCCCGGCACGCTTCTACCCATGCCTGCGGAGTACTGATTACGAAAAATCCGCTGACCGATTACGTTCCCCTGCAGTATGCTTCATCGTCCGATCGGAGTATTGTTTCGCAATATTCCCTTCATCCGGTTGAGGATCTCGGACTCCTTAAAATGGATTTTCTTGGTTTGAAAAATCTAACCATCATTGAATCAGCCATCAGGATAATAAAAAATACGCGCGGACTAAAAGTAAATATTGATGAAATTCCGCTGGATGACAAAAAAACCTACGAGCTTTTCCAGAACGCGGAAACCACCGGCGTCTTCCAGTTTGAAAGCGCCGGAATGAAACGCTATTTAAAGGAATTGAAGCCGACTAGTTTTGAAGATGTAATCGCCATGGTGGCTCTTTACCGGCCAGGGCCGATGGAATGGATCCCGGATTATATTTTAAGGAAGCACGGCAGAAAAAAAGTTTCCTACCTGCACGCTAAGTTGGAGCCAATACTTTCTAAAACTTACGGGGTGGCGATTTATCAGGAACAGGTCATGCAAATCGCCCGCCAGCTGGCCGGATTTTCCATGGGCGAAGCCGACGTCCTCCGCAAAGCCATGGGAAAAAAAATCGCCGAACTGCTGTCCGAACAGAAGGAAAAGTTCATTGACGGTTGCGTCAAGAACGGAATTTCAAAAGAACTGGGCGAGGGGATTTTCTCCTTTATTGAACCGTTCGCCGGTTATGGCTTTAACCGGAGCCATGCCGCCTGCTACGCCATGATCGGCTACCAGACGGCTTACTTAAAAGCCCATTGGCCGGCCGAGTTCATGGCCGCGCTCCTTATTTCCGACCAGGGCGACATTGACCGGACAGCCATAGAAATTGAAGAATGCCGGAAGATGGGAATTGAAGTTTTACCGCCGGACATTAACCAGTCTTTTGATTATTTCACGGTCGTTACTTCCGGCACGGAAACCAACCAGACGGCCAGGGAAGACGAGAAAGTCAACACCATCCGTTTTGGGCTGAAAGCCATTAAAAATTTTGGCGACCATATCGCCGAGGCGATGATTAACGAGCGCAAGGAAAACGGCCGCTTCAGGGATTTAAGTGATTTTTTAAAAAGGATTGTTGATAAAGACCTGAATAAAAAATCTCTAGAAAGCCTTATAAAAAGCGGTTCTTTTGACCAGTTCGGGGAAAGGGGAAGCCTTCTCGCGAATATTGAAAATATGCTCGGTTTTAATAAAGATATAGCCAAAGCGAAACTGAGCGCGCAGGCGAGCCTTTTTTTTGATTCGCCGGCGGAGGCCCGGATGGAACTCATTAAGCTGAAAGAATCCGCCCCGGCCGGCCGCCAGGATAAGCTTGCCTGGGAAAAAGAATTTCTCGGCCTTTATATCTCCGAACACCCTTTTACCGATTTCAGGAAGCATTTTGAAAAGTTTATTGCCCCAATCCGGGAAGTTAAAAAATCATCAAGGAATGAAAGCCTTTACCTTGCCGGCATCGTCGCCAGCGTGAAAAAAATTATAACCAAGAGCGGCGAATCCATGGCATTCGTAAAGATTGAAGATGAAAGCGACAGCATGGAAGCGCTTATTTTCCCCCGGCTCTATAAAGACACCCCGGCTCTTTGGATCGCCGGAGCGGCGGTCGCGATGAGCGGAAAACTGTCGGACAAGGACGGTGAAATTAAAATTCTTTGCGATAAGGCCGTAGCGATTGAGGCGGAAAAAATTAATGGAAACGTTGACGCCATAAAAAGAAGTTTGGCCGCGGGTAACGGAAATTTCCGGGGCAGGGGGTTTAGCCCTAACTCCGGCTATGGCGCTAACCGCGCCAGTCAAAGCGCCGGAGCGCCGAAGCCGCAACCTCCGGCGAAAAAAAAAGTTATAATAACCATCCGGCCGGACATTGATTCCGCGATTCTGGGAAATTTAAAAAAAGCGCTTCTTTCCAGCTCCGGAGAATCAAAAGTTTATTTTAAAATTGAAGACGGCGGGGAACGTCCGAGGATTATGGAAACCGATTATAAAATAAACAGCCAGCCGATTTCATTGGAAAAAATAAAAGAAGTTTTAAAGGCGAAAATGGAAGTTGTAGACAGTATTTAGCCAAAGTGTTATAATTTATTATGCAGGAATTAATTTTTTTTGTGTCATTAGAGCGTGTTCGCGGATTGCCGTTATTAGAAAGTTGAATATAACGCAAATACGCAAATTAAACGCGAATGACGCGAATGAATAAAATATGCCGGATTCAACTAACTCTCCATTCGGGCAAGACGAAATTCTAGGACTAACGCCCGGGAAAAAAAAGAAGCCGCGAGTAAGGCGGCAGACAAAAAAAACTTTAAAAGTAACATTAGTCAGGACAAAATTGCCGGCAAAGAATGTTTTGGCGCGGGAAAAAGAAAAAAGCGGTTCGGAGGCCGGTAACTTGCCGGTAAGTTCAGGCGAAAAGGAAGCGGGTCGGCCATGGTCTTTTTTCGGAAGAGGAAAAATTACTTCCTTGTCCGGGAAAGCGGTTGGAAAATCGGCTGAGATAAAAAAAAGCGTTGAGCCGCGGGAGCCGGTTGCCGTAGCGCCCCTGAAGCCCGGATTTTACCGGAAAATTGCGTTGACTTTTATTTTTTTGGTTTTGGCGCTTTTAGGGGTAGTATTTTATTTTTCTTTTGTAAAGATAAAAATAATAATTGTCCCCAGCCAGGAGAAAATATCCGACAGCCTAATTTTTGACGTTTTAACGCCCGCTCTTTCAAGCGGCGGAGGCGAAGCGGCATTGGCAGGCGAAGCGGAAAAATTGGTTTTGGAGTATGAAGAAGAGTATCCCGCGACCGGCGAGAAAGTGTTAAGCGAAGAAGCGGGAGGGGAAGCCATAGTTTATAATAAATATATAAAAAATCAGCCTTTAGTCGCCTCAACCAGGCTTTTAACTCCGGACGGTAAACTTTTTCGCCTGAAAGAAACAGTTAATGTTCCGGCCGGCGGAGAGGTTAAAATCCAAATTTACGCCGATAATCCGGGAGAGATTTCCAGTCTGCCCGCCACCCATTTTACGTTCCCCGGTCTTTGGTCCGGACTGCAGGATAAGATTTACGCCGAAAGCCAGAAAGCGATTGAAGTAAAAAAAGAAGTAAAAAAATTTATTACCCTTGCCGATATTGAGAACGGGACGGCTAAAGCCAGACAAACCCTGCTCGCTAATGCGAAAGCCGAAATAAGCGCTAAGTATCCCCAGTACGATCAGGTGGTTTACGGTATAAATGAAAATTCCGTGAAAGTAGATGTTGATTCCAAGGCCGATGAAGAAAAGGAAGTTTTTAAGATTAAGATTTCGGCCGAGGTAAACGCGGCGGCTTTTTCCAAAAACAGCTCCCTTGATTTAATCCGCGAGAAATTCTCCCTGACCGTTCCGCGGGAAAAACAGCTTTTAGGTTTTGATGACCAGGGAGTAAAATACGCGCTGGTTGAGGAAGGGTTTGAGAACGGAAAAGCTAAAGTAAGGGCTGACTTTACCGGCAAGCTCGCCCTAAGCGAAAGCACGAATATTTTAAATCCCGAGGATCTGGCCGGCCTCACCCGCGCCCAGCTTGAAGAATATTTGAAAGGAAAGGAAGAAATCGCCGATTATGAAATCAGGTTTTATCCTTCTTTCGTCCGTCGAGTCCCGAACCTTTTAGACCGGATAGAGATTGAAGTATTAAAGTAACCGGATTTGGCGGATGTTTTGGCTCGTGGAATTAAGAACGCGGAATTAAGCGCGGGGACTTAGGGTGGTTCTTTGCTGTCGGAGTTTGACAAAAACAGCCATTTTTTGTAATATCCTATCAAGGCGATTGGTCGGTTTACCAAGCCGGCTGTCCCGCATTAAGCGGGGCATTCCGCGATAGCGGAGCCAAGCCTCTCTAATTAAGCGTTCCGCCTTTAATTGGCGGAAAAGCTGGGTGGAACCGCGAGGAAGCCTCGTCCCAGTATGATCATTTATTGATTGTATTGAGACGAGGCTTTTTTTTAATACTTTATTTAAATATTCAGCAACAAATATGAAAAACGAAGAAAAAAATCTTGAAGCTTTAAGGCACAGCTTGTCGCACGTATTAATGCAGGCGTTGGAGAATCTTTTTAAGGCCGTGCCTGGCGTCGGTCCGGCCATTGAAAACGGCTTTTACCATGATTTTGACGCCGAACATAAAATGTCCGAGGGAGACCTGATTCGTGTTGAAGAAGAGATGCGTAAAATAATTAAAGAAAATCTGGAAATTGAAAAAAGCGAAATGACGGCCGACAAAGCCATTGAGTTGCTTCGGGAGAAAAAATATGTTTATACGGCCGAACTGGCTCGCGATCTTAAGAAAGAAGGGGAGGGAACTCTGACTTTTTTCCGGCAGGGAGATTTTATTAACATGTGCAAAGGGCCGCATCTCGCCGCTACCGGAAAAATTAATCCAGACGCTTTTAAACTGACGAAACTCGCCGGCGCTTATTGGAAAGGCGACGAAAAAAATAAAATGCTCCAGCGGATTTACGGCGTGGCTTTCGGGACGAAGACTGAATTGGAAGAATATTTAAAGATACAGGAAGAAGCGGAAAAAAGGGACCACCGGAAATTAGGTAAAGAGCTGGATTTATTTTCTTTTCATGACGTTGGACCGGGTTTTCCTTTTTTTAAGCCCAAAGGCATGATAATTTGGAATGAGTTGCTTGATTTTTGGCGCGAAATTCATAGGCAGGCCGGATACGATGAAATAAAAACCCCGATAATGCTATCAAGGAAATTATGGGAAATTTCCGGACACTGGATGAATTATCGGGAAAATATGTACGAAAGTAAAATTGATGATATGGAATTCGCGATTAAGCCCATGAATTGCCCGGGCGGCATGCTGATTTATAAGGAAGGCATACATTCTTACCGGGATTTACCGCTTCGCATGGGGGAAGTCGGGCTGGTTCATCGCCACGAGCTGTCCGGCGTCTTATCGGGTTTATTTCGGGTGCGCCAATTCCACCAGGATGACGCCCATATTTATATGCGGCCGGATCAGATTAAAGAAGAAATTCTCGGAGTTTTAAGTTTAGCGGAAAAAATATATTCTATTTTTGGCCTGACTTATCATCTGGAGCTTTCCACTCGGCCGGAAAAATCTATTGGCACGGACGAAGCCTGGGAAACCGCGACTGCCGGCTTAAAGGAGGCGCTGGATGCTATTGGCCGGGAATATAAAATTAATGAAGGAGACGGAGCCTTTTATGGCCCTAAAATTGACGTTCATATTAAAGACGCTATCGGCCGCACGTGGCAATGCGGAACAATCCAGCTGGATATGAACATGCCGGAAAGATTTGATTTGCATTATATTGATTCGGACGGAGGCGAAAAACGGCCGGTCATGATTCACAGGGTAATTTACGGATCAGTAGAAAGATTTTTTGGAATTTTAATAGAACATTTTGCCGGCGCCTGGCCGGTCTGGCTTTCTCCGGTCCAGGTTAAAATAATTTCCGTCGGCGAAAAGCACACCGAATTTAGCCTGAAATTAAAGAAAGAACTGGAAGAGGAAGGAATTCGCGCCGAGACTGATACCGGCGACGAGACGGTCGGCAACAAAATTCGCAAAGCCAGCGGGGAAAAAATCCCGTATGTTATTGTAATCGGGGATAAGGAAATGGGCGGAGAAAAATTGGCTGTCCGCGTCCGGGGAATAAAAGAGCTGAAATTAATGGTTAAAGAGGAATTAATCGGGGAAGTGAAGAAAAAAATTGAAAAGCGGCTGATGGAATAAATCGTTTAATATTAGTTAAATATTAAATTAGCCGGCAGGTGCCAGCTTATTTTGGCGGGGGGCTTTGCTTGGTTTTAAGTTTTTTGGTATAATGGATGTATGTCCATGCCAAAAAGATTTAAACTCATCCTCGGAATTCTTTTATTTTCCCTCTGCGGGTCATTTATTTTTTTCGGAAGGGAAATAAAGGGGGCCGTAAGCAGCCAATCCGCTTCGACCGAAGTCAACGAGGAAGTGCGGAATATTAACCGTCAGATAGAGGAAAAGAAAAATAAATTAAAGGAAATAGAAGAGACGCAATCCGCTTACAGCCAGGCCATAAAAAATAAACAGGGCGAACGGGCCGACCTGAATAATCAGCTGGCGATTATTGATAATCGGGAGAAAAAAGCCGAATTGGATATTATGGGAACCCAGGTTGAAATTGATCGGGTGCTTTTGGAAATTGAGAAAACCGGATTGGAAATAAAAGAAAAGGAAGAAATAATCAACGAAAAAAAAGAACATATTTCAAAAATAATCAGGATGGTTTATAAGAAGGATGATACGAGCATCTTGGAAATTCTTCTTTTAAACGATTCCTTTTCCGAATTTTTAAACGAGGTTAAATACCTTGAAGATATCAATTCCGAAATAAAAGACACGATTGAGGCGCTGAAATCCGATAAAATCGCGCTGGAGGCGGATAGGACGGCTTTAGGTGCGAAGAATAAGGAGTTGGAAAAACAAAAAGAAGCCCTTGAAAATAAAAAATTGGCCTTGGCGGCCGAGTATGACAATAAAAATATTCTTTTGGAACAGACTCGTTCCTCGGAAGCTGAATATCAGCGATTATTGGCTTTAGCTAAAAGGGAGCAGGCTTCGGCGGCGGCCGATATCGCCGGGCTTGAGCGGACCGCCCGGGAAAAACTAGCGAAACTGGACGCCGGAAAGCTGGAGCTTCTTGACTCCGCTATGATCTGGCCGGTGCCGAGGAATGTAATTACCGCCAGTTTTCATGATCCGGATTATCCTTTTAGGTATATTTTTGAGCACCCGGCCATTGATGTCCGCGCCGGGCAAGGAACAAGCATTAGGGCGGTCGCTTCTGGTTATGTTGCCCGGGCAAAAAATAGCGGCATGGGTTACAGCTATATAATGCTTATCCATGGCGACGGTTTATCTTCGGTTTACGGCCATGTTTCAAAAATCTACGTTGAGGAAGACGAATATGTAACCCAGGGCCAGGTCATCGGCGCTTCAGGCGGCATGCCCGGGACTCCCGGGGCAGGAAACCTCACTACCGGACCGCACCTGCATTTTGAAACGCGCTTAAACGGCATTCCGGTAAATCCGCTAGACTATTTGCCTTAGCTCGGTTAATTGATATACTTTATATTAGGGGCTTATTCACGTGTTTCATTAGCGCTCCAAATGAATATATGATGTCCAAGAAAAAAATTAATCCGATTAGAGGGTTCACCTTAATTGAGCTTCTTGTAGCAATATCAATAGTAGGGTTTTTATCCACGTTGGCCGTTGTGAGTTTAAAAAATGCCAGGGAAAAAGCCCGTGACGCCAATCGTTTGGCTGATTTAAGGCAGATAAAAAACGCAATGGAAATGTATTACAACGATTTCCGCGGTTTTCCGTCCGCCGAACATAACGGTAAAATCGGAGTCGGCGGCAGTTTGGATGTGCTTTTAAAATCTTATCTTACTACAATGCCTCGCGATCCTTTAGGGGCAACGGACTCGCCGGTTAATTCAGTTCACTATTATTATTATGACGCTGGCCAACCATGTAATGGTGGAGAGTATGCTAACGCGACCCTGATTTTCGCGAGTGCAATGGAAAAGACAGCCGGAAATGCCGCGCAACTTTGCACAACGCCTTGGTCGGGAACGGAAATAGCGTCCGAAGGGTCTGCCAACGCTTATCATGTCCTAGTCGGTCAGGGACAATAATTACGTTGTTCTGGGTTAGTCAGTTGCTTTAAAATTCAGATATTTATTTCCTTGATTCCGTGGAATTTTTCGTGAACTTCGCGGAGTTTTTTGTTGGTTATATGGGTATATATCTGGGTGGTGGAAATATTTTTATGGCCCAATAGTTCCTGGATGTCCCTTAAACCCGCGCCCTGGTTTAATAAATCGGTCGCAAAAGAGTGCCGGAGCGAATGTGGGGTGGCGGAAATTGGCAGACCGGCTGTCTTCACGTATTTAGCAATTATCCGGTCTACCGAGCGGATGGAAAGTCTGGCTCCGGCAATAGCAGGGGAGCGGTAGTTAATAAAAAGCGGTTTTTCGTTATCTTTCCGCTTATTATAATATTTAGCCAGCCAATGAAGAGCCCGCGGAGAAAAATAAACCACCCGCGCCCGTCCGCCTTTACCGATAATATTCAATTCAAAACTTTTCCCGTTTTTTAGGTGCTTTTCAATGACTGGGATATTAAACTGGTTTATATTAAGAGACACTAACTCAGATACGCGGAAACCGGTTGAAAAGAGAATTTCCAACATCGCCCGGTCCCGGAGGCCGGCTTCGGTATTTATATCCGGCTGAGACAGAAGATCTTCCACCTGGCTGATGCTTAAAAATTTTATCACCTTATCCTTGTCAGTCAATTTTGGCAGACGGATTTTATTCGGCGCTAATGATTTTATGTCTTTAATGGAAAAATAATCTAAAAGTGCTCTTAAAGCTACCAGGTAATAGTTTTGGGTGGTTTTTTTTAGGTTCTGGCTGGTCCGGGAGTCCTTGGCGCGGGAGAGGTAGAGCCGGTAGTCCCAGATAACCTTGTCGCTCAGTTCCCCGGGTCTTAAATTTTTAAGTCCGCAACCGTTAAGCCAGAAAGTAAATTTTTTTAAAAAACGCGAATAATTTTCCACGGTCTTAGGGGAGAGGCCTTTTTCCACTTCACAATATTCAAGAAAACCGGTTACGTGGCCGGTCAGAGAGTCCTTATGGATTTTTATTGTATTATCGCTTTTAGCCATGGTTTTGAGTGTATATAGTGTCTATTAACATATATTATGAGACATTAAGTCAGGTTTGAAAATAGCCCCGCGCTTATGGTCGTTTCCCTCCTCTTCCGCTAACTATCTCTATGACCCGGCCGGGGTGAAATTAATTCCGAAGAAACTTATTCCGGGAAAAAATATAAAAAGGATCTTGATGATTAAAAGGAATACCCCGATAATAAGCAGGATGAAAATTACGATTGCCAGATAAAATAAAAATTTAAAAAGTTTCTCCATAAAATAATTTTATCCCAAGTCCTCGGGATTATTGATAATAAATTAATTCTCCGAAACGGAGGTCAATATATCTTTTTTTCAGGTACTCTTCCCCGAGTTTGTCCTTAATCAGTATGTAGAGGCGGTCAAGCTGGCTCTCGGGCGTGCTTTCGGTATTAAATAATATTTCCGGACCGGATGAGGCTACTTTAAGCTTTACGGTATGGAGGTCGCTGTCAATAATAAACCGCTCCGCTACGAAAGCTTTGTCCCCCGGTTCTTTTAGAGCTTCATAAAGGGAGCGGACATACGCGACCCTTTTTGCTTCGCGATCCACGGTTTTTTCCCCGGCCAGGGGAGCGGTCTGGTTTTCAACGACCGCCAGGCGGCTAGTGCTGATGCTTAGCGGGTCAGCTTCTTTTAATATCCGTCCGGCGTCGTCAATATAATAAAACTTATCCCCTTCCCTTAGAACAAAAGAATTTTCTTTTTCCTCAAAATTAATTATCAGGCGGTTTAGAAGTCTTTTTTTTATTTCCAGCTTTTGAAAGATATAATCATTGTTTAAGCGGGAAATAAAACCGGATTTATCAAAAATAAAAAGATTATTTTGCCGAAAAAATATCCAGCGGCTTTTTCCGGATTGTTCAGAAAATTTTTCCGCGATTTCCCGCTTAGTCGTTTCGTTCGTTCCGGAGATTTCCGGTCCGGCGATTAGGAAAAAACGGGAAAAAAACAAAAGCCAGACTATGCCTGAAATTACGCCCGCCGCGGCCAGCGCTATGAGCTTGAATCTAGCCGAAAACCGGCTTTCCTTCTTGGCGCGGTTAAAAAGAGGATTGCCCCTCCTTCTCCCGCGTTCTTCAGGGTGATAATTATTTTTTCTCGCTCTTCCCCATTTTTGCGCCATAAATTTTACCGATGATTTTTCCGGCCAAAAGCGCGTAAAGCTGGTGCCGGCCAGGCCTTCCTATTTCGCAGGTCATTTCAACATCCCCGGCTAAAATTTTCGCGGTCTGTTTCTCAAGGCGGCTGGATGATTCCATAATCCGCCAATCTGCCCCGTCGTTGAAGCCAAAAAATATCTTTTTTGCCGCGAACCTCCCGGCTCCGAGGTTTTTTACCTTTTCGTTATCCGAATTAAGAATAGCTGTTCCACCTTTTTTAATGTTTTTTAAAAGTCGGCGGTATTCATCCAGCAGTTTTTCCACTGAACTGAAATTATCCATGTACCGCTGGGTGATGTCGGAAATGACCGCGACGTCCGGCTTGACTATGGACAGGAGAAATTTCATGTCTCCCGGCTTTGAGATGCCGAATTCAAGGACTAAAAAATCTGGCAAGCGGTTTTTTATCGCCGCCAGCGGAGCCCTTAAAATTATGGGCAGCCAGGCCTGGTACGAGCCGTAGCCCGAAGGCAGTGAGAGGATGGCAACCGGTAGGCCGATTTCGGTATTAAAGCTCCTCGGCGCCGCTTTAACGGTTTTTCCGGCCAAAGAAAGCTCCAGCGCGATCCGCTCTTTAATAAAAATTTTGTTGGCTGAACCGGCAACCACGATTATTTTCGGTCGATGGATTAAAAGCGCCAGCCGAGCCATGGCTTTAAGGTAAATGCTAAGCGCGAATTTTAGAATGGTTTTCATATATTTTTGAATAGTGACCGCCGCATTCGGCACAATATAATCAGTCCTAAACAACGGTTAACTGATTATTATTCCAGTTCAACTTTTTCAATAACCACCGTTTCCAAAGGATGGTCAGTCTCGTCGGTCGCCAGATTTCCGATTTTTTCCATCACATCCAAGCCTTCAATAACCCGCCCGAAGTTTGTATGTTTGCCGTCCAGCCAGGGAGTCTCCTTGGCGGTTACGAGAAAAAACTGTGAGCCGTTAGTATTGGGGCCGGAGTTGGCCATGGCTAGCGATCCATGAACCAGCTTATGGGAATTTATCTCGTCCTGGAACTTAAAGCCCGGGCCTCCTTGCCCGTCATTAGACGGATCGTCGTCTTTTGAAAGCGGATCGCCTCCCTGGATCATAAAATCTTTTATTATCCGGTGAAATTTTACGCCTTCATAAAAGCCGGTTTTCGCGAGATTCATGAAAACATTGACTGTAACCGGCGATTCAGCTTTATAAAATTCAACTTTAATGTCGCCAAGATTGGTTTTTATTGTCGCTTTGCCATATTGCGATACAAGATCTTCCATCTGAACCTGCTTCTGATCCTCGTTTTGGTCGGCTGCCCCTTCCCCTGTCTCTTCTGATTTTTTGCCGGTCGGCTTAACTTTAGGCGTGAGGCCGTTTTTTAAGTCATTAATCCGCTGTACCGCGTCCGAGCCGTCATAAGCCGGAACTTTGCCGGTCGCGTTTTTTTCGTCAATAGTCATATTTTTTTTCGCGCTGCAGCCGGTAAGGGCCAGTGCCGTTATAATTAAGATTAGAATTTTCATAATTATTTGATTAATTCTATAGATACTAACTATTTTACCCAAAATTCTTTTTTTAATTCATTGTCTTCTTCCTCTTTTTTTTCATCAATTTTTTCCCTAGCTTTTTCTCTTAGCTCGTCCAGGCCAAAACTATCCAGCTCTCTCGCCCTTTTTTCCAGTTTAACTTTTACGTTTAGTTCCGGATCTTCAATCACCTCAGCCAAAAGTACGTCAAGCATGGCGCCGATTTTCGGGCCCGGCCGAGTATTCAGTATTTTCATTATATCATTTCCGCTGATTTTTAGCATTTTTACCGAGAGCGGATCTTTTCGGACTTTTTTCATCATGTATTCCAGGTGTCGGAGCTTATAGGGTTTGGCTTTGGGGACGCCGGAACCGAGCCGGTCGGCGATCCTTAAATCAATCAGGTCTTTTAAGTTTTCTTCCCCGACTTTTTTTATCAGCCGCCGGACCGAGGCGGCCGTCACTTCATCAACATTATAATAAAACATGTGGTTTCTAACCAGGGTGGCGACTTTTTCCGAATCAGCAACAGACAATTTTAGCCTTTGGGCGATTTTTTTCGCGTATTTGGCGCCGAGAATGTCGTGGTTATAAAAAGTAGCGTGGCCTTTGTCCATCCTTTTGGTATCAGGTTTGGCAATATCATGTAAAAGGGCGGCCAGCCGGACGCGCCAGTCTTTGGAGGGGCAGAATTTCAGGGCAAGGACAGAGTGTTTAAAAACCGTGTGGATATGGTGCCGGTCCTGAGCTACTCCGATCCCCTTTTCCAGCTCGGGGATAATATATTGGAGCAGTTTTAATTCATGGAGTTTTATGACGGCTTCGTACGGCCGGTCTGAGCTAAGCATCCGGACGAGCTCGTCCCGAATCCTTTCTTTGGAAACAAACTTAATAGAGCCGGCTAGTTTAGTAATCGCCCGCTCGGTTTTCGGCTCAATCTCAAACCCGAGCTCGGAGAAAAACCTGACGGTTCGCATCATGCGCAAGGCGTCTTCTTTAAAACGGTCAGCCGGCTCGCCGACGGCCCGGATAACTTTGTCTTTCATATCCTTCCGGCCGCCGAACAGGTCAATTAAAAAATAATCATTAATTTTTTCGCAGTATTTTTTGGAATTGACAATTGTCAATTGACAATTGTCAATTGACATGGCCATCGCGTTGATAGTAAAATCACGGCGCTCCAGATCCTTATCCAGCCGGGTTTCAAAGGTAATCTCATCCGGATGGCGGCGGTCAGAGTAGCCTTGTTCGCTCCGATAGGTAGTCGTTTCCACGACATCCAGCACTTCCCCACCTTCATTTTTTACCGGGATAAGCACGGTGCCGAAAATGTTTTCATATTTTCCGTTAGGGAAAACTTTTAAAATTTCTTCCGGTCGGGCATTAGTCGTTATATCCCAATCTTTCGGTTTTTTTTCCATCAGTAAATCCCGCACACAGCCGCCCACGATAAAAGCTTCATAACCGGCTTTTTCCAGGTTCGTCAGTATTTCCTTAATGTATTGAGGTATTTCCATGCTGTAATTATATAGAACTTAAGGTTTTAAGTCAAAAAAACACCGAATTTAAGCGAAATTCGGTGTTAAACCAGATCCCTCGCTAACGCTTCGGGATGATTTGCTCACCCGCAAATCACTTTATTGCCTTCAGCGGCTTTAAGATTCCGTAAGCGATTATTCCGCCGATTATGGCGGTCGCGAATTGCGGCCAGCTCATCATCTGCGCCACCTTAACGGCCAGCTCCTGCTTTAAAAGAAGTTTTGAAATCAGTCCGGTGGTAGAAAGTAGGAAAATCCATTTTAGTCCGGCGCCGGCGACAAGGCTTAACCAGAATCCGTTTTTACCCTGTTCAAATTTTTTGTACAGGTATTCCATGGTAAAAATTAAGAGGCAATTACTAATCATAATAAACGGAACGACCGGGGCGAGAACCGCCGGCAAGAGTCCGCCGGATAGAGCCATAAGGCTCGGGATTAGGGCGAGCGTAATCGCGCTCCGGATTCCGACCAGGAACAACGTGATAATCAGAATCGCGTTAACTATCGGTCCGGTTAAAAATTGGGCGTGGATAAAAAACGGCAGGAATGTCGCGATTGAGCCTAAAATAAGAAATTGGGTTATGGCCCGGGCGTCAACCCTGGCCAAAACAGTTTCTTTTAAGTAGTTCATAAGAAAATGAATTATGAATAATAAATTATGAATTATGGAAAACTGATGCCACCTGCCTTCCCACCTATGAATCTTGGGAGATTTTATTTAACTTCCGAGATAAAACAAAGTTTTACTACCGTGAATTTATATTTTGAAAAATCTTTGGCTAATTTCTCCAGTTCTTTTTTTTCTCCCTCCACTATTAAAGTTATCAGTCCGGAGCAGTTTTTAACGCATTTCCGGCTTAAATGCATGCCGAGCCGCGCCAGCACCAGGCGCCCGTTTTTCGTAATAATTTCGTTTATTTCCGGGGCGTTCACTTCCCTGTCGTTGACGAGGATATTTAGGGCCGCGATATATTCTTTTGGCATATAATATTATGTTAATGAATTACTAAAAAATTCAGGATAGATTAAAAGCACTTTTTTGTCATCCTGAGCGGAACGCAGTGGAGCGAAGCCTGCCCGAACGACGTTCAGTCGGGCGGGGATCTGCAACCTTAATAAATTCGCATATGCAGATTCTTCGCCTTCGGCTCAGAATGACAATTTACGAGCGCTTAATATATTTCGTGTGCAATACCTGCGATTCCAGCTTGCCCTTATCCTTAAGCCATTCTAGAATTTCCATTACCCCCTTATTTTCATGAGCCTTTCTTAGGCGCGCGTTTTTATCAATTTTATAGAGAGCTTCGGCCCGTTTTTTGCGGATTTCCGGAGTGGTTGGGATAGGCTGGCCGCCGCCGCCGATACAGCCGCCCGGGCAGGCCATGACTTCTATGTAATCGTAATTGTTAAGTTTTTTTATCACTGAACCGACATGGCCGATGCCGTTAACCACGGCAATTCTTAATTCACGGCCTCCGATTACCACCTTGGCTTCTTTTACTCCCTCCATGCCGCGGACTTCCTTAAAGTCAATTCTATTATCGCAAACTTTATCGTCTTTGCATATAAGGGAGGCGGCAGTCCGCAAAGCCGACTCCATTACTCCGCCCGAAGCCCCGTATATGGAACCGGCCCCGTCCGACTGCTCCGCTCCCGCGTTGGCGCTGTTTTTACCGGCTAGAGCGGGGTTGTCGGAGCTTTCCGGTTTTAATTTTCCCAGGTTAATATTATTTTTTTTCAAAAGAAAAGCGAATTCGCGCGTAGTAAGGACGTGGTCAACCGGCCTTTGGCCGCCAATCGCCAACTCTTTTCTTATGGCTTCAAATTTTTTCGCCGTGCAGGGCATAATGGAAACCGTAACAATTTTTTTCGGGTCAAGGCCGGATTTTTCCGCCCAGTGAGTTTTTATCGCGCCGCCAAGATGGACATGAGGCGAGCGAGCCGTCGTTAAATTCGGCAGAAGTTCGGGATGGTAGAATTCCGCGTATTTTACCCAGCCTGGACAGCAGGAAGTAATCATTGGCAGACTGGGAATTGACGATTGACGATTGACGATTGACGATTTATTGATATCGGCTTGTTTTTTGGCTTTTAATCTGTTAATAAGTTCGTTTGCCTCTACTACCGTGGTAATATCCGCTCCGAAAATCACGTCAAAAACGTAGTCAAATCCCAGCCTTTTTAAGCTGGCAGTAAGCTGGCCGGTAACCACTTTGCCGTAAGGCAGGCCGAATTCTTCGCCGATACTTACCCGGATTGAAGGCGCGAACATGGCAACGATAGTTTTATCGCCTTTGTCCTGGAGCAATTTTTCCACTTCCGGCCATTCGGTCTGCTCGGCCGCGGAATTTACCGGACAATGGAGGGCGCATTGCCCGCAGTAGATGCAGTCGGTTTCCGGATCTTTTGACGGGACGATTTCCTGATTTATTCCCTTTCCCGCGATTTCAAGGTAATTAATTTTCTGGAGAATGGAACAGGCATCAACGCAATTGCGGCAGTCAATGCATTGCGAGCCGTCAATTTCCACGGCATTGGCGAATTTATAAGTTTTTCTTTTTGTCTTCCGTTCCCCGAAGCGCCGGACGTTAATCTTATATTTTTCGGCATAATAAAGAAGCCGGCAACTGCTATTGATGGCGCAGGTCGGGCACTTTTCAATATGTTCGGCGAATATAAGCTCCAGATTAAGGTTGCGGGATTTTTTTACCCGTTCGCTTTCCGTTGATATTATCATGCCGGCTTCCGGTTTTTCCGAACAGGAAGTGACGAGTTTGCTTCTTCCTTTAATTTCAACAACGCAGACCCGGCAATTAGCTTTAGGCGGAAAATCCGGATGGCCGCAAAGCCCGGGTATTTCTATCCCGTTATCTTTGGCAATTTTAAATATGGTTTCCTCCGGGGAGCATTTTATTTTTTTATTGTTTATGGTTATGGTAATCAACTTATGCATAAGTTATGAAAAACATTCGCAAACCGTTTTAAGCCGGTTCCCGAGCCCGTAATCTTTATCTGAGACCAGGGGAAAAACATTATTAAAATAACTGGTTATAGCGATCGGCGCCGAACAGCCGAGACCGCAAAAGGACGTTTCTTTAAGGTTGTCTAATATTTCCTTGACGAGCGGCCAGTCAGTATCTTTTTTTTCCAGCTGTTCTTTAACGCGGAAAGTGCCTTCCCGGCAAGGGACGCATTTTCCGCAGGATTCTCCGCAAAAAAAGTCTATCCAGCGCTTTACGGTTTCTATAGGATCATGAGCCTCAAGGCTGTAGATCGTAATTGATCCGGACCCGGAGAGCGGATTTTTAAGCTGGGCGGAATTAAGGACTATTCCGCTCGCGCCTCCGCCCAGCTGTACAAAAAATTTGTACGATGGCAGGCGGCCGGATTTTTTCAGTATTTTTTCTACTGTCCAGTCTTTGGGAAATAAAAAAACCTCCCTTTCAATTATTTTTCTCAGTCGGGCAAAAGCCTTAAACGACGGCTTGGGCGACTGTTCAATGATCGTAACGAAGCGATCGGGGCGATAAGTTCCTTTCAGCACTAAAGCAACGTTATAGAACGTTTCAACATTATTCAAAAGCGTCGGCAGTCCAAACAACCCTTTTTCAAAAGGAAAAGGCGGCTTAAGGCGCGGCTCAATCCTTTTGCCTTCAATGGCGTTTAATATTGACGATTCTTCCCCGCCGATATAGCCGGCTTCGCGGGGCTTAATTAGTACTTCAATCGGCGTGTCAGCCGCGGCTTTTTCCAGCTTTGCCTTAAGCAGACGGTAGTAGTCGGCCTTAATATAGAGATAGCCCCGCTTAGATCCCAGGTAAGCCATAGCCGCGAGCATGCCGGCGATTACTTTTTCTGGATGTTTTTTCAGGATGTAAAAGTCTTTTTTTACGTCCGGTTCGCCTTCGGACGCGTTACAGATCACGAAGCATTTATTCTCAGAGCCTTTTTTATCCGCCATAGCCTTGGCAACGGCGGACCATTTTTGCCAAACCGGAAAGCAGGCGCCTCCCCGGCCGATCAGGCCGGCATGCTTTAATTTGCTAATTATGTTATTCATGATTGTTGTTTTTGGAGATTTTATAGTTAGCAATTCCCCTCTTGAGAGGGGTGGCCGAAGGCCGGGGTGTGTAGGGATGGCGGATATTTGTTTTGGCTTCAGGAGGGTAACGGACGGAAATCCGTCATTCCAACCCACCCCGAGCCGGTAAAACCGGCTCACCCCTCCGAGGAGGGGAATTAAAAGGGTCAGCCTGTTTATTAATTAAACCAGGTTGTTTTCCGCTATATAACCGCAAAGGTCGCCCAAGCGGCAGGAATAACCCCATTCATTATCATACCAGGCAATAATTTTTAAGAGGTCATTATCTACGACTTTGGTTAAGGAAAGGTCAACGATGGCGCTGTGGGAATTTCTTTGAAGATCCGTTGAAACAACCGGTTCATCAGTAACGCCGAGAATGTTTTTGTATTTTGGTTCTTTCGAAGCTTTCTTAAGGGCGCTATTTACTTCCTCGGCAGTAACTTTTTTTTCAGTCAGAAAAACCACGTCGGAAATAGAAACAACCGGGGTGGGAACGCGGATCGCCATGCCGTCAAATTTTCCCGCGATTTCCGGGATAGCTTTGGCAACGGCCCGGGCCGCGCCGGTCGTCGTCGGAATCATATTAAGAGCCGCCGCCCGAGCCCTTCTTAAATCCTTGTGCGGATTGTCAATAAGGTTTTGGTCGGAAGTATAAGCGTGGATGGTCGTCATGATCGCCTTTTTTATGCCAAAATTATTTTTTATCACGTCCGTAACCGGCGCGAGGCAATTAGTAGTGCAGGAGGCCATAGAAATTATTTCATCTTCTTTTTTCAGTTCTTCCTGGTTGACGCCTAATACGATGTTTTTTATCGTGTCGTCTTTAGCCGGGGCGGAAATTATAACTTTTTTCGCTCCGGCCTTGATGTGCTCGGAAGCGCCAACTAAATCCCGGAAGATGCCGGTTGATTCAATGACAATATCTATTCCCAGCTCTTTCCAAGGGAGATTAGCCGGATTTTTTTCGGCTAGAAGCCTGTATTCCTTTCCCGCGACAACGAGGCTTTTGTCTGTGCAACTCACCGCTTCCGGATAAGCGCCGTAACAGCTGTCATATTTAAAAAGATGCGCCGTCGTTTTCGGGTCGGCCAGGTTGTTGATGGCGGCAATATTTATTTCCGGGTGCCGTTCAATCATGGCTTTAAAAGCCGCCCGGCCGATTCTCCCAAAGCCGTTAATGGCAACGTTCAATTTAGTTTTTTTTGCGTTTCCCATAATTTTAAAAAATAATCCAAATAGGAATTTGAATTAATTGCTGATTATTTATAATTATATCATAAAACATTATCCGAGTAAAACCATATTTTTCTGCCTTTTTGTCGTGATTTTTAGCCGCAAAGAAGATGTAATATAAAAATTTATTTCGCTCCGGACGCCGAATTCATTTTTCAGGTATACTCCGGGTTCAATCGTGTAAGGGATGTTTATTTTAAGCGGCCGTCGGTTATCAGTCCTTATGCCTTTGTAAACGCCATGCGGATGGTTTAAACCGAGGCTGTGGCCGGTAGTATGGAGAAAGCGTTTAGCGTGCCCGTCGCGGGCGATTATATTCCGGGCCGTTAAATCAGTTTCCCTGCCTTGGGGAAATTTTTTGTTCTTCAGGTTTAGTTTAATATATTTCAGTGCGTTGTCCCGGGCAGAAATTACCAGATCATAAACTTTCATGACTTCAGCCGGAATTTTTTTCCCGTACCAGGCCATCCAGGTGATATCGCTAAAAACTGCACCTTTTTTATCCAGCCTCGCCCAGATGTCAATCATGATAAGCGAATCGGGTTTCAGGCGTTTTGACGATTTTTTCGCCGGGTAATGATGGATGTCGGCTGTGTTTTTCCCGAAAGCGACTATCGGCGTCCGGTCTTTATCCGTTTCCAGCTGATAATGACCAAAGCGTTTCAATATGAATTGCTGGACTTCATGTTCGGAGCAGGATTTATTAGCTTTCAGGTATTTAAAAACCTCGCCAATAATTTTATCCAGCCGCTTACAGGCTTTTATGTGCGACTTAACTTGAACATAACCGTAAGACATTATTTTTAACTTTTAAAAATCAACTTTAAAACTCAGGTTATTACGCGAAAAATTCGGATTCAAAATTACTCTTGTTTCCCTTTCTCAAGTTCGTCCAATTCCCTTTCTAAATTTTCAAAAAAAGTTACGGCCGAATATTCGCCGGGAAGATCTAGGTGTGGAGACCTGCTATATTCGGGCGTGCTTCCGAATATGTGATATCCGGCATATTTTTCATGATCAGGAATAGCTTTTTTTACTTTTTCAGTAAATTTAATATATTGATCATTAAGCCAAAGCATGCCGTTTTGTCCGCCGACATTAAATTTTTTTGCTCTCTGAAATATGCTGTTTTTTATAAATTGTAATGAATCAACGAATTCATCCCAATTTTTTCTTTTTATTTCCGCTTGTTCTTTCGCGGGAATATTTAATAATTTTTCTGACCTTTTATCTTCCATAAATTTTTTGTTAGTAAATTATTTTGCCCTTTATTTTATTAATGCACGTAACTCCCGGCGTTGACGTCAAAGGTTCCGCCGGTTGAATGGTCAGCGAGACCGCTCGCTAAAAACGCGACTAAGGGCGCTATATCGCGGGGTTCAGTAAGGCGATCAAGGGCGATATCGCCGGCAATATTTTCTTCCCCATACTCTTCAATAGATTCTTTAGTCGCGTCAGTCCGCACCCAGCCCGGGGCGATAATGAATGATTTAATGCCGTCTTTGCCAAAACCCCTGGCGATTGAACGGCTTAAAGCCACCATGCCGCCCTTAGAAGCAGCGTAGGCTAAAAATTCCGGGGTATCGCCGCGGAAGGCCGCGCGCGAGGCGATATTTATTATTCTTCCTCCGCCCCTTTCTTTAAAGTGCAAGACTGCGAGACGTGTTAGAATGCCGGCTGATCTTAAGTTTATGGCCATTATCCGATCCCACTTTTCCAGCCAATCATCATCTTTTAAACCGGCCATAATCATGGCGCCGGCGTTATTTATAAGAACATCCAGGCCGCCAAAATCATTTACTACGCTTTTAAAAAGTTTTTTACATTCCTCAGGCGATTCCAGGTTGGCCTGAAAAGTTTTCGCTCCGTTTCCGGCCGTTTCCGCCAGCCTGGAAGCTCCCTCTTCCCCGTTATAAAAATGAACCGCCACCCGGGCGCCGGCCTGGCCAAGCGTTTCGGTAATCGCCTTCCCTATCCCTCCGCTCGCGCCCGTAACTAAAATGTTTTTCCCTTTTAAATCAATTTGCATAATTTTCTGTCAAAATTTTTTATAGAACTTGCTCGTTTGATTAATAAACACATTTTGCCACTCTGGCAACCACTAATTTCTTTGTCATCCTGACCCCGAGTCTTCGGGGGAAGGATCTGCAAATGCGGTAATTAATCCAGGGGTAATTCTCTAGATAAAATCAATCTAAAAATTAACCCATAGCTTGATTATTATGTCCGTAGATCCTTCCTCCCTGCGGTCGTCAGGATGACAAAAGGGTTATTCGGGGCGGGATTGCATAAATTATTTTAGCGTTACTAAGTACTCAATGGACTTAATGGTATCGTCTTCCGGAAGCTCAATAACCATCGGCGCGTCCGGGCAATATTTATCTTTGGCCGCGAAAAATTTTTTCCAGTCAACGATTCCCTCGCCGATCGGCGTATGAGTCTGCTCAATTTTCGCGCCATCATCATCTTCCGGCCGCATGTCATGAAGATGGATAATTTTTATGTTTTTGCCAAGGGTTTTTAGCCAAAATTCTAAAGTATATTTTTCATTAAGGTGAGCGTTGCCTGACGCGTGTCCGGCGTCCAGCGTAAATCCGGTCTTAGCGGTAATTTCTTCAACCGGGCGGCCGGTTTTTTCGGCAAGGGTTTCACAAAGTGTTTTTCGGGCGGCGATAAGGTGTTCGCTTCGGGAGCTGAAAAGCTCGCGGAACTGGTGCTTCCAGGGCTTGTACCTTAAATTTTCCAGGGTCATGGTTTTTCCTGATTCAATTCCGGTCGTGACTACTTCCAATAGTTCATTTTTGATTTTAACGGCCAGCTCCGTATTTTTCCAATTCCAGCGGGCGTCCAAAACGGCGTCAACGTCTTTCCAGCCGAGATGGATCGTAATTATATCCAGCCCGGCCGGAGTTTTTTCGCTAAGCATTAAAAGCAGTTCTTCTTTCCTTAAAATATTGCCATTCTCGTCAAAACGCAAATTAGGAAGATGGATGCTTGCCCGTTCGCCGTTTTCTTTTATTCCGGCGAAAATTTTTTTCATGTCCGCGATTGACTTAGGTTTAAATTGCATCGGGATGGAGGTTGTATTAAAAATCCCGATGGCGTCGTCCAAAGACATGCCAAAACAGCAGATCCCTATCCCCGGAAAATGTTTTTCCAGAAGCTCTATATGGTCTAAGAGTTCTTTATGAAAGTTTGTTTCGTCCATATTTAATTTTTAAACGCAATTGGCAAATTACGACGATTCCCAGAATAGTATTATAGACTAAAAGCGGACCGTCTTTTAGTATTAACCCGTAAAACCACCAAAGAACAGTGCCGATAAGGGTCGTAATAATTAAGCCGATAGATACATCTTCAACCTTTTTGGTTTTATAGGATTTTATTACCTGAGGAATGAAACTAATGGTAATAAAAAACGCGGCCAGGTAGCCAATTGTTTGGTAAAGCATGTTTTTATTTTAGCTTAAAATAGCGAGGAAATCAACGGCCTTGGTGGATGACTTATAGATGGTGCTAAAAGTAGAACAGCGCGATTATCAGGGCGAATATTAAGGTATTATAATCTAATGATCGGAATAGCAATGTCCGGTACGGCTTTTTGCCGGTAAAATAAATATTGGATAATGCATAATGGATATTTTAAAGTTATTTAACTTCTTCCCTGAAATCGCGTTCTTTCAGACCGGACTGGAGTAAGATTGACTGAAAAGTTCCATGCGGCACCTCCTTTTTGCCCATTTTCACGATTACGGTTTTAGCCGGGTTGCCCTACTTCCTGAACTTAGCGTGCGAACCTTTTTGGCAAACAAAAAAGAAGCCCTTTTCGTTAAGGACTTTGATAATTAATCTTAGCTTGATCGGCCTAGGCATGCTTAAAAAGAAGCGGCGCGAGAAACGGCCGTTCCACTTTAGCGATTTTTGAAACCGGCATATCTTCAAAATAGAGTTCCAGTGCCTCCTTAAGACTCTCTAAAGCTTCCTTCCTTGAGTCGCCAAAACTGGAAATGCCGGTATTTAAGTTCCAGGAAACGTAATACTTCCCTTCTTTCCAAACCACGTTTTTTAGATCAATTTTGCGCATATACTAAGCTATTTTTATGTTTTAATATTAGCTAAAGAGAAAAAATTAGTCAAATACTCCGCTAAAAGATGTAGGTTGGCATAGTAAATTATAAAACTTTAGGACTTACGCATTTGAAAAATAAACTTATTAAATAGATTCGCCTATTCATCTATTATTGACCGTCTCATTCCACCCAGTGTCTTTTGGCCTCCCACTTCTTGAATACGCAATTCCTCAAATATTTCGGAAATTATTTTTTCGGCAATTTCGGGATTTTCCCTCCCCAATTCCAGCCCTAATTTAAAAAATACAAGAGCCCCTTGCACCCTATCTAACGCCTCCTTGGCAGTCCGCACATGTTCGCCGATAATTTTTTCTAAAGCAATTTGTTTTTTATTTTCAAGCGCTTCCACAGCACTTGATTCAAATATTTTTGATTCATTTTCCATAACCGTTATTTTATTTTTTAAATAAGTTATCAGCTCTGTACTTCATAAATCAACCATTCTTTATTAATCGCCTGCTTAACTCTCTTTATACTTTCCTCTTTCCCTAAAACCTCGGCAATATCAAAGGGCGGGGGCGAGGCTTTAAGGCCGGTTAAGGCGACGCGCAGGGGCCAGAGATATTCGCCCATCTGGCCGTTTTTCGCTTCAATATGGGATTTTATCGCTTCTTCTATGGAATCGTTGGTCCAGAAATTTTCCGGGATTCTCTCCAAAACTTTCGAAATTTCCTTAAGTTTCGGCTGGACGTCTTCTTTTTTCATTTTTTTCCAGACTAAAAGTTCCGGATCATATTCCAGTTTATCCAAGAAGAAAAATTCGGTCAGTACGATAATTTCCGATAATTTTTTCATCCGCTCCTGCTCCAGCGCGATTACATCTTTCAGGAAAGCCAGGTTAACGATTCTTTCGCCCTTGGTTTTAAATTGAGAATCCGGGTTTATCGGTTGGGCGTTATGAGTTATGGGTTGCGAGTTATGAGAATTTATCATTCCCGCCTCAACTAAATATGGAACGCATAATTTTGTTAACTCGTCTAAAGGCTTTTGCCGGATATAATAGCCGTTAAAATAATCCAGTTTTTCAATATCAAAAACCGCTGGGCTCGTTCCCATGTCTTTAATTTCAAATTTTTCAATTATTTCATCCAGGGTCAGGACTTCATTATCGCCTTTCGGGTGCCAGCCCTGCAATATACAAAAATTAATCAAGGCTTCGGGTAGATAGCCTTTGGCGCGGTAATCTTCAACCGCTACGTCTCCCTGGCGCTTACTTAGCTTGCCGCCGCCTTTGTTTAAGGTAAGGGCGAGATGGACGAATTTCGGCGGCGTCCAGCCGAACGATTGGTAGAGTAAAATGTTTTTTGGGAAAGACGGCAGCCATTCTTCGCCCCGGACAACATGGGAAATTTCCATCAGGTGATCATCAACGACCGACGCGAACTGGTAGGTCGGAATAGCGTTGGATTTTACGAGGACATGGTCTTCCAGCTCGTTCGCGTCAAACTCAATGTCGCCCCTAAGTTCATCGTGTACTAAGATTTTTCCTTCCAAAGGCATTTTCTGCCGGATGACGTATCTTTCTCCGGCCGCGATTCTTTCGTTTACTTCTTCCGCCTTCATTTCGCGGCAATGCCGGTCGTAACGCGGAGCCCTTTTTTCAGCTTGCTGTTTATTCCTTAATTCTTCCAGCCGTTCCGGCGAGCAAAAACAATAATAAGCTCCGCCTTTTTTCACTAATTCTTCCTCGTATTTCTTATAAATATCCAGCCGCTCGGTTTGTGTGTAAGGGTCGTAATCGCCGCCAGCGTGTGGACCTTCGTCAAATTCAATTCCAATCCAGTTAAGGATTTTTACGAGGCTTTCAACGGCACCCGGCACTTCCCTTTTCTGGTCAGTGTCTTCAATCCTCAAAATTAATTTGCCGCCGAGTTTTTTAGCGATAACATAATCAAAAAGCGCGGTCCTTAAACTGCCGATGTGGAGAAAGCCGGTTGGCGATGGCGCGAAACGGAGACGGACGCTGTTTTTAGGATTTGATTCCGGCATATTGTATTAATATTTTTATCGTTAATAAAGATTTAGCGGTTTATACTTTAATAGTTGCTTATAAATTTTTTATATTCCTTATCAACGAATTCTTTTATTTCTTTTTTAAACTTCTCTTCGGAAAATTTTTCCGCGTGGGCCCGGATTTCCTTCGGATCGTATTTTTCCGGCCGGAAATTTTTTACGGCCTTCATTATAGCTTCGGGCGTTTCCTCATTAAAAAATTCTCCGCATTTTCCTTCTATGATTGTCTCGCAAGCGCCGCCGCTCTTTAAGGCGATGGCCGGTCGGCCAGAAGCGAACGCTTCCATGATCGTAATCCCGAAATCTTCGGCCTGCGGATTAATAAACGCCTGGCATTCGGCATAAAGACTGGCTCGCTCTTCGTCCGACACCCGGCCGAGGAATTCTATATTCGGCGCGCCGCCGGCGATTTCCTTTAAGCGCGGCAAATCAATGCCGTCGCCGAAAATTTTTAGTTTGTATTGTCCGGTTTCACTTTCGCTCTGACGCTCAGCTTTCAGGGCGTCCGGCTGTAAATTCGGGTTAGAGGAGTTTAATTTTTTAAACGCTTCTATAACAATATCAATTCTTTTGTAAGGAACTAACCGGCAGCCGCAGAGAAAATAGCCGCTTTTTTTGTTGCCTGTTTCTAAATCGGCGACATGGAATTTTTTTATTTCCGTCGGCGGATAAATTACGTCCGACTCGCGGCTGTAATATTTTTTTATCCGTTTTTGGACGACTTTGGAATTGGCGATAAAAACGTCAACCCGGTCGGCGGCCAGCCTATCCCACATCCGGACGTAATTTAAAACCATGGAAATGATTTTTTTAAAAAATTTGTTGTAGCGGAGTTCGTTAATATACTGGTGAGTATCGCTCCAGAGGTAGCGGGTCGGCGTATGGCAGTAGCAGATATGTAAAGTATCAGGCGAAGTGATGACTCCTTTGGCGAACGAAGCCGTATCGGAGATAACGACGTCATAGCCGCGCAAATCAAAAAATTCTATGGCCATGGGCATGAACGGCATGTACCACCGGTAGTGTTTTATTCCGCCGGGCATTTTCTGGATTATGGAAGCTTCTATTTTGCGGCCGGGATAATACTTCGCGACGTTTTTTTTATTGTAAAGCAAAGTATAAATCGGCGCGTCCGGATAAATTTCCGAAAGGCTTTTTAAAACTTTTTCCGCCCCGCCGTCCTGGGCGAGATGGTCGTGGATTAAGGCGACTTTCATAGTATGAAACATGGAACATAAAATATGTTATGTCGTAATTCATTCCGCTTTCCGCGGCCTTATTATTGCCAGCGGCGTCCTGAAAAGTATTGAAAGGTCTAAAGACAATGACCAGTTTTCAATATAATAAGCGTCCAGCTTAATCTCATCCTCAAAGAAGAGGTCGCTCCGGCCGGAGATCTGAGCCAAACCGGTAATTCCCGGCTTGATGGCTAAAATATATTTGTGCCGGGATTCATACTTCGCGGTTTCCAGTGTCATGTGGCAACGCGGCCCGACAAGGCTTATATCGCCAATGAGGACGTTAAAAAATTGGGGCAGTTCGTCAAGGCTCCAGCGCCTTAAGAATTTTCCGGTCCGGGTAACGCGAGGGTCGTCTTTTATTTTATGGAGCGGGCCTTCTTGCCGGGTGTTGCGCTCCGGGTCGTTTATGAGTTTATTTAAATATTCGTTGCCTTCGCATGTTGCGGTCGGCCCTTCGCCATCGCAGAGATCGGCCCGCATGGAGCGGAATTTATAGAAAAGGAATTTATGGCCGTATTGGCCGGAGCGGTAATCAAGATAAAATACCGGGCCGCGGGAATCAAACTTTATAATTATGGCAATAAGGAGAAAAAGCGGGCTTAAAATGATTAATAAAAAAATCGTCAAAACTATGTCAAAAGTTCGCTTCACGATCCGACCCCAGCCTTCCAAAGGGGTCTTTACGACTTCAACGACCGGAATCCCGGAGATGTCCGTTACTTCGGTTTTTAAGACTTTGGCGCCTAAGAGATCAGCGGCGTATTTAAAGGTTAGGTGGTGCTCGCCGGCGAAATCATAGAGTCGGATGACTTCGTCTTTTTCTAAGTTCGGGTCGCCCTGGATTATTTCGTCAACCCCATTTTTTTTTAATAATTCTTTCAGCGCCGCGGCTTCTTTTTCGCCAAAGCCCCGGAAGCGGGCAACAACGGCGTAACCGGATTTTTTATCGGAAGAAAATTCATCAGCCAGGATGTCCGTTGTTTTCGCGGCGCCGATTATGACGAGATTATGGGCGCCGATGCCGAAGCGGTAGAGAAAATTCTGAGCCGCGCGGACGATTTTCCGGGCGAGCGTGATATAAACAATGGAAAAAATCCAGCCGGCTAAAACAATAAAACGGGAGTCAAAAAGCTCCCGGCGGAAAAAAATTAAAAATACGATCAGCATAAAGCCGGTTGAGCAGGCAAGGATTATCCGGTAAAATTCCTTCCCAAATCCCCTTTTGCCTTTTATCCGGTAAAGCCCGGCCAAAGCGAAAATGACAATCCAGGCCAAAGCGATTGGCGTCATGACCCGCAAGTACTTATCAAAAGGCAGATTAAAAATAACCGGCCTGATTTCCGTAAAGAACTCGGCGTACCGGATGGAGTAAGCCGAAAGGCCGGCGGCGATGATCATTAGAAAATCAAGCGGGACAAGGAGGAATGAAAATATGAGTTCGGAGCGTTTCATAAACACATAACATGTAACACATAACATGTAACATGTTATGTGAATCAAAATTCCACTAATTTCAGGGCAAACTGTAAGCCGGATTCTGTCCACCTTCTCGCGAAGGATGGATAGCCATTTATCTGTCCCGCGGATTACTCCGCGAAATCAAGCGAGCCACTTTTTATCCGCCTAGGGCGGACTTTGCTCTTGCTCCAGGCAGGGTTTACCGTTCTCGGCTGTTGCCAGCCGGAAAAATCCCTGGCTTATAGTTATATGGATATCCATCCCTCCGGCTCGCGCCGATTCGGGACAAGCTTATAACCATAAACATAGGATAACTTTTCACCTTTCACCGGTGCTCCGCGCCAGAAATTCCAAGCGCCAAATCCCAATTTCCAAAAATTTTAAGCAATTTTGGAATTTGTAATTTGTAATTTCCGATGCGAAGCATCGGCTAGTATTGTCTCTGTGGCACTTTCCCTCGTCTTATTCCCGCAAATGCGGGACGTCGGCGGGTGGGTATTACCCACTGCCGCTACGCCAGCGCTCACGCCGGAGGGAGTCCGGACTTTCCTCTCTGTCCCGCAAATGCGGGGCAAAGTAGCTATCCGTTTACCCTGAAATTAATGGAATTTAAAGAGCTATAATAAAAATGCCAAATCGTTAAAATTCAGCTAATTTAACCTAGCACCAGAATAACTCATTTTTGGCAAAAAGTCAATTTTTGGTGTCAATTTTTGCAGTTAAAAAGGACGCGGGCAATCAACTGAATGGGTGTCTCGTTTCCATTCTGTTAATCGTAAGCGTCCTTTGTTGGTTGTTTTAATGGTTTAGCCATGCCCGCCGCTGGAATTGGTTTGATTATATTATCCTTTAACGACGGGCAGTCCTGAGGAGCTTCTGGCTTATTCAGTCTTTAGCGCCTTTACCAAATCGTTGCTAATGCTCCGGGCGACGTCCAATCGCCCATCCCGTCTGAGGCGTTCAGCCTCGTAGACGGGCAAAAGGATTTTGTTCACGATTTGGCTCCCGGAGAGCCAGTGATCGATGATGGCGTCAAGCGCGGCTCGGTCAACGCCCCGGATTTCAAAAACCCGAGGCTGGGCTATTCGCAAATAGCCGAGGAGAGATTTTTTGACCTCCTCCTGGGCCTCGCGGATGCCTTTGCAGGCTTTTATGGCGGCCTGTTCCTCGGCCCGCAGGCGTCCGAGATTCTCTTCCAGGCTGAACTCTCCCCAGGTCCAGTCAATGTCTTCCCGGGAGGATTCGTCCTTCCATTGCTTCCACTTCCCCTCAAAATTTTGGACGAAGGCGAGCTTTTTGTCCCGAGCGGCGAGGTATGCCTCCCGACGCTCCTCATCCTGCGACCACATACGAGTAACGAGATCGCGGACAACCCCGTCGTGAGAAACGAATTCTAAGTAGGCCGCGAAGAAAGCGACCTCCTTGGTGAGGGCTGGATTGGCCTTGGCCCGGGCGATAACTTCCGCCCGGTTGGCTTGGTAGACTTCCCAGGCGAACCCGGGGTCCGCCTGGCATTTGCCCAGGAACGACCGCCAGGTTTCCCTGAAGCGGTCGCCGTTCGCGCTCTCCCGTGTAGCGAAGCCCTTATCGTTCAAGAGCTTCTCATAGGCGTTTCGAACGCTGTCCTCAGCCCAGGGTCGCGGAACGAGGAACCAAGACCTCGCCTCGGGGTGGCTGGCCGCCTCATCTAGGAGGACACCGACGGCCACCTGACCGACGGTTTCAAGCGAAAACAACCGGTTTTCTTCAACCCGCCGGTGTTCCACGCCGGTACGGATATAGAGTGCAATAAAAAGCCCGACAATAAGAATAAAAATTGCTAGCAGGGCTACCTTAGTCGCATTTTTCAAGTTTTCCATAACTTCTCCCTTCAAGTTGAATAATGCATTATAGTTGTTGACAGAATATCTTTTCAGCCAAAAAAAAGCGCTGGCTGGTTTTAAAGGATCAGTGAGACTCCCTATTAAAGCACAAATATTAGCAAATGTCCAGCCTGTAATTTGCCACAACTGCCCTGCGTATACTATAATAGAGATGCGCTGAATAATCTAATTTACCGGTTTTTTCATTAAGCTAATAATTTTGTCCATATATCTTTGTTTATGACGCTTGGGACGCGGATTAAAACGCTGAATTGACGCTGATAATGGCTTTAACGCAATCAATAGACCTATGATAAAAATATTTAAATCAAAAGCAGGGTTACTTTTTTTGTTTACGGCCTTTTTGCTCGGTTCTTCGGCGGGGCCTTTGTTCGTCCTGGCTCAGACTGTAATTGATCCCAATTTTAACCCGAACTATATCATCAGCGACTCGGAAATACTCCATACTAACGCCATGAGCCTTAGTGAAATTCAGGCATTTTTAGAAACCAAAGGCAGTTATCTCGCGCGCTACTCCTGTAAAAATTGGATGGGCGAAGTAAAAACCGCGGCGCAGATTATTTATGACGCCTCTAATAACAGTTATGACTGTTCGTTAAAACTTTCCGACGCGCCGACCGTGGCGGAAATAAGCTCAAAGTGCGTCCCGGTAAAAACCGTTAACCCGAAATTTCTCCTCGTTCTCCTCCAAAAAGAAATGAGCCTCATAGACGAAACCGCGCCAACCCAAAGCCAGCTTGATTGGGCCGTCGGTTACGGCTGTCCGGACGGATCAAAATGCCTTGAATACTGGCGGGGATTCGGCAAGCAGGTAAATTCGGCCGCCCTGCAGTTCAAGGATTATATAGTGAGCCCCCAGCTTTATAAATACCGGGCCGGAGAGACTTATACTTTTACCAACCCGTACGGCACGATTTCCAACGAGCCGATGACAGTTACTCCGGCCAACCAGGCGACAGCCGCGCTCTATAATTACACTCCGCACGTTTACAACGGCAATTATAATTTTTATAAGCTTTGGCTGAGATATTTTGTTATCAACTATCCGGACGGTTCGCTCCTGCAGGCTGAAGGCGAGGCCGGAGTCTTTTTAATCCAGAACGGAAAAAGACGGGCTTTTATGAGCCGGGGCGCGCTTACCTCGCGTTATGACATTAACAAAATAATAATTGTTAACCGCTCTGATATTGATAAATATCCGCTCGGTGATCCGATAAAATTTGCCCAATATTCTTTTGTCCGCTCGCCTAGAGGAACAGTTTATCTCCTCGCGGATGATACAAAACGCGGCTTTGCTTCCGGCGAAGCATTGAGAAAAATCGGAATTAATCCGGAAGAAATTGAAGACGTGAGCTTTGAAGACCTTAATTTTTTTATTGAAGGCGCGCCGATTACGGCCACCTCCACCTACCCCTCCGGCGCTCTTTTGCAGAATAAAAAAACCGGCGGAATTTATTTTGTCATGGACGGAGTAAAACAGGCGCTTTGGGATAAGATTTTTCTAGCCACTAAATTTAAAAACAAGAAACCCATTCCGGTCGCGCCCGAAGAGCTGGATAAATACTTAACCGGAGAACCGGTTAAATTCGGCGACGGCGAACTCATGAAGTCTTCCCTGGCCCCGGGTGTTTATCTTCTTGCTAACGGCGCGAAACGGGCGTTTATTTCCGGAGAAGTTTTTGAAAAAATGGGATATAGATGGGCGAACGTGATAACCGTCCCGCAGAAAGTGCTGAATTTATACCCGGAAGGCGATATAATTTCCGGCGTTAACAATCAAATTTAAAATTTATTGTAAATTGTTAATTGATAATTGTAAATTGAGTATATGTCTTTAATTTTTTCCGCCATTGTTCCCCACCCTCCCCTGATTATCCCTTCGGTCGGGAAAAAAAACGCCCTTAAGCTGAAAAAAACCGCCGCGGCATATAAAAAACTGGAAGGCGAACTTTATACCAGCCAGCCGGACACGATTATTATAATTTCCCCGCATGGTTGCGTTTACGAAAATTCCTTTTGCCTGAACCAGAGTCCGGAATTCACCGCCAACATGGAAAGTTTCGGCGATTTTTCAGCTAAAGCCACGCTTGCCGGAGACGTAGTGCTTACCCATAAAATCCGGGAGCGGCTTGAAACCCGGGCGCCGGTCCAGATGCTTACCGAACCCAAGCTGGATTACGGATCTTCGGTGCCGCTTTTTCTCTTAACCCCGCATCTGCCTAAAGTAAAAATAATTCCGGTTTATTATTCCGGATTAAGCCTCGCGGCCAATTTTAAATTCGGCCAGCTTTTAAAAAGGGAGATTCTTGTCTCCAACGAGCGAATCGCGGTAGTCGCTTCCGGCGACCTTTCGCATCGGCTCAGTAAGGAGTCGCCGGCCGGTTTCTCTGCCAAAGGAAAGAAATTTGATAAAAAAGTGATTGAACTTTTAAGCGGCCTTAATACCGAAGAGCTTTTGAAAATTGATTCTGAATTCGTCCATGAAGCCTGCGAATGCGGCCTTAAATCCGCCGCCATTCTTCTCGGCATCCTGGACGGAATAAAAGCCCGTCCGGAACTTTTGTCTTACGAGTCCCCTTTTGGCATTGGCTACATGGTTATGGAATTTAAGCTCTGACGGACTGTCCGGCAATTGTCATTATGCTTTCGGCGCCGGGTCGGCGTCTTTTTTTATTCCCGCGTTATAATTATCTATGACTTTAAAAAAATATTTCCATTTTTCTCCGGTTTTGCAGAGTTCTTTTGTATCATTCAAGGCGTTTAAAACGGCGTTTTTCGGCATCTCTTTGGCGATCTTAAAAATCGCGCTTCTTTTAAAGCCCGGCACGCCAAGTTCTTTTATCAGACTAAGGGCGAGATCCTGCCATTCATAAGCCGGCGGTTTTTTCCGTGGATTTTTCGCGCCGGTAAGATAGTCGCCGAGCTGTTGGAAGCCGTGGTCAATTTTCATAGGTAGCAAAAATATTTAAAACCCAAGATACTGAATTTCTTCCCGAAGCTCAAGGCCGAGTTTATCCCGGCATTGCTGTTTAATAAAACTTATAAGCGTTATAATGTCTTCAGCGGTAGCCTTTCCCGTGTTAACTATAAAATTACCGTGCTCTTCCGATATTTTCGCGCCACCGATTGTTTTTCCTTTAAGGTCAAGAATTTTGTCAATTATCAGTCCGGCGCCGACTTTTCCGAATTTTACCGCTTCCATCCGGTTAAGCCTTTTTGCTAATTCCGGATTGGCTTTTTCTATTTCTTCCAGGAGAATATTCTTAAACGCGCTTCCGGCGCTAGGTATTGCCGGAGTGTTTTTTCTTAATTTAAGATTTTCCATGATTTGGTTTTTAATTTTTTTTGGATCGTCTTTTTTTAATTCCAGTTTAACCTCCCAGATTAAATATTTTTCTTCTTCTTTAAAAATACTTTCCCGGTATTTAAAGCAACATTCAGCGCGCGTGAATTTCATGAATTTATTTTTTTTTAAATCATAAACCTGAATCTCGCTCACGCAATCTCCCATTGACGCTCCAAAGGCTCCGGCGTTACCCCTCACTCCCCCGCCAATCGTGGCGCGCGGAATGCCGGACGTCCATTCCAGTCCGGAAAGCCCCTTTAGCGTAGCGGCTTTTAGCGCGTCAGCCAGGCTCGCGCCGGCTCCGGCAGTCAGGATATTTTTTACGATTTTTACGCTGTTGTTAGAAAATTTAATTATTAGTCCGTTTACGCCGGCGTCGTTTACGAGCAGGTTGCTTCCGCCACCGATAATAAAGATTTTTTCTTTGTTTTTTCGGGCAAAAGCAATAGCTTTTTTAAGTTCAGCTTTAGTCTTTACTTCGCAAAAAAATTTCGCCGGACCGCCGATTTTAAAGGTGGTGTAAGGCGCGAGGGGGATGTTAGATCTAATGTTTACGGATTTATTTTGGTCCATGTTTAATGTTATTTTAGCATTCTCTCATATCCCATAACTCGTAACTCGCAACTTAAATTTAATTATTTAACGTGCCAATAAAATGAGTTATGAATTATGAGTTACGGGTTACGAGATTTTCTCCAATTCTAAATACGTCGCCGGCGCCCATAAGAAGGCATAAATCGCCGCGCCCAAGCCGACCGCTTAAATATTTTTCGCACTCGGCCAAGGTCGCGATGTGTCTTACCGTCTGGGTCGTATTCCCTGTTTCAGCGTTTCTTAAAATTATTTTTTCAATTAAGTCTTTAGAATGCACTCCGCCCTGTTTTTCCCGGGCTGAACCGTAGATATCAAGAACAATAAGCTCGTGAGCCGCGGCAAAACTTCGGGCAAAGTCGTTTAAGAGCGCTTTAGTCCTCGTAAAAGTATGCGGATGAAAAACTACGATTAATTTTTTATCCGGATGGCTTTCCCTTACCCCTTCCAGAGTGGTCTTTATTTCGGTCGGGTGATGCGCGTAATCGTCGTATAGAGCCGCGCCGTTAAATTCGCCTAAAAATTCCATCCGCCGGTCAGTCCCGGCGAATTCGCCGAGATGCTCTCTTATGTCCGAAAGCCCGGCGGAAAGCTCAACCGCCGCGGCAATAACCGCGAGCGCGTTAAAAACGTTATGCCTGCCGGAAAGCCGGATGGAAAAAATTCCCAAATCATTATCCTCGGCCATAACGCGGAAATACTGGCGGTCGCCTTTTTGGGTTATTTCCGAAGCGATATAATCGGCTTCCGAATCATTCAAAGCGTAGCTTATAACTTTGCCTAAGCAATTTACCCGGGCAATTTTTTTTATAACCGGGTCGTCAAAATTAGCGACAAGAAAACCCTTTTTCGGGATTTTTTTTATGAATTCAATAAATACTTTTTCATAGTCGTCCGGAGTCGGAAAAAAATCCGGATGGTCATAATCAATGTTATTTAAGAGCGCGACCCGCGGGCGGTAATACTGGAATTTGTTGCCGTATTCATCCACCTCGGCGACAAGATAATCCGAGTCTCCGGCAATGCTCGTTCCGCCGAACTGGGGGACGTGCGAACCGGCCATGACATTGGGGTGAAATCCTGATTTCAGGAGCACGTATCCGAGCCAGGCCGTAGTAGTAGTCTTGCCGTGCGATCCGGCGACGGCAATGCCGTAATATTCGTTAAAAAACATACCGGCCGCTTCGCCGTAATTAAGGGTCTTTATTTTTCCGGTTTGAGCCTTCGCGACTTCCGAGTTGTTTTCCGGGTTATAGGCGATGGAATGGATTATAAGGTCGGCGTCCGGCGGGATGTTATTTTCATTAAAGCCTTCAATTACCTGAATGCCGGCTTTAGCGAGCGCTTTTTCGGTCATGAATTTTTCCTCAGTATCCGACCCGCTAACGCTAAAGCCTTTTTCCGCGAGAAACTGGCCGAGCATAGTCATCCCTACGCCCTTAATCCCGATCATGTAGATTTTTTTTATTTTGGAGATGTCCATAATTAAGTAAATAGTAAAAATTTGCAAACTTTAGCAGATCTGCTATATAATATAGATAAGCTTTAACCGTCCTGTTACTAAAATTCCGGAGTTTCATCTCCCGTTTAAGGCGTTCCAGCGGATTTTTACTCGGATAATTGTTGTTTCCAGCCATACCTCCTCTTATACCTGGAATTATTATACCTATATTTTATTTAATTTTAGTTATTTAGTCAAATTAGTTCGGATATAAGGAGTCTTCTCCGCTCCGCTACAAAGACAATTTTAATTTAACAAAATTTATGCCACAAAATTTAACTTCTATTCCACGCGTGGAAAGCAAAGCGCCTTTAAAAAATACCATTGAATGGGAAATACCAGATAGAGCACTCGCCAGTCTTTTATTGGTTAACGGCATTGGATATATGTTTATTGTTAAGGTGAAGAAAGAAAAAAAACACTGGTGGGAAAAAACCTGGAAAACATTTTCAAAACGAGCCGCAGATCCAGCAACAGCAGTCTTAACAGGTTTAGATTTTCTTGAAAAAAACGGATATACGATTGATTCTGATTCAATAGAATTTGGAGAGCAGGTTGGAGCTAAAAACTATTTTAATAATAATCAACATAATTCTTCTTCTAGCTCTAAAGAAAATAAAGATTTGGATTTTTTCAAGAATAGAGTTTTAAATTTTGAAACTATTGAAAAAAATGGTGGTAGCTTACCTATACAAGGGTGGCAAATCGGTCAAATTTTAATAAATGAAAAATCTAAAGAGGCGAAGATAGAAATTAGACAAACTGGCACGAAAGACATAAATGAAAAAGGAGCATGGTATCATGTTCCTTTTTATGGTTTTGGCCATTTGACGTGTGAGAATATAGAATATAAAAAAGTTGATACTGATATTAATGGAGGAATTTTTCTGTTATTTCAAGACAAAAGTAATCAGAATAAGATAAAACTGATGCTTAATCATAATCGACAAGGAATTGAAATAGTATGCGATAAGGTCAGTGTTACAGATTTTAAAGATGCAAATGTAGGAATTGAAGAATTTAAAGAGCTTGATATTGGAAGCAAAATAGGTAGATTCTTTAAAATAATTGTCGAATAATGAGTTTTGAAAAAAATGGAATTCACCCCTTTAATTCCCCTCTTCCATTTTTTCAAAACAAAAAATCAAATTTTCTTTTTAGAGAAGATTAAGTTTATACATTTTAAAACCAGATAAAAAATTTACTACGTACAACACCGAATATGAGGAAAAAATGAAATTCGTTTTTATATGTTTGGAATGCACCCCAAAATTCGGACACCTATTTTCACATAAAGCGGCAATGGTTTAAAATAGGAATAGCTAGTATTTAAATTAATCATTGCCAACAATATGGCTAAACGAATTAGCCAGGAAATAAGGGATAAAATCGTGGAAAGAATCAAGGCCGAAGGCCTGTCCGTCTATCAGGCGGCCAAAGAATTTGGAATTTCCACCAATACCATCTACGGCTGGCTCGGGCGAGGCAAGATCGGAGCGGATACGCTGGAGGTAGCCCGCCTGCGGCGGGAAAACCAACAACTGAAGATGATAATCGCCGAAGTAATGCTCGACTCGGGCAAGGGGAAAAAAAATCGCTAAGGCCAGATTGCTGGCAGAAAAAGGAGTGATATCTAAAAAAGCATTAGCCAGGAAACTAAGAATTGCCCGTTCCACTCTGTATTACCGGTCAAAAAAGAAAGTTCAGGATGAAGAAGTAAGAAAGGAAGTTGTCGAAGTCATGGATTCCAATCCGGCCTACGGCTACCGCCGGGTAGCCATTGTCCTCGGAAAAAACCACAAGAAAATATTCCGGGTAATGCAGGCAAACGGACTAAAGCCCCGGCTCTGCCGCCGCAAATGGCCAAAAAAGAAAGGCGATATCAATTTGCCGGTCGCTCATTACAGGAATGAGATAAAAGACAAAGATATATCTGATCACAATATTGCCTGGGCGGCCGATTTCACCTACATCCGGCACAAAGACAGGTTTCTTTATCTGGCCACGGTAATTGACGTTTACGGCAAGGAAATAATCGGCTTCGCCGTATCCAGCCGGCACAACCGGCACTTGGTTAAAGCGGCAGTCATGGATGCTATCAGGAAACGGGGCATTCTGCCCCGATATTTCCATTCAGACCAAGGATCCGAATATCAGTCTGAAGAGCACGCGGTATTTCTGGAAAAACTAGGGGTGGTTGTGTCAATGAGCAAGAAAGGCAGTCCCTGGGAAAATCATCATCAGGAATCATTTTATTCGCAGTTCAAGCTGGAGCTGGAAAACCCGAACCGGTGTGAAACAGAGGGTGAACTGATTGAAAGAATTTACCATCAGATATATTATTACAATAATATTAGGATTCAGGGTGATCTTAGGATGCCGCCATCAAAGTATTACGCCATTGCCGCCAAAGGTTGATTATGTGGACAAAAGTGTCCGACGAAATGGGTGCATTCCACATCGATTATAAACACTATAAAAGATTTAAAAAATTAAAAGATTATTTTACTAGCTTCGCCCAAATTCTGCTCCGTTTCACTCCGCAGAACTTCAGATACGCCGAAACGTTAGACGAAATGTGCTCGCTGCGCTTGCGTTAGGTGAAGTTTTAAAATAATCATTTATGATTTCTTTATTAAATAAACTAGTTGACTGGTTTATAGCAGTTAATTGGTATAACATCTTAGTTGTTATAATTGGACCTATTAGTGTTCTGATAGGTATTGGAAGCCTTCGCCTAAATTCCGTTCCGCTATTGTTGCACAAAATTTCGGATACTCGTAATGTTCTAACCCTAATTTTATGAAACATATATTTTTAATACTGATATCCGTCCTTTTACTGTCTGGTTGCGGTAGTGCCCCTGCCCAACAAAAACCCGCGGTTGAAGCCAAAGAAAGCATCAAGTGCAAGTCAGACCAAGAATGCCAAGCGATAGATTGCTCCGTTTATGATTCTCCAGCCAAATCCGGCTACAGCCCTGAATGTGTAAATAAAATATGCAAATGCATGTGCAGAGATTGCGAGTAAAATTTTACATACCCATGAAAACCCTCATCACCTACTATTCCCGCACGGGAATAACAAAAAAAGCCGCCGAAAAACTGGCCGGCGAATTGAATGCCGAACTGGCAGGCAGAGTAATCAAGCCAGCAACCGGCTGATGATTTTCAGCATTTCTTCGTTCGCTCCCGGTTTCATGATCCGGCTTATGTTGGCACTAAGTTTTTCGCGTGTCCGGACGTCCGTTAAAAGAGATTTTACCTGAAAAACGAATTTATCCTCGTCCAGATTTTTTTGTTCTAAAATAACCGCCGCCTCCCTTTCTAAAAAAACCCGCGCGTTGTCAGTCTGGTGCGAATCCGGAATCGGAATGATTATCGCCGGTTTGCCTAAAAAAGAAAGCTCGGTTAAAAAGCTCATGCCGGCTCTTGTTATGACCAGGTCGGCTTTTTTCATGGCTTCTGCCATTTTATCGGCCGGAAGGAATTCAAAAAGATGATATTTGATATTTGGTCCCACAATTTGCGGGATGGAGTTTGGAATTTTATTCTTACCGGTTACATGAATAACCTGACAGAATTTTGTGAGCTCGCTTTTTGATTTAGCGACTAAATTATTTATAAACATTGCTCCGGTACCGCCACTGACAATTAGCAAAACCGGCAAATTATTATCCTCATCCGCGCCCTTAAAAAAATTTTGAGTTTTGAGTTGTGAGTTTTTAGTCGTGAGAACTTTCCTCGCCGGATTCCCGACCCATGCCGCTTTTTCGCCGTAATCTTTTAATGATTTTTCAAAAGTGACGGTAATCACTTTGGCGAACGGCGCCATTATTTTATTGGCTAAACCCGGCCGGACGTCCTGCTGATGGATTAGCGCCGGGACGCGTAAGACCCAGGCCGCGAAGACAACCGGGACGCTAACGAATCCGCCGGCGCTCATAACTAAATCCGGCCGCCATTTTAGCATGATGAAAAGCGACTGGAAAAATCCGAGTTTTAAAAAAAAGATGTCGGAAAAATTTTTCAGGCTGAAATAACGGCGTAATTTTCCGGAATAGATGGCCTTGAAAGGTATGCCCTCGCGCTTAACCATTTCCCGCTCAATTCCATTTTTGGTTCCAATCCAGAAAAATTCAAACTCTCCCCTCTCCTTAATAAGGAGAGGGGTTGGGGGTGAGGTTATTCTATCGTAAATCGCCAAAAGCGGACTCACCGAGCCCGCCGTTCCCCCGCCGGAAAATAGTATCCGTTTTTTTACTGATAGAGTCATTTTATACCGCGTCTTTGAGCCGCTTTTTTTCAGAACAAATTTTTTTAGCCCAGAACATGTAATACTTCAATATTTCAATATCTTCTTCTCTTTTAATCCTCGTTAAATCCGTATTAAACCTTATCACTAATTTATTAAATGCCCTTATTTGTTCTTTATCGCTTAATTTCATTATATAATCATCTTTTGCTTTATGTTTATTTTTAAGGCGGGCGATTTCCGTATTTTTAAGCTTGGGCGGAAGATCTTTTGTCTTTTTTTCAACGGCTTCGGCAGATTGCCGCCCATAAAAATCGGCGTAGCTTAAAACCGGTTTCAAGTTCTTAAAATCAATATTGTCAGGCATCATCAGGGCGCTCCAGGTATTAAGCGAGTCGCCGTCGATCAGTTTGCCCTGGGAAAATTCAAAATCCACCTGTCTCTTATCCTCCGGATCCAGTCCCGGCGGCAACTCTAAAATTCCTCCCTTTTTTAACTCATAATTTCCCATTTCCATAGAAGTATTAGTTAATAATAATATCTAAATACTTCGTTTGCGGGTTTGAGCGTATTTTTCCGGGAGTGAATTAAATCAGGGCTACGTTTTTTTTCTCTTAATCACTTCCATCCCTTCCGGCAGGTATTTTTTTAGGACTTCAGGGATAACTATTGAGCCGTCAGAGCGCTGGTAATTTTCCATTATAGCTATGATAGTTCTTCCGATGGCATAAGCGGTCGCGTCGTTCATATGGACATATTCGGTTTTTCCGTCCTTTCTTTTTACTCTGGTATTGAGGCGGCGGGACTGATAATCATTCATCAGGTCGGAAGTATTTGTTTCGCGATATTTATTCTGCCCCGGCATCCAGGTTTCAATATCAATCTGCCGGTAATCCGGTCCGCCCATATCGCCGGTACAGATGGCCACGACCTGATACGCCAGCCCCAGAGAACCTATTAAGTATTTTTGAATCGCCACTATGAAATCCTGCTCTGCCAGTGAATTTTCCGGCAAGGTAAATGATTCCATTTCCAGCTTATCAAACTGATGGACCCGTAAAATTCCTTTCATGTCCTTGCCATAAGATCCCGCCTCTCTTCTAAAAGCCGTTGAAAAGCCGATATAGCGAAGAGGAAATTTATCCTCTTCCAGCGTTTCGTCCATATACATGGCGCCTAAGGTGTGTTCGGCACTTCCGACCAGGTACATGTCGTCGGCGGCGGTGTGATATCTTTCCTCTCTTGGTTCAAGCCTCGCCATCCGATCCATTGAATCGGGCTTTATGAGTACGGGCGGGACTACCGGAACAAAAGGCTTTGAGGAAATTTTAAGATTATTTTTATCAATTATTTCTTTAAGGATTTTTTCATTGGTTAAAATGGAAAAGCAGTGCTGGATAAGAGCGAATTCTAAAAGGGCCGCTTCGCCCTTAAGATAGTTAAAACGGCTGCCGCTTACCTTAGCGGCTCTCGGGATATCAATAATATCAAGCTCTTCGCCGAGTTGCCAATGCTCTTTCGGCTCAAAGTCAAATTTTTTTGGTTCGCCGACTTTTTCGATCACTTTATTTCCCGATTCATCTGGTCCGATGGGAGTATCCGAAGAAATGGCATTAGGCACTTTATTGGAAATCAGTTTAAATTCCTTTTCCGCCTCTTCTAGATCGGGTTTTATTTTTTCCAGTTTTTCTTTAACAGCTTTTCCCTGTTCAATAAATTTAGCCCGCTCGTCAGGGCTGGCCGATCTTACTAGGTCATTTAATTTATTTTTTTCCGCGTTAAGGTTTTCGGCTTCTTTTTGGATCTTTCTTTTTTTTACATCAAGTAAAAGCAGGCGATTAATGTCGCATTTAATATTGCGCAGTTCGCAGTTTTTTTTCACCTCCTCCGCGTTATCGCGGATGTATTTGATGTCAAGCATATTTTCTTAATACGTCATTCTGAGGCCGAAAGCCGAAGAATCTCGTGTTAGATGCGGGATCCTTCGCTCCGCTCAGGATGACGATTAGTTTTATGGCGTTGATTTATCAATGACGACTTATAGACCTCCGGTTTAAAGGCTTTTAGCTTGACGATTTTTACTTTTGGAAAAGTTTTCGCTAAATCTCGCGTAAAATTCCTTTGGTCATACCCCAAGGCGATTACGTCGGGTTTATGTTTCCTAATGACGGCGTATTTATCGCTTAGATTGCCTAAAATAACTTCTAGAGCCAAGCCGGAAAGCTGTACCTTTTTAAGCCTAACATTTTCCTTATTTTTTGGCAATTTCCCTTTTACTTCTTTTACCGTCCGGTCTCTCGCGATAATAACAGTAAGATGGTGTCCGAATTTTTTCGCCTGCTCTAAAAAATTTTTATGTCCCGGATGAAAAATATCAAAAGTGCCAAAAACCATAACCCTCGTCATCCTGAACGGAGTCCCGATTTTTTCGGGACGCAGTGAAGGATCTCGTCTTTTTCCGTGTAAACGCGAGATCCTTCGCTTCATTTCATTACGCTCAGGATGACGCCGGGATGTTCGCTTATTCGTCATATTCATCCTTCCACGGAAGATTGCCTTTTTCAAATTCTTTTTTCAGTCTTTCTTTCATGATCTTATAGGCATTTTTCAGCCGGGGAAAATCTTTGATCGCCTGGTCGGCGTAGCGCGGAATTGATTCCGGAATATCGTAGGTCGCGTGCCCTTCTTCAATCAAATGCGTCATACCTTCCATTTTATCCAGAGCGTTTACATACTTCCCTTCCGGGGTAAGACCTTTTTCAAATTCCAGCCAAAGGTCAAAAATTTCGCCTCCGACCGGCTCGGGCAGGGCCGCCCTGATTTTTTCCATGGCCGCGTATTCGTTTTTAAACTTGTCCTCGGGTGAAACTTTTTTCAGCCAAATCAGCCGGTAATCAATATCGCCGGCAATGGCTTCAACAAGGTCATGCACCAAAGCGATTTTTACGGCTTTGTAAATATCAATCGGGAGCTTAAGCTCTTCGGCAAAAATAAAAGTCATGATGGCGACGCGCCAGGAATGGTCGGCCGATGAATCTCTATGGATGCCGTTTTCCCTCTCCTGCGCGCCGTAGCGGTAAGTAGTTTTTAAATCTCTTATTAAATGCAGGAAGTCAAAAATTTTTGATAAATTATCCATAGTGTTATTGCAAATTCACAAATTTTATCACAAATTCACGAATGTTTGTTTAACGCATTAATGTAAAATTTGTGAATTTGTGTTTTTATTTGTGTATTTGTAATGGTTGGATAATGATATAGCAGGTCAGTATTATTTAAATAAGGCTTTCCCCTGTCATCTCATCCGGTTTTTTTATGTCCATAATTTTAAGAATCGTGGGCGCGACGTCGGAGAGTAAAGCGCGTTTTTTCTTAAGCTTTTTGTGGTTTTCCGAAATAAGAATAAAAGGCACCGGATTCAGGGTGTGCGAGGTGATGGGCTGGTTTATTGCCGGGTCAAAAGTTTCCTCGGCATTGCCGTGGTCGGCGGTGATGATTATTTCATAACCTGCTTCTTTGGCGGCATTCACGGTTTTGCCAATAGCTTTATCCAGGGTGGAGATACCTTTTAAAATAGCGGGAAAATTACCGGTATGGCCAACCATGTCGCAGTTAACAAAGTTGGCGGCGATAAAATCGTATCGCCCGCTTTTTAACTCTTTCGCGAGCTTTTCGGCGATTTCAAAAACTTTCATTTCCGGTTTTTCGTCGTGATAAGCGACGTCTTTATTGGAATCAATAAGGATCCGATCCTCGCCGGAAAAAGCTTTGTATTTCTGGGCGTTGAAAAAAAAGGTAAGATGCGGGTATTTTTCCGTTTCGGTTATTTTCAGCTGTTTTAAGCCGGCTTGGCTTAAGGTTTCTGAAAGGCAGTTATTAATGGTTTCCGGAGGAAAAGCCACCCGAACGTCCAGGCTATCGTAATCATCGTCAAACCTGGTCATGGTTACGTATTTTAAATTTTCAATTTTAGCGTCAATAAATTTTCTCGCGAGCTGGCGCGCCCGGTCAGAGCGGAAATTAGAAAAAATAACCGCGTCGTTCGGGGCGATGAGGGTTGCCTCGTCGCCGTCAGCCGCAATTACGGACGGTTCAATAAATTCGTCGCCTAAATTATTTTTGTAAGCGTGCTCAATCGCGGAAAGAGCCGAGGGAAACTTAAGGCCGCCCGCCTTAGTAAGCAGAAGAAAATGTTTTTCAATCCGGTCATAATTTGAATCGCGGTCCAGTCCGAAGTAGCGCCCGCCGATAGTCGCAATCCTCCCTATCCCCCGCTCTTTGATAAAACCTTCAAGATCTTTAACGTAAGCGACCGCGCTTCTTGGCGGCGTATCCCGGCCGTCGGTAAAAAGATGGATTTGGACTTTTTCCACCCCCGCGTCCTTAGCCATTTTAATTATGGCTTTTACATGATCAACATGGCCGTGCACTCCGCCGGGCGAAGCCATGCCTTTAATATGCAGGGTGCTTTTATATTTTTTTACATGGTCAAGGGCTTCGCGGATGGCCGGGTTATTTTTCAGTTCCCCGGATTCAATATGCTTATTGATCTTTAAAAGGTTTTGGTAAACTATCCGGCCGGAACCCATGACAAGGTGGTTCGCTTCCGACGTTCCCATCTGACCCGCCGGCAAGCCGATATCTTCGCCTGAAGCGCCTAAAAGCGCCCAAGGATAATCCTTAAAATATTTATCAAGGTTGGGAGTGTCGGCTTGGGCGATGGCGTTATGCTCTTTTTCTTCCCTATAGCCCATGCCGTCGCAGATGATTAGGAGAACTTTTTTTTTCATTTTTTCAACGTCATTCTGAGCGTAGCGAAGAATCTCGTGTTAGTAGCTAATAATGTGGAATTTTTCACTACTTTTACTTTATTCAGAATAATAATTAGTAATCCAGGCTTAAATCTTTCCACTCAGGATTTAGACTATTAATTAATACAATTTTTTTCTTCCGCAGATATCCCTTAATCTGTTTTTCTCTCGCGATTGCGTCGGTGATGCTTTCATAATGCTCATAATATACTAACTTGTCCACATTGTATTTGGATGTGAAACTGCTTTTGTTAAGTTTTTCTTTATGCTCGCCAGATCTTCCGAATAATCTTGAGGTAACTCCCGTATAAAGAACAGTATGTCGCTTATTAGTGTTGATATATACGTAGCCATATTTTGTATTTCGCATATTTCTATATATTCACGGGATCCTTCGGCCTAATCGGCCTCAGGATGACGGTGTGGCTAAAACGGAAATTTCGCGTAAATTGCTTTTTCGCCGAGTTCTTTTTCAATGGCAATGAGCCGGTTGTATTTAGCGGTTCGTTCTGATCTCGCCGGAGCGCCGGTTTTAATCTGTCCGGTGCCCATGGCAACGGCCAAATCGGCGATAAAGGCATCCTCGGTTTCGGCTGAGCGGTGCGAAATAACCGCGGTCATATTAGCCCGGCGAGCCATGAGAATAGCGTCAATGGCTTCGGATAGCGTCCCGATCTGGTTGACTTTGATTAAAATGGAATTGGTGGTTTTTTCCTCAATCCCCCGCTTCAGCCGCTCTATGTTTGTTACGTACAAGTCGTCGCCGACCACCTGAAATTTTCCTTCTGTTTTTTCCATAAAAGCGCGAAAGCCGTCCCAATCGTCTTCGGAAAAATGGTCTTCCATGGATTTAATCGGATACTTTTTCGCCAGGTTAAGATAAAATTCAGCCAGTTCCCCGCTATTTAAAGTTTTCCCTTCTTTGTTCAGCTGATATGCCCCGTCTTTGAAAAATTCCGACGAAGCCGGGTCAATGGCAAAAACTATGTCCGCGCCAAGGTTATAACCGGCGGCTGAAACGGCTTCAGTAATAAGCTGGAAAGGCTCTTCATTAGAATTCACCGCCGGGGCGAATCCGCCTTCATCCCCGACATTGATATTCATTTTTTTTCCTTTTAAAACTTTTTTCAGGTTCCCATAAACTTCGGCGCCCATCCGAACGGCATCGGCGATTGTTTTCGCTCCGATTGGCATGATCATGAATTCCTGGATGTCAGTCGCCCAGTCAGCGTGCTTTCCGCCGTTCATGATATTCATCATCGGCACCGGCATCTGGTAAACGCCGTTAAAATTAGGATTGAATTTTGTTAAATATTCATAGAGCGGTTTATTTTCCGATTGAGCGGCGGCCCGGGACGTTGAAAGAGACACGGCTAAAATCGCGTTCGCTCCCAGCCGGGATTTATTCGGCGTCCCGTCCAATTCAATCATTTTCCTGTCTATGGCATTCTGGTCGCCCGCGTCCATTCCGAGTAAAGCGTCTTTTATTACTGTCTCAATATTGTGAACAGCGGTTAAGACGCCTTTTCCGCCGAACCGCGCTTTGTCTTTGTCCCTTAATTCAACGGCTTCATAAGTACCGGTAGAAGCGCCCGAAGGAACCGCGGCCGTTCCAGTAATGCCGTTTTCTAAAAAAACCGTCGCTAAGACCGTCGGATTGCCCCGGCTGTCTAAAATTTCCATGGCAGTTATGTTTTTGATTTTCATATAATTAACCCACGAATCAACTAATTCACTACGAATATACAAATACACAAAAATGCAATATTTGTGTATTCGTTGTTGATTTGTTGATTCGTAGGTATATCAAGATGTTTAAGTTGATTAATTTTAAATATTAGCTAAATTTTTATAAAAGGTGTAAGTGTCTCCGCTAGCCTAAAAATCTTTTTTTTATCAATTTTAAATTTTTAAAACATGCTTTCCAGTTTTCGCTTTCTCTTAAAATCATCATGGCGATTTGGGGGTCGTAAAATCCTTCCTCAAAAGTAATTCTTAAAAATTCCTCAAAGCTCACCGGTTCTAAGGATATTTTTTCTCCAGGGTCAAGATTTTGGGCGGAAACATTTTTACAGCCTTTGGCAATAAAACCGTAAACCGCGTAATCAATTTTCGCGTTCGGCTGGACGCTGAACCAAAGCTCCATTTTTTCCGCCTTGTATCCGGTTTCTTCCAAAAGTTCCCTTTTTGCCGCGGCTAAAGGCGTTTCATTCCCGTCAATTCTTCCGCCGGCCACGCTCCAGCAAGGCTTTCTAAATCCGGGCTGGGATTGTTTTAAAAGGATTATTTTTCCATCCTCCCTGACCGGAATAACCTGCACCGTATCAGCTCGCTTTAATTTTTCAAAAGTCGCGAAACTCCCGTCGTACATTTTCTGCTTCCACTGGTAAACATCAAAAATTTCCCCCTTAAAGACTTTTTTGGCGTTTTTTGGCGTTATTAATTTAGGTATCGGGCGTTTTATTGTCATAATTAAACCATTCCTTCAGCTTTAAGCTTTTTATCATGCATACGGCTAAAAAACAATAAGGCGAGCGTCGCGCCGATTAACGCCATGAGCATGTCTTTTTGGGTGTCAAAAATATCTCCCTGGGTTCCTAAAAAGGCGTCCGCCCCGCTGCCGAAGATAATCGCTCCAGCCCATTCTATAAGTTCATAAACCGCGCTGACCGCCAGACAGAATGAAATAATAGTGAAAGAGAGCCAGCCGCCGCCCTTTAGCGGGGATTTGCGGATTAATATTTCTCTCACGATCAGAGCCGGCAGAAATCCCTGGGCAAAATGTCCGAGCCGGTCATAATGGTTCCGGCTCAGGTTAAAAATTTCTTTAATATATTCAAAGAGCGGATTGAGCGCGTAGGTGTAATGGCCGCCGACCACAAGAATAATCGTATGCAAAAGAATCAGAAAATAAATAAAAGTCGTGAACTGGAATTTTTTGTAAGTCAACAATAAAATCGCCACCCCGATAACCGCCGGAAAAACTTCAAGCGCCCAGGTAAGATAATCATGCGGTTTTATGGCTGACCAGGCGAGCAGAAGAAAAAATGTCACCAGGAAAATCACCAGTTTTTTTTGTTTGGACATATTATTCTTGCAATTGTCCAGTTTCTTTTAGCCATTCATCTTCCATAGCATTTCCCTCGTTATGGTCGTAAAACTCAACAGTATATGAGTCATGACCGGTATCCTGAATAGTAAAAATCCGATAATCGTTTGTCGTTAAGTACGGAAAACTATTTCCGGCAGGAAATCTTGGATACTCTTTTTCGCCTTTGGATTTATTGTATTTTTCAATTTCTTCAATCGTCAAAGCCATGCTTATATCGTTTATATTCTCCTGTAAAAATACAGCCAATTCCTCAAGGCTATTAAAGGTGATCGGCGGATCAGCTTTTTCTATCCGCGCAGACTCGCGGAGATCGGCGCTTCGCATAAATTTGTTAACGCAATGCGGAAAAATAAGTCAGCATTGAGCTTTATTATAAATTATAATCCTAGTTTATCAGAAATATCCTGCAAAGCTTTTAAGCCTAAATTAAGAAATTCATCCAAAGTCAGCCCGCATTTTTCGCATTCCATGATAAGCTCGCGGTTGCATTTCGCGGCAAAGCCTTTAGTCTTAAATTTTTTTCTTAAGGATTCGGGCCTGACGCTGGCTAATTTTTTGTCCGGCTGCATTAAAGCGGTGGCGATTATTAGTCCGGTTAGGGTTTCGGCCGCTACTAAGCAATGCTCAAGCTTAGTGGATCGCGTTTTATCCATGCCCGCGCCGCAAGCTTCAATGCCCCAGCCGTGTGAGACGATTGTGTCAATTAAAAAATCAGTCGCTCCGGCGTCTTTTAAAATCTGAACACATTTAACGCAATGCTCTTTGGTATTATTTTTCGTTAAATCCCAGTCAATGTCATGCAAAAGCCCGACAATACCCCATTTCTCTTCGTCTTCCTTAAAATTCCGAGCCAGGGCGCGCATAATCGCTTCGGATTCAATAAGGTGAAGCCTGGTGATTTTATCAGTAATATGTTCGTCAACAAGGCTTAGAGCCTTGCTATAGTCTATCCCTAATTTTAAAATATCCATATTTTTTTGTCATCCTGACGACCGAAGGGAGGAAGGATCTGCGGCTGCGATAATCAGGCAAGGAAACAATCTAAGAAATAATTTTGCCTCTAAAATAACCTTTAAATTATTTATCACATTTGTAGATCCTTCGCTTCGTTTCACTTCGCTCAGGATGACAAATGTAAATGTTATTCGCGTCCATTCGCGTATTAGCTTTATATTTGTGTGTTTGCCCGCCTAGACCCGCGCTAGGCGAGGCTGGTAAAAAGATTCGTGGATTTGTAAGTTTATTTTTCCGCCGTGGGGATGATTTTTGGTTTCATTAAGGGGAAAATTTGGGTTTCGCGCATGGATTTATCCATTAAAAACGCGAATACCCGCTCGGACATGCCGAACCCGCAGGCCGGGGGCATGCCGTATTCTAAAGCTTCAACAAAATCCTCGTCGTACATCTGCGCTTCTTCGTCTCCGGCAGCCCTAAGCTTTGCCTGCTCGCAAAATCTTTGCGACTGATCCAACGGGTCGTTTAATTCCGAATAGCCGTTGCCGAGTTCAGAGCCGGCGATTAAAACCTGGAACCGCTCAACAGTCCGGGAGTCATTTTCCGATTTTTTCGCCAGCGGGCTCACGGTTATCGGCAGGTTAATGAGAAAGCCGGGGCCGGCGATTTTTTTCCGGCAGTATTTCCAAAGGTTGTCTATGGCCCGGGTGATATTAAAGCCTTTTTTATCGTATTTGACTTTGAGCTCTTTTAACTTTTTTTCAATCGTTTCCATATCCGCTGAAAGGACGTCAACGCCGGTAAACTTTAAGATGGTCTCGCGATAATCGTAGCGTTCCCATTTTTTTCCGAGGTCAATTTCAAAACCGTTGATTTTAAATTTAAGCGCCCCGAAAGTTTTATCGGCTGTAAATTTAATAAGTTCTTCAACAGTTTCCATGCCGGCTTCGTAATCGGCGTAAGCCTGGTAAAATTCCATCTGGGTATAATCCTGCAGGTGTTCGGCGTCCATGCCTTCGTTGCGAAATTGGCGGCCGATTTCAAAAGTTTTTTCAAAGCCGGCGACTAAGAGGCGTTTCTGCCAAAGTTCGCCCATGGAAATTCTTAAGTATACGTCCATGTCCAAAGCGTTATGATGCGTTATAAACGGCCGGGCGTCGGCGCCGCCGGTCGTCGTTTCTAAAACCGGGGTTTCAACTTCAAGAAAGCCGCGTTCAATAAAAAAAGCCCTTACTGCCTGCCAGAACCTCGCCCGTTTTTCCACCATGTCGCGTGTTTCAGGGTTAAAAAGGATATCCATGTATCTTTTGCGGAAGCGTTCCTCTTCATCCTTAAAGCCGGCATATTTATCGGGCAAAGGCCGGAGCGCCTTTGAAATTATATTCCATTCCGCGGCCATGAGCGATTTTTCGCCTTTATGGGTAACGAAAGCCGTCCCAACGACCGAAATAAAGTCGCCGATATCAATAAGTTTGATAAAATTTTTGTAGCTTTCCGGTCCGGTATCTTTTTTTGAGAGGGCGATCTGGATTTTTCCGCTACCGTCCTCCAGATGCGCGAAAGTGAGGTTGCCGTGCGAGCGGATGGCCCGGAGGCGCCCGGTTAGGGCGATCTCGGTCTCGTTTTTCGCCAGTTCTTTAAATCCGTCAAAAACTTCTTTTACGGCATGCGTGCGTTTAACCCGCGAAGGGTAAGGATTAACTCCGATTTTTCGCAGTTCTTCCAGTTTTTTAATCCGGTCGCTTCGTTCGCTTATTTTTTCAGGCATAAGTTAGTAAAAAGTAAATAGACAATAGTAAACAGTAAATAATAAACAGATCATAAAAAGTGAATGTCTGACTACTTTAAATTACAAAACATCTTTTTTACTCCGTCATTCTGAGGCCGAAAGCCGAAGAATCCCGTGGTATTTCCGCTAAACACGAGATCCTTCGCTTCGCTCAGGATGACGTTTTGTAATTCAAAATAACTACTCTAAACTTACCCCATTTTACCCCAAAAGTCAAAAAAAACCGGCCTGTGGTGGAAAATAGGCCGGGTTGTTGGCGCGCTCAACCGCGCGCGGGTTATTGGCGTCATTGTCTGGCCGTCCTCTGAGGACGGCCTTGCCCCTGAGCTGGTTCGGCGAGTTCCTTTTGGAGCTCGCCGAAGGCGATTTCGCAAAGGGTTTTTTCTTTAACCCTCTGCTTCTCGCCCAGGGCGTCGAGGGCTGCCCGGTTGCCCTCTCGCCATCTTTCCAGCTCCGCCGGCGGGGTCGCTCCCCGCCGACGCCTCCACTCTCCGTAGAGAGTAAAGGCGACTGCTAAAAAAGCAAAGGCGGCCAGAACAGCCGCCAAAATCCACTTCGCCGTCATTTCCATCACCCCCTTTCCGGGTAAAAATGTTTTTTTAAAAAGTTCCTCAGACAATTTTGAGGATAAATTATTTTGTCATTCCGGCCAGCGAGCCGGAATCCAGGGTTAGGAGATGATAATGCTTGTAATCTAGCAAACCACATCCCAGCGTTATAATCTTGGATTCCCGTTGAAGTTTATCCCGTGCGTTGACACGGGATGGGAATGACAAATATCAGCAAAACCGTCTAAAGAACTTTTAACTGCCGGCAATTTAAAAGGACAAAACTGTTTTTTGTCATCCTGACGACCGCAGGGAGGAAGCCCGCCCGAACCGACCTCGCCCGAACGACGTTCAGTCGGGCGGGGATCTACGGATGTGATAATTATAACACCCTCATCCATTATTAGATCCTTCGGCCTAATCGGCCTCAGGATGACAGATAGGGAGTCTATTCAATCTTCACAATCTCGTATTCAGTCTCCCCTCTCGGCGTTTCTACCTTTATTCGGTCGCCTTTTTTGTGGCCTAAAAACGCGTGTCCCAGGGGCGACTCGTTGGAAATTTTTCCTTCAGCCGGATCAACTTCGTTAAATGATACTATGGAATAAATTTTGGTTTTGCCTTCAACTTTTACCGTGACTCGCGAACCCATGCTCACAATTCCCTTTTGGCCGCCGTTAGCGACGACGGTATAATTTTTCAGGATGGACTGGATTTCCTGGATCCGGCCTTCGTTAAAAGCCTGGGCTTCCTTCGCGTCGGTGTATTCGGCGTTTTCAGATAGGTCTCCGAGCTCTTTGGCTTTTTCAATCCGCTCGGCAATCTCGCGCCGCCGGACGTTAACGAGGTTGTTAAGCTCCTGTTTAAGCTTATTATAGCCTTCGGGAGTAATAATTTGGTCAGACATAATTTACGCATAACGCGTAACGTGGAACGCGTAACGAATTAAACCGTTTAGAAGAAAATCGTTACGCGTTATGCGTTCCACGTTAAGCGAATATTATAAGTTTAGTGTAATATACAACGAAATCATGAAATATGCAAATTTTGTTCTCTTTCATCTTGGACTTTATTATCTTTCTGGCTAAGATGGGTGAAAACCAGCGCGAGGATTAAATAGCCGATGCCTAAAGGGTGGTTCATGTAAGGAGAAAAGACACTGACGGCGCAAATTAATAAAAGCCCGATGATAATTCCGGCGTTTTGGTATTTATATTTTTCATAAGCCTTGGCCGGGCTTTTGAGCGAACGAAAGGCCTGAAGCGAAACTCTAAGGATGAGAATTATATAGGCTAAAAGGCCAAGAAGGCCGATTTTAAGCCAGATATCCAGCCAGCCCCATTCAAAAGCGTAAGTCGTATAAGCCCCGTCCGGCGAGGTTAGAAGCACTCGCGGATCGCCTGACTTATAAGTAACCGTAGCGCCGAACCCTTTACCAAAAATTGGCGAGGATTTTATTTCTTTCCAAAGTGGAGGAAGAAGTGCCCAGCGCGAACTGGCGCCGGCTTCCCCGGAAAGCTCGGTGGCCCGGTCGGCTAAGGACGAGGCGCTGAATTTAGCCGTAACCCTCGGAAAAGGAAATTTGGCGACCAGCAAAACAATAATAAGGCTTCCGGCTCCGATTAGCGCGAGCGCGGACAGGGTTTTAAAAAACATTTTCCAATCGTAAGAAAAAACGGCCAGGAAGATGATTAACGCGATTCCGACCGCTAAGCCGACAAAATAGCTTCGGGAAAAAGAGATTAGGACGGAAGACAAAAGACAGCAGACAGTGGATAACAGAAGATAGTTTTCTTTTATAAAAAGCTTCAGGTTTAAAAGGATGCTCGCGCTTTTTTCGGTTATGGAATTCAATTTTGGCAGGAGTGAAGTTAAGAAGATAAAGATTCCGGCCAAAGCGAAAATCTGCGACTGGAAAAAAATCCGGTAAAATCCGTTCGGCATCAGGGTAATCTCCCCGACTCCGGTATCGCGGAGCCAGCGGTAATAAGGATAAACGTCCCAGGCGGAAAAATGGGAAAAGATATAAAGAAAAATCAGGGTTTTTAGGCCGATAAAAGCAACGGACGCGATAAAAATGTTCCTGATAATTTTTAAATCGGTTTTTTTCAGCGTATCAAGAAGCGGCAGGGCGATTAGAAAATAAAGCCAGCCGTTAAAATCGTAAAAAATATTCCCGGCTCCGTTTCGGTTATAAAGGCCGTTTAAGAAGCCCATGGCGATGAGGGCGAAGAAGATGAGCAAATCAGCATTTTCTCTAAAGGTCGGAAGATTAAGCGTTATTTTTTTCTCTTTTATTAGTCCGATGATTTTTTTAAAAAACCAGACTGCCATGACGGCGCCAAAGAGGGCGATGCGGATGGAAACGGTTTTTTCTCCAAAATCAAAGAAGAATAGATAGCCTTTGGAACCGATGAAAAGCTCGGTGAGCAGTATAAAAATTCCCAGCCTTAAATTTTTTACCGATAACGCCAGCGCGAGGATAATAATGAGGCCGAAAAAAAATGGTTCCAAAACCGAAATAAAGTAGCAGGCCAAGGAAAAATATTCGGCCAAGAAAATTAAAATGAGAATGGCGGCGATTTTATTAGCGGCGAAGATTGATTTTAGCGATGTCATTGATTTTGAGATTATTGGTTTTTAAAAATCCGGCGTTTATTTCAAGGACATAAGCTTTCCCGGCCGGAAAGCCCTTGGTATAGTACATAAGAATTTGTTTTATGTTACATATTACGTGTTATATTTTTGGCCAAACATCCGCCTTATCACGTCGTCAACGTCAACCTCGTCAATCATAATATCGTCCACCGGCAGGTCGGAAGCTAGAATTTTTTGCGCTGCGTCTTTTACCTTTTCCCGGTCCACTTTAAGGGTAACGGCGTACGGCTCGTATTTTGCCACCTGGCCGAATTTTTTTATTACTTCCCTTTTTACACCTTCGCCGTTAAAGGTGATATTTAATTCCTTGTAGGGCGCGTATTTAGTAATCAGCGAATCAAGCCCGCCGTCGTAAACTATCGTTCCCCGGTCAATGATGATTACCCGGCCGCAGAGCTCTTTTATATCTTCCATGTAATGGGACGTTAGCATGATTGTAGTTTTATTTTCCCGGTTGTACTTTTTTATGAAGTCGCGGATATTTTTCTGAGCTATTACGTCCAGCCCGATGGTTGGTTCGTCAAGGTATAAAACGCGGGGCTTATGTAAAAGCGCGGCCGTAAGCTCGCACTTCATTCTCTGGCCTAAGCTAAGTTTTCTGACCTGGATGTCCAGGATGTCTTTTATGCCTAAAAGCTCAATCAGTTCGTCAAGGTTGTATTTAAAATCTTTGTCTGATACCTCGTAAATTTCCTTGTTTAAAATAAAACTTTCCATGGCCGGCAAATCCCACCAAAGCTGGTTTTTCTGGCCCATGACCAGGGCGAATTGTTTTTGGTATTCTTTTTCGCGTTTCCAGGGCGTATGACCCATGACGCCCGCCTCGCCAGAAGTAGGATACAAAATTCCCGAGAGCATTTTTAGGGTCGTTGTCTTCCCCGCCCCGTTGGGGCCTAAAAACCCGACCAGCTCGCCTTCGTCAATCGTAAAACTAATATCTTTTACCGCTTTGGTAAAAAGTTTTTCCCGCGCGAACAAGCCCTTAACCGAGGCCCAAAGACCCGGGCTTTTTTTATAGTACTCGTAGGTTTTACTGAGATTTTTTACGGAAATAATCGGCATAAGTAATTAAAAATGAAAAAATCAAAAATAATTCGTCATTCTGAGGCCGAAGGCCGAAGAATCTCGTGGTAATAGCTCTATTCACGGGATCCTTCGCTACGCTCAGGATGACGACAAAATAATTTTAAAATTTTGATTTGTCATTTTACATTTTGATATTTACATTTTGCATTAATTAAATTCCCACGCTTTCATATTTTTTCAGTCCCGCGCGCCAGACTATTTTTATGATAGCATACATAATAAAAATCCATAATAGCTCGGCGATAAGGCCCTCCGCGGCCTGGCGGGCGCTTACTTTGCCAAGAACAATCTGAACCGGAAAATAATAGGTATAAATGAACGGCGTGGCTAAAGAAAAGTTCATGAAAAAGGCCGGCAGAAGATTGATTGGAAAAAAAGCGCCGGAAAAGAATTTAATAATGGACGAGGCGGTAAAGTCGGCGCCCGAAATTTCGTCAGTCCAAAAAGCGGCGAGGCTGATTAAAATGGAATAAAAAAGCCGGATGACAACGGCCATGGCGACCATTAATATCAGAATCAGGGCATCAAGGAGTCCGGCCCGGAAGACAATATGGTCCCGGGCGATGAATATCACTCCGGCCTGGATGGCGAGCGAAAGAAGAATTGCTAAGAGCGAGCGGCTGAATCCAAGGGTAAAAGCGTAGCGAAGAAAACTGATCGGCTTGGTTATGAACTGCGAAAGCGTGCCATCGTAAATTAAAAGCGCGAGTACCCTTTCAAAGCCGTAGCTCGCGGTAAGGTAAAGTATAAGCCAGCCGACAACGACGTAGGTGACCATTTCATCGTAAGTGTAGCCTTTGATCACGTCAGCGGAGCGGAAAGCGACGGTCCAGATTATAAGCGGGATCAGGACTTCAATCAGGTTTCCGACCCGGTAGCTTAAGACGTTAAAGCGGTGCGTAAGCTGGCGCGACATTTCAATTTTGGTGATAGCGAGGTATTTTTTCATAACATATAACATGGAACATGGAACAAAAAATGTTATGTGTTATGTGTTCCATGTTACGTAGTTCTTTATATTCCCGTGCCTTCATATTTATATATTCCTTTTTTCCAGACGAATTTTATAATTATGTACAAAATAATAATCCATAACGCCTGGCCGGCTAATATCAACGCTCCGTCGGCCAAAGAGTTTTTTCCGAGATAAAACTGGATTGGAAGGAAATAGGTGTAAGTGAACGGAAAAAAATAACTTAACTTCGCGGCCAGGGGCGGAAGAAAAGCGATAGGAAAAAAAGCGCCGGATAAAAAACGGTTTAAGATATTTAAGGCGAAATAAAGGCCTGATACGTCAGAAGCCCAGAATGACATAAAACCGATAATAACCGAGATGGAAAATTTTATGGCGTAGGAAAAAATAAACATCAAGATAAAAATTATCACTCCGGCCGGATTCAGGCTGAAAATAAGCGTCTCGCGAAAAAATAAAATAAAGAATAAAGCCTGAAGAAGGATAATAGAGAAAGCGAAAAGAAGCCGGCCGATTGAATGGAAAGAAATATAACTTAAGTAATTAACCGGCTTGATGAGATAGTTTGAAAGTTTGCCTTCGTGGACGTCCTTTTTTATGTATTCTTCATAGCCGTAGTTGGTTGAGAGGTACATGAAAATCCAGCCGACGACAACGTAAGTGATCATTTCGTTTTTCGTATAACCGCCGACCGCGGAAACCGAACTGAAAATCGCCGTCCAGATAACGACCTGCACGAATAAATCCAGCATGTTGCCGCCGATATAGGCGAAGACGTTAGCCCGGTGCGAGAACTCGGCCTGGGTTTTGTTTTTGGCGATGGTAAGGTATTTACGCATATCTCACAACCCGTAACTCATAACTCATAACTCAAATTAACTTTTAGACTGGCAAATAAAGTTATGAGTTGTGAGTTACGGGAAATTTAGCTAGAGGCGCTAGAATAATGCCTTAGGGCGAACTTCCAAAATCGCCGGGAGGCGTAGAAAAATATGGCGGCCAGGGCGATTGAAGCGAGCATGAGCCAGAAATCAAAGCCGCGGATAAAAATTTTTGCCGGCACGGTCGCCATGAAAGCCAGGGGAATAATGGTAGAAAAAATCAGGCGGACAAAAACATGGCTGTAAATATCCGTGGGATAGCCGGCCGAACGGATGATATTCTCGCAGATATACCAGGTTCCGCCGGCTTCAACGAACCAGAAAGAAAGGCATCTCGTAAACGCGACGATACTGTAAGTTATCACGCAAGCGCAGGCTATGGCAATAAGATAAAAAGGCAGGCGCGAAAAAATTTCCGCCGAACCGTAGTTAAGCCGGATGGCGCTATTGGTTAGAAGGAAAAGCGCGGTCGCGACCCGGCCCCAGTCTTCAGGGTCGGCTCGAAAAACGCTGACTAGAAATTGTGTGCTTATGGGTTTGACGATGAGGCCGTCAAGCGTCCCGAGTTTTATATGCTTCGGGATTCCGGTGAGCTGGGCGCAGGTAGTCCAGATCAGGCCGTCAACGAGAAGGAACGAGCCGACGATAACCATGGACTGGTCAAAGGTCCAGCCCGCGATATTATTCACGTATCCGAATAAGACCCGAAAAAAAATAACGGTTATGCCGGCGTGGATTATTACGGCGATCGCGATTAAAAAAAAGTTAAAGCGGTAAGCCATCCTTTGCATAAAAGCCGCCCGGACGTGGATTCTCCAGATTTTAAAGTATCTCCGCATAAGTTTCAGCCGCCGTAAGCTTCAAGCCGCTTAACGCCCGACGCGAATAATATTTTCGCCAAAACGTAAAAAATTAAAACCCAGATTATCCCGGATAAAATTTCTCCCGGAGCCAAAGCAAGGTCGTAATTGCCGGTAATTATGGAGACCGGGACAAAACCGATTAATTTAAAAGGAAAAAAATTGATGATGGCTCGGATGTTTTCGGGAAAAAGGTCAATCGGAACCGCGCCGCCGGAAAAAAAATAAATGATGTTCAGAAAAAGAAAATTAAACCCGACTATTTCCCCGAGAAAAAAAGATGCGATGCCGACGATGTAAAAAATAAAAAAACTAATTAAAGATCCGATTAAAAAAAATATCAAAACGTAAAAAGCTGAGGCCGGGTTAAGCGGCCGGCCGGAAAAAAAGTATAACGGCGCGAAAAAAACAATAAAAGGCAGAAGGCGGAAAGCTATATTGCCCATTTTAAGGGAAAAGGATTTTAGCATGTAGCCGATCGGCTTTACGAGATATTCAACAATCCGGCCTTCCATTATTTCATCCCTCACGGTAAATCCGAAATTGTCGTAAAGCAGGGTGACGGTGATTAATTTGGTCAGGGCGAAATAAATTACCAGGCCGGAGAGGCTATAGTTCCCCATTTTTTTCCCTTGGGCGTAAATGGAGAAAAAAAGATAAAACATTATAATAAAAGAGAATGCCTCGGCAAATAAAAAAGCGAACGTATTAAAACGGTAAGCCAGGTTGGCCTGGATGGAATTTTTGAAGATGATGTAGTATTTACGCATAGCGTAAATTCCAAATTTCAAAACCCAAGCTCCAAAGAATTTTTGGAATTCCCGCCCGTCTGATGCGTTCGGGCGGGTGGAATTTGTATTTTGGAATTTGCCATTATATGGCTTCTATTTCTTTTACTTCCGGAACTTCTTTTTTTATGGTTTCTTCTATTCCCTGCGTCAAGGTTATGTGCGACATCGGGCAATGGGAGCAGGCGCCCATGAGTTCAATTTTAAGCTTACCAGTTTTCTCGTCAAAGCTTACGAAGCGGACGTCTCCGCCGTCGGCTTGGAGCATAGGCCTAATTTGATCCAGAGCTTTTTCAATTTTTTCTTTCATATTCGTATTATTACATAGCAGGAACATGTATTGATCCTGCTGCGCGCTATTAATTAATAAATACTCACTTTGGTGCCAGGTTCGGTCCAGTCATATAGCGTTTTAGCCGGGCCGATGCCGAGGCGGATACAGCCATGGGAAACTGGTTTGCCGAGATGGTCTTCTCCTTCCCGGTAGCCTCCGGGCCAGACGGGCAGTTCATGGATGCCGAAACGTCCCATGCCGAGCCAATAAGGCATCCAAAGCCCGTAAGACCGCGACCAGGCTTTTTCAATTTTTGAACTGATAAGGAATTCGCCTTTTGGCGTGGGCATGGAAGGTTTGCCGGTTGAGACTTGGAATTTTCCGAGCCTCACTCCTCCTAAAAAATAGCTTAAAGTTTGCGTCCGGCCGGAATCAATTTCAATCCTTTTCGCGAGCTTTGCTTCAGGATTCGGATCCAAAGGGTTAAAACCGGTTTTAATTTCCTCGCCGTCCGAAAGACCGTCAGCGTCCGTATCCGGATTATCAAGGATAGTATGGAATTTTAATTCCAGACTGTCGTTTAAGCCGTCAGCGTCAAGGTCATTTTCTTCAAGTTTCTTCTTGGCGGAGTGCGGCGAAAAACCGCTCGTCAGTTCAACCCAGTCGCTGTAGCCGTCAGCGTCAGTATCTGGATTTTTAGAGTCGGTTTTATACAGGTTAATTTCATCCTGGTCCGGAACCATGTCCCGATCCTCGTCCGGCAAGCTGTTCGCCTTTGCCGCGCCGACCCAAAGGCCCGCCAGGATAATAAAAAACGCGACCGCGTATTTGGAATTTTTCATATTTAAGCCTTAAACTATTAATTAAGATTACCATTTTTAAGCCGAAAGTCAAAGCCTGAGATGAATGATTAATTATGAATAATGAATAACAGAGTTTGTCCTGAGCCTTGAAAAATGTTCTGATTTTAGGTAAGGTATAATTATTCAGCTATTTCGATCGCGGGTTAGGAATTTTGACGTCTTTTAATTTATAATTCTTAATTCGTAATTGATTGAATTATGTCAAACTACGTTATAAACGGGGGAAAAAGATTAAAAGGGACGGTCGCGACCAATTCGGCGAAAAATTCGGCTGTAGCGATTCTCGCGGCTATGCCGATGATTCCAGGACGTACAACCTTGGTTAATGTTCCGGTTATTGAAGAAGTAAAGAGGATGGTTGAAACCCTTAAATCAATCGACCTGAAAATAAAATGGATCGGCGCCCATGAGCTGGAAATCGTGAATGGCGGGAAAATCAGCCTGAAAAATTTAAACCAGGAGTCATTCGCGAAAACCCGGGCGGCTCTGCTTCTCATGGGGTCGCTTTCACCGCTTTTTGACCGCTTCAGCCTGCCTAAAGGTTCTGGTTGTAAGCTCGGGAAAAGGACGGTTAACCCCTATAAGCTCGCCATGGAACAGATGGGCTTTGCTATAAAAGATAGCGGCTGCCGATACGAGGTTGTTAAATTAAAACCGCGCGACAGCTCGGTAACCATGCACGAGACCGGCGATACGGCCACGGAAAATACGATTTTCGCCGCGATCCTCGGGAGTAAAAAAACGGAAATTTATTTTGCTTCGTCCAATTACATGGTGCAGGATTTATGTTGCTTCCTTTCCGCGGCCGGGGCCTCCATTTCCGGTATCGGCACCAACAAGCTCGTAATTTCCGGAGTGAAAAAATTAGCGCCGGTGGAAAATTATCCGGTTATGCCCGACCCGGTTGAATCCATGGCTTTTATTTCCATAGCCATAACGACAAAATCCCGGATTAAAATAACGCGCTGTCCGATTGATTTTTTAAGGCTGGAAATTGAAAAACTCCGGGTTATGGGCCAAAAATTAAAAATCTCAAAAATTTACAAATCCGAGAATGGATATTTTGACCTCGTTGATATTGAGGTCATCCCCTCCCGGCTTCTAGCATTGCCGGACAAAATCCATCCGCTCCCTTATCCGGGTTTAAATATTGACAACCTGCCGCTTTTTGTCCCGATTTTAACCCAGGCTGAAGGGAAAACCCTGGTGCATGACTGGATTTACGAAAACCGGGCGATCTATTACACCGAGTTGAATAAGCTCGGCGCCGACGTGGCGCTTTACGATCCGCACCGGGTTGCCGTTACCGGCCCGACCGAGCTCAAGCCGGCGGAAATAATCAGCCCCCCGGCGCTCCGGCCGTCTATAAATTTACTTATCGCCATGCTTGCCGCCCGCGGACAGTCAGTGCTCCGGAATTCCTATTCCATTGAACGCGGATACGAAGATATTGTCGGCCGCCTTAATAAACTCGGAGCTGACATAAAGAGGATAGAATAGGAATTTAACCGATGAATTAACATAAGAAATTAATAATGAGAAGATAATTACCAATTATCAATGATCAATTTTCAATGAATTTTCAATTTTACAATGATGCAATTTTTAAATTGAAAAATTGATAATTGGAAATTCATTGATCATTGGTAATTGATTATTGATAATTTTTGATTTATTATTCATGTCCAGCAGACTGAGAAAGATACTATTTATATCATTTATAACGTCATTCCTCGTGATCACCCCGCTGGTTATGCTTTACGCGGCCGGCTATAAATTAAACCTTAGTTCCGGGCGGGTGGAAAAAACCGGGGTGCTGAATATTGAAACCCTCCCCAAAGGCGCGGCGGTTTACTTAAACGGCAGTCTTCGGACGGTCGCCGGACTGACGGGAATTTTAGGCGGGGCGCGGCCGATAGCCACGCCGGTCAAAATAAAAAATCTTCTTCCCGGCGAATATGCGGTAAAGCTGGAACTCTCCGGTTACTGGGACTGGGAAAGAAAAATTAAAATTAGTTCCGGCGAGGCGGCTAATTTTGAGGGCGTGGTGCTTATAAGGAAAGATTTGCCCCTGCTCATGGCCGCGTCGTCTGGCAGTTCAGCTTCTTTATCGCCCGATGGCAAAAATTATTTTTACGCGGCCGAAAAAGGCGGAGAAATATTTTCCATCGGCAATAAAGCAACATCCGGATTGGGCGGAGCGGCCGGAACCGAAAAAGCCGTTTGGGCGGCTGACGGCAGTGCGGCCGTGATCAGAGAAAAACTTTTCAGCGCGGCCGCTGGCTGGACGGGCGTTGATCTCGCGCCGATATTAGTGAAAGATTATGGGCTGATAAAATTTGACGGCGCGAACCAGGAAAATATTTATTTTTTAAGGTCGGGCGAAATTTACCGGATTGCCCCGGATCGGAAAGACGCCGAAAGCCTGGTTAAAATTAACGGCGAGGCGGAAGATTTTTCTGTTTTCGGGGACCGTCTCGCTTATGCTAGCCGTATTTCCAGCAAAGTATTCTTAAATATCTGGAATATCAAAGACGCGAAAACCGAACGGAGCATAGAACTGCCTTTTTCCCAGGCTTATGAATTTATTGACGCCGGAAACAGCCTCATAAGCCTTTTGGATAAAAACCGTAAAATCCTTTACCTGATTGACCCGACCGCTTTTTCGCCAATAAAAGAAATCATAAATAATGCCGCGAAAGTCAGCCGGATTGACGGTAATAATTTTTTTTTCGCCAATGATTTTGAGATCTGGAAAGCCGGATCCGGCGGTGCCGGCCGCGAACTCCTTACCCGCCTAAGCCAGGAAGTAAAAGACCTGATCTGGCATCCGGACGGTAAATTCATAATTTTTACCTCTCCTGATTCAATTAACATGCTGGAGCTTTCTGGTAGCGAGAGAAAAGTCACAACGCTCGCGAAAATGGATTTTGTTTCCTCTCCGGCTCTGGACGACGGCGGAGAAGCAATTTATTTTTTCGGTTCAGATAAGGGCGCGAACGGGATATATAAATTAATGATAAGATAGTTTTTCAGGCGAAAAAAGCAGGGAACAAAAAATTTTGTTCCCTGCTTTTTTATCTCGCCGGATGTTAATTTATAATTCCTTTGGCAAACGCCCGGAAATCCTGGCCGATGTCTTCCCTGTCCACGGCGTACTTAACTACAGCCTTAAGGTAATTCAGCGGGTCGCCGGTAGTAAGCCATTCGCCGTCAATGATTTTTTTCGCCATGAACTTATTGCCTTGCCGGACGTATTCGCGGATAGCGTCAACGGTCCAGAGTTCGCCGTCTTTCCCGAGCGGGATTTTCCGAAGGATGTCTATAATTTCCTGGTTTAAAATCATCCGCCCAAAATCAGCGAGGCAGGAGGGCGATTTTCCCGGTTCCGGCTTTTCAATAATATCTTCAATTTCCATGGTCTTATCTTTCAGCTTAACAATGCCGTAGCGGGAAGTTTCGCATTCCGGCACTTCCTGCACCCCGATCATGGGACAGCCGTGCAGAGCGTAATCATCCACCATCTGCTTGGTAAATGATACTTTTGATTTAACGAGATCATCCCCCCAGACATGGACGAATGGTTCGTCGCGAACCAGGCTGGCGGCCGAGAGAATTGGCGTCCCGTTGCCGTAAGGGCCTTTTTGGCGGACATAAATAAAATTGGCCATTTCGGAAATGTTCTTAATTTCCCGGTACATTTTTTCCTTGCCTGATTTTTTTAACTCATTCTCCAGCGCCCAGGCTTTGTCAAAATGATCTTCCAAAGGCTTCTTATCCCATTTGGTAACGAGGATTATGTCCTCTATTCCGGCTTCCACCAATTCCTCAACCACGAGCTGGATAATCGGCTTATCCACGATGGGAAGCATTTCCTTAGGCATGGCTTTAGTGGCCGGAAGGAACCGCGTCCCCGAACCGGCGACCGCCACGATGGCTTTCTTGATTTTTTTCATAGTTAACCGCATTTATGCATTAAAAATAGTATAAATAATAATGAAAAAAACTTGGTCTAAACACCTTAATTTACCCACAAATCAACAAATCATTTACAAATCTACAAATATATTTTTTAATTTATTCGTAGATTCGTTGTTAATTCGTTGATTCGCGGGTTTGTTAATTTGTGGATTATTTCCATTTCCAAAAATATTTAATCCAGGACGCGATATGCGCCCGGGCCAGTTTATTGGTAAAAGGCGCGATAAACCATAATCCTTTGGCGCTTGACCGGGCGTGGTCATGAACCGCGACCGCCGGCGGAATGTACGTGACCGCGAACCCGGCGGCTTTGACTCTCCGGCAAAGGTCAGTATCCTCAAAAAACATAAAAAATCTTTTATCAAAAGCCGGCCCGATCTTGCTCAATACGCTTCTCCTAATCATCAGGGCCGAGCCAAGCATCCAGTCAACTTCTTTTACCTCATCATGGTCAAAATCAGCCATCATAAACCGGTTTAATTCGGCCTTAAATAATTTGCCGAGAAAAGTGCGCCGCATGACGGGAAGGTAAATTTTGGGAAAACGCAGGCAGGAATACTGGAGGCTGCCGTCTGGATTAAGAAGTTTCGGCCCAATAACTCCCGCCCGGGGATTATTTTCCATGTGTTGGAATAATATTTTGATGGTGTTTTTTTCAACGTAAGTGTCGGGGTTAAGGATTAAGAAGAAATTGCCGTAAGCATTTTTCATGCCTAAATTATTTCCTTCTCCCATTCCGGGATTATCCGGTGATTTGATAATCTTAACGTAAGGAAAATCTTTTTTCAAGGCGTCAACATAGTCGCCGGAGGCGTTATCCACGACAATAACCTCATGGCTCAAACCGTCAAAGTCCGAAGCGCTGATCGCCTCAAGGCATTTGCGGGTTTTTACGAGGTTTTTGTAGTTGACGATGATTATACTCAGATCCATATTTAGATAATTTTCAATCGCCAAATTCTCCGCCAAAGGCGGATCCGCCTCGGGCGGACAATTTTCAAACAAAAAAAACGGGTTGGCGACGCGGACATGGTTACCAAAAAATAATATTTTTAACAATGTTCCAGTAAAGATTAAATAAAGGATTGGCGATATATTTTAATACCGGGTTGTCAATCTCCTGAAATAATACCCGGCCTTTATAATTATTAATTAGTTGTCTGTCGCCTATTGTCCTCAAACTTCGGACGCGTTTTCTTTCCGATATAATTTTTTTCCAGCTTTTGGCATTCAGGAAATACCGGTAAACCGCCAGTTTGGTTTTAAGCCAGCCGCCGGGAATGGAATATAATAGCATCCCAAGATCCATGAGAACCAGCGCGGGAAAAATTAGCAAAATAGTCGGCAGCCTGTAAAAAATAAGCATCACGAGATACCGGTTTCTTTCCATGAAATAGAGCATTTTAACGCTCCGGGAAAATTCATATTTATGGTAAACAACCGATTTTGGCGCGAGGATAATTTTCCAGTCCGCGAGCCTCACTTTAAGGCTTATTTCCATGTCGTCGTGGTACATGTAAAATTCCTCGTCGTAGCCGTTGATTTTTTCCAGGACTTCTTTCTTTATTATGAACGAACAGCCGCTCGCGTAGCCGGCGATTTCCGGCAACCCTTCAATTTCTTCGTCTGGCTGGTTGTAGCCGGAAGTGAATCCGAAACCCAAATAATGGATAACATTGCCCAGGCTGTTAATCTTTAACCTATCCCCGTCTTTTTCAGGATATAATAAAATTTTTGACTGGGCAATACCGGTTGAACGCTGAGCAGAGACCGCGCTTACCAGCTCTCTAAGCCAGTCCCGGTCAAATTTTACGTCCATGTTGGCGATCACGATGAGTTCACGGCCGTCTTGAAGGGCCTTCTTAATCCCAGTGTTGTTGGCGGCGGCGTAATTGCCATCATCTCTCGGCATGACCGCGGCTTCGGGATAATTTTCCGCCAGAAAACGCCGGGTTTCGCCGGTTGACGCGTTATCAATAATATAGATTCGGGTAAGTTCCTTTGGATAGCTTTGCGCGCGCAAACTTTCCCGGCATTCAGCCAGAAATTTATTCGCGTAATTTTTGTAGTTAACTATGATAATTCCAACTTTTTTCATTATGTTTTTCCTCCAGTCTTGATGTTTAGAAATTCGCCGATTGCGGTTAAAAGCTGTCCGGCCGGCCAGACGATTTTAAGAATCCAGTATTGCCAGACCGGGCGCCATTTTTTAAAATATTTTAGCATTGAGTCGCGGAAGTAACCTTGAGCGGCTCCCCTCCTTAAAAGCTTAAAACTCTGCCCGACATAATCAACGCATTCGGCCGCCGGCGCAAACCAGACTTCGCCGCCGGCCGCTTTAATCTGTTGGCAGTAATCCACTTCTTCAAACCAGAGAAAATAACGCTCGTCTAAAAAAGGCAGGGTTGGATTGGCGGACTCTTTCTCAATCCCTTCCGCCGTCCGGCGGCCAAGTTTTTCCGCCGCCTCCCGGTTAATCATAAAAAATCCGCCGCGGATTGAATCAACTCTTGCCGCCCGCGTATAATCAAAATCTTCCCTTAAATATTCTCTTAAGATATTTTTAAAAATATGTGGAAGTTTTAAAACGATGGCTAACTGGTCGCTTAATTTTGGAAAGCGCCGGACGTGTTTTACCGTGTTACCTTTTTTACCAACCAGGCGACAGCCGGCGACCGCGGCTTTAGGATTTTCTTTCATCCATTTCAGCATTTTAGCGAGGGTGTCGGGGAAAACTTTCATGTCTGGATTTAATAAGAGGACATAATTGCCTTTAGCCTCGCGGAGGGCCTGGTTATTAGCTTTGGCAAACCCCGCGTTATGGCTGTTAGCAATTAAATCCGCCCGCGGAAATTCACTTTTCACCATCTCAGCCGAACCGTCGGAAGAATTATTATCCACGACAAAAACCTCAAACGAAAAATCAGCCCGGCTTTTGAACAAGGCAGCCAGGTTTTCCCTTAGTTTTTCCGCTACGTTCCAAGAAACAATGATTATTGATAAGTCCATGTTAAATTTGTTTCAAAGTTGTTTTAATGGCGTTTTTATTTTTTTAGACGCCTCTTTTCGGCGAATATCCGGCAGTTAACCGCCGCCCGGTAAAGCCCCCGGAAAAAAGCGGTTTTTACGCCGACCCATCCCTCTTTCAGGCCGCCGTCAAGGAGGCTATCGGCAAAGACCAAAATAAATTCAACGGGCAAAAGTAATATTGAGAATTTTTTTCTAATCATTATCTTAAGCGGCCAGTCCATATCCTGACAGTTGAATTTTTCAATTTCTGAAAAATCTTTTAAATAAATTTTTGCCTGCAGTCCGGCCCACTTAAGCCATTTGTTTTTAAAAACCGCCAGGCTCAGGTTATCGTAATCCGGACGGTGGCGCAAGGTAAAACTGGATTTGGCGGTCTTGCCGGCGACCCGGATATAAGCGTGCGGCACGGCGATAAAAGAAACGGCGCTCTTTTTAAAAAAGCAGGTTTTCTCCGGCCAGCGGGACGTAATTTCCTTTTTTCCGTCCCAAAGCGGCCAAAAAAAACTGTAAGCTGAAAAATCGGCCGCGGCTAGACTTCTTAAACTGTCGGCCAGCTCGGGCGAGAGATACTCGTCCGCGTCAATCCTTAAAATCCAATTACCCCGGGCCTCGCGAAAGGCAAAAGGCAGATGGGCTTCCATGTATCCCCGTTCCGGCCTTTCAAATATTCTCGCCTTAAATCGTCTGGCGATTTCAAGGCTTTTATCTTTGCATTCGCCGTCATGGATAATGATTATTTCGTCAGCCGCTTTTTTGAGGCTTTCAAGGCATCTTTCCAAAAGCCCAGCCTCGTCGCGGATAATAAGGCAGGCGGAAATAAAGTTTTCCATAAATATTGGCAAGCTCATTCCATGAATTTTTCTATTTCAGTAATATTGATTCTAATTTTTAGCGCCTCTCTTCTTTTTTTAATTTCATTTTTCAGCTCCAGAAATTTAAGAAATTCCCTTAAAAGGTAAGGTTCAAAAATCAGGACATAGAAAAGAGCTTTTGCCTGATAACTGGCCGTAGCTAATACTACGCGGAGGGAAAAGGGTAAATTCCGGACTTTAGCAAGAAGAATCCAATGGTTTAAAAATGACCATTTTTTAACCTGTTGGCTTTTATTTTTCCGGTTTAAGGCGATTTTTAAAGCCGACTCGCCGATTGGACTGACGCTCCGGTCGTGATACGCGACCGCCTCTGGCGCGAAAACTATTTTCCAACCCGCGAGGTGCAACCGGTATGAAAGGTCGCAGTCTTCTTTATACATAAACATTAGTTCGTCAAAATATTCGCTGTATTGTCCGTTGAAAAAAGCCGTGTCTTTTAACGCCTCCAGCCTGAAAAGGACCGCCGCGCCGGTAAACCCGAAAATCTCGCGGGCCTGCTTAACCGCCGGATCGTCTTTTTCGCCCTGCTTTAGATCGGAAAAACGGTGTTCTTTTGTTATAAACATGCCGTAACTGTCAACCAAATCGGTTTTTTTGTTATTCTCAAAATCCCACTTTAAAATTTTCGGCTGGACCGCACCAATTTTTTTATCGCTATCAATAGACTGGACTATTTTTTCGGCAAAGTCCGGCTCAAACACCATGTCCGGATTAACGGCGATAAAATATTTTGCCCCGCCCGCGATCGCTTTGCTTATCATTAAATTGTAAGCTTTCGCGAACCCAAGGTTTTTTCCTGCCCATCCCAGTTTAATATCCAGGTAATTTTCCCGGATAAATTTTAAATTTTCATTTTCTTGGGTTCCCGAATTATCAACGGCTAGAATATTAAGATCGGAAAAACAGGTTTGTTCTTTTAGCGAAAGCAAAAAATAAGGCAGGTACTTCGCCGTGGATTGGCCGTAAGTTATAAATCCGAGATAAGTTTTATTCATCTAATTACGCGATTAACCGAACGTCAGGCTAATTTCTTTTTAGCAAATTCTTTTAATTCATCATTAAATTCTTTAATAGCCGCGTTTATTTTCGGGTCAAATTTTTCGCTAATTTTCTTTTTTTTGACGATTTGTCCGGCTAAAAGCAGGGTGTCAAAAGTTCCGGCGTCCAGCCAGGCGCCGTCAAAAGCCGTTACTTTTAGTTCACGGCGGCGAAGATAATAGTTATGAATTTCGGTAATTTCTATTTCGCCCCGTTCCGAAGGCTTAGCGCCTTTGGCCGCTTCCACGCACCGGCTATCGTAAATATAAAGGCCGGGAATCGCGTAGTCGGAGAGCCATTTTTTCGGCTTCTCTTCAATCCGGAGGACATTATTATTCTTGTTAAACTTAACCACCCCGTATCTTTCCGGATCCGGCACTTTGCGCGCGAAGATGTGGCCGCCGGATTTAAATTTTTTTATTATCGGGGAAAAATCATCTTCAAAGATATTGTCGCCGAGAACCATGGTAACGTCGTCATGGTCAATAAAATTTTCCGCCACCAAAAAAGCGTCAGCCAGTCCGCGCGGCGATTTCTGGACTTTAAATTCCAGCCGGATGTCATGGCTTGAAAAAATGGAACCGAGGAGATTTAAAAATTGGCCTGAATGATCCGGAGCGACGATGATCATAATTTCTTTTATGCCGGCCTTAACAAGGACGTTTAAGGGATAAAAAATCATCTGCCGGTCGTAAACCGGAAGGAGCTGTTTTGAAGTAGTGGCCGTTAAGGGGAAAAGCCTAGTTGCCGTCCCTCCGGCGAGTATGATGCCTTTCATAAGATAGTTATTAGATAATAGTAAACAGAGAATAGACGACAGATAATAATTTCAGATAATAGAACTTTTTCAATCCGGCTGTTATCTATTGTCTTTAGTCTGCTGTCTAACTTTTCTTCGGCATGCCCGGCATGGTAAGTATTCCGCCACACTGGATAACGATAAAACCGGCGCCGGCCGAAAGCCTCGCGTCGGTAACTTTAAGGGTAAAACCGCCGGTAACGCGCGGCAGGGATTTGTCGTCGGATAACGAATACTGGGTCTTAGCCACGCAGACCGGAAGATTGCCGTAGCCCCATTTTTCGTATTGCCCGATTTTTTTCTTAGCCAAAGGTGAAAAATCAACGCGGGTGCCGCCGAAGATTTCCGCGTTAATCGTTTCAACTTTTCTCGCGATATTTTCATTAAGATTGTAAAGCGGTTTTAAAGCCGGATTTTTTTCCGAGGCCGCGGAAAGCGTTTTTAAAACCAGCCCGGCGAGCTTAAGGCTTCCCTTTCCGCCGTCGGCAAAAGCGGTGCTAACCTCGCAAGGCGCTTTTAATTTTTCGCAATAGGTTTTTATTTCGCCGACACTCTTAGTTGTGTCATCCTTGAACTTATTAATTACCACGATCGGGCTAATCCCTAATCGGCGGATAATCGCGATATGGCGGCCGAGATTAGGAAGTCCGGTTTCTTTTAAAGCCCGCGTGGTCGCGACCAAAATGACGGCCGCGGGCTTTATTTTTCCGAGGCGGCTGACAATATCAAAAAATTTAAGTCCGCCGAGGTCAGAGCCGAATCCGGCTTCAGTAACGACATAATCGGCTAATTCTATGGCCGTACGCGTCGCGATCAGGCTGTTGGCGCCGTGAGCGATATTAGCGAAAGGTCCGCCGTGGATAATCGCCGGAGCGCCTTCGTTAGTCTGCGCCAGGTTCGGCATTATCGCCCTTTTCATTAGCAGGACGAGGTTATCAATGATTTTCAAATCTTTGACCCTAATTGGCCGGTGTTTATCATCAACGCCAACGACAATCGCCTCCAGCCGTTTTTTCAGGTCGTTTAAATCGTTTGCCAGGCATAAAATCGCCATGATTTCCGAGGCGGCGGTAATATTAAATTCTTTCCGGAGCGCCCGGTCGCATAAATCCATGGAGCGTTTCCAGTAAATTTCTTTAAAGTCCAAAGGATTGCCCCAGTGGATGGAGTTATCTATTTCCGCCGCGATCAGGTTGTGAACCATGGTGATGGCGTGAAAGTCTCCGGTAAAATGCAGGTTAATTTCGTCAGCCGGCTGGACTTTGGCTTTGCCGCCGCCGATGGCTCCGCCTTTTTGGGAAAAGACCGGACCGAGCGACGGTTCCCTGAGGCAAAGGATGGTTTTTTTTCCGAGCCGGTTAAGAGCGTCGGCCAGGCCGATGCTCATCGTAGTTTTCCCCTCGCCCCAGCGGGTCGGAGTGATAGCCGTAAATAATATCAGCCGGCCAGGTTTTTTCTTTCCGGTTTTTTTCTTTAAGGGCAATTTTATTTTCGCGATAAAGTCTCCCTGAGGTTCAAGCGAATTTTCCGGTATGCCAATTCCTTTTGCCACGCTGATAATTGTTTTCATGTATTTAAAAGAAAAGTTAATTAATCTTAGCTTAAAAATAAAAACCCGCCATAAAGCGCCTTTTTATAAATATTAGCGAAAATCGCGGTAATTGTCAAAAAAATAACGCAACAAAAAAAGCGCGGCTCCTAACTAACCCCACCCCGGGCCGGTTATACCGGCCCGACCCTCCCCGACTTTGCGGGGAGGGTGAGAAGTAAGGACAGAGCAATGTTCTGTCCTTACTCCCTCCCCCTGAGCGGAGCGATAGGGGGAGGGCTGGGGAAGGGGTAAAATAATGAATGTAATTTTTATACCGGTCCGGCGTCTTATATTAATGAGTTTAAAAATTAGTTTAACATTTATTCGTCCGGCCAATCACGCGTTTTAACGTCATCAGTCATGCCGCTGGAGCGCCAATGAAATTGACGGGAGCGAATATCAAATTTTATGTGCAAAGAATGTTACTGCCCCGAATGCGGCAAAAAGTACGAATTTAATCCGGAAAAATTGGCTGGCATGGCGCATGAAAAAATCCATCACTGTTGCGATGAATTAAAAAAGCGCTACGATAACGCTCCGGAAGAAACAAAAAAGAAAATCAAAATTGGCGCTTTGGTGGGCGGCTTGTTCTTAATATTTTCCATCATCGCGAAAATAGCCTGGCTAAAAAAACACAGCCGGATGGGACACGACCGCTAATTTAACGTAAAGGCTCACACGCATAGATCCCTCCCCGCCGAATCGGCGGGTTCGGGATAACCTGCCTGCCGGCAGGCAGGTTTGCTCACACGCAAATTATTTTTTTACTACGATTATGTTTTTATGTATTTCGGTAATCGGCACGTGGTAGCCGCAAAGGTAATCGCGAATCGCGTTGTAAAAAAGGTTTTCTTCGTAGCGGAAATTTTCCCCGCTTCGGGTTCCCGGATCATTGGTGATAAATTCGCGGGTTTTCGGGTCATAACCTTTGACGACAAGCATGTGCCGTTCCGGACCCGGAGCCGTGTAATTCGGGTTTTTTAAATCCCGGCCGTTCGCTGGTACTATAATCAGGTTGCCTTTAGCCAGTTCGGCTTTAAGGCCGTTTAAGGTAATATCGTATTTTACCTCGGCTTTATCGTATTTAAAATAATCGTTAATGATCCGCTCAAGGGTTTCTTTGGCGCCGGTGTCATGAAAAGTGTCGTAATTTTTTTCTTCAAAAGCGGAAATTTCATGAATTTTGCTTAAGGCGTAATCCTTGGTTATCCCGGTCTGGCCTCTAGTCCAGAGCATGGCCATTATTACCGAGGCTTCTTCACAGCCGTCCTGCTGGCGCTCGTCTTTCCAGTCGCCGAACGGAGCCTGCGAAGTAAAAGGAACATCCAGGAGAATCGTTTTAGTAATTTGCGGCTCGGGAGTGTCTGCCGGTTTAGCGCCCGAAGAACCGGCTCCCGGACTCACGGCTTCAACCGGATTCAGGTTTCCGGAGTTTACTTCCCTTCCAGGAATGACGTTCGGCATTTCCGGCGCGCAATCCTGAAGATCAATCTGTCCGTCGTTAGTTTCTATAGCGCCGTTGCCAGGATTATCAGCCTGGACATCCGCCTCTCCGCCCGGCGCCCGGCGAAGAGCCATTTCTTCCGAAACTTTAGCTAATCCGAAAATCACCGCGCCCAGAAATAAGATTGGAATTATTATTAAATATCGTTTGTTCATATATTTATCCATGTCGCGCGCCATTGTTTATATTTTTGATTTTGACCGTATAGGTAAAAGGCGGCGTCCATTCTGCTTAATTTTATGTCCGTAATGAAATTATAGCATTTTGCTTAATTTGTAAACAGCCTGCTAGTTTATCTTTATGATGACTAAATTAGCGCTTTATTCTTACATTCTCGCAAGTTTTTATTAAGCCTGCATTTAAAAAACACCTTTGTCCGCGTTCAAAAGGTGTTAATAATCTATTAAATGTAATCAGCGCTGAGATATGGATTAAACCAGCTTGGCAAATACTTCCCCGGACTTTTTTAAGGTTTCGTTATAAAGGCTCTTGCCTTTGGCGTCAATGGCAACGATGACCGGAAAATTTTCCACTTCAAATTCCCAGATCGCTTCGGGCATGCCGAATTCCTCTTTGTAAACATTTTTTAATTTCATGGCTTCGGCGTAAAGCACCCCGGCGCCGCCGATAGCGGAAAAATAAACTGCCCGGCCGCGCAAGGCGTCAACTACGGACTGGTTCATGCCGCCTTTGCCGATTATGGCTTTGATCCCGTATTTTTTTATTAGCTTCGGCGTATAGGGATTTAGCCGGGCGCTAGTCGTCGGACCGGCTGAGATTACTTCCCTGCCTTTAATGATTGGTCCGGCATGATAAATTATACCGTTCTTTACGGCCGGAAAATCCTCTTCCAGTAAAAAAAGATGGGCTTTGTCGCGGGCGGTAAAAATCGTGCCGTTCAAAAGGACATTATCGCCGGCATTGAGATTTAGAATATCAGATTCTTTTAGGGGAGTGTTTAAAATATGCATAAAGATAATTGTGTCGAAAGAATGATCAATTATCAATTTACAATGATCAATGAATTTTCAATTAATCAATTTTCAAACGTTTGAAAATTTTATCATTGAGTCATTAAAAATTCATTGAAAATTGATCATTGATAATTGGTAATTAATTAAGGCTCTGCCTCCTAAGCCCCCAGCAGGAAATGGAAATCCCGACAAAAAAAGAAGCCGGGTGCCGCGTGCCGGCGGTTATTTTTACGCCTAAGGCCGTAGTTTTTCCGCCGAGACCCATTGGTCCGATTCCCAATTCATTAATTTCGCTTAATACTTTTTTTTCCAGCGCGGCCAGTTCCGGAATCAGGTTAATATCCTCCAATTTTCTTAAAAGTTGTTTTTTCGCGGCCGTTGCCACGTCCTCATAATTTCCTCCGATCGCGGCGCTTACTATATAAGGCGGACAGGCTTTGCCCTGGGCTTTGAATACGGCGTCAATAATGCATTTGCGTACGCCTTCCAAAGTCCGGTCGGCTTTTAATTCAATATTCGGGAGTGAATAAATTATTGAAACATTCTCCGATCCGCCGCCTTTTAAAAGAAGGTCAATCTCCAGCTTGCCTTCAGGGTCGTCGTTTTCTTCAAAATGGATAACCGCCTTATTGCCGATATTTTTTCCGGAAAGGCAGTCAACCGCGTTCGGCCGGAGCGGCACGGCCAGCGTCGCTTCATCCGTAGCTTCCTTTATAATCCCGGCGAGTTGCTTTTGCGTGTATTCGCGGGGGTACTTAACGTAAAAAAACGGCGTGCCCGTATCCTGGCACATGGGTTTTTTTACGCCCCTGGCCTCATTTACGTTTAAGAGCAGTTTGCCGATAATTTCGCGGGCAACAGGATTGTCTTCCTCTTTTTCGGCTTTCTCCATGGCCGCGATAACGTCCGCCGGAAGCTCGTCCGCGGTTTTTCTTATGAGTTCAATTATTTTTTCTTTCAGGTTCATAATAAACTAAGTATAATACCAGCCGCGCCAGATTGTCAAAATCAGGAATTTTTTTTCCCGACCAGATATATTTTTACCCAATATCCGGCGTTGCTCGGCAGATCCTTCATGTAAACGCTAAGGCCGTACATCTCAGCGCAGACGATTGACGCGATAACCAGGCTGTTTTCCGGATATTTTCCCTCGCTTAAATCTTTTGCCGCGCTTCCGGTATCGGCTTCATTTATAAGTTTCAGTTTGGGAAATTCTTTTTTTAAAAATTCGCCGTGTTCAGCGAGCGCCTGGGGATGGGAATGGATTTTAACAGTTTTATTTTTGTTAATTTCGGAGCTGGAGAGCAGGGCGTGATCCAGCTGTAATTTTGACTCGTCTATTTTTTCAAATTCATATTTTTTAACGGCTTTCCGCGTTTCCCCGACCAGCCCGGTGCGCGACTCCCAGGCAAAAGTTCCGTAATCAATTTCCCCGGCCTTTAAGGCTTTAAGGACGTTTTCGGTGCTGACAAGATGTTTAATTTCATAATCCTTCCAGCCGTTTTTTTTCGCGAAAAACCCGGCCGCCCGCTCGTTGGTACTGCCCCGGTCGCCCTGGATGCCGATGATGAGTTTTTTGTTCATTTTGTTTTATACGCAATCCTCTGAATAAACAATATGAGCCACAAAATTCCGGTTACGGAAGTTACTATCGCCGATAATAACAGGCCGAGAGTGAAATACGCGGCGCTAACGGCGAATAGGCCGATAAAAGTCGGACCCGAAGTGGCGCGGGTAATTTCACATTTTTTCTCCTTAAAGCATTGGTGTATCTGCGGCAACATTGATGCCGAAAATACTATACTCGCCGTTGTTATTACCATGTCCTGCCAAAGCATAAGGTTATTTGAATCTTAATAATGTCTCGGTCTTAAATTTTTTCAGTGAAGATGGGCCAAGGCTTACTCATAAAACTCGGGCCTCCGGTCTTTATGAGGCCGTTAGCTTAACTTATTTTATCCGCAAAAGTCGCTTTCTTTAAGTTCGGATTGGCGCAAAATAGATCTAAAAGTGCCATATCGGATTTCTTTGCCATGAATAGGCACTATTACGTTAAGACATGAACCGCCCGTTTTACGATACTTAGCATGTGAACCAGTTTGAGAAACAAAAAAGAAGCCCTTACTTAGAAGAACTTTTATAACCAGCTTGAGCGGATAAGGTCTAGGCATATTGAAGCCGTACTGAAGCGACTATTGGATTTCTAACCCTTTCTTCTTTTTTGGGGAGAGGGATGTCGGAAAAATATAATTTTAAGGCGTCCTGAAGCATGGCAAGAGCTTCTTTTTTAGTCTTGCCAAAGCTTGAAACATCAACATCAAGACATTGAGAAATATAGTAATCTCCTTCTTTCCAAACAACTGATTTTAGGTCTATTTTGCGCATATCTTAATATTTCTATGTTTTAATATTAGCGAAACAAGGATAATAAGTCAAACGTAAAGACGTTAGTAAAGATTTTTGTTTCAGATTCATCCCAAGTTATTGTTTTGTATTAAGAATTAAATCAACCATTGACATAACAATGTATTCTGCTAATATGCCGACATTATTGATCCTCGGTACCCGAGGCGGGTAAGGGGCCCGGCTGTTAACCGGTGTAATGCTGGTTCGAGTCCAGCCCGAGGATCCAACACTTGCTCCCAGATGCCTGAGCGGCTAAGGCGCGGGCTGTTAACCCGCTGTACCCCGGTTCAAATCCGGGTCTGGGAGCCAAACGCTCTTTTTTATTTTTTTTACAGCAAATTTTGCTGGGGTGTCGCCAAGTGGTAAGGCAGCGGACTTCGGATCCGTTATTCGCGGGTTCAAGTCCCGTCACCCCCAGCCAACCCTTATGAGCCTGCATTTTTTTACGCGGACTCTTTTTTTTCCCAAAAAACTTAATTACCTTTCCTCATACTGCCTCTTATAATAATCCAAATACTCCCCGGATTTTATTTTTTTCCACCAGGCCTGATTTTTTTTGTACCAGTCCACGGTCGCTTTTAGTCCGTCTTCAAAATTAACGCGCGCCGACCAGCCGAGTTCGTTCATGAGTTTATCCGGATTAACCGCGTAGCCGAAGTCGTGGCCGGGGCGATCTTTGACATATTCAATTTGGGATTCGTCTTTTTTTAGGTGCTTTAAAATTATTTTTACGGTATCAATGTTTTTAAAACGCTGTCTCGAACCGATGTTATAAATCTCGCCGATTCTTCCGTTATGTAAAATCGCTTCAATGGCGCGGCAATGATCCTCGGTATAAATCCATTCGCGAAACTGCTCGCCTTTACCGTAAACTGGAACTTTCTTCCCTTCCAATAAATTGGTGATAGCGAGTGAAATCAGTTTTTCCGGATACTGGTACTGGCCGTAGAAATTGCAGCTGTGAGTAATTATAACCGGCGTGCCGTAAGTGCGAAAGTAAGCCGAGCATAAATGGTCGCCGCCGGCTTTAGAAGCGCTGTAGGGACTGGACGGATCAAAAGGCGAACTTTCAATAAACTCGTCGTCCATGTTATGCGCCATGCCAAACACTTCGTCCGTTGAAATCTGAACCATCTTTTTCGCCAATCCCCTCCGGATCGCTTCTAAAAGCGTGTAAGTGCCGATAACGTCAGTAAACAAAAAAGCCTTAGGATCCAAAATTGAACGGTCAACATGCGTTTCGGCCGCGTAGTTAATAATTATGTCCGCGCCGCCATGGATCGCGAGCGCTTTATCCACGTCTTCGGCTTTGGCAATATCGCCTTTAATAAACGTGTAGTTGGGATTATTGGCAACGTCAGCCAGATTTTCTAAATTGCCGGCATACGTCAATTTGTCCAGGTTAACGATCTTATAGTTCGAATACTCGGAGAGTATGAATCGGATAAAGTTGGAGCCCATGAACCCGGCGCCGCCGGTTATGAGCAGAGTTTTTGATTCGTTTTTATCGCAAGCCGGGATTTTTTTTCGCTCAGGCTCAAAATAAAGCTGAAAATGCTTATGTTCAACCCGGGGTTTTACTCGGACGTCACTGCAGGTTCCGGCGCCGCTTTTCGCGCCCGCGGACGGCGTTTTTAAAAGCGCGTTGGCTGGATTTTTTTTGTTACAGCATTTTTTTCCATTCATATTTTATCGCGCTAGCCGAGCAAATCCTTCCAGCATTCATTAACGGTCGTCCTTTGCTTTGAGGTGTCGGCGGTTTCCGTTAGGACTTTAGTTAAAAAACCTTTTTCACTGGCGCGGATATTTTCGCCGAGCTTAATTATTATTTCTTCAACTCTTTTTTTAAACGGTTCAACTTTAATGCCAAAGCTTTTTAGTTTTTCTACGTTCAGAACGGTGTCAACCCGGCGGTTCGGAGTCATTTTATCCAGTTGTTCTTTGGAAATTTTTTCAATATTCAGTCCCGGAAGGACATGTTTTTTAAGCATCAATCCTATTTCATAAGGCGTTGAAAAACCTTCATTCGCGACATGCACTACGCCAATCGGTTTTATTTTTATGAGTTCATAAGTCCATTCCATCAAATCTTCTAAAACAGTCCCCGTGTTCGGAGTATCAACGTATTTGGTAAAAGTTAAAAATTTTATCAGCATGTTTTTCGGACTCACCCGGGCGGAGACCGGCTGGCGCGGCCTTAAGATTAGATACTTAAAGCCGGCGGATTGCCGGTAAGTTACCATATTTTCGGCCCATACTTTGGTCCAGGAATAAAAAGCCGCCGGAGCCGGAGCGTCGGTTTCAACGCGCGCGTCATTTTTATCTTTACTCTCAAAAATACAGCCTGATGATAAATGGATAAAATATATTTCCCGGCTGTCGCACGCCCGGGCGAGATTGAGAGTCCCAAGCGCGTTAACGTCCACGGCTTTTAATTTTTCTTTTTCGCAAGTCTCAAGGCTGGTTACGGCGGCGGTGTTTATAACGACGGTCGGGCTGAATCCGGTAATCGCTTTTTCAATTTCCTCCGGCCGGGTAATATCGGCTTTGGCAATTTCCGCCGCTATTCCTTTTTTGTTAAAAAATTCCTTGTAAAAATTCCCCATCTGGCCGTTGCCGAAAATCAAGATTTTTTCGTTCATAATTATTTTAATATTGCTTTATTAATTTTTTCCATCGCCTCTTCAGCTTCTCCGTCGCCGTATTTCCCTCCCGGCCAGAGCCGGAGTCCGTCGCCTTCGGTTCGCGGGATAACATGGAAATGGAGATGCGGAATAACCTGTCCGGCAACCGGATCGTTATTTTCCATGACATTATAGCCTTTTACGTTAAGGCCGGTCTTTAACGCCGCGCCGATTTTTTTTACCGTTTTTATGACCGCGCATAATATATCTTCAGGAACTTCATCAATATTAGCGTAATGCTCCTTAGGGACGATTAAAGTATGCCCGTAGTTAACCGGCCCAATATCAAGAAACGCCAAAGTCAATTCGTCTTCGTATACCGGGTAATCCGGTATCTCGCCTTTTATTATTTTACAAAATACGCAATCCATATGGAAAAAATTAGCCTTTAATAATTCCTAATATTATTAAAACAAAACCAAGAAGAGATGCAAGACCAAATGATGAATGAAAAAACATGCTATCCAGGCTCGCTCCGACAAAAAGCATTATAATAAGAGGCGCGTTCAATACAACTCCGATTATTACTAGGCTGGAAATTTTTTTATTAAGCAAATTTTTTTCTCTGATTAAAGGGGAAAATAAAGCAATAGCAGAAATAAAAAAAAGAATACTCCCGACAATTAATAAAAATGTTCCGGTAATTCCGTGCGACAACATTGGATCATCCAAGAAGCCGCCGGATGGATTAATTTTAGTAAAATAATATGATAAAGCTAGAATAAATAAAGAGACTAAACTTGAGAGAATAGCTGTTTTATTAATGGATTTGTTGCCCATATTTTTTAGCTAAGATTTTATTTATCAGTTAAAACTAAAATAATTATACTATTTATAAACCAAAAAATCAACACTAAGTTGAGGTTGATGTAGGCGATAACCATGCCGGGCCAGATTAGTTCCAGGCCCGCGAAAATCACCATACCGGCGGTTAGGACTTTAAATGTTTCTTTGAAAAAAATTTTCATAGTCTTAATAGTTGACAAGTCTAAAAGTCCAAAGTCTTATTTGACTTTCTGACTTGTTGACTTAATGACTTCGTTGGCCTTTTCCCATAAGCTTTTTCCTTCCAGCTCAACCCGGATTTCGCGGATTAAAACGGCATCATTGATTTCGTCCTCGGCTTTTAGGCCCGGAACGGAAACCATAAAACTGTACTTTCCTTTTTCGCTGTAAGCACCGGAGAGGTTAAAATCGGCTGAGGCGCTTTTCCAGCTTGCCTCGCCGTCAATCAGGCTGTTTTCCTGTTTAGACGGGTTGTAGTCGGCGATGATATAGTTTACGCCGGACTGGTCCGGGTTAAAGCAGGGAGTGATTTTTTTTACTCCCGGATTAAAAAGCGCGCCCGAAGAAAAAGAGAATATCCCGTCGCCGGAAATAAGGGTATCTTTTTTTAAAAGCGTGATTTCCGTATTTTTGGCGCTAAGGCATTTTTCAAACTGCCGGTAAGTTTCGTTAACGTCCAGGCTTTCTTTTCCAACCGCGGCTTTCCCTAGGCTCGCCGGGTTGTTAGTCTGCAGGGCGATTCCGTCGCTGTCGGTTATCAGTTTGAGCGGAAAAACCGCCTCGTAAATATGGACTTTTCTGATAAAGGCTATTTTTAGTTGCCCGGTTTTAAGGCTTTCGGTAATAATGTCGTCGTTAGCGGTAATTTCAACTTTATAGGCGCCTTCGGGCAGGCCGGGAATCCTGAAGCTGATCGGTCCGGGGCGACCGCCGAGGCCGTTATCGGACGTGTTGCTGTCGTCAGGCAGTTCTTCATTCGCGATTGTCCGGCCTTGGCCAGTAATCGTGATCTTTATCGGATCCGAGTCAGTGTTTTTATTTAGATCAAGAAAATCCAGGCTAAGCTCCAGATTTTCATTTTTCAGGTAAACGAAAAATTCATACTTCCCCCTGAGCTTTGCCGGAAGAACAGATATGTTTTTTTGCGCCGCGTAGTCCGAGAGCTTGAAGCCGGGCGCGAAATCGTAGTTGTAAACAGCGATTTCTTTTGTGGCGGGCGGATTCGCAAGGAAATCGTTGAGACCGCTGAATTTTTTTTTCCGCTGAAGGAGTGTAATTCCCTGGTTCTCAACCGCGTACCATTTTTTTTCCAGCTCGCTGATAATCGTGTTTTTAAGCGGCTTAAGGCTGTAATGCCAGAACCGGTCGGTTAAAATCCCGGCTTCAATAATCGGCAAAGACCGGCTGGTGTTATTTTTGCAAGTTTTACCCGCTTCTCCCGTCGCGCCCCCTGTTTCGTTTTCGGCGCAGCCGTCTTTAACGCGGTACACTAGCGTAACCCTGACCTTAGAGAATTGTCTCGGCGGCTTTAAGGAAAAATAAACCGGGTTGCCAATAATTTTCGCTCCGCCGCCATCGCCCGCAACGGCTCTTTCAGCCGGAGAAAGCTTGCCTAAAAAATAATTGTCAGCCTTGAAATCCTGGATAAAACTTTTTTTTCCGCCAGGGACGATTTTTTGCCAGCCTAAAAAAATAACGCCCGCGGCCAAAGCCGCCCAGACAAAAAAGCAAAAACCAATAAAAACAAATTTTTTAAGCATGATTCCAATTTAACCCATTTCCCCCGCTTTATCAATACGCCCGGTTTGCAAAGCCGGGAATTTGTGATATCGTGGTTTTAAAGATGAGACAGAGGCAAGAAATAAGCATTGCTTAAAAAACTATGAAATTTTTTTTTCCAAAACAGCCGAAATTTAATGATTATTTCAGGGATCTAAACGGCTGTGTAAAGGAGGTAACCGGCCTATTTACTGATATGGATTTTACCTCCGGCATTGAAGAGCGCTGGAGAAAAGCCGAGGCGATTGAGCACCAGGCCGATGACATAGTCTGCGCGATTATCTGCGAGCTGGACAAAACCTTTATCACACCGTTTGACCGGGAAGATATTTATTCGCTGGCCGAGGAAATGGATGAGATAATTGACCTGACTGAAAAAGTTTTCCATAACATTTACCTTTACGGTATTACGGAAAAAGAGGACTTCATGGATCAATTCGTCGGATTGATTACCGACGCCTGCGTCATTCTTGACCGACTGGTGCTAAAATGTTTCCAGGACCGGGTGGATACGAAGAATATTGAAAGGCGCGCCGCCCGGATTCAGGCTCTGGAAGACAAAGGAGACCTTGTTTTCAGGAACGCCCTGGCGTTAATTTTTGAAAAAGGAAAAGATAACCCGCTATTGGTTATAAAATGGAAAGATATAGTTTCTGATTTGGAGGAAATAATTGACACCTACAACCATGTCGGGCGCTCCATCGTCAGGATTATGGTTAAATCCACTTGATTGAAAGAGTTTTATGCCCGATCCAAATACAATTTTTATCGTCTTTATCATATTCATAGCGCTGGCTTTTGATTTTACCAACGGGATACACGATTCCGCCAACTCCATCGCTACCATAGTTTCCACCCGGGTTTTAACCCCGGCCAAAGCCGTCGTCTGGGCGGCTTTTTTTAATTTTATTTCATTTTTCATTTTCGGCACGGCGGTGGCAAAAACCATCGGCAAAGGCATGATAGACATAAGCGTTGTTACGCCGACGCTGATTTTATGCGCCCTGCTCGGCGCCATAATCTGGAATTTAATTACCTGGTATCTTGGACTGCCGACCAGTTCTTCGCACGCCCTGATTGGCGGTTATGCCGGAGCCGCGATTGCCAAAGCCGGATTCAGGGCGATTATTATTGCCGGCTGGTATAAGACCCTCCTGTTTATAGTTTTGGCGCCTTTAATCGGCATGATTCTCGGATTGGTTTTTAAAATTATTACCTCCTGGATCGTGCGCAATAGGCGGCCGGATGCGGTAAACCGCTGGTCCTATTTTCTGCAGATTTTTTCCGCCGCCGCCTACTCGCTCGGGCACGGATCCAATGACGCCCAAAAAACCATGGGAATAATCACCAGCCTTTTATTTTCCGTTGGCTGGATCGCCAGTTTTGACGTGCCGCTTTGGGTAGTTCTTTCCGCCCACCTCGCAATCGGCGCCGGAACATTACTCGGCGGGTGGCGAATAGTAAAAACCATGGGTCAGAAAATAACCAAGCTAAAGCCGATTGACGGTTTTTGCGCTGAGTCAGCCTCGGCCTTAAGTATTTTTTTAGCCACCCATATAGGCGTGCCTGTAAGCACAACGCACGTAATAACCGGTGCGATTTCCGGAGTCGGGTCGGCTCGCCGCCTTTCCGCGGTAAGATGGGACATAACTTTGCGCATTGTTTGGGCCTGGTTTATTACCATCCCGGCGGCCGGTTTGATTGCCGGAACAATTTTTCTTTTTAGCCGACTGGCCGGCCAATAATTAAGCCTAAACTGGCAGGGTATGACATTTCTACTTTGCCCGCTGCTATGACGTTTCTATTTAGCCTTTACAACGCTATCCAACCCCTTGACAGGCTGAGGCTAAATGAGATAATATGTATATATTAGTGAAAGCGGCCCAAAGGGCTGTTTTTATATACAAAAATCTATGCTAACCAGCGTAAAAAATTACATCCAGTCGTCCGTCGCCGAAATGAAAAAAGTAACCTGGCCGACCCGGCGCGAAACCTACAACTACACCCTGATGGTTATCGGCATCAGCGTTTTTGTCGCCGCGGTGCTCGGCGCCCTTGATTATACCTTTGCCAAAGGATTTGGATTTATTATTAATCGATAAAAAATAAGTTTTTTAATAAAGCATATTTTAACAATTCTAAAAAATTTAGATTCCGATGATGTGTGTTTGTAATTTGGAATTTGTAATTTGGAATTTATTCTGAATATGGCTCGTCAAACTTTAAACCAGGGCCGGAGATGGTATGTCATTCATACTTACTCGGGCTACGAGGAAAACGTTTCGCGAAATTTAAAGCAGAGGACGGAATCGCTTGACATGAGCGACAAAATTTTTAACGTCCTCATACCGACCGAAAAAAAGATAAAAATAAAAAACGGTAAAAGAAAAGTCGTTGAAGAAAAAATTTTTCCGGGCTACGTTTTAGTGGAAATGATTGTTGACGACGACTCGTGGTATGTCGTCCGGAACACCCCGAACGTAACCGGCTTTATCGGAACGGGAACGGTTCCGACGCCGATCAGCGAAAAGGAAGTAAAATCACTGCAGAAAAGGATGGGCGTGGATGAACCGAAATTCATCATTGACGTTTCTGCCGGTTCGCCGGTTCGGATTATTGACGGTCCTTTTAAGAATCTTGAAGGAAAAGTCGTTGAAGTTGACGAAGGCAAAGGAAAAATAAAAGTTTTAGTTTCCATGTTCGGCCGGGAAACGCCGGTTGAGCTGGACTTTTTGCAGATTAAGAAAATTTAGTAACATAACACATAACACATAACACATAACAAAATAATTTGTTACGTGTTCCATGTTACGTGTTCCATGTATAGTTATGGCTAAAAAAGTAATGACCGTTATAAAATTGCAGGTCGCGGGCGGACAGGCTAATCCGGCTCCTCCGGTCGGTCCGGCGCTCGGTCAGCACGGAATAAATATCCAGCAGTTTTGCGTCCAATTTAACGAAAAAACCCGCGATCGGATGGGCGAAACCGTTCCGGTTGAAATTTCGGTTTACGAAGACCGTTCTTTTAGCTTTATCATGAAAACCCCGCCGGCTTCGGAACTTATTAAAAAGGCCGCCGGAATCTCTAAGGGATCAGGAAAACCTTTAACTGAAAAAGTCGGAAAAATCACCAAAGCCCAGGTTAAAGAAATCGCTGAAAAGAAGATGGAGGATTTAAACGCCAACGATATTGACGCGGCCATGAGAATCATTGAAGGCACGGCAAGACAGATGGGTGTTGAAGTGAAGTAATATTATTAATTATTTGTGGGAGTCCCGAATGCTCGGGACGCTCGCACCACGACTATGAAAAAAGCGAAAAAAATTAAGCAGGATTTCTCTGAAATCTACGACAAGAACAAAGTTTATAGCGCTGAAGAGGCGATTGAGCTTTCCAGGAAAATGTCCAAAGCCAAGTTTGACGCTTCGGTTGAAGTCCATTACCGCTTAGGGATTGATACGAAAAAAGGCGACCAGCAGGTCCGTTCGGCTATTTCCCTTCCCCATGGAACCGGAAAAACCGTCCGGGTGGCGGCTTTTGTATCATCGGCTAACGAAAGCGCCTGCCGCGAGGCCGGAGCTGATATTGTCGGCGGCGATGAGCTTATCGCGGAAATAAAGAAAACCGAAAAAACCGATTTTGACGTGGCGGTTTCCGAGCCGGAGATGATGAGAAAACTCGCGCCGATCGCTAAAGTCTTAGGTACCCGCGGGCTCATGCCTTCCCCAAAAAACGAAACTGTAACTCCGAATCCGGCTAAAGCCGTTTCCGAACTGAAAAAAGGCAAAGTGAGTTTTAAAAACGACGATACCGGTAATATTCACGTCGCCATCGGCAAAGTAAGCTTTGAATCCAGTAAACTGGCCGAAAACTTCCGCGTCCTTACCGAAGCCGTAAAAAAAGCCAAACCGGCAAAATCCAAAGGCGTCTTCGTTAAAAATATCTCAATAACGACAACCATGGGTCCCGGGATAAAAGTTAGTGTTTCGTAAAACTATTTATTTCATATAGATAAAAATCCGGCTGTGAAAGGCCGGGTTTTTGTTTGCATTTTTAAGAAAGTCTTGATATGCTTTACTCAGAATGTGTTTAAAAACCCTTTCTACTGCGGCTTTACCGCTTCGGCTCCGACTTCGTCAGACTTCGAAAATAATACTCACCGTAGCTTAGGCTACGCCTCGTATTATTTTACTCGTCTTCCTCGTCTCGCTCAAAGCGGGTAAAGCCTCGCGACGAAATGGTTTTTAAACACATTCTGAGAAAAACAGGCTTGAATATTAATTTAATCTGGGACTTTTAAAGTCCGCGAACCCTCGCCTTTAACCGTGCGGGGTAAATTAAACAGGACTTGCGCGCCCGCTGAAGTCCTATCAAAAATATGTGGCCTCTAATTTTATTCATCGCCGGATTCATCGTCGTTTTTATCATTATCCCGGGTTTCAGGGTCGTCCAGCAATACCAGATTGGCGTGGTTTTTCGCCTCGGAAAAATTACCGGAACAAAAGAGCCGGGCCTTACCTGGATTATCCCTTATATTGAATGGATGAGAAAGGTTGATTTTCGGACCATTACCATGCCGATTCCGCCGCAAAAAATCATTACTAAAGATAACGTCTCGGTGGATATTTCGGCCGTGGCTTATTATAAAATCGTGGATGGGATAAAAAGCATCGTAGCCATTGAAAACGTCATGTCTGCCATTAACCAAATCGCTCAAACTACGGTTCGGAATATTGTCGGCCGGTTCCAGCTGGATGAAGTCCTGTCCGAGCGCGACGCGATTAATAAAGAAATCAGGACGGTTTTAGATAACCATACCGAGCCTTGGGGCGTTTTAGTGTCCTTGGTGGAAATAAAAGATATTGAACTTCCGGAAAACATGCAAAGAGCCATGGCTAAGCAGGCCGAAGCCGAGCGGGAAAAACGCTCAAAAATCATCGCGGCCGAAGGCGAACTTTTAGCTTCGGAAAAATTAGGCCAGGCGGCCGACATTATCGCCGCCCATCCGATCGCCTTACAGCTAAGGAATCTCCAGACCATGGCCGAAATAAGCATTGAGAAAAATTCAACCATCATTTTCCCCGCCCAGCTCATGGCGAGCGTAGGCGATATAAAAAAATTTATTGAGGGCGAGAAGGGATAAAATATATGCCGGAACTTAACATGAACATTGGCGAACAAACGGATTTTACCCCGTCAAACCCTGATAAGAAAAAACAAGAATTTACGCCGGTGAGTGTTTCGTTATTAATGGCCGCAAATATAAGGCCATAGATAAATCTTCACTGGAAGCTTTACCCAATAAACTCCCGAACGCGCTAGCTGAAGACGGAAAGCTGTATAATTTTAATGAGGCTAGAAATGTTCAGCCTGGAGCTTTGTATTACGATCAGGAAAGAAACAAATATTTTCTCCGGGTAAATTCCGACTTTTCCCGTACGGACGGCGAGGGAAAGGAATTTAACGCGGTTGAAAGTAATAGCGGAACACTGGTTTATATAGATCCGGAGCAGGAACGCGAATCAGTCAACAATGACTGGCCCCAAGGACATTAATAGTATTTAACATTACTATGCCTGATACAAAAAAACCGAGAACCTCCCGCCTTTCCTGGGACGAGACTTTTATGAGTCTCGCTATGCTTGTCGCGCAGAGAACCGCCTGCCGCTATCACTTAGCCGGCGTGGTTATTGTTGATGACAAGCATAAAATTATTTCCTTAGGCTATAACGGTCCGACCGAAGGCGACCTCCATTGCACCGAAGTCGGCTGCGCCAAAGTTGACGGAAACCCGGTAACGGGAAAGCTAGAGCGTTGCCGGGGTATTCACGGCGAAATTAACGCTATCATCAACGCCAAAGACGCAAAAAGGCTCGCTGGCGCGACCATGTATACCGCGCTTTTTCCCTGTTATGACTGCATGAAAGCCTTAAATAACGTCGGCATTTCCGAAATCGTTTATTATAAAGAATATAAGCGCATGCAGACCGGCGGCGAGAATTTTGAAGAAGAAAAAGAGGCTTGGGAGCTCGCCCGGAAGCGCGGCATGACCATAAGGAAATATGAGGGAAAGATATATCTTGACGCGGGCGGGATAGAAAAATTAACTTACTAAAATTAAATATAACAGCATGAACGAGGGCGAGAAGATATTGCATACAGAAAAAATTACCAATACTGAACATCCGGAACTATTGGATCTTGTTATTATTGACGGTAAATGGGCGCAAGTTATACACGGAGGAAACACTATAAAGTTTCTTGAAGACGAAAAAGCTCACCCTATTAACTGGGATGATTATATATTAGTAGAAAAAATTAACAAAGGCCTTGCTAATTTCCTGGAATTTGACGAACTTGCAATGAATAACTTTGTAACACTAAAAGAGCTAGAAAACATTTATTATGACGCTGAGACAAAAGCAAGCGAAGGGAGTAAGGATATTCTGAAATTAAATGTAAAAGTGTTCGGAAAGTACGTGAAAAAATGAATAAATTGTCAATAAATTATGATTCTAGGCATAAAAGAACTGCATAAATTAGTAAAAGAAATTAAGCTCGTGGAAAACCTTTGCGAGCGGGAGCAAAATAATCCCGAAGGCGCCGGGTTTGACTTACGCATGGGTGAGGTTTATGAGCTTTTGAAAACTACCGAACATGGCGAGTCAGCCGGTTTTCTTGGCGTTGAAGAACGCGATACACCGAAGATAAATTTAGTTGCAAAACATGGAGACGGAAAACCAGAGACGGAAAACTACTTTATTTTTGAGCCGAGAAAATATTATCTTATTAAGACCATGGAAAAAGTAAACTTAACCGTCACTCTGTCCGGCATAATTTTTCCCCGAACGACATTATTCAGATCAGGCCTAGGCCTCTTTAACGGCATTGTCCAGCCCGGATATTCCGGCGAACTAACTTTCGGCATCTGCAATTTAGGCAAAGCCAATATCAAAGTAAGTTTTGGCGCGCGGGTCGTTCATATTACTTTTCACGAAGTCTTAGGTTCCGGCAATCAATATCGCGGGCAATGGCAAGGCGGAAGAGTTTCAACGGATGGGATAGAGAGACAGGTGTAAAAAATGTAAAATGTAAATATCAAAAATTAAAATGACAATGCAAAATGAAAAAAATTTTTTCCGTCATCCTGAGCGTAGCGAAGGATCCCGTGAATAGAGCTATTACCACGAGATTCTTCGGCCTTCGGCCTCAGAATGACGAACTCTTTTTTCAATTTTATCTTTGTCATTTTTCCATTTTGATTTTTTATTTTTTCATTAAAATCGATTTATGCACCCAGAACTTCAATATCTTAACCTCTTAAAAGACATAATGGACAACGGCGCGGACAAGAAGCTGTTTTTTACGCCTGAGGTTTTAGCCGAATACGAAAAAAAAGGAGAGGAGCCGCCCTTTATCCGCTCGGTTTTTGGCCGGGTCTGCCGTTATGACTTAAGTCGGGGCTTTCCGCTTTTGACGACAAAAAAAACTTTTATCCGCGGAATTATTGAGGAACTGATCTGGTTCTTGTCCGGCAGTTCTAATATAAAATATCTCGTTGACCGCGACGTCCATATCTGGGATGACTGGGCCTGGAAAGCTTACCATAAGCATTGCCTGAAAAATTGTCCGGAGGATGATTTGTCCCAGGTTGATTTTATCGCTAAACTAAAAGCCGAACCTGCTGATAGTGATTTTGTAAAAAAATGGGGTGACCTGGTTACGATTTATGGCCGGATGTGGAGGAGATGGCCGGCGTCGGACGGTCGGGAAATTGATCAGCTCGGATATGTAATAAATGGCTTAAAAGATAAACCCTATCGGAAGTCCTACGTTGTTTCCGCCTGGAATCCGGATTATATTTATTCCATGGCCTCGGAAAAAAATAGGAACGAAGTCCCGCCATTCTGCCATACGACTTACCAGCTGGCGGTCGTCGGCGGAAAACTAAACCTCGGGCTTTACCAGCGCTCGGCTGATTTGTTTTTAGGCGTGCCGTTTAATATAGCGAGCTATTCCCTTTTACTTCTCATGATCGCGCAAGTAACCGGAATTGAACCGGGCGAATTCGTCCATTTTTTCGGCGACGTGCATCTTTATTCCAACCATTTTGATCAGGCTAAAGAGCAGTTGTCCCGGGAGCCAAAACCATTGCCCAACATGAAAATAAATCCGAACGTAAAAAATATTGATGATTTTAAATACGAAGATTTTATCCTTGAAGGCTATGACCCGCATCCGGCCATTAAGGCCGAGATTGCGAATATCGGGGGGTTTTGATTGTTGTCATCCTGAGCGAAGCGAAGGATCTACGGCCTTAATAACTAGATAGCGGTCAATTTTTGAGCCAATTTTATCGAAAAAGCAACCCCTAAATCAATTATCGCGTCCGCAGATCCTTCGTCCCGAATGCTCGGGACTCAGGATGACAAAGACGTTTTTTACAAAGAAAAAATGCCACATTGAGATTTGTGACACTTTGTTGGGGGTTTAGGTTTGGAATCGCTGGGCGGCGATTTGTCAGTCGGTGAGAAATTTGAGAACTTCCTTCAACGCACCCGGTTGGGCGATGAAGGGGTCTATAGGGACTCCTTTCCAGAGCCCTGCCACAAACAAGTCTTTCCCTGTTCCTGAGAGGGACAAGACGGTATCATCACTACTGACGAGGGCGGCGCTATCGTTAGCGCCGATAGAAATTTGGGAAATTTTCTCCCAGTCGCAGTCGCCCTCAACCACGACTGCACCATCAGGTGTAGATACGGCTATCCTAAAAATTCCTTTTTCCATTAGCACCTCCATTTGACGCCTGCCCAGCGTTCCTGTGAAAAGAGCTTTAATTTGTTTCTCCGCCTTATTCTATAAAAAGTTTTTTGTAAAATAAGGTGGAGAGAGGAAGGCGGCCGTCTTCCTCTCGGGTTTGAGATTGAATTTCAGCATGGCCGCTTAAGTAGCTTTAGGAGCTCGCACTCTCCACATCGATTGTGGGCTGGAACGGCTGGAGCTTGGAGAGCATCTCCTCAAGCCCACCCGAAAAACGCTCCAAACCGATCATCCGTTCCTGCTCGTCCGACATCGTGGCTTCTGCCCAGGGAAGTAAGTCAGGAAGTTTCACTTTCTGAACCTGGAGTCCGCCACAAATCCGGGAGAGCGATGTGACACTGAATTTTCGGTTTTTTACCTGAGGGAGAGAGGCGACGATATCTGTCGCGCTCTCATCATCCACCGCCGAAAAAGTATAAATCGGCGAAAGATGACTGGGACTCTGCACCCAACCCCCGCTCTCATTACTGAGCTCTAAAAGATACTTAAACATAAAAACCTCCTCTTGATGTAAGTGCTGTTGAACTGCGCTATTGCTATTAGAACCTTTTTATCTACCAATTTTTTGATAAACAAAAAGGCCCTAACGGCGCGGGTTTTAAAAGAACCCCTCATCATAACATTTAGGGGGGGGCTGTCAAGGGCTGAGCATTTTTAGGAATTTTAAACTGCATGAAAAAACTCTTGATTGCGTCGCGAAATAAAGGTAAGATTAGTGAGATTAAACATACCCTGGCTGATATGGGTTATGAGATTTTGAGCTTAAATGACGTCCCCGGCGATGAAGCGAAAAAGGAAGTGGAAGAACCGGCCATGACTTACGAAGGCAATGCCATAATTAAGGCCATGACCATCGGCCAGCGGTTTAAGATGCTGGATGACACCGGTTTGGAAATTGACGCTTTGGACGGCCGGCCAGGAGTGAATTCAGCCCGCTACGCTGACGGAACGACCGAGGGGCGCAACAAAAGCGTTCTGGAAGAAATGGAAGACGTAGCGGATGATAAGCGGACGGCCAGGTTTACATCTGTTATCGCTATTTATAACCCGGAAACAGAAAAAGTAATGACCTGCGAAGGAAGGATTGAAGGGGTGATTAATCGCGAACCCAAAGGCGAAAACGGCTTTGGCTATGATCCGATATTTTATGTTCCCAAATTAGGTAAGACTTTGGCGGAAATTACTTTCTCTGAAAAAAGTTTATATGATCATCGGGCAAGAGCCATGGAGAAAGTTAAAGAATTTTTATTGGAATAACTTCTCCCTTTGTCATTCCCGAAATTATTTTTACAAAAAAGCCCCCCTTTGTCATCCTGACGACCGCAGGGAGGAAGGATCTGCGGAGATGGTAATCAGAAGATACGCGTTATATAAAAGCGAGGCTTATGCGGAAAGAATACGGAAAAGGTGGTTGGAAGATGCAAAAACATAAAAATTAAAAATACATTCGCAGATCCTTCGCTCCGCTCAGGATGACAGAAGAGGAAAAGGACAACCCGGCTTGGCGAGATTTGTCCCTTGACATGGTGTAATTGCCTCTTAATCCCTGCCTGCCGGCAGGCAGGCTGGATTCCCGCCTGCGCGGGAATGACAATTAAAAATTATGATAAAAGTGATATTAATGATGGTTATGACGGCGGACGGAAAAATCGCGAAAACTGGCGATCATTTTCCTGATTGGGGCAGTTCCGAAGATAAAAAAATGTTCGCGAAAGCGACGAAAGAAGCTGGCGTAATTATTATGGGCCGCAACACCTTTGCCACTCTTCCCTCTCCTTTGCCCGGCCGGCTGAACGTGGTATTTACCAGAGACACGAACCGCGAGGCAATCCCGGGAGTAAAATGGGCGACCGGCGAGCCGGAAGATGTTTTAGTCGAGCTGGAAACTATGGGTTATAAAATCGTGATATTAGCCGGCGGAGCGAAAATCAATACGACCTTCCTGGAAAAAAAAATAATTGACGAGATCCATCTAACTATTGAGCCGAAAATTTTCGGCGCTGGACTCGGAATTTTTAACGGGGATTTTGATGTGAAGCTGGAGTTAATGAGCGTGGAGAAGATTAATGAGAATAGCCTGGCGCTGAAGTATAGAGTAATAAAGCATTAACTTGACTAAAATTAGAAAAAAATATAGTTTAACCATACTAAGCTCATTATAAGCCGAAAGGGGGTGAAGCTGATGGCAAAGAAGGAGAGGGATAAAAAGGGTGTAAAGCAGCCCCGAAGTGCTGCCGGCCGGCATTGTGCCGGCTGCAGATGCGGGTTGTCGAAGTCCCGGCAGAAAGAGGGCAAACAGTATTGCCCAACATGCGAACCAAAACAACGTTTCAGCCGGGAGGACTGGTAACAGAAGAGTGCTCTTGCGTCAGTATCGTGATTTTATATCACTTTATGCAAGAGCGCTCTTCATCAACACTATTATGAAACCTAAAAAAATATACGCCGTGGTCGGCATGGCCGGCTCGGGAAAATCGGAAGTGATAAATTATCTCATAAAGAAATACTGCTGGCCGAAAATTTACTTCGGCGAGATCACTTTTGACGAGATGAAAAAACGGAGTCTTAAATTAAATTACGCGAACGAGCGGATTACCCGCGAGGATTTAAGAAAAAAAGGCGGCATGGGATGTTACGCGAAACTGTCCTTGCCAAAAATTAAAAAAGCCTTGCTAAAAAGCAATGTGGTTTTAATAGAGAGCCTGTATAGCTGGTCCGAGTATAAAATTTTAAAAAATAAATTTAAGGACGCTTTTAAAATTATTGCCGTCCACGCTTCCCCGGATATTCGTTTTAAGCGCCTCGCTAAAAGGAAAAACTGGCGGCCGATAAAAGACGCGAAAACGTTTAAGACCCGCGACTGGACCGAAATTGAAAATATTGAGAAAGGCGGACCGATCGCCGTAGCCGATTACATGATAGTCAATGAAGGGACGAGGAAAAGTTTGCATGACTGCATTGATAAAATTATCAAGAAAGAAAAAAAGTAGTAATCCCAAATATACAAATCAAACCCAAATATACGAATTTGTATATTCGGGAATACTCTATGAAGGGAAAATTTATCGTTATCTACGGCGTAAATAACTTAGGAAAAACCACCCAGGCGAATTTATTGGCCGATGAATTGAATAGCAAAGGCTTAAAGGCTCGCTACTTAAAATACCCGCGATACGGGGTTGAACCGGCCGGAAAATTAATCAACGAATATTTACGCGAAGGCAACCCGCATAATTTTAACCCGCGGGAACTCCAGCTTTTGCACTATATTGATCGCCTTTTTAACCAGCCGTTTTTATACGAAGCGCTAAGAAAAGGGATTAATGTTATTGCCGAGGACTATTTCGGCACGGCTATGGCCTGGGGAGCGGCTAACGGGGTGGATACTGAATTGCTGAAATATTTAAATAAATTTATTTTGCCTCCTGACTCGGCCATTCTTCTTGACGGCGAGAGATTTAAGGAAGCGGTTGAAGCCGGACACCATCATGAAGAAAATGAAGAATTGATTGAAAAAGCCCGGCAGGCACATTTGCAATTAGCGAAAGAATATGGTTGGATAGTAGTAAATGCCAACCAGGATATCAATGAAGTTCATGAACAGATTTTTAAACGAGTTCATAATAAGTTATAGTGATATTTGAATTATGAATCACGAATCATGAATGATGGATTCTAAAATTTGCATAATTCATAATTCTTAATTCATTATTCGTAATTTATGTATGATATAATCATCGGCCTGGAAATCCACGCCGAGCTGAAAACAAAATCAAAGATGTTTTGCGGATGCGACAACGACTCGCAGGGCAAAGAGCCGAATACTGTTGTCTGCCCGGTCTGCATGGCGCACCCGGGAACGCTTCCGGTTCCGAACCGCGAAGCTATAGAATGGACCATTCTTTTAGGTTTGGCTTTGAACGGCAAGGTTAATGAAGTTTCCAAATTTGACCGGAAAAATTATTTTTACCCCGACCTGCCGAAGGGTTATCAGATTTCGCAATACGACCTGCCTTTTATTTATGACGCTAGACTGGAGGTGGACGGCGAAAATATCGCCATAACGAGGATTCACCTTGAAGAAGATACCGGAAAACTTATGCACCCGGCCGGCAAGAGCCATACGCTCGTTGATTTAAACCGGGCCGGAACGCCGCTTATAGAACTCGTAACCGAGCCGGTAATCCGCTCGGCCGAAACCGCGAAAAAATTCTCCCAAAGCTATCAGCAGGTCTTAAGATATTTAAATATCTCCAACGCCGACATGGAAAAAGGCGAGATGAGATGCGAGGCTAACGTGAGCGTCCAGGAAAAAGGCAGATGGGAATACCGGGGCGACGGCGTTATCCACCCTCTCGGCGATTACAAATTAAATCCGAAAGTGGAATTAAAAAATATTAACTCTTTCCGGGCGGTAGAAAAAGCGGTACAATATGAAGTGAAGCGGCAGATTAAAGCTCTGGAAACCGGTGAAAAATTAGTCCAGGAAACCCGGGGCTGGGACGAAAATAAAGGCGTAACCGTGAGCCAGCGAATAAAGGAAACCTCGGCCGATTACCGTTACTTTCCCGAGCCGGACATCCCGCCGATTAAAATTACGCCCGAATGGATTGAAAAAATCAGGTTAGGACTCGTTGAAATGCCCGGAGAAAAAAGGAAAAGATTTATTTCTGAATATCATTTAAGCCCCGAGGCGGCCGAAATATTGGCCGGAGAAAAAGATTTGGCGAATTTTACCGAAGAAGTCATCTCCGAACTCCGCGCCTGGATTATCGCCGAGGGTGATAACTGGGAGCGGCAAAAAAAGAAACTGGCCAAGCTTACGGCTAACTGGCTTATAAGCGAATTATTTAAGCATCTGAGAGAAGACGGGATAACTATTAAAGACCTTAAAATCACGCCGGAAAATTTCGCCGAGCTTCTTACTTTGGTTTACCTTGATAAAATTAATTCTTCGGCTGGCCAGACTATTTTGGAAGCGATGTATAAAAAAGGCGGCGATCCGACCAATATTATGTCCGAGCTCGGGCTTGAGCAGATGGATGACGACGAAACTCTTAACGCGGTAATAAAAGAAGTGGTTAATAAGAATCCAAAGCAGGTGAGCGAATATAAATCCGGCAAAGAAGGCGTCCTCCAATTTTTAATCGGTCAGGTCATGGCGGCGACCCGCGGAAAAGCTAATCCGAAGAAGGTAAGCGAAATAATAAAAAAGCTGTCAGGCCAGTAAGGTTGAGCGAAGCGAAATCCGCCGCCTGGCGGACCAATCCAAAAAAATAAATGAAATTATTAAGAAATTAATTTAATAATCGTAAAAAATTATGGAATACATTAAACGCCATAATCCGCGGGAAGAGCAGACATTTATGTCTCAAATTGAAGCGGGTAATCTTTCGGGTGCTGTTTGTCAGATGCTTAATAAACTAGGTACTAAAGAAGCGCGTAAACTAGCCGCCGAAATTGAGGATGGCAGAAGAGAGATAAGCCAACGGGAAATGTCAAAATTTATTGAAGTAGGAAAAGAAGCTGAATTGGCGGCGAAAAGAAATGATGAGGATTTTAATTCAACCGACTATCTAATAAAAAGATCAGAAATATTAGTCGAAAATATTGTTAATAATCCGAATGAGTACGCCCCAATGGTGTTGAAAAAGGCCGCTTAAGTCTCGAGAAATTTTGTTACCGCGCTTTCCGCTTCCTCGCATTCTTCAATCCATTTTATCTTTCTTCCCTGCCGCTCCCAGCGGCGGAACCAGGTTGTCTGCTTTCTCGCGTATTTTTTTATTGCCTGGAACAATCTTTCCGTCATTTCATCATATTCAAGCTTATCCTCTAAATAAAGCGCGATATGCTTATATTCCAGCCCGAAATTCTCCAGCCGTTTCCACGACACGCCGTCGCGGCGCAAGCTCTCCACTTCAAAAACCATGCCCTCTTTTTCCAGCCGGTCATATAATCTTTTTTCTATTCTTTCATCAAGAATTTCTTTCGAAACTTTGATGCCGAGAGTCAGGAATTTATAAGCCCTTATAGAGGACGGCTTGCCCTCCGCGGTTCCGCCATGCTGAGCGCGGGAGGGTTCGCTGTTTTTTGGCAATTTTGAAATCTCAATATATCTAATCAGCCGTCGTTTATTTTTTCGGTCGCTTTGATTAATTTTTTCGGCGAATTTAGGATTGAGTTTTTTCAGCAAATAAAAAAGCTGATCAGCGGATTTTTTTTCTAGATCGCGCCTGAGTTTTTTATCCGGTTTGACTTCGGGTAGATTATAGCCGTCAATAAGAGCCTGAAGATAAAGGCCGGTGCCGCCGGCGATAATCGGCAGTTTGCCGCGCTTTAAAATGTCCTCAATCGCCTTGTTGGCCAGCTTTTGGTATTTCGCGAGGTCAAAGTATTTTTTCGGATCAGCCACGTCAATGAGGTGGTGCGGGATTTTAACTGTTTTTTGACTTTTTGACTCGGGACTTTTGACTTTTATTTCATATTCCTTAAGATCTTTTCCTGTTCCAACGTCCATGCCGCGATAAACCTGCCGACTGTCGGCCGAGACGATTTCGCCGTTAAATTTATGAGCCAGCCTGACAGCCAAGGATGTTTTGCCTGACGACGTCGGGCCGAGAATGACGACGATTTTACTCATAACTCATAACTCATAACTCATAACTCTAGGCGCGAGATAAAACTGGCTACGCGTTTCATGTTATTTGTTATGAAGTAATTATTCCATCTAAGCCAAAATCATGGGCTTTAGTTATTTTAACATAAACAAACTGTCCGGTTAAATCTGTTGGTTCGCTCGCCGAAAATTTTATGACTTTATAGGTTTCGGTTTTTCCAAACCATTGGCCGCTCCTGATTTTTTCTTCAACTAAGACTTCTATCGTCCGGCCAAGGTATTTTTTGTTGTTAGCCAGGGCGGTTTTCCGGAGCATGGCCATTAGCTCCTCTTCCCTTTTCTTCTTTTCCGCCCTTGGGACGCTGTCAGTCATTTTGGCGGCCACGGTACCCGGCCGCGGGCTGTATTGGGAGATATAAGCTAGGTCAAAAGCGCATTTTTTAAACAATTTTTTTGTGTTATTGAATTGAGCGCGCGTTTCGCCGGGAAAACCGGTGATTACATCGGTTGAAAGGCTAACCGGCGTTTTCCATAGCGCAGTATTGCCATTTTTTTCGTCGCCATTCAGAGCCTTCCTGATTCTATCAGCCAAAGCCGTAAAATGGCTGGCCGTGTATTTTCGGTTCATCTTTTTGAGGATCGCGTCGTCGCCTGACTGAGCCGGAAGGTGAATGTGTCTGCAGACTTTTTCACAGCGTGAAATCGCACTAATCAGTTCATCTGACATATCCTTTGGATGGCTCGTGGCGAAGCGGATCCAGAAGTTTCCCGGAATGGCGTTGATTAGTTCAAGGAGGGCCGGAAAACCTATTCCATTTTTCGGATGCGAATATTTTGAATTGGATCTTTGTAATTTGTAATTTTTAATTTTTAATTTATCATCGTAATAACTATTAACATTCTGGGCAATAAGGGCAAGCTCTTTATATCCGGCTTTTACGAGCCCCTCTGCTTCAGCAACGATTTCTTTGGCTGACCGGTAAATTTCCCGGTCCCGGGCGTAAGGAACAACGCAGTAAGAGCAGAAATTATCACAGCCGTTTCCGATCGGAATAAACGCCTGGAATGAAGATTCATAAACTGGTTTTATTTTTAAATATTTATTGTCTGAGGCGTTGTTTGATGGAATTAGCTCGGTCTTTTTTCGGCTGTCCGGCCAGCTTTTTTGTTTAATCCATTTTTTCAAAAGCGAAATTTCTCCGATTGGCAAAAATAAATCAGCTTTGCCTTTTAGCCGGACTAAAACATCCTTTCTTCCGGAGAGACAGCCGGTAATAATAATTTTCACTTTTGGTTGGTTTTTTCTAATGCCATGGACAAGCCCATAAAGGCGATCTTCGGCGGACTGGCGGATACCGCAGGTGGTAAGGATGATGAATTCGGCGGTCTCCCGGCTTTCAGCTTTATGGAGGCCGTGGTTATTTAGAAATCCAGCTATCCGCTCCGAATCGGCCTTATTCATCTGACAGCCGATAACGGTTATGTGATAAGAGTTTTTTTTCATTGAGATGGTTTCAAGCTGTTTTTAAGCGAGAGTTAGGGCTTTTCGTCCGAGACGAGGAAAGCCAGCGAAATGATTTGAGGCGTAGCAGAGCTACGCTGAAAATCATTTCGCGCCAGCTTGACGTAAGTATCGGGCGAAAAGAACAACTCGGAGCAAAAACAGCTTGAAACCATCTCAATTAATCTTCACCTCAACAATTGAGCTGTCTTCCCCCTTTTCGCCGCTTACTTTAACCCGCACGCATCCTTTAAGGATGCATTGGCTAATAACGGTTCCGGTTTTTCCGCCGGATTTTATCCGTTCTCCAGGTTTGGGAAGATTGGCGGCCAGCTCCTTATAGCCCCGGGCTTCAAAGGATAAACAGCACATCAGTCGACCGCAGATTCCGGAAATCCGTTCTGAGCCGCGGCTAGAGATTCCCTGTAAGTCAGCCATTTCGGAGGTGATGGATTCAAGATTTTTTAAAAAATTTCCACAGCAAAGCTTCATGCCGCAATGGCCGAAATCACCCATCATTTTCGCTTCGTCGCGAATTCCGATTTGCTGGAGGCGGATGGAGGTATTAAAGCGCCTGGTAAGTTCCTTTACCAGCTCGCGGAAGTCAACCCGGCTGTCGGCGATGAAAGCAAAAGTAATCCGCCCGCCTTCAAGCGAAAAACGGACGTCAACGAGTTTCATGGGAAGGTTGAACCTTTTAATGAGTTCGCGGCAGGCATCCATAGCCTCGGTTTTGGACTTCGGGCAAAAAACTTTTTTCATTTCTTCGTCGCCCGCTTTCCGGATGATCGGCTTAATTTCTTCGGAGCCGGTTTCTTTTTTCAGCGCTTCGGAGCCAATTTCACAAAACCCGGCGATTTCGCCGAGCTCTTCGCCCATTTCGGTTTTCACTATTACTTTGTCGCCGGAGGCTAAATTAAGATCGCGGGGGTCAAAGTAATATATTTTATCCCAGGGGGAAAAAAGTATTTTTGCAACTCTCATTAAAATTCCAAATTCCAAATTCCAATCAATCCAAAATTTATTTAATTTAAATTTTGAAAATTGAAAATTGAAAATTTATAAGCTATATCTGACAAAACCTTCAACTTTGACGTCTCCGAGAATATCTTTTACGCGCTTCCCGTCGTCCTTGATGTATTCCTGGTCAACGAGGCAGATTTCTTCAAAGTATTTATTTAATTTACCCTGAATAATTTTTTCAATCATCGCTTCGGGCTTGCCTTCTTTTTTAAGCTGTTCCCGGTAAATTTCTTTTTCTTTTTCAATATCCTCTGCGGGCACTTCTTCACGGGTGATGTATTTCGGTCCGGCCGCGGCGACCTGCATGGCTATTTCGTAAGCCAGTTCAGCCTGATCTGGAGCGCTTAAAGCCGCTATCGCGGCGACTCTTCCTCCGGCATGGGAATAGGCGGCAGAGGTTCCTGAAGTGGAAATTATATCAAACCTTTTAATCCCGAGCTTTTCCGCGATTACGCCGCTTAAACTGTTAAGGTTATCCTTAACAGTATTGCCATCGGCCATTTTTAAAGCCAGAAGATCGTTAATATTTTGCGGCTGGTCTTTTTGCGCGGTTTTCAATACATTTTCAACAAAACTGATGAATTTTCCATTCCTGGAAACAAAATCGGTTTCAGAATTCACTTCAATAATAAAAGCTTTTTTTCCTGACTCATCGATTTTGGCCAATATTAAACCCTCGTTCGCGGCGCGCTCTTCCCTTTTTGCCGCCTTAGCAATGCCTTTTTTCCTTAAAATTTCCACGGCTTTATCCATGTCGCCGCCTGATTCTTCAAGGGCTTTTTTGCAGTCCACCATTCCGGCGCCGGTTCTTTCGCGCAAGGATTTTATTTTATCCATCATAATTATTGAATTAGCAATTACAAATTACGAATTAAAAATTAAATTATCTCCTATTAATGAACGCGCGAATCACTGATAACGCAAAAATTCATAATTCGTAATTTTTAATTTGTAATTGATTGTTGTTAATTAAACATATGACTTACAAAACCAAAATCACCAAAAATAAAATATTCGTATTCATGGCAGTTATCGCGTTTGTAAAATTTTTTCTTCCGTTTTTCTCGTTTCCTCGCTTTTTCTCAGCTCTTTGCCTTCAATAACCGCGTCTTTTATCGTGGCGAGAACCAGTTTTACGGTTTTCGTGGCGTCGTCATTGGCGGGAATGATGTAATCCACGCCTTTAGGGTTAGCGTTGGTATCGCAGACGGCGACTACCAACAGTCCCCTTTTAACAGCTTCTTTCAAGGCTGTTTGGTCGTTTTTCGGATCCCAGATGAATATCACGTCAGGAATTTTTTCCAGCTGCGCGAGTCCGCCCACTTTAGCTTCTAGCCGTTTAATTTCCCGGTCTATTTCAAGGCGTTCTTTTTTTGTATATTTTTCCAGCTTGCCGGTTTCCCTTTTGGAAACCAGGTCGTTATACTTGCGGATGGATTTTCGGACAACCGTGAAATTAGTCAGAAGGCCTCCAAGCCAGCTTTCGGCTGAATATGGCTGGCCGGTTTCGGCGGCCATCTTTTTTAGCTGGTCTTTAACCTGCTCTTTAGTGCCGACAAAAAGCACGACTTTTCCCTGGCCAATGCTTGTTTTAATAAATTCCAGGGCTTCAGAAAGCTTTTTTCGGCTCTTTTCAAGGTCAATGATGTGCACTCCGTTTCTCGCGGTAAAAATATAAGGGGCCATTTTCGGATGCCACCTTGAGGTCCGGTGCCCAAAATGCATGCCTGCTTTGAGCATCTCTTCAACTGTCGGGATTTTAACCATAGTCTTTTCCTTTAATCTTCTGCCCTGTTTATCCCGCGTTCGCGGGGCAAGGAAATTATCAGGACATGCAAGATATTATTTAGTAAATAGAAAACAGGCAATCGGCAATAGGCGAAAAATAGATAATGAATCCAGAATAATTTCTCGTGACCGTCTATTCGCGATTGTCTGTTTATGTTTACTAGAATATAACAAAATCTTCCGGCTGTCAATCTTGAATTATCTCAATATTCGTGTTATAAATGAATAATGAAAATTATAACTCACCCCAATAAAATACTCATTACCCGGGCTAAAGTCTTTGATATTAAGGATATCCTGTCCCCGCGAACGAAAAAATTAGCCGCGGACATGGTTAAAATGATGCTTTCGGCCGACGGAGCCGGGCTGGCGGCGCCGCAAATCGGCAAAGGTCTGCGGCTGGCGCTAATCAATACCAAAGACGGGCCGCTTTTTATCTTTAACCCGAAAATAATAAAAAAATCTTTAACCAAAGAATGGGGCGAAGAGGGCTGTCTTTCGGTGCCGGGTTTTTTCGGCGAAGTCCGGCGCCACAAAAAAATTACTTGCGAGTATGTTGATGAAAAAGGCGAAAAAAAAACCATCAAGGCTGAAGGGTTTTTGGCAAGAGTATTCCAGCACGAGATAGACCATCTTGACGGGATTCTGTTTATTTCCAAAGCGAGGAATGTTAAAAAAGCCGGATAGTAAAGCAAGGCCGCGAACCGAAAAGCCGGTTATTTCCGCTTTTTTTTATATAGCAAAATTCCGGTTATGGCCAGGACGGAAAGGACGGCGACGGCAATCGTGATTTCTTTAAAGAAAGCCATGAGCAGTTCTTCGTTTTGTCCGAAGAAATAGCCGAGCGAGGCGAGCATGCTGACCCAGATAAGCGAACCAAGGGTGGTATAAATAAGAAAAGCGCGAAAATTCATCCTGAAGAATCCGGCCGGAATGGAAATAAGATGCCGGACGCCGGGAATGAGCCGGCCGAAAAAAGTTGAAGCGTCGGCGTTTTTAAGAAAAAATTCTTCGGCGTGACGCATTTTTCGCTGGTTTAAAAAAATGTATTTGGCGTAGCGATGCCCGAAAATTTTATAGACAAAAGCCTGGCCGATAATTTTCGCGAGAAAATAATTAAAAGAAGCGCCAATTAGGCTTCCTAATGTTCCGGAGAGAATTACGCCGAAGATGTTTAATTCCCCTTTGGACGCAAGATAAGCGAAAGGCGGGATGACAATTTCCGAAGGCAGGGGAAAAAAAGAACTCTCAACAGTCATCATTAATACAATACCCCCGTAACCGAGGCCTTGGGCGATTTGGAGTAATGGGTCAAAAAAAGCGGTAAGCATATATATTTTATTATAACATGCAAAACAAAATAAAAACAATATTTATGGGCACGCCGGATTTTGCCGCCCCTTTTTTAAAAGCTTTGGCAGAAGACGATGGTTTTGAGGTTTTGGGCGTTGCAACGCAGGCTGATAAGGCAGTCGGGAGGAAGCATGATATCACTTTCCTGCCGGTTAAAAAGCTCGCCATAGAACTCGGTCTGCCGGTTTTTCAGCCGGAGAAAATAGCGGAACTTGAATCGAAAATTAAAAACCTTAGGCCGGACTTGGCCGTTGTCGCGGCTTACGGACAGATTATACCCCAGTCAATCCTTAACATCCCGAAATACGGCTTTATAAACATCCACGCTTCCCTTCTTCCAAAATACCGCGGCGCCGCGCCGATCCAGGCGGCGATTTTAAACGGAGACCTGGAAACCGGCGTAAGTATCATGAAAATGGAAGCCGGGCTTGACATTGGCCCGGTTTTAGGGCAAAATATAGTTAAAGTCAGAGCGACGGACACGGCCCTGTCGCTTTTTAATAAGCTAACGGATTGTGGACTGGAAATTTTCATTCCGCTTCTTAAAAAGTACATTAAAGGCGAAATAAAGCCGATCGCGCAGGATGGCCGGGAAGCGACTTACGCCCGGACGCTGAAAAAAAGCGACGCCGAAATTGATTGGCAAAAATCCGCCGAAGAGATTGAAAGGATGGTCAGGGCTTATAATCCTTGGCCGGGATGCCATAGTGAATTACGAATTAAGAATTACGAATTAAGAATTAAAATAATTAAGGTGGCGCATAACCCTGCTTTAATCAACAAACACCAGCCAGGATATTTTTTTTCATATAGCGGCGAATTGGCGGTTCAGTGCGGAAAGGACGCGCTGATTATCAAAAAGATACAGCCCGCGGGAAAAAAGCCGATGACTGGCAATGAGTTTATTAACGGCTACGGAAATAAATTGAAAATTGCCAATTGGCAATCGTAAATTACAGCGGCCTCTTCGTCTATCGGCTAGGACACGTGGTTCTCAGCCACGGAAGAGGGGTTCAATTCCCCTAGAGGCTACAAATTAAATTTTTAATTTTGTAATTTTTAATTTTTAAGACAAATTCGCGCTGTTGCGGACGAGTAATAAAAATTAAAAATTTTAAACAATATGGCGCACAAAAAAGCCGGGGGTTCAACCGCGCTGGGTCGCGAATCGCAAAGCAAAAGGCTCGGGGTAAAATTATACGACGGGGAATATGCCAAAGCCGGGGCGATAATCATCCGCCAAAGAGGGACAAAATTCCATCCGGGAAAAAACGTTATGCGGGGCGTTGACGACACCCTTTTCGCTTCAGCGGCCGGGTTTGTTAAATTCGCCAAAAAGAAACTGAAGAAATTCAACAGCCAGCTAATTACGACGAATATCGTAAACGTTATTCCGCAAAAATAAAAACCCGGGGAAAGTCCCTGGTTTTAATAAAGCCGTTCCGCTAAAAAGCGGGGCGTTTTTATTTTACACCCAGTATTTTATCGGCCTTGATTTTCGCTTCCTGCTCTAAGAAAAACCGGTTGACGCCCGGAATAATTAAAAGCCATTTTTTTATGAGATCTATGACCTTTTTCATGGTGGCTTTGCCTTTTTCTAAAAGTCCGTTGATTTCGGCCGCGGTCCGCTCGCCCGCGATTTTAAATTCCGCCTGTTTTTTCGGGGACAGGCTTAAAAATATTTTTTCAATATTTTCTTCCATTATTTTTTCAACTTCTTTTTGCCGGGTCTGGCCGGCTTTTTGCAGGTTTGAGGCATCGGCGAGCGTCCCGGCGAATAAAGAGATATTGGGGCTGGCTGGCACCTCACCGGACTGGCTCCGATTTATTTCAGCCAAAACCTTTTCTTTGGCATTATTAATTTCAAATTTTTTTTCCGGAGTCGCCTTTTTTCCAGGATGCCTGGTTTCGGCCTTTTTTTCAAGATTTATTATCGCGGCCGGTTTTTCCGGTTTAGCGCTGTTTTTATCGTCCATAATCTGGTAATTAATTTTACAAATTCGCTTTATTTAATTTTATCACCTTTTTATAATAACCGGAATAGGAATCACATAAAAAATCCCCCGACCACCGCTATCCCCGCAAGGCTCATGATTAGTATGGTTGTCCATCCAAGCATGGATGACAGGCGAGAATTTTTAAATCGGCCCATTATTTTTTTATCCCGGGCTATGCTGACGATTAAATAAAGAATTATCGGAGCGATCAGGCCGTTTAAAACAGCCGAAAAGACCAGGGTTTTTATTGGATCTATACCGAGCGAATTGACGAGGAGGCCGAGGATCATAGAAATAATAATTATTCCGTAAAAGGCTTTGGCGTCCTTTAATTTTCGGTAAAGCCCGTTTTTCCAGCCAAAGGCTTCGGACAAAGCATATGAAGCCGAGCCAGCGAGAACAGGAATAGATAAAAGGCCGGTACCGATTATTCCGGCGCTGAAAAAAAAGAAAGCCAGCTCCCCGGCGAACGGCCGGAGGGCAAGGGCCGCCTGCTCGGCTGATCCTACATCAGTTAAGCCGTTTTTAAAAAGCGCACCGGCGCAGGCGACAATAATGAAAAACATGGCGGCATTAGAAATGAGCATGCCGGACCAGACATCAATCCGCATTTTTTTTATGTCCGCGTCAGTATTATTCTTTTGCCGTTCCCGGACGGTCCGCCGGCCTTCCAATATTTCCTCTTCAACTTCCTGCGAGCTTTGCCAGAAAAAAAGATAAGGCGAAATGGTCGTGCCAAAAATCGCGCAAATAAGATAAAGCTGGTCCCGGGAAAAAGTGATGGACGGCGCGATAATACTTTTGAAGACCGATCTCCAGTCAAGGTTCATGCTCAGGGCGGAAAAGGCGTAGAAAAAAAGAACCAGTGCGAGGTATTTAAGAAAGCGGGCGTAACGCGCGTAAGCGGTAAAAATCTGCAAGAGGACGGAGGTGAGAGAAAAAGTGATAAGGAGAAATACAAATCCAACGCCCGGAAAAAGAAGCTGGGTAGCTTTGGCCATAATGCCTAGATTGGCACCGATATTAAAGCTATTGGCGAAAAAAAGCATGGCCGTTGTGCTGTAAAGCACCCAGGCGGGATAACGGAGTTTTATGTTTCTCGCGAGGCCGCGGCCGGTAATCATGCTGACGCGGGAACACATCTCCTGGATTACGGCCATCAGGGGAAAGGTAATGGGCGCGAGCCATAATAGCTGGTAGCCGAATTTAGCCCCGGTTTGAGAATAGGTTGCGATGCCGGACGGATCGTCGTCAGCCGCTCCGGTCGTTAACCCCGGGCCGAGGTTTTTCCAGTAGACTTCGGCGGCTTGAACCGGCTTTTTACTGATCAGCTCTTTTTCAAATTTTTCCGCCTCCTCTATCCCGTACTCCAGCGCGGTCGCTGGCGCTGAGGCGATTTTTTCAATTATGGCTTTTTTTCGCATAAAAATATTATAGCATAGTTTGGCAATTTTGTTGAATTATTTTTTTATGCTATAATTATTTTATCCGAACCTAATAATCTCATGCGTTTCAAACAACTCACCCCAAAAATCTGCCAGGTGGAGATTGACAACCCGAAGACCAAAAACGAAAAGGTCTGCTGGATTAATATTACTAACGCGGGAAAAGATGAGGTTGAATACCTCCGGAAAAAATATAAATTTGACCTTTCACATCTTAGGTCTTCCCTCGCCCATAAACAGAGCTTGCGCCCGGCCATTGAAACCGGCGACGGTCTGTCCGGACGACAGGCGGGCTATCTTTTTTTAATTCTTCATTTTCCCGCGATTATCTACGATACGATTATTCCCGGCGAAATTGAATTCTTTATCGGCCACGGTTTTATCGTTACTATCCATAATAACAACCTCCAGCCCTTAAACGACTTTTTTAATCTCTGTAAAAAAGATGGGGATTCCACCCTTACTTTTAAGTACGAATCGTCAGCCATCCTCCTCTACGAAATCCTTGACCGGCTCATGGCCGGCTGTTTTCCTCTATTGGATAAGTCCGGGCTGGAAATAAATAATATTGAAGAAATAATTTTCGGCCGCCTTGAACGCGAATCCATCTCGCGAATCCTCCATCTTAGGAGGAATGTTTTAAGCTTCCGGAAAATCATGCAAAACCATAAAAATATTTTAAAAAAACTCATGGAAATGAAATCGCGGATCGTACCGCCGGAAAAGATCCGGTCGCGCTATAAAAAACTGGTTGACGATTCCATCCGCGTCTGGGAGATCCTGGAAAACCAGAAAGAAATGATTGACGTTTACAATTCAACTTATGAATCGCTTATGAATTACCGGCTTTCGGATATTATGAAAACCCTGACGATTTTCTCGGTGATCGTTTTCCCGCTCACCCTTTTCGCCACCCTTTTCAGCATGGACGTCAAAGGCATGCCGTTCTCCGGCCATCCCCAGGGCTTTTTTATCGTTTTAAGCGGCATGTTTATAATTACCCTCGGCATGCTCCTCTTTTTTGAGAGGAAGAAGTGGCTGTAAGTTAAATTCCAAATAACAAATTCCAAATTTCAAAATTTTGTTTATAAATTTCAACATTTTAATTCTAAGGTCCTGCTTTACGGCCGGGGCTTGTTTTTTTTGGTTTTTAGTTCTACAATAAAAGTAACAATGTTCTCTAACAAAATCCGGACTCTTCCACCGGGTGGAAAGGAGTAAAAATGGAAGAGAAGAAGAAACAATTGAGCCGGGAGGAGGTCTTTGACCTCGCTCCCGGGTTGATTTGGTGTTGCGAATGCCCCGACAGCAGTTTTGAAAACTGCGTCGAGAGGTGTTCGCATGACCCGGCTCATCCGGATTTCCGGAAAGATTTTTTGAGCCGGGTAGGCAACAAACAACGACGGAGCCAGTAACATGGCCCGTCCGAAAAGCCCGTCTATGGAGTACGACGGGCTTTAAATTTAGTCTCTATAGGTTGGCAATTACGCGACAACCGGATTGCTTTCCAGCTTAGTAATTCTTTCGTTAATCCGGTCATGGGCGGCCTGGTGCATGGCATGTTCTTCTAGATGGTTTTTATAGAACCTTGTGTCTATGTCAAGGGTCGTGATCAGACCATCAATTTTTTTATCAATGCCGTCCACTTTGATTTTTAATTCGTTAAACTCTTTCTTGGTGGCGAAAGTGTCAAACATCTTTTTGCCGAACTCGCCAAATCGTTGATCAAGCTCCTGCCTTAAATAGCCTTTGGTTACTGGCTCATTTTCTTGTTCCGGAGTTAATTCCGGCGCTGTTTGTTGGTTTGTCATGCCTCCTTTGAGTTAAATATAAAGGTAATCATAATTATACCTCTTTGTCCGGCCGCGGACAAGAGCGCCCGGAGCGCCTTATTTTACAGGCGCGCTTTCCATAATCCTCACCGGGCCGCCGCCAAAACCGCCGTTTTGCTTTTCAATTATTTCCTTTACCAGCGGGACAATAATATAATTCTGCCAGACATTTTCGTCGCTTTTTTTAACAGGAAATATTACGGCTGGCGAGAGCAGCTCGTCGCTATTGTTACTTTCATAAATCCACATCCTAACGAGACCTATAACCGGGGTATCAAGCTCTATTTCTTTTACTTTTTCCCTAACTTTTTCGTATTCTTCCAGCGTAATTCCTCCCGCTGGCGGATTGTCAGGCTGATTATTATCGGCATTTTCCTCCGCTATTCCATCCATCCCGGTCCCGCTGGCGCTAACAGCTGAGGATTTTACCGCCATCGGATAGGGATAATAGCCGGAACCATTTTTCGCCGTTTCCAGGATTTTATCCCAGTCAGTTTCAATATCATAAAGCGAAGACTGGTAATTTTGGGAATTCAGGTTCCAGACGCCGCTGACCTTCTTCTCCCGGACATTTATGGAGACATTTATCCCGGCTTTAGCTCCGCCTTCATCATAAACCGGTTTATCATCAAGCATTAAAGGATAAAGGACGCTTATTGTATCCGGGAAATAATAATTAGCTTTGTCGTCCGCCGCGGCGTACCATCTTTTCCAGTCATTCATAACTTCAGCCGGACCGTAGCCGACGGCGCTGATCCCGTATTCATTTAGGAACCGATTAGCAATGTCTATTGCCTCATTATCGCTTAACATGTCGGATTCTTTAATTTGGAGCGACTGATAACAGCTCTCGTCTTTGCATTGGTTTTCCGGATGGGGCCAGGTGTTCCAGTTTTGGTTAATGGAAAAATTACCTTCAGTAAAATTGATATTCAGGCTGTAACCAAATTCCTTTTGTTCGGTAAGGCTTAGATTATCAGCCTTGGCCGCGCCGAATTTACCGATGTTTATGCCGTCAACGCCGAAATTTCCTAAAATGTCGGAGGCGTTAACATCTTTGCCAAAGCCTTTTATTCTTTTAAAGACCGGCAGGCGAGAATCCGGGAGATTTATTTTTTCGCCCCTGTAAACGTATTTATAGCGCGCGGGCATGGGGTTATAGCATCCTTCGGAGCCTTCAACGCAGGCAATATCGGTTTTATCGTACATACCTAGTCCGGTTGATGAACTTCCGGAGTCCATGCCTGTAGCCTGGGTTGGCCGGATGGCGGATTCGTTTTTAACCGCGCCGGATGCTGATGGAGCCGCAAGCGCGCGGCCGGACGAATTAGCGGCGTTGGCGTCATTTCCCGCCTGGCCGGATTGGATACCCGAAAGATTAAAAGCTTTATCCGAAACTTTGGCGAAACTGGCTTTCAGAAAAATTTGTTTCTTGCCGAAAACCGCGAGTCCGTTCCCGGATTTTTTTAAGTAAATCGCTCCGGCGGCTGAAGCGGTGATTAACAAGGCCAGCGCTCCGGCGATGATAATGGATTTTTTCATAGAAATAATAAAAATTAATGAATTATAAATAACGGAACTTTAATGTTACCAATTACCGTAATTCATAATTCATAATTCGTTATTCATGATTCAAGTTTTTACATTTTTCTAATTCTCACACCCTGCTCCGTATCCTCTATTAAATACCCTGAAGCGTTTATCCTGGCCCGCAGTTCGTCCGATTTTTTCCAGTCTTTTAGTTCCCGCGCCGTTTCCCTTTCGTCGGCCAGTTTTTTAACTTCCGCCGGAATAGCGTCTTTATTGCCGGTCGTTTTTTTAAAACCCAGGCCGAAGACGCAGTCAAAATCCAGGATTGTAGAAAATTTTTCTTTATCAGTGAGTTTTGACTTTAATAAATCCTGCGCCACGGCCAGAGCTTTGGGCGTATTCAGGTCGTCGTTTACGGCCGCGAGAAACTTTTCCTTAAATTCTTTGCTGATAAATTTTTTAGAGGCTAATATTTTTTTTGTCCCTGGTTTTCCGGCGCTCACTTCCTTCACCTGGTTGTAAAGATGGTTTAACCCGTTTTGGGCGCTAACCATTGACTCATCGGAATATTCCATCGGCTTCCGGTAGTGGGTGCCGAGGGCGGCAAAACGAAAGGCTAGAGGGTTGAGATTTTTTTTAATAATCGCGTTTTCCAGGGTTAAAAAGTTATCCCCGCTTTTAGCCATTTTTTTCCCGCCGCTGATGTTTAAGAACGCGCCATGCATAAAGAACCTAACCCAGGGGCTTTTGCCGGTCGCCACTTCGGTCTGGGCGATTTCGTTGGTGTGGTGGACATCAATGTGGTCAATGCCTCCGCAGTGGATGTCAAACTGGTCGCCGAGATACTTAGCGCCCATGGCCGAACACTCAATATGCCAGCCGGGAAAGCCCTTGCCCCAGGGCGAATCCCATTCCATCTGCCTCTTTACGCCGGCCGGGCTGAATTTCCATAAGGCAAAATCAGTCGCGTTCCTTTTTTCGCTATTTTTTTCCACCCGGGCGCCTTCTTTTAAGCTACTAAGATTTTTTCGCGAAAGCTTAGTGTAGCTGGAAAATTTTTGCGTGTCAAAATATATTCCGTCGCTTATTTTATACGCGTAGCCCTTCTTTTCCAGTACGCTTATCATTTTGATCTGTTCGTTTATATGGTCTGTCGCTTTGCATAATATGCCAGGATCAAGAATATTAAGTTTTTTTATGTCAGCCTTAAAAGCCCGGGTATAAAAGTCGGCTATTTCCCAGGCGCTTTTGCCTTCCCTTTTGGCTCCGGCTTCAATTTTATCTTCTCCCATGTCCCGGTCGCCGGTTAAGTGCCCGACGTCGGTAATATTCATCACATGTTTAACTTTAAAGCCGTTATATAAAAGAACGCGCTTTAAAATATCCTCAAAAATATAGGTCCTTAAATTACCTAAGTGCGCGTAATTATAAACGGTCGGCCCGCAGGCGTACATCCTAACCGAACCGCGTTTTATCGGCTTAAATTTTTCTTTTTTACGGGTTAGGGTATTATAGAGATTTAGCATTACCTTATTTTACAGCATTTATTTTATTTTTACAATAAAACCCCGCCTCTGACTGGAAGCGGGGTTTTATGGTTATGAATTTCATTATCTATTATTAGTATAACCCCGGAAACTGTTTTTTTACCGCTTCCCTGGTCGGTTCGTCGGTAACGACTTCCAAAAGCCTTTTAACCGCGATTTTCGCGTTTTCCGTCTCCCCCACTTTCTGATAAAGCAGGCCGAGGCTGTAAAGGGCGTTGGCGTGGTTCGGGTTGGCTTGCAGTATGTTTAAGAACATATTTTCCGCATTCGCAATATCCTCGTTTTTCTTTGCTGATCCGGTGTTGGCGGGCGCGGATTCAACGCTTAAATTTTCTCCGGCCTCCTCTCCGGAGGCTTCCGCGTTTTCCGGATTCTCAACTTCAGCTTCGGCAATCTCTTTAGAAGCGTTTTGGGAAATATTCGGATCAGTCACTCCGCGATTAAAATACATGCGTCCGAGTTCAAATTGATAATCAGCATTATTTCCGGCGAAAACTACTGCGTTTTTTAGCTGTTCAACCGCCTCATTACTTTTTCCTAATGATTCGTAGGCAATGCCTTTACCATAAAAAGCGGCGGCAAAATCGTTTTTCTTGGCTATGGCTTCATCGTATTTTTTTATGGCTTCGTTGACATAAAATTCCTTCTCAGCCTTATCGGTTTCGGCGTTGGAGCGGGCCATGTTGATTAAAGCGATCCGGAGGTGCGGAACCGGATTATCCGGTTCCAGCTCGGAAACTTTGTTGTATAAGTTTTCCGCCCATTCCAACGCACCCCGGGTATAAAAACTCGCGTTTTCATAAATCAGCGCCAGGGATTCATTCCCCGCCGCCTGGTTTGGGTTGATTGTCGTTGCCTGTTTTCCGGCCGTAACCGCGAGCGAAAGGTAATTCTGAATTTTATTCTGGTCTTTTGTTTCGGCCACGGCTTCCTGGTTGGCGAGCGCCATATATTGGTTGGCCAGGGTCAGGTAATAAACGTCCTGATACGGCGAAAGCGCTACAGCTTTGTTAAGATTATTGATTTTTTCTTCAATGGATTCAGTCTTTTCAGCTTTACGGGCGTAATAATCGGCCATATAGATTTTAGCGCCCATGGTAAAGAGAACAGCCACGCCGGCGGTAACAGTAAGAAAAACCGCGGCTAGCGCCAGGGCGTATTTTGGTGAAGCCCGGAAAGAAAGCGTAAGGTTCTTAAATTTTTCCGGATAAACGTGGATGGCGGTTACGACGCCAAAAGTGGAAATAATCATTATTACAACGACAAGCGACGGGTTTAAGGAAAATAAAAGTGAATAAATAATAATCGCTATAAATGAAGCCAATCCGGCAAGAAGGATATGGGAATCCTCCTTTTTATCGGCTTTTAACAAAGCAATAAACTGCAGGGAAATCGCGATTAGGGCTATGGCAACCGCGGAAAGCGCGCCAATAATCCCGATCGTGGAAGCCAGCTCAAAGAAAACTCCGGTGGATGAATCAAAGCGCGCGTTCCAAAGCGGCGAGGCGTTAAAATCGTGGCCTTTAAACCTTGAAAAACTATAATAAAAAGTTCCGGGTCCCGAACCGAGGAAGATAAATTTTTTGACGCTTTCTTTCGCAATATCAAACGAAGCGCTCCGGGAAAGGCTCACTTCAGCCGGAAGCTTTAAGTTTACAAGATTAAAATTTCCGAGCACTAAGAAAATGATAAGCAGAAGGAAAACCGAAACTGGGACAATTAGGCTGCCGCTTCCGATTGGTACGACTTTAGAGAGAAGGAACATTAATACGATAACAATTGAAACGATCGCCACCGGCCAGTAAGTAAATCCGTTTAAAAGGAATAAGGTTACGATGTCGGCGAGGAGAACAGCTCCGAGTACCGCTTTTAAGGCGTAAAGTCCGATTTGTTTCAGGCTGGTATAAATTTTATCGGCCTGGCTGATAGCGACGACCAGCATAGGGATAATTATCACGAGAAACATAGTCAATCCGGTAAGCGACCCGAACGGATTAAAAGCGTTGGATTTTGTTATGGCGAGAGGAAGGATAAAAACGCCGAAGAGTTGTAAAAGGGAGAAGATAATTACTAGCGCCGATGAGGCCAAAAAAAGCGAAAACAACTTTTTTATCCGTTCAGTGGTAATGTTATTCACCAGAAGATAATAAAAAAGCACGAACGCGGCCGCCGCGAGAAGGCTTTTTGATGGGTCGCCGTAAGTCCCGATTAGCGAATCTTTTTTGCTGACGGAAAAAAAGGTTGATACCGCGATTATTGCCAAAGCGCCTAAAACCGGCCAATCAAGCGGCGTGCGTTTTATTTTTAGTTCCCCGGTAATAACGCCCTTAGTAACCCAGGCAACAACCCCGATCAAAACGAGAAAATAAAAAAGCATCATTTTTTCAAAACCGAGCCCTTGGGAAACAAGGCCGGTAAAAAAAATAGGGCAGAGAAAAAAAATCAGCCCGATAGTGGAGAAAATTATAAAGTCAATCGCTTTGCTTTTGCTTTCCGTTGAAACGGCTCCGGATTTTTCTTTTGCCTTGAAAATGTTCGCCATAATTATTTTACTCCTGTCATGTTTATGACTTTAGCTGCTTAAGGCCGTATCATAAATATTTTCTGTCAGGCGCTTTTAGCTTAGTATTAATTATTTTAATAAAATCATTTTACGTTCAGTCAGGCTATTATTTTTGGCCCATCCGCCGCCCGGTAAACGCGTCATCCTGCTCCCCTTATTTCATCCATCAAAACCGAATAGAATTTTAAATTATTCATGCTGGCGATTTTCGCTCCGAGCGCTTCCCCTGATTTAAAAAGATGGTTTAAGTACGATTGGCTGGAATACTCCAGTATTTCCAGCCCGGATCCGGCGTTAACCGGCTTAAGCGATTTCGCGAATTTTGATGATCCGATGTTAATGGTATTATAATATATTTGTCCTCCTTTAATCAAACGCCCGCCTTTTTTCAGGTATAACTTTCCGTGGCGGCCCTCGCGGGTCGGGATGACGCAGTCAAAAACGTCCCAGCCCATCCTGGCGCAAAGGAAAATATCGCGGGGCGAACCGATGCCGAGCGCGAACCGAATTTTATTTTTAGGGATAAGATCGGCGGTTGATTTTAATACTTCTTTTAAAAACCTGCCCTTGGCGTCAACCGGCCGGGCGCCGAAACCATAGCCGTCCCAATCGCTCGTAATATTATTTTTATTTTTTTTAGCCGCTTCATAAAGTCCGAGAAAACAGGCTTTTCTTAAGTCCTTATGTTCCCCTCCGTGAATAACCGATAATATGAGTGGCCTTTTATTTTTCTGAATTTTTCTTTTTTTGATTTGCCGATGGTATTCGCTAAAACAGCGTTCACCCCATCTTATAGTCCGCTCAATGGATTTCTTTAACTCGGGCTGACTGGAATGGTTCGGCGGGCAGTCGTCCAAGGCAATAATTATGTCGGTTCCGAGGTCAAACTGGATTTTAATGGATTTTTCCGGGCTTAAAAATTGTTCCGACCCGTCAATCGGGGATTTAAAATAAACCCCTTCTTCGTGTATTTCGCCCAAAGGCTTTTTTCCGTTTTTACGGGTGGTATTCCTTATGAGGGAAAAAATTTGGAATCCGCCGCTGTCGGAAACAAGCGGCCGATCCCAGCCCATAAAACCATGGATGCCTTTCACTTTCTTTATTATATCGGTTCCCGGCCTTAAAAACAAATGGTAGGTATTAACAACCATAGCCGACACTCCTGACTGCGCAAGGTCTTCGTTGGATAAAGTTTTTATAAATCCCCGGGTGGCGTCGGGGAGGAAGGTGGGAGTTTCTATGGAACCGTGTACTGTTTTTATTGTTCCGTGCCGGACACCGTGTTTATCTATTTTTTTTAATTCATAACCCATAACCCATAACCCATAACGAATCCGGTTTTAAGGATGTTATGCGATGAGTTATGAGTTACGAGATATGAGTTATGGGATAACTATCGCACCACCCCGTCGCCAGCGCCTATCTCGTCATCTTCAAGTTTGGTGGTTTTTGGCTTGGTTATGCTAAGGACTGAAGTATTGGTTTCCGAGTCCAGACCCGAGACTTTTGATCCGCCGGACAAAACCATAATTTTTCCCCGATCCGCGTCGGTCGGAGTAACGCTGAGGTTGAAGCTAGCGGTTATCATTTCGCCGAGCACGGGCAGTCGGCCGATTGTCCAGACAACTTTATTTTCGGCGGCTAAGAAGCTTACCTGGCCGACATTGGCGTTTTCCCTTCCGGCAAAGGCGACGCCCTCGGGCAAACTCATCTCAACGCTCGTTCCGGATAATTCATGGATGTTCCCGCCAGCCGCCCAGCTTACCTGGAAAGTAGTTGTTTCGCCGGCGCGCGGAGGCAGGGGGCCGGAGCCGACAGCAATATTGTCCTCGTTAAAATACACAACCTTTTCTTCAAGATCAAGCCGGCTGTTTAGCTTGCTTATTATGGTATTGCTGATGTTATCCTTTGCTTCTTCCTGGCCGACGATACTGTATCGCGCGTAGCTTTTTATTTCCTCATTTTTTTTCACTCCGGACGGGTTTTCCACTTTTAAGCTGAATTCAATATTCCCTTCCGCGCCGGGGAAAATATTTTCCAGTTCGGCGATTTCGTTTTTTGACCAGCTTAAAGTGTTGCCGCTTCTTTTTCCGCCCGAGGGATCATCGAGCGCGCTCCAGTTAACCGCGTCCCCATCAATAACCGCCATAATAATCACATCCTTTAGTGCGGTATCGCCCTTATTAGAATAGCTGATAAGGTAATTCAGGGTATCGCCGAAATTTACTCCCTGGTCGTTTTTTGATCCGTTGATTATCATGCTTAAGGCCAGGTCGCCTTTTATAACTTCAAACGGGAAAGTTTTTTCAAAAATTCCAAATTCCTCACCACCGGATTCGGTTGATATTGCAATTTTTATTTCGTCTTCCGGGGAGGTTTTGCCGCCGATTATAAACTTAACGGGAAACTCTCTTTCTTCGGCTGTTATTTCGCTAACTTTCCATTCATTCGGGATGGCCGGATTTTTTTTAAGCCAGGCCGGAATTTCTCCGTCGACCGGGATAATTTTCAGGTCGCCATTTTTACTTTCCATTTTCAGGCTGAAATTTTCCAGTTTGTTATCCTTGGCGCCGGAAAATTTTATTGCCAGTTCGTTTTCTTCACCGGCCACGGCGCTGGTAAAGGCACTAAAATTAAAATTTATTCCAATGTCGTTCACCCCAATTTCCGCGGTGGCGGTCTTTTTGAATTCCGAAGAAAAATTAGCCGGAGTGTAAACCGCTTCTGCGTAGATGGTTGAAAGGTTTTCCGCCGGGGCGATAATTTTTCCTTTTACGGAAACTTCCCCGATTCTTTTTGAGTCAAGGGTTCCGATATTCCAAAAAAGGTTTCTCGCCCCTTCTGAAGATTTTTCCGCTGACGGAACCGTATTAGTTATAATAAAATTGTCAGGAAAAATCACGCGCACGCCAAGATTGCTCACGACTGTTTTTTCCATGTTTTTAAATCCTATCACTACTGTGATTTCCTCCCCGGCCAGCACTTTTTCTTTTGAAGGAGTAATAGTGATTTCAAAATTGCTTTTTCCCGGTTCGGTAAAAAAAGAATAGTCCCGGTAAAACCAGCCCGCGAGTCCGGCCAGTCCGGCGAACGCGAGCGAGACAGCCAGCCAGAATAAAGGCCCACGCCTTTTTTTTATGTCAAACTTTTTAACGTCAACAGCTTTGCCGTCTTCGTCGGCGTAGATTTCCTGCAGGCTCTCTTCAATATTTTCGTCCCGCTCTTCTTCGGTCAATATAGCGCTTTCATTTTTAATTTTTTTCTTTTTCCACATAAGAACGATAAAATTTTAAATAAATCTCAAACGGCTAAAACTTGGATTATTTATCATTTAAAATTTTTACAGTCATTCAGTCTTTTCAACAAGCACAGCAAAATATTTATCAGTATTTAAATCATCCCGAATATTCCAACCATTATCCATGATAGCAGGATTTTCAGGGTAATGCCAGATTGTTTTAAAATTTTTAGGAAGAGTTAAAACGCTTTCAAAATTTACGTTAGAGCTTCCAGGCTGTTTTTCCGCCTTAAGGCTGTAAGGGTAAATTTCGGTTTTTCCGGGATTAAAAAAATTGCTGGCAATTTCCATTAATCCGTTCGTCTCTTTTTCGCCGGAAAATTTAAAAGGCAGGCGGTACTTAAGGACGATTTCAGCAGTCTTTCCCGGATCAAGCTGGGACCAGTTGGCAAAAACCGTTTTCCCCAGCTCGTTATAAATTTTAGTTTGGCTTGGCGCGTGGATCTTCGCCGAACCCTCTCCGGCTAATATATCCGGATCATCAGAGAGTTTGTTGTAGCTCTCTTTGTAAAGGCTTTGGTCTACGGGATCAAAACCGTAAGCCTCAAGCAGTTCCGTTCCGGCCGGAACGTAAATCCTTATCCAGTCAACATTCCTGGCGCCGGTAAAAATCTCCCTTTCAATACCATCGTGCGCCCTGATGATTTTTAGGGTGTCAATAATCGTTCCGTCCGGGCTGACCTCGGCCTTGTGCCTTATGGTTTGCCTGATTACCCGGTCGGTTTTTTGGCCGCCGATATTGGCGTTCGCGACCATTAAATAATCTCCGGCCGTCTCCCCTATTTTTCCGTCCCAGCCGTATCTTTCAATTTCTTTTTGAAGTCCGGATTCGGACGAATAAATAAGCGCTTGTTTTTCGTTAAGGCCGGATTCTATCGCTCGGGCGATTGCGGCAAGATTATCCCGGTTAACTCGCGACGGCAGTTCGTCCATAATTTTTTTCATTAAGTCACCGATTATTTTTTTCGGCTTGCCACCCGCCCTCATTTCGTCGCTCTCGGTTATGGATTGCGTTTCAGCCCAGAAATTTTCGGCGTTCACGGTAATACCATAATCCGCGGCCATGTCAACCGGACCAATCGCCGAAAGAAGTTTTTCCATGACCGACGGAGTAAGGCCGATACAGCCGTCAACCGTTGATCCGTCGCTTTTTTCATAAAACCACATCAGTTTTTCCGCTGACTTCGGCCAATCCGGCCACCAGTTAGCATCCCAAAAAAACCATCTCGGCCCAAGGATGCTTAGCGGCTCGGGAGTTCGGATTAACGCGGTCAGGGCGCCTTTGGTATCATATCCGCCGCCGGCCGGGACTTCAAGGCTCTTGATTTTTCCTTTGTCCATGTCCAGTATGGCAAAACTGCCAATAAAACCGCCGCTGCCTCTCATCTCGGAGTTATTCTGGAATACTAAAAGATAGCGCTTTTTTCCCCGGCCGCCAAGGGCGTTATAAAGAGTTTCAGAAAGGGATAAGACGTCGGCCAATGTCTTTTCGGTTTTTTCCCCGGCCAGGATTACCTGGCTAAAATTTTCTTTCTGGTCGTCCGGAATATTATTTAAGCTGATTTTTTTCAGCATCGCGTTCAATTCATGGCAATTATTTTTGGCTTCGCTTATTTTCGGGGCGAATTCACTCAGGACGTCCATTAAATTTTTTTCACCCTCTGCTTTTTTTTCGGTCAGGGAAAATAATGAGCCCATGGCCGCTGAAAAGTTTTTCCCGAGTTCCCCGGCCAATTTTCCGGCCGCTAAAATGTCTTTTCCTTCCGAAGCGAGCCTTAATTTCTCATCCGGCGCCAGTCCGGCGAGAATAAAAAGCGCGTTATTAATTTTTTTTACTTCATTTTCGGCGGCAAGAAAATCCTCCGAAGCCCGGGAAAAATTTTCGCCGGCCTCGGAAAACCGCAACCCTCCCAAAGCTGATCCGGCGGATACGATATTACCGATAGCGTCCATGGAAATTCCGAGCACTTTGCCTTTGGCGGTCGAAAAGTTTAATTCTTTATAATAAGAAAAGGCTTTAACCGGAATGATTAACGCGGCGGCAAAAAAAAGGAATGAGAGCGCCGCTCTGGCTGATTTTGAATTTGGCCGGGGAATAATAAGATTCCAGCTTATCTTTGTCTTGCTCCCGCCTAAAATGCTAGTAATTTCCCGCCTGAAAGATTTTAAGGAAAAACTTTTTACCGCGTTCAGACCGGCTGAATATATTTTTTTTCCGCCGCTTCTAAGCTCCCGGGTAAAAATTTTAAATAACCAGCCAATCGCGAGAATGGCCGGCTTAAACAAGGCAAGCGAGAAATTTACGATTAATTTTACGCTAAAAACCATAAGCCAGCCTGTTCCGTACGAAAGCCTGAATAAAACCGTAAAAACCGCCTTAACGGCCTTATAAACAAAAATAAGTAGTGAAAAAAATGCCAATTTTTTTAATTTTGACGCGACACTCAGGCCGGACGTAAAAATATCCCGGCTTATTTTTGGCGCTTTAATTTTCTTTTCTTTAATGCTGGAGAACAATCCGCCCCTTTTTTTTGGGACAGCTTCACCCTGTCCGGACGTAAGATCAATAACAAACCGGGACGGGTTGTCCGCGAAGGTCTCTGCCGCAAGATTATTTTTCCTTTTTTTTGACATGAGTTGATTAGTAAGTCGGCGGGTGCCAAGCCGCCTGCCGTATTTGCATTATAACATATTACCGAATAAACGTCAGCCGGCTATTATACTGAGAATTGATTCAGCGGCATTTTCCCAGGATAATCCCTTTAGCGCCTTAGAGCCGTTAGCCGTTAAATTTTTTCGCAAAATATCGTCGCTGGTGAGTTTTGTTATTTTTTCTGCCAGGTCATTTTTGTCCCCCGGCTTAAAAAATAGAACCGCATCCCGACCGTTTTCTCGCATTACAGGAATGTCAGCCGCGATCGCAGGTATTCCGGCGTCAAAGGCTTCATATAGTGGAATGGATGAACCTTCAAGCGAGCTCGGATGGATAAAAAGCGAGGATTCGGCTAAAAGGCCCCATTTTTCTTCTTCCTTTACAAAGCCGACAAGGCGGACATGATCAGCTAAATTCAATTCGCGGATCAGCCGGATGATTGATTCGTAGCCGTAACCGGGTTTCCCGGCTAGAACCAATTTCCAACCGGATAAAGGTTTTAGTCGCGCCGAAAGTCCGCCACTTTTTTTCATAAATTTGCCAAAAGCTTTAATTAAAACATCAACCGATTTTTTCTTTTCAATCCGGCCGATATAAATAATCTGTTTTTTCCGCGCCTTTTTACGCTCAATGTCTCCCCGCGATTTATATGCCATGGGGATGGACACGACTTTTTCGGCTGAAACTCGGCAATGCCGGGTAAGCTCGTTTTTTGTATGTTCGGAAACAGTAATTATTTTTTCGGCCCGCTTCAGGTTTTTTTCTAAGGCGTGCTTCTGCGAAAGCCTTTCCATAAAAGAATAAACTCCGGGGTGTGTTTTAAAAATTACATCATGAATTACGGCGAAACTTTTTTTTGGAGCGTTTTTGGGTATATAGTAAGCTGGAGTAAAGAAAAAATTTGGGGGAGAATTTTTCAATTCATCCACGAGCATCCGCCGCGTCCAGCCTTTGCCGCCGGGGATGACTTTTTGGATGGCCGAAGGAAAGTAAGCGATCCGGCGCGGAGTATAAAGCCGGACTCGAATATTTTTCTTGCCGGCAGCCTCGATGAGAAAGCTGATTATGTTCATTGAATAAATTTCCACGCCGGTTCTTTTTTCCTCGCCCGGAAAGCGCGGATCTTCGCAACGCGAAGCGTCTATCCCGAGAATCAAACGGCCGGGGCTATTATCTTTTATTACCCGGTCCATCTGCGCCATAAATTTTTCGGCGCCGTATTTTTTCGCGTGATCCTCGCAATCTTTCCGCCGTTCCCGGCACCAGTCCGGAGTCATCTTTTTAACCGCGGAAATAATATCATTCTCATCCGGATCAGCTTTAATAAGGATTCCCGTCCGGCCGTCATCGGTTGATTCAATAAGCCCGCCTTCCCTGACTCCGAGATATGGTTTTCCGGTCGCGTTGGCTTCAAGATGGGTGATTCCGGCGTCTTCGTCCATCGGTATATAAATCGCCGCCCGGCATTTACCGGCCAGGTCTTTAAGCGTATTGTCCGAAACCCAGCCAATAATATTTATGTTTTTCGCCGCTCCGGCTATTTCCCTGACTTTTTTCAGCCGGGGGCCACCTGAAGCGACTACCAGCTTTTCTCTGGGCATTTTCTTAAAAGCGCGGACAATAAGCTCAATTCTTTTTGATTCATCCACCCGACCCCAGGAAAAAAAATAATCGCCGTCTGCCTGCCATTTAAACTCATTAGTAAGAATCGGCGGCCAAATTACATAGTTAGCCTCGCCGCCGGTGTGGTTACGAATTCGTTGGCGAACATTTTCTGAGTTGGCAATGTTAACGTCAAATTTTTTTATTGCTTTAAGGTAACGGCCTTTCCAAAAACGGGCGAATAGCGCGTAAGCCGGCCTTAAGATTAGCGGGTACATAAGACGGCTTAATTCATATTGGTCAAAAACGCGCCTCGGAGTTGAGTGGGTGTAAACTATTTTTATGGCATTGGGGCGGGAAAAATTCGCGACCGCTTCAGTAGCCGTTTGGCCGGAAGCGATCAGGATATCATAATTTTTAAAAATTTTTCTCCGTCGCCAAAAAATTAATCTTAACCAAAAAAAGCGGATTACCCGCGTTTTTAACGCTCTGGTCGAAAATTTTATCAACCGTATGCCTAATTTTTTCTGATACTGAGAAAAAGTGTCCGCACGCGCGTAGGCCGTGATAAAATCAGCCTTTAAGTGCAAGGCCAGTAATAGGGCGGTCCTCTCTCCGCCTCCGCGAAAACCGAGATGGTCATGAACGATAGCGATGCGCATGGTATTAATTATCAATAATCAATCTACAATTTTTCAATCAATTTACGCCGTTAATTGATAATTGTCTGATTGAAGATTGTGGATTTATTTTGAGTACTTGCTTATATTATAAATAATTCCCGCCGCTCCAAGCGCCGATATGATAGCTGATCCTCCCTGGCTTATAAAAGGCAGAGGAACGCCGGTCATAGGAAAGAGGTTTATTATCCCTCCGATGTTGATAAAAGCCTGCATGGTTATCCAGCTTGTAAGCCCGAGCCCAAGAATCTTTCCGTAGTCATCCGGCGCGTTTACGGAAATTTTATAACCCCGGTAAAAAACAAGAGTGTAAAGTATAATAAGAGTAAGACCGGACGCAAACCCCATTTCCTCGGTAATTATCGCGAATATTGAGTCACCGGTCGGTTCAGGAAGATAAAAAAATTTCTGCCTTGAAGCGCCGAGGCCGCGCCCGAAGATTCCTCCCGAACCGACGGCTATCAGGGCCTGGTTAGTTTGGTAACAGACTTTTTGAGTATCAAAACCCGGATCAATAAGGCAACGGAAACGATTCCTTTGATATTCTTTTACTTGTAGCATGGCAAAAAGGCAGATAGCTCCGATAAATAATATGGTGACAATGTGACGGATTTTTCCCCCGGCAACGAAATAAACTATCAAAGAGCCGGCGCAGATTATGGAAAGAGTGCCGAAGTCGGGCTGCATTAGCATGAGGGCGGCGATAATTCCGAGAATAAATATAAAAGGCAGAGTTCCCTTTTCCATATCCCTTAAATCACCTTTTCTTTTTTCCAACCAGGCGGCGAGGTATAAAAGAAATGAAATCTTAACGAATTCGGAAGGCTGGATTGAAAATCCAAAGATGTTTATCCAGCTTCGGGCTGTTCCCCAATCACCACGGAGACCGGGAATAAAAACAAGGATTAAGAGGAAGATGGAGAAAATAAGCATCCAGCGGGCGTTTTTTTTCCAGACTCCGTAGCTGACTTTGGTTGCGATGAGAAAAAAGGCGATCCCTATAATAAGGAAGAAGAGCTGATGTTTGATTATGTAATAGCTGTCGGCGTATTTTATGTACGATTTGGCCGATGAAGCGCTTAAAAGGGCGATGAGGCCGAACAGCGATAAAATTCCCACCAGGGCTAAAAAAATATTATCGCCGGATTGGCGCGGCGCCCGACTGGCGGGATAATCTATTTTTTGACGGAAAGCCATATTAATTAAAACTGTTTATCCAGAATAAATACAATCATACCGATCGCGGCCGAAATCCAGGCGATAACCCAGAAACGCATAACTATTTTCGGTTCAGACCAGCCCCGGGCTTCAAAATGATGGTGGATCGGAGAAGATAAGAATATTTTTTTTCCGCGACGGAATTTTTTGGATAAGATTTGAAGGATCGTAGATCCGGCTTCAAGGATAAAAACCAGTCCTATAAAAGGCAAAATAAAAACGGTGTTGGTATAAAGCGCCACCAACGCCAAAGTTACGCCGAGCGAAATAGATCCGGTATCACCCATGTAGAACCTAGCCGGATTGATGTTAAACCATAAGAATGCTAAAAGCGAGCCGACGATAACCGAGCAAAAAGCCGCCAAATCGTATTTACCCATTAAAAAAGCAATTACTCCATAAGCAATAAAAGAACTTAACAGTATTCCTCCGGCCAAGCCGTCAAGTCCGTCAGTTTGGTTGACGGAAAAAGCGGTGCCGACGACAACAGTGATAAAAAACAAGATATAAAGCCAGCCAAAATGAAAAAGTCCCAAAAACGGCACGCGGACAATATCCCATTCCAGTTTAAAAAAGAACCAAAGCGCGCCGACTAGAGCGATTAGAGTGTAAATTACCAGTTTATGGCTAAATTTAATTCCCCGTTTGTTATGTCCAAGGCGCCGGACATCAAGGTAATCGTCGGCCAAGCCGACTAATGCGGAAGAAATCAGGCAGCCAAGCGGCAGCAGGGTCTCGGCCCGCGAAAGAAAATTCAGGCCGGAAAAAACTTCCCATGGCAGTTTTGACAGGTAATAGAATCCGACTGAAAAAAGAAAAACAGTCACCCAAACCAGCATGCCACCCATAGTCGGCGTTCCGGCTTTGTGGGCGTGAAGCCGGGAGAATATCGGCGTTGAGCCATCGTTCCGGATTTGCTTGCCCAAGCGGTATTTAAAAACAAAATTGGTAAATAACGGAGTCCAGGCCATAGTGAAAATGAAGGCCAAAGAAGCAAAAAATAGAACTCTTATAATATTAAAATCGGACATATTTAGGATTGACTTATTAATTTTAATTAGCAAAATTTGACTCCAGACTGGCGCCGACAGGACAAAAAAGAGGCGGTAAGGCAGATTTATTACTCGCGGAGTTACCTGAAGTTAACAACATAAACAATGGCCAGCGATAAAAGAAGTATGGCGTTACAAACAAGGCATCCGGCCTGCAAAAGATAACCGGAGAAACTCCTTTCTTTTTTTACAACCAGCGAAAGCGCGGTATTTACGGTGATAAACAAAAAACTCAGCGCGGGAAAAATTAGAAGATTTTTCTCGTCGCCAATAAAGTCAACGCCGGTAGCGACATTGTAATGGAGAATCAAAAGATCCTGCGAAGAGCTTCTTATGATCGTGACGGCGATAAAAGAAATCAATATCAGAGCCGACAAGTTTAGAGCCATAAAGGCTTTCTGCCTAGGCAAAGCCGCAAACTCCAAAAAACGCTCTTTGGCATCCTGACGGAAAGTGTAGAAATTTATTGTGTATTTCACCATATTATTAACTTATCATAAACAGGTAAAAAAATGAAGAGCACATAATTTTTGGATTTGTAAAATTTGTGGTATAATAAAAAACATTAAACGAAAGCTTAGTGAAATCAAAAACTATAATTTATGAATATCCAAACTTAAACATTCATAACTCATAGTTCATAATTTATCATGTTTACGAATGTCCAACTAAAAAATATTCTTGTTAAGCAAAAAATTCTTTCTGAAAAGGAATTCGGCGAGGTGGAAAAGGAATCCCAAAAGCGCGGAAAGAAAATTGAAGAATATATTTTTGAAAAAAAAATATTAAACATCACTTCCCTTTACGAGGCCGCCGCCGGCTATTACAAAGTCCCTTTCGTTAACTTAAAGGATAAAATCATAAGAAAAGATATACTCGAGCTTATACCAGAGCCGCTCGCTTCGGCCCATCGGGTTATATCTTTTAACGCGGACGACAAAGAAATAATGCTCGCGGTTATTGATCCTACCGATATTCAGACCTTTGAATTTATAAAAAAAAAGACCGGACTGGAACCTAAAATCAACCTCGCTCTCCCCGAAGCCATAGAGGATTCCTTAAAGGCTTACCATAAAAGCCTTAAAGCTGAATTTGGGGATATACGCGATGGAAAATTCCTTGAGACTTCGGGAGATTTGAAAAAGATGGCCGCTGATCTGCCGATTGTCCGGGTAGTGGATACTTTGCTAGAATACGCGATTTTTGAGGAAGCTTCGGACATTCATATTGAACCAGAGGAGCGCGATGTATTGGTTCGCTACCGGATCGATGGAATTTTAAATACGGTCATGACTTTGCCCAAAGAGCTCCAGGCCGGCATCACGGCGAGAATAAAAGTCCTAACCAATCTTAAAGTAGACGAACACCGGCTGCCGCAGGATGGCCGATTTAAAATTGCCAACGCGGACTATAAAATTTCCTTCCGGGTTTCCATTATTCCGACTTTTGACGGCGAAAAAATAGTCATGCGCCTCTTAAACGAAAAATCCCAGGTCCTCACCCTGGAACAGCTAGGACTGCAAACGCGCTGCCTTGAAACGGTAAAAGCAAATATCAGCAAACCGCAGGGAATGACGCTTGTTACCGGCCCGACAGGATCCGGAAAGACAACCACCCTTTATACCATCCTTAACATTCTCAACCGTCCGGAAGTAAATATTTCCACCATTGAAGACCCGATTGAATACCGCATGCCGCACGTCAACCAGTCCCAGGTTAACCCGAAGATAGGCTATACTTTTGCCATGGGACTTCGGGCTTTTTTAAGGCAGGATCCGAATATAATCATGGTCGGAGAAATTCGGGACTCCGAAACCGCCGAGATCGCCGTGCACGCGGCCATGACCGGGCATCTGGTCCTCTCCACCCTGCACACTAATGATGCCATAACCACCCTGCCCCGGCTTTCACAAATGGGGGTTCCAAATTTTCTGCTTGCCTCAACCGTGAATATCATAATCGCCCAACGGCTGGTTCGTAAAATTTGTCCCAACTGCATTCAAAGCTATAACCTTTCGCCTGAAACTGTCGCTGATATTAAAAAACATCTTAACGTAAAAAATATCCTCCTCACCATGGAAAAAGAAAAAGTTATCACCGACGCTAAAAAAGGACTAGAGACTATGCTTTTTTATCGGGGAAAAGGCTGTATTAAATGCAAAAATTCCGGCTATAAAGGCCGGATCGGAATTTATGAGACTCTGGAAATAAACGACGAAGTCTCCAATTTACTCCTCAAAAAAGCCGACCTGCCGGATATTGAGGAAGCAGCCCGGAAGCAGGACATGATTTACATGGTTGAGGATGGATTTATTAAAGCCAAAAACGGCATAACCACCCTTGAAGAAATTTTGAGAGTGACTAAAGAATAACCGCATTTATGGCTGTTACTTTAAAAAACGTCCAAACAGCGCCTCGGGATGAGATCAATAAGCCCGGCCTGAATGACAAAATAAACGGCTTACTCCTTAAATTTTCAACGGTGCCGGAAAAAGAAAAACTTTTTTTTCTCCGCAATTTGGGTATTATGCTTAAAGCCGGTATTTCCCTTTCCTCGTCATTAAGGACTCTAGCCCGTCAATCCGAAAACAAAAAATTTAAAAACGTCCTTACGGATATAGCCTTAAGAGTGGAAAAAGGGGAAAGCTTTCACGAAAGCCTGCAAAGCCACGAAAGAATTTTTGGTGAACTATTTATAAACATGATTGAAGCCGGAGAAGTCTCCGGTAAACTGGAAGAGGTTCTCGGTCAGGTTTATATCCAGTCTAAGAGGAGTCATGAGTTGAAATCAAAAGTAAAAAGCGCGCTGGCTTATCCGGTAATCGTGCTATTAGCCATGTCCGGAATCGGCGCGTTCATGATAATTTTTATCGTCCCTAAAATAACCGACATGTTTGAAGGCTTTAGCGCTGAATTACCCCTGCCGACAAAAATCCTCATTGGCGTGTCTAACGCGATTGTCACCAACGGAGCCGTGAGCGCCGCAATATTCATCGGTATAATTATTTCATTTACAGTAGTTCTTCGCACCAAGAAAGGAAAATATTATTTCCAGTTTTTAACGCTACGCGCTCCGGTTTTTTCCCCAATCATAAAAAAAATCAATCTTGCCAATTTTGCCCGGGTTATGGGTTCCCTTTTAAGGACTGATATTATGATTATAAAATCGTTTCAAATTGCGGCCAGCGTTTCGCCCAATCTTCATTACCGCGAGGCTCTTCAGGCCGCCGGGGAGAAAATAAAAAAAGGCGGAAAAATCAGCGACACGCTTTCGGCTTACCCGTCATTATTCCCGCCGCTGGTGACCCAGATGGTAGCGGTAGGCGAAGAAACCGGCGAGCTGGACAGTATTCTTTCCGAATTAGCGGAATTTTACGAAGAGGAAGTGTTCCAGATAATGGAAACCCTGCCGTCGCTTATTGAGCCACTTCTTATACTTGTCCTTGGCTGCGGTATCGGCGCTATGGCTGTGGCGATTATCATGCCGATGTACAGCCTGACGACGGCGATATAATTAATAGCGAAGCGTAACGCATAACGTGGAGTAAGTATTATGTGCGTTACCCGTTACCCGTTATGGTTAGTAAAAAACAGAAAGGTTTTACCCTTATTGAAATTGTGATTGTTATTTCCATAATGGCCTTGTTAACGGCTATCACTATCCCCTATCTCACCAAATTCCAGCCCAATCTGAAACTAACCGCGGCCGGAAGAATGCTTGCCGCCGACCTCCGGCTCGCTCAGCAGTTAACCGTAACCGAGCAGACTGTCCATTTAATTTCCCTTGACATCTCAGGCGACTCCTACAGCCTTCTTTCCCTGGGAACGGCCACGACAACGGTAAAAAGCGTCATCCTGCCCGCTGATGTGTTTTTTGACTCCGCGAACACGACCGTCGCCGAGATACGCTTTAATTCATACGGCGGAGCGGCGGGCGGAGCGGCGGGCCAAATCCAGCTAAAAAACACCAATGAAAAATTTATGGTGGTTAATATCAAACCTTCGGGATATGTTGAACTTAAAGACTAACCAAAAAGGCATTACTATCCTTGAAATTATGGTTTCCATGATGGTGGTGGCACTGGCTTTTACCGGCATCATGCAGTCTTTCCCTTTAGGGCTTTCAATAAACCGGGAAGCGGAAAACGCCACTCTGGCTTCGTTTCTGGCTCAATCAAAGATTGAAGAACTTCATTCGCTTTCCTACGAGGCCATAATTCCCGGGGTGATTGAAGAAAAACACCGTCTTTCGGAAAATCAAAACAACTACCTCTATAATTTCCAGCGTCGGACTGAAAGCTGGTTCGTTGATGGCAACCTGGCTATTTCCGCCGCTGATACTGGCCTGATTAAAATCACGGTAACCGTTTATTACACTGACGCGCTTTTTAAAGGCGAAAAAAGTTATTCTGTTTCCACTCTAATCGCTCAAAGGTAAAAAGCAATAAGCGTATGGCGCAAAAAAATAATAACAACGCGCGGACGGGCGGCAAGGGTTTTACGACAATGGAAATCCTAGTGGCGATTTTTCTTTTTTCTTTCTTAATGGTCATGACCGGCGAGAGTTATCTCCTGGCCCAGCGCGCGTACAAGAAAGGCGCTTCAGAAGGCGAATTAACCCAGAACGCCCGGGTTTCGGTTGACCGCATTACAAGGGAAATCCGCCAGTCGGAGAGCATCGTAACCGTCCTTCCGCCAACAGCTGACGACCCGCTAAATCCCCCTGTTTCCGAATTCATCATCCGGGACGGACACACTCCGGACGTGATTACTTATATCCGCTACTATCTCCAGGACAACAGTCTGAAGCGCCATCATTACAGCTATTATTTTGAGGACAGCCGCGAAATTTATGTTCCCCCCGAAACGACCGACGAATTCGGTAATTCGCCGCTTATGGAAACTTTTTCCGATGAGATAATCGGCGAATATTTTGAAAGTTTAAGGTTTTACGGATCAGGAGGGCTCGTTAATATCAATCCCCGGCTCTTAAAAAACGGGCGTTCGCTGGACGTAACGATCAGCGTTTACAGCCGGAATGAGTAATTCTTTAGCATGCTTAACTATTCGGATAAAAATATAATGTCAAACAATAAGGGCGCGGCTCTGATCCTTACCGTGCTTTTAACCATGGTCATCTTATTTTTAGCCATCTATTATCTCAATTTCAGCCTTACCGAAAAAAGGATTTCCAAAAACCAGGTCTCCGGCGTAAATACTTATTACCTCGCCGAGGCCGGCATCGCCGATATGGTCTTTAAGCTTAAGAACGACGAAAGCTATAAAAACAGTTTTGAAATTAACCCGGCCTGGATCGCGTCTTTTACGCGAACAGACCCTTTCGGAACCGGCACGGGTTCATATACCGTTACGATTTCTAATTCGGCCTTTGCGCACGGAGAAATAATTTCAACCGGACTGGTTGATATCGGCGGCGGAAAAACGAGCCAAAGGATAGTTAAAACCACGGTATTTAAAGCCATGGGCGAAGGAATAAACTTTGACACTTCCGGCTACGCCGACGGGAATATTGACATAACCGCGAGCCGGGTAAATTTTTCCAACGGAAATGTCCACTCAAACGGCAACATACTTATAACTCTGCTAAGTTTGGTTAATGCAAGTCATGACCTTAATGCCACGGGAAATTTTAATGAATCCTGGTTTTCCACGGTTAATGTCGGCGGCGCGATACATGCCCATAATAATCCTTATTCCCCGGCCGCGGAAGCAATCGCCATGCCGGCTATTGATTTTGACTCGGATGATCTAAACTCCCTGAAAAACCGGGCCACCGTTACCTATACTTCAGCCCAGTTTGACACGCTGATGAAAAATAACCAAAACCTTACCCTGCCCGGCCCGATTACTTATGTTACCGGCGATATTGACGTATACGGCGCCCAGAATCTTATTGTTAATGGCATATTAGTAGCGGGAAGGGATTTCACGGTCGGAGAAAATGACTGTCGCCAGCATCCTAGCCGTTGCGGCAAGAGCGATGTTACGGTAAATCATGCCGATGGAGCCGGCTCCGGAATTCTGGCAAAAAGAAAAGTTAATTTTGACTCTGACGCCGGCGACATTAATATTAATGGACTCGTTTACGCCAATGATCAATTTAATATTGACAGTTTCACTTTGTTCCAAACAAACGATTTTAACATTACCGGCGCCGCGATTGGAAGAAAATTATCTATTTTAAGTTGCGGGAAGCCGATAAATATAATATTCAACCAAAATAACATTCTTGAGTTGAACGGCGCCGGCGGTGAATTTTCCCCGGTAATCACGGTTGAACATTGGGAAGAAGAGTATTAATATGATATAATCAACTTAATTATACAACTTTATAAAAGTCGAGAGTTAAATCCTTGTAATTTTTTAACTTTACTAAATTCTCTATGTTTTTCTCCCCTAAAGCCGTTTATCCCATCGGTCTGGATATCTCTGACCTCACGGTAAAGCTGGTTCAGTTTACGAGGATAAGAGATAAAATAAAAATTAACGCCTTCGGCCGGGTCGAACTCGGAACTAAAGTCATGGAGAACGGCGAGATAAAAAACGAGGAAAAACTAATTAAAGAGATTGAAAAGCTCATCTCCTGCCCGGAATACGGTAAGGTTGACTCGGATGAAGTGATAGCCTGCCTTCCCGAATCCCAGACTTTTATTAAACTGATTTCTGCTGAAAAAAAGAATCGCATTGAAGACGCCATCAAGGAAGAAATCGAAAGGGAAATTCCTTTTTCCATTAATGACCTTTATTATGATTATCAGTTAATCGAACAAAAAATTGACACCAACCTGATTTTGATCGGCGCCGCCCCAAAAATGGTCGTGGATAAATTTACCGGAATACTTGACAGGCTGAAGCTTTCGGTTATCGCTCTTGAAATTGAGCCGGTGAGCATCTGTCGCGCTCTTCTTTTGGAAGAAGGCCTGAAGCCGGTGGCCCGGGAAAAAAATAATTACTGCATTATTGATATCGGCGCCAAGCACGCCAGCCTTACGATTTATTCTGTTAATTCCATTCTTTTTTCCATAAGCCTGCCTTTCTCGGGCGAAGAAGTAACCGAAACCATAGCGTTAAAAATCAAATTAAGCCGCGATCAAGCGGAAAAAGCCAAAATCATCTGCGGGCTAGACAGCAATAAAGCCGAAGGCGCGGTAAAAAATATTCTTTCCGAGGAGCTGAAAAAACTTACAGAGAAAATTAAGGAAGGGCTTGATTTTTTCTATACCCGTTATCCGGAACGAGGGGCGATAAACAAGGTGATTTTGAGCGGAGGCGGCGCGAATATCAAAGAGCTGCCCATGCTTTTAAGAAGTAGCCTCGGCATTGGCGTCTCGCTGGGAAACCCTTTTATGAATTTAGAAGCCGACCACAAAAACTTCCCGAGAATATTTATTGACAAATACTTAAAAGACTGCCAATCCGAAGAAAAGAAAAAATCCGGACAGCCTCTTAAAACTTTCTTATCCGGCCAGGAACGGTCATACGCCACGGCTCTCGGCCTTGCCCTGCGGGATTTATTCGTAAATGACCTTTGAAAAAATTAACCGGCGGGCTGAATCCGGTGAATTATATGATAAAATTAAACCTGGTTTCCGAAAACTTGAAAAAAGAAATTAAGCTGAGGCGCATTTACGGGATTATTAAAAAAACTGCGTTTACTCTTTTATTTATTGTTATTCTATATTCCATAACCCTTCTTCTTTCCCGCCTTCTGATATTAAATAAGTTTGATGATGTGGTTGATCAGACTACCCTTATTACAAAAAACGCCCAAAGTTATAACTCCCGCATCAATAAAATAAATTCTATTCTTGATTATATAAGCCAAACCCAGGAAAATTTTATTCGTTTGTCCTGCTTCATGAAAAGCCTAAAAAATTTATCCGGACCCGATATCACGCTTGATCAGATCATTTTTAACCGGGAAAAAACATCAGTCATAATCAGAGGAAAATCAAAAACAAGGGATCAGCTTCTGGATTTTAAGGAAAAGCTTGAAAAAAGCGGCTTATTAGCTGAAATTAACCTTCCTTTGAAAAACCTCCTCACCCGGGAAGAAATAAATTTTGAAATATCCGCTTCGGTTATTACGGATAAATTTTAAAGCCATATGTTCGCTTTTAAGCCTAGAAAAAATGATTACCGCTGGAAAATTTTGTTGATTTTCGGTATTTTTTGCCTTTCCAGTGCGTTTATTTTTGTTTTTATTGACCTGCCGGCCATAAATAAAATTAAAATAATTAAAGATAAAATAGAATTCCAGCGTTTTGACCTTGAAAAAAAATATTTTAAGGCACAGCAATCAAAAAAAATTTCCTTAAGCCTTAATAAAATAGAGGCGGAAATGGCTAAAATGACCAATGTTTTCATTGACAAAAATCGTGAACTGGAATTTATAACCCGCCTTGAATGGTTCGCGGCCAAGAATTCCCTTTCCCAGGAAATTAACCTTGAAGACAAAAAAGGCCAAAAAGACGGTGAGGCCGGCGTAGCCAATCTTTACGTCCATCTCACCGGAAAGTATGACGACATCATCAGCTATCTTGCGGATTTAGAGTCTTCGGATTATTACATAAATATTACCGGACTGGAGCTCTCTTCCGGCCATTACGGCGGGCTGTACGATCTATCGCTTAAAGCTTTAACTTATTGGAGCCTTTTTTAAAAAAATCTCCGCCATTAAGCGGAACCAATAAACAAATGCAATTTTTTCGCAACCCAAAAAATATCCTAATATCATTTTACGCCGTAACCGCCATTCTCGGAATTACGGCTCTATTTCAGCTTTCCTGCTTCATTTACGAAAACATCTATAAAACTATTTATAATTCCGACCAGATACTTATTTTACGGAGCATGGTAACTATTGAGACGGTAGACATAACTAAGTTTAATCAAATTATGGCAAATCAAGCGCATAAGAAAGAATCCTGCGCCGATACGGTTGGATATTAGAGATTATGAAACATTCAGATCGCTTTCGCCTTATTACCGGCTTTTACCAAGCCCGTATTTTTTTTTAATAATTTTCAGGGCTCTATTGTATCTTTTGACGGCCGGAAGAAAGGGCATGAGCTTATAAGCGAAAGATGGCAGCCAGGAAGACATGGTTCCGCCAGGCTTAACCCGGAAAAGAACCCGGTCAATAAAAATACCTATTCTCCCTTTTCCGGTGATGTTAAGCCATAAATCCCAATCCTGAAATTTTTTAAGGGATTCATCGAAACCGGGAAAATCTTCCCGCCTGATAAGGGACATGGTATGGATGTAAGGCATTTCCTTTAATTTTTCTTCGCTAAACGGGAAAAGACGGAAAATTTTCCGGCCGAATTTAAATGATGAATAGGCAAAGGCGGCTCCGGGATTTTTAAGAAGCGTCTCAATAAAAATTTCCAAAGCGTCTTTTTCCAGCCGAGCGTCAGCGTCGCAGAAAAACAAATACTTTCCTGTTGAAGCCCGAAAACCCGCATTACGGGCAGCTGGCGCGCCAAGATTTCTTTCATGCTTGATTAAAAGAAAGCCAATCTCCGCTCTATTAAATTTATCTTTCCAGATCAAAAACGCCTCATCAGGGTTGTCCTTTGAAGCGTCATCAACGACTATTACCTCAAAGTCGCGAAATGACTGCCCTATAAGGCTTTTAAGGACAGTATCAAGTTCAGAGGCTTGATTGTATAGAGGAATAACTACGCTGATTACCGGCATAAGACCATCTTTATAAGGATTTAGATTAAATAAAGTTTAAGCAAAAAAACGCGCCATCACGTAAGTTTTGCTTCAATAAAAATCCCCGTTTTGGAAAAACGGGGATTTTTTGAGTTTAGCTTATAAAACTGCCTCTTTGGCGGCTTTGGCCACTCTGAATTTTACAACAGTTTTTGCCGGAATATTTATGGATGCACCAGTGGCCGGATTGCGACCGACGCGAGCGGCCCGCTGGACTTTTACCAGTTTGCCGATTCCCGGAACTACAAATTCACCGTTCTTCTTGACTTCGCTTAACGCCAATTCGGTAAATTTGTCCATGAAGTTACCAACTTCTTTTTTTGACATCCCGGTCTGGTTAGCCATTGCCTCCAAAATCTGGGACTTAGTCAGTTTTGCCATAATTGCTTCAACAGGCTGTAATTTTTGCTTTTCTCCGGCTAATCCTGGGAAATCAAGCCGGACAACACGCGATAAACCAGCCCGTTTTAATAATATTAAATTGAGATGGTTTTAAAACTGCTTTTAAGCGAGAGTTAGGGCTTTTCGTCCGAGACGAGGAAAGCGAGCGTTATGATTTGTGAGGCGCAGCAGGGCTACGCTGAAAATCATTTCGCGCCAGCGAGACGAAGTATCGGGCAAAAAGGACAACTCACAGCAAAAGGAGTTTTGAAACCATCTCATTATCTTAAATTGGCTAAAGGAGCTTATGCTTACATTATACACCATTTTGGAAAAAATGTGAATATTATGGGGGATTTTAAAACTTGCACGGGTGGAGGGAATCGAACCCCCAGTTCAGCTTTTGGAGAGCTGTGGTTTACCATTAACCGACACCCGCAGTTCATTTCTCCAATATGTCTTCGTATTCAAGTTCGTAAATATGCAATACGGTAACGGCCACAGAAATAATTAAAGGCCCGAATATGACGCCCCAAAAACCAAAAGCCGCCACGCCGCCGATAATGGAAAATATGATAAAAAGCGGATGGACTTGCGCTTTACCCTTTATAATATAGGCTCTGATAATATTGTCAATAACGCTTATGACCCCGAAACCCCAGATTAGGAGAAAAATACCCTGCCAAATATTGCCGGTAAATAATAGGTAAAACGCCGCCGGAAACCAGACCGCGGCCGAACCGATATACGGCAATGGCGATAATACGACCATTAATGTGCCGCCGAGAAAGGCCGGAAGGCCGGTAATATAAAGCCCTAAGCCCCCAAGCAAGCCCTGCATAATACTGATGACAAAGGTGGAAACCATAGCTGAAAGGCTCACATCCTTGAATTTTTTAAAGATACTTTCGTCGTACTTGTTAGGCAGAGGCGTCCAGCGCATAACCCTTTTTAGCATGGCTTCGCCATCCACGAGGAAGAAAAACATAGAAAGGATAATAAGTACAAGGGAAAAAATAAAATTAGTGGTTCCCTTGACGAGGCCGGAAGCGGCGGCAAAAATCCAGTTATTTACACCTTTTAGCGCTTCAAAAAGATAGCCTTGCAGAGCCGCGTCCGAAAAGGAAAAACGCGAAAGATAGCGGCTGTGGATTAGAGCGTTAAGCCGGTCTTCGTTTAAGAACACCGAAAGATCCGAGTAAGATTCAATAAGCTTCTGTGCGGCGTAAACGATAAAATTGGCAATTGGCGCCAAAGCGAAAAGCGTCACGGCTAGAGAGATGATTAAAGCCGCAATTTTTTTCCGGCCACCGAGGAGGGCCGTAAGCTTCATAAAAACCGGATAAAGAATTGAAGCCAGAACACCGGCAACGATAATTTCCGGAAGCATGGGCCGGAAAACGGTATAACAAAGATAAAGGATTCCGGCCAGTATCAGCAAAAGAAAAACCCTGGGGATTATGGATTTTTCCATAAATATCAATTATTTGTTAATCAGTTATTTGGTTTCTTTGTGGGGAGTGTGCTTTTCGCAATGTTTGCAGAACTTTTTTAACTGCAGGCGTTCTTTCAAAATTTTTTTATTTTTACGGGAAAAATAATTTACGCGCCTGCATTCTCCGCATTCCATTTTTATCATGTTATCCTGGGACATATTCAATCAATTTACAATTTACAATTTACAATAAATTTTCAATTCCGATTATATTAGATACAATTATCTAATTTTTTCCGATCGCTCGTGATCGAAAATTGGATAATTGTAAAATTGAAAATTGATTGATCATTGATCATTGATCATTTATTAATATTATTTCTGTTATTCTATTTTCACCGCGTATCCGATCGGGACGACTTCTACCCATGTAATCCCGGCGTTTAACTCTATTTCAGCTCCCATGCCGTTAAAATACGCGGTCTTTGAGTTTTTGTCTTCTTTTTTCCAAACCGCCTCGGCGCATTTTCCATCGGAGCAGACTTTGGCTTTGCCTTCACCGATATCGGTGATTTCCCTTCTCCCATAATCGTCAATTATGGCGCTTTGGACGAAACGGAGAATGACGTTTTTCGCCCTGATTTCGCTCCGGTCTTCATCCAACTGAGCCTCCCCGGTCTGGGTTCTCGCGTAATCGTTTCTAAGCTTATCATATTTCCAACCGGCTGTAAAATCATTTCCTTTAAAAAACACGGTAATCTCCGAGCTTTCCGGCCGGTCGGCTTCGGGCGCCTCTTTTTTATACTTAAAAGGCGCAATTTCTTCCGACCCTTTATTTTCAATCTTTTTCCTCGTAATATATTCCGCGAGCTTATCGCCGGACGTATAAACATTGTGCGGAGCCGGTCGGGACGGTTCCCGCCAGAAACTGCCGGCGTTATAAAATTCGTTTAGGTCATTAATATCTTCACGACTGATTTTAAGAAGCGCCTCGGGACTGCCGCCGCAGTGGACGTAAAGCGACTGAAGCTCCCCGGCCCATCGGACGTAATAAGGCCGCGCGCTGCGGATAGGCCCGATTTTCGGGATGTCCGCGGTATCAGCAAAAACGGCCAAGAATCTCGTAATTCCGCCTTCAGCTTCAGCCTCGTAAACCAGGCTGGCACGAGAGAGCCCGGCCGACGGTCGCGAATCAGGATGGTTTTCAATCATCACCGCGATTGGCAACAGATTTTCTTTGTCCGGAGTAACTTCTACCCCGTCAATTATCCGGACAAACTTAATTTCCTGATTTTCATTATTTGGCGAAAAGTTCTCACCCGGATCAGGCTGGTTTTCAAAAAAATTTACCTCAAAAAGCCTGGCTCGCAATTCGCCTCCGGCTAAAAATCCAAGGCCGATTATTAAAATCGCGCCAGCTAAAAAAGGCCATGTTTTTTTTAATCCTCCCATTACTTCTGTTAACATCTTATAGTTATTACTTCTTTTCTGAGGATTTTTCTTTTGTCTCTTCACCTTCAGCTTTCTCTTCTTTTCCCTTGCCAACCACCTCAACGTTTTCAACACTCACCGGCGCTATCGGCTCTTCTTCAACTTTAGGCGGCACAACGCTCGCGACAATGATTTCGCCGTCAGCCAAGGCCTTAATTCCTTTGGGCAGTTCAATGTCGCTTATTTTAAGGGAATCCTCAAGGCTCTCCATCCGGGAAATATCAACGCGGATCTCATGAACCAGGTCGTCGGGAAGACATTCAATCTCAATTGAATCAAGATTCTTGATTAATGATCCGCCCTGCTCTTTTACGGCTTTAGATTCGCCGACAAAAGCGAGAGGAATTTCTGTAACCACCTTTTTCTTCATGTCCACCTGGAAAAAGTCGACGTGGCTCAAGCGATCCTTAATAGCTTCTTTTTGAACGTCATAAATCAGCACTCTCACCGGTTTTTCCGAATCAATAGATAGCTCAAGGAGGGTATTCTCACCGGCCTGCGTATAAACTTTTTCAAACTCGCTTTTTAGGACTTTAAGCATCCGGGTTGGCAGATTAGCGCCATACAGCACGGCCGGCAAATAGCCAGCCTTACGGATTACCTTGGCTTTGCCGTTCATTTTTTCTCTTTTAAAAACTTTAAGATTAATGGTTTTTTCCATAGTTATTTTATTTTTAGTGATTTATCCTGTTCCTTATTACGATGCTCTCCATGATTCCGACCAAAATCAAGCTGGAAACCAAGGCTGAGCCGCCATAGCTCACGAAAGGTAATGAAATACCGACCACCGGCAGAAGGCCTGTGTTCATACCAATATTAATAAACATTTCAATAAAAATCAAGCTCGCGGCCCCTAAAATGAAAAAAATACCGGCATCATCCTTTAAGCGCTTAATTAAAATCGCGCTCCGGAAGAAAAAAACCGAAAAAAAAGTTAGAACCAGTGCGACGCCCAAAAGGCCGAGTTCTTCGGCAATTACCGCGAAAATAAAGTCATTTTGGCTCTCCGGCAGAAACCTTAACTGCGATTGCGACCCAAAACCAATGCCCCTGCCGGTAAACCGCCCCGCTCCGACAGCTATCATGGCCTGATTCACATTATAGCCTTCTTCAAGGCTTTGGGAATTTGGATTAGCAAACGTCATGATTCTTTCTTTCTGGTACGGCTCTAAGTAAAATAGCCAGCCAATGGCGGCAAAAACCAGTCCGGCTATTATGATAATAATGAGATATTTCTTGCTGTAGCCGGAAAAAACCAGCATAGCAAACCAAAGAAGAATTAGAATCATAGCCGAACCGAAATCAGGCTGGGCCATGATTAACCCGGCGAAAACCAGAAGGAAAAAAAATGAAATAATAAGATTTTTTAATGACTTCAACCTGAAATTCACTCTTGAATAATAATAGGCAAAAAAAATTATGGCCGCGATTTTGGCCACTTCCACCGGTTGAAAACGCAAGCCGCCAATATCAAACCAGCCTCTTGTCCCTCTTACCACTGTGCCAAAAAATAAAACCGCGAGCAGTATTATCGCGGTCAAAACATAAATATAAGGCGAAAGCCCCCTTAAGTCATTAAAATTCAGGAAGGAAAAAACAAAAAGCAGAGCCAGTCCGGTAAGGGCGAAAAAAAGCTGTTTTTTAAAATTATTAAGACTCTGGTCTCCCTGACCGAGCGACACGCTGTATATTTCAACCAGCCCGTAAATAACGAGGAGTATAACCGGAATAAAAAGTATCCAGTCAAAATTTTTGAGGTATATGATTATTTTTTTTAACATATCTAAAAACTCAATAATTTAATCGCCCTGGCCGGTTCCTGGCTGTCCTTCAAAATCGGCGTAAATATCATCCCGCATTATGTTGAGGCGGGGAATGATTTTTACTTCAGTCGCGTAAGTAACCGAGGTCGGCCAACTTAGGGATATATCATGGTTTTCGCCGGACATGAAATTCTCTTCAGCATAGGAAGAAACGCTTACTATCCGGCTTCCCTGGTATAACAACGCCAAAAAATCAATACTCCAGTAATTATAAGCGGTTTTGTTGTCGACGGCAAACTGAACGTTGGCAAAATTCATTTTTTTCTCTCCGCCGCTTCCGCTGAAATCGAATTTTAAGTTTTCTATAACTATATTAAGATGGTCATCCATGAATTTTTGCCAGTCCGGTATTTCTTTGGCTTTAAGCGGATGCCAGTCAATCTTTTTTATTATGAGCTCAGTATTATAAGGTGTACTCTTTAATTCTTTGGACAAGGAAACAATAATTTTTTCCTCGCCCGGCAGGATAAAATCTTTTTCTTCGGCTAACTCCGCGCCGTTTACCCGGAAAGTAAAACTGAATTCGGCCCAATGCCTCGGATTAAGGTTTCTTATTTCCGCTAAAAAGTCATAAGCTCCGGCCGATCCGTTAGCGAGCGCCTGGACTTCGCCTGTTTCCAGGGGCTTGGCTTTTATTTTTTCAAAATAATCATGCCCGGCCACCTGGACTTTAATTAAATTATCAACTAAAGCCTGATCCTCTTTCATGCCGACAAAAACATAATGGACAAAGCCGTAAAAAAAATAACCCCAGCTAAAGACCGCGGTTGCGATTAAAAATCCGATTAAAGCTTTGCGCAGCCGTTTAAGGTGCAAAATATACCAAAGCCCAAAATCCAGTTTGTCCGCCGTAATCCCCATTGGATCCTCATAAGCCGGCGGCGGCGAGGTCTTAACTTTTTTGCTGGCGTTTTTTTCAGTTTCCTGTTTCATAATTGTAAGTCAGGCTGAAATTAAATTATTCCAGCCTCAAATCAATTATAGCAAATTCTCGAACTTTATCCAATAACATTTTTTTTAAAAAAAGCGGACAGGGACATGGGAGTGAGGCATATCCCGTAGCCGTAAGGCATGCGGGAACAAATACAAAACCCCTTTTTAAGGGGTTTTGTGGTATTTGAGGATTATTTTATTATTTCTTGTTCCCGACTAGAATAACTTGGAAATTATTTCCGTAAAACTCTTTATGTCTTTCAAGCCCTAATCTAAGACATTTTTTACAATTTCATAATCTATTTTTTCATAATCACGGGCGACGACGTTGCGAAACCCGGTCATCTTAACCATTTTATCGGTTAATTCAACGGAAATTATGTTTTCCTCGTTTAAAATATAAAAAGCGTCGCTCATGGTTGTCGGTTTCCTGTATTTTCTGTGAGCCACGACGCTTTCGGCTAAGTCTATCGCAGCCTGCGCGACGAGATAAAGATAACGTTCAAGGGCGCCTTTTTTATCAATATCATTTTCAATCTCGCGGATATCCAAATTTTTGTACCTTTCCAAAATCGTAAGATACTTTTGAACCGCGCTTAATTTGTTTTCTATTACGTTCAAGCCGGGCGTTATCATTTACCCGGTAGTATATGTGGCGGAGGATGTTCCTGGAATATTGGTCATGGGCGGCAATGAATTCTTTTTCAGCGGAATTATTTTGTTCCATAATTTTATTATGCCCCGGGTTCATTAATATTAAATGAAAAAATCAGTCCGCAAAATCCGCAAAGCCCCTTGCCACCCCGGTTATTTTTTGATAAAATGGACTCAGAAAACTTACCCCTAAATCGGGTTATTTTTATTAAAAAGTAATCAGTAAATAGTAAATAGACGGCAGAAAACCGGATATTTATTTATTTTCGTTCTATTTACTATCACCTATGGCCAAAGACAAAACAAAAATCAGTAATTATGATGCCAGCTCCATTACCGTCCTGGAAGGGCTTGACCCGGTGCGGAAGCGGCCGGGCATGTATATTGGTTCAACCGGCGCGACCGGTCTTCACCATCTTGTCTGGGAAGTCGTTGATAACGGCATTGACGAAGCCATGGCCGGGTTTGCCGATGAAATCATTGTTACCCTGACCGAAGATGGCATGGTTAGTGTTTATGATAACGGCCGCGGCATCCCGGTCGGCATCCATAAAGTAACCGGCGTTTCGGCTCTGGAAACGGTTTTAACGAAACTCCACGCCGGGGGAAAATTCGGCGGTTCGGGCTATAAAGTCTCCGGCGGATTGCACGGCGTCGGCGTGAGCGTCGTTAACGCCTTAAGCGACTATCTTAAAGCCGAAGTTTTTCAGGCTGGAAAAATCTGGACCCAGGAATATAAACGCGGCATCCCGGTAAAAAAAGTCAAGCCGACCGGTACTACGAAAAAAACCGGAACGCAAATTACCTTTAAGCCGGATCCGCAAATCTTTACCGAAACGACCGAATTCAGCTGGGGAACGATTATTGACCATTTTCGCCAGCAGGCCTATTTAAACCGCGGAGTAACCATAAAAATTCACGATAAAAGAAAAGGCCACCGCCCCAAAGAGTATGTCTATTATTTTGAAGGCGGTATTAAAGCCTATATTAACTCTTTAAACCGGAGCAAGAACGTAAAAAATCCGACCATTTTTTATGTTGAAAAAGAAATAAACAGCTCGGTGGTTGAAGTCGCCCTGCAGTATAACGACGAATATAACGAAACCGCCCTCGCGTTTGCTAATAATATTTACAATCCCGAAGGCGGGACGCATCTGGCCGGTTTTCGCGCCGCTCTCACCCGAACTTTAAATAACTACGCCCGGACCCAGAACATTTTAAAAGAAAAAGAAGAAAACCTTACCGGTGAGGATGTACGCGAAGGCCTTACCGCGATTGTAAGCGTAAAACTTACCGATCCGCAGTTTGAGGGTCAGACTAAAGGAAAACTCGGCAACGCGGAAATGAAAGGCCACACCGAACAAGTCTTTTCCGAAAGCTTCGGCACTTTCCTTGAGGAGCACCCGCGCGAAGCTGAGGCCATAATCGCCAAATGCATATTGTCGGCCCAGGCTCGCATTGCCGCCCGGACCGCCCGGGCCACGATTTTAAGAAAAGGCGCCCTTGAAGGAATTACCTTGCCGGGCAAACTCGCAGACTGTTCAAGCCGCAAAGCCGAGGAATCCGAGCTGTTTATTGTTGAAGGAGATTCGGCCGGCGGAAGCGCTAAACAGGGGCGCAACCGGCGCTTCCAGGCCATCCTTCCTTTGCGCGGCAAAATCCTTAACGTGGAGCGCGCCCGGCTGGACAAGATGCTTGCCAATAACGAAATTAAAAATCTGGTCATTGCCATGGGAACGAACATCCAGGATCAGTTTGACATAACTAAACTCCGCTACGGCCGGATAATAATCATGACCGATGCCGACGTTGACGGCGCCCATATCCGCACCCTGCTCCTTACCCTTTTCTTCCGCCATTTCCCGGACGTTATAACCCAAGGCCATCTTTTTATCGCCCAGCCCCCGCTCTATCAGGTTAAAAAAGGAACCACCGGCAAATACGCTTACTCGGACGATGAAAAAAATAAGCTGATAAAAGAATTTGGCGGAACCGATAAAGACATGGAAATTACCGAAGAGGCTGGCGAAGAATCAGCGGAAGAAACCGAAGCCAGTGAAGAGGCGGAGCCCGACGAAGAAAAAGCCGTTAAGCAAAAAGTAGCTAAAATTAACATCCAGCGCTATAAAGGTCTCGGGGAAATGAACCCCGGCCAGCTTTGGGAAACGACCATGGATCCGGAAAAAAGAATCATGCTCCAGGTTACGATTGAAGACGCGGTCCGCGCCGACGAAACTTTTGACATGCTCATGGGCGGCGATGTCGCTCCGAGAAAACATTTTATCCAGACGCACGCGAAGAAAGTGCAGAATCTGGATATATAATTTGCGTGTGAGCAAATTATCCCGAGCCGTAAGGCGAGGGATCATGGAGAATATGCTTAAAAGAGAAAGAGCATGCCCGCGGGCATGCTCTTTGGGTTTGTGTAAAACAACTGTTGCCGATTAAAGTCAGTAAATTTTATTCAATTACCCTGTAATCCAGTTTCTCCAACATATCTATTATCGCAGATAACATTTCCTCTTTTTTAGCAGAACCTTTTACTAAAACAGAATCCGGATTTGTTGCAATATAGTTGTGGATTTCTTTAAGTAATGGCGATATCTGGGACAACCTGAATTTCCCCTCTGCTTCTCTCATAAAAACGCCATTGCCTTGAACGTTTCTAAATCCGTTTTCGGCTCGTCCAAAAGATACTTCCGCCAGTCTTTGAATTTCCTTATAAGCTATTTCTAAGTCAACGAAACTAAGTTCAAGAAGTTCGGCATTTTTTAAATTTTCAGGCTCATGGCCAGCGAATGTTTGTTCTTGTTCAATCATAGACTCTGGGTAAAAAATTTAGGCTGATATATGACATATCTAAACTTTTTTTAAAGGTTAGTTACAAAAAACTCATAAAATATATTGCCCACCATCTACACTAACCATAGCACATCAGTTCTTAAAATTCCAGAGATTATGACGCGGTTAGAGCTGAAATGTTCAGGACATAAAAACTGCCTTGCGTCAAGAAAAATTCTGTGTTAATGTATATTTAATGAATGATCGTTATTATGATAATTAGCTTTTCAGATCATGCTATTCTGCAGTTAAGAACGCGCAAGTTAAAAAAGGCGCTTGTGATTAGCGCCGTAAAAATGCCCAACAGAATTATTATCCAGTCAAACGGAAGACTGCAGGCGATAAAGTTATTTCTGAAATCAAAGAAAAAATATCTCATCGTTGTTATTTACGAAAATTTAAAAGACGATAAAAAAATTATAACCGCGTTTATAACTTCAAAAGTTAAAAAATATATTATATGAAACTACAATTCAATAAAAAAGAAGATGCTCTTTACATTCGCTTCAACGACAATAAATACGCGGAAAGCGATGAAGTAAAAGAAGGCATAATCTTTGATTACGACTCAAAAGGAAAAATTATCGGGATTGAAATTCTTGACGCTTCCAAGCGCCTGCCGCGGCAATTTAAAGTTGAAATGGAAAAACAAAAATCAGCCGTTAAAACCTGCTCTTGCGCGTAATAACTTAGACGCTTTTATTATTTTTAAAACAGCCTGGCTTTTGCCGGGCGTTTTAAAATCCCGCGCTAACAAAAAGCAACCAGCCTACGGCCGCGAGAAAAAGGCCTATGAATACCATGACAATTTTTTTCAGTTCCCGGCTCATGTCCATATTAAAAGATTACTCCCCTCTCTGTTAACATCAGTTAACGGAGAGGGGTTGGGGGTGAGGTTTTTACCCGGTAAATAACGCCCCGCTGGTCGTCGGAAATATAGATCGCCTTGTCCGAACCGATTTTAATATCAACCGGGCGGCCGAGGACTTCCCCGCCGGCCGTAAGCCAGCCGGTAATAAAATCTTCAATTCGGGGTTCGCCCTTTTCATTTAATTTTATTATCACTATTTTATACCCGGTCTTTTTAGAGCGGTTCCAGGAACCGTGGAAAGCGACTAGTAGGTTACCCGGCCAGAGCGCCGTCAAAACCGTCTTTAGGGATAAAAGCGAGCCCTAAAGGCGCGGAATGGGCGGGCAGGTCAATAAAGGACGGCGTTTCAAAAGGCTCGGCGCAGGGATTTCTTATATAAGTATTTTTATCAAAAACCGCGTCATGGATATTTTTTCCGTAGCAGACTGGCCAGCCGTAATTTCCTTTATCTTTTATGATATTTATTTCATCCGGCGGCAGATCGTCGCCTAAAAGATCCCGACCCATTTCCGTAGCGTAGATTTCTCCGGTTTCCGGGTGGAGAGCCATGAAAACTGAATTGCGGAGCCCGCGGGCGTATTCGCGGAAATCGCTCCCGTCTTTATTTAAAGAAAAAATTTTCGCCCGCCGGTTATCAGCTTCATTGCAGACATTGCAGGATGACCCGATGGAAACGTATAACCGATCGTCCGGACCAAAAATCAAAGTCCTTGTGAAATGCCCCGCGCCGGACGGTAAATCCGCGATTTTTTCCGGCTTAACTTTTTCGCCGGCTAAGAGTTTTCCGGCGTCAACGCGGGAAATTTTATTTTCTTCGGCTAAATATAAAATTTCCGGCCTTTTCGGATCAAAAGCCAGGCCATGAGGGCCGTCTAAGCCGGTTAAAATATCTCTTTGAGAAACTTTTTTTCCGTCCTTGATTTTAATAAAAGTGATTCTTCCCTCTCCGGTCCGGGAAAGAAAAATATTTCCCGCCCGGTCAAATTCAATTACTCTCGCGCCTGATAATTTGTCGGCAAAAATTGAAATAGAAAAACCGTCCGGAAGACTAAGCGGCAGGCCGGTTAAATTGGATGCCGGAGTGGGCGCTGGATTTTTAGCGTTATCAGTATTCTTCGCGGCTTCATTCGCGTCAGGCTGGGCGATGCTCGCGGAATCTCCCGCGGGCGCGTTGTCCGGAATATACCCGGTAAAATCGCTAAGGCGAAAATTTCCTTTTGTGAACGCGAGCCACGCTCCGGCGAAAATGACTAGAAGACCCAAAAAAATCGCGCCTACGAGCTTTATGTTTATATTTTTTTCAATTATCTTTAGCTCCATATATTTAATTATGTTACCAGTCCTAAAGCCTGCCGAGCAGTCTTAATGCTTCCTCAATCTTTTTTAAGGACTTGATGTAAGCCGCCTGCCGGGGGCTTACTCCGTATTCCCGGCTCACTCTTAAGATATCCTCGTAAGCGCTTTGCATGGCTTCTTTTAGCCTGCCGAGCACTTCTTCCTCTTTCCACATTATCCCCGAATGGTTCTGCGCCCATTCATAATAACTGCCGATTACTCCGCCCGAATTAGCGATCACGTCGGGAATTACGGCGATTTTTTTATCCATAAGTATTTTGTCGGCTCCCTTGGTCGTCGGCCCGTTGGCCATTTCAAGAATAACTTTAGCTTTTATTTCACCGGCGTTTTTTTCCGTGATCTGGTTTTCTAACGCCGCCGGAATTAAAATGTCAACCGGAAGTTTTAAGAGTTCTTCGTTGGTCATGAATTTGTATTCCACCTCAAGTTTCCCGAGCTCGGCCGGATAGCAGGACGGCGAAACCAGACGACCCATTTTTTTCTGAGTGGCCATGATTTCGTTTATATTCAGGCCGCCCTCGTCATAAAGCGCTCCATTAACGTCGGAAACGGCAACGATTTTATACCCGGCTTCGTAAAGGAGTTTAGCGATATTGCCGCCGACGTTCCCAAACCCCTGAATAGCGACGGAAATTTCTTTTTTCGGCTTGGCTTTAAATTCCTCTGATCGGTTTAAAAATGCTTCCAAGACGACCATGCCGCCGTAAGAGGTGGAAATCTCCCTTCCTTTACTCCCGCCAATAATTATCGGCTTGCCGGTAAAAGCGGCGAGCGAAGAATACCCCCGGATTTTACTGAATTCGTCATACATCCAGGCCATAATCTGCGCGTTAGTATTGACGTCCGGAGCCGGCACGTCTTTCTCCGGGCCGATGTAAAAATAGACTTCATTAACAAACGCCCGGGAGAGCCGCTCTAATTCGGAAAACGAAAGCTTTCGCGGATCAACTTTTATTCCGCCTTTGGCGCCGCCGTAAGGGATGTCCATGGCCGCGTTTTTTAAAGTCATGAGCATGGCGAGCGCTTTAACTTCATCAAGGTCAACGTCCGGATGAAAGCGGATGCCGCCTTTAAAAGGACCTAAAGCGTCATTATGCTGGACGCGGTAGCCTAAAAAAACTTCAACCTCGCCATTATCTTTTTTCAAAGGCACGCTAAACTCTATAATCCGCTTCGGAGTTAAAAAAATTTCTAGAAGCGCCGGCGGAGCGCTTATGATTTTCGCGGCCTCGCGCAATTCATCTTCAACTGTTTGTAAAAACTGGTTCATATTTTTTTCTCGTAACTCACACTTGGATATTCCGCCAAAATAAGTACGAGTTACAAGCTATGAGATATGAGATATGAGTTATGAGACTTAAAACCCGAGTTTCTCTTTTATCAGGATCATTGTAATCCGTCCGGGATTTACTTCCTTATTTAAAACCATGACCTTATTTATCCCGCTCCCCATGCCGTAAGCCTTTAACGCCCGTTCATTTTCCCGCGGAAAAACATACTCCCGGATTCTTTGCATTCCTTCTTCAAAGTCCTTGACGATTTTTTGCGTTCCGGCCATGAAGATAACTTTGTCAGCGCCGTAAGCGTAAGCCGGAAGCTGGGAGCCGGTGGCCGAAGCGATAATTACTTCGCCGGCTTCGGTTATGGCGTGAACCGAGCCGACGGCGAATTCCTGTGCCGCGCCGAGCCTTAATTTTTGGATTTTCTCGCCTTCCCCGAGTTTCTCCAGCTCTTTTCTCACTGCCCGGTATCTGCCGGATTCAAGAATTTCTTTATCCAGTCCGAGTTCCGCGAGCGTCGTTGAAGTCATGTTCATGATTTCGCTTCCTTCGGGAATAAGTTTTTTAAATTCATCAATCGCCGATTCCCGGTCAGCGGTAATAATTACCTTAAAGCCGTTTTTTTCAAGGCCTAAAGCAGCCGCGGAAACCGCGGTTTCGTCCGCCAGCCGGCCGAATTTTTCGTTGATATTTTGTTCCATATGTTTTATCTATCTGTCACCCTGAGACCCGAATATTCGGGACGAAGCCCGCCCGAACGACGTTCAGTCGGGCGGGCGTTCAGTCGGGCGGGGATCTGCGGATGTGATTAAAATATTAATGTCGCTTTTATAGATACGCTTAATTAAGCGATTCATGTTTAGGAGATTGCTGTGTTCGTAGATCCTTCGGCCTAATCGGCCTCAGGATGACAGAAAGCAAATAAAATCTAACCACAACTATATTGTCATGGTTAGATTAAGATTAAATTAAATCTATTTTTAGGCTGTAAAACAATATTTTTGTCATCTCGACCGGAGCGTAGCGGAGGGAGAGATCTAATTGCTATGAATGCGTTTTCACGAAGATTAGATTTCTCGCCCTCCTTGCGTCGGGCTCGAAATGACAAAAGAGGGGTTTTGGCTGCGTTTTTCTATAGTCTAATTTTATAGCGAAAATTTTTCGTAGTGCAAATATTTAAGGTCGTATCCGGCGCCTTTTAATTCTTTTTTTATTGATTCCATCATCGGCGGCGGCCCGCATAAAAAAATATCGCGATCCCTAAAATCAGGAACCAGACGACTGATTTTTTCCGCGTCAATCCTGCCCTGTTCGCCTTTCCAGTTTTTCTCGGCGCTTAAAATATGGACTAGCTTCATTGACCCCAAGCCGGATATTTTTTCCAGTTCTTCTTTAAAGATAATGTCTTTTTTCGTTCGGTTGTTATATAAAAGCGCTATGTCCCGGCCTTTTTTCAGCATGGCTTCGGCGAGCGTCCGGATGGGAGTAATTCCGACTCCGCCGGCGATTAAGAGGGCTTTTTCTTTTTTAACGGCCTTTTCCGTGAATACGCCGTGCGGGCCGTCAATTAAAACCGGCGTTCCGGGTTTTATGTCTCTTACTTTTGAAGTAAAGTCGCCGGACATTTTAATCGTAATCCGGATATCATAGTTCGCGGCGCGGCCGGAGAGTGAAAAAGGGTGGGCTTCCAGCATATAAGACCAATCCATAAAACGGAAAATCATGAATTGCCCGGGCCAAACTTTAAATTGCTCCATGTTTTTTCCGCTGATACGGATTGAAGTGCTGTTATCAGTTTCGGGGCGAACGTCTTTTACGTAAAAACCATGCCGATAAAAATTAAAAAGCGGCCGGCCAAAACGGAAAAGGAAAAAGTTTAAAAAAGCGAACGCGTAAAGTCCGGCGAAATAAAGGTAAAAAGTTCTTGTCCCAAGATCAGACCCGACCGCGAACTGATGGCCGATGGCCGCGATTACGGCGATGTAGACGAATAAATGGGTAAAAAGCCAGGATTCGTATTTTAACTTTTTCCTTATTATGGCTAAAGAAAAAATCATCGCGCCGGCAAAAATTCCCGCTGATAAGAAAGCGCCGGACATATCTTCCCAGCCGTTAAGAAAAACCAGCATCTGCTCTATGTATGAATTGCCGGTAAGCGATCCATAGCCAAAGCCGAGAAATACCGGATGAAGTAAAATGAACGCGAGCGCGAAAAAACCATTTAAGTGGTGGACGCGGGAGAGTTTATCCAGGCCGAAAACTTTTTCCGCCCAGCCGACCCGGCCGATTAATATGAGCTGAGTAAGAATAAAAAAAGCCGCTAAAAGCCCTGAGAGCCGGCCAAAAGCTATGAGTATTTGTGAAAAGTTATTCCAGGAACCGAATATTGCCGCGTTTTTTCCCCAAAGAAAAAAAATAACCGCCAGGTTTATCAGGCCGAATAATAGCACGGCGGATTTTTTCAGCTTATCCATAAAAATTATTCATTTCCTTTGACTCAGCATTATAAATTAAGATTAATATTTCATTAACATCGTTAGACTGCGTAAAAACGCATCCCCATTTTTTTGTCATTTCGAGCCCGACGCAAGGAGGGCGAGAAATCTAATCTTCATGAAAACGCGTTCATAGCAATTAGATCCCTCGCTTCGCTCGGGATGACAAAATATTCTTCTACAGTCTAATCATACAAAAATCCGACTCCCTGTTCAAACGGCTACATATCGTCTTCCTCCGCTGTCCTCGGAATAAGCCTTATGGCCGGCGCCGAGATAAGGCTGATGATGAATTTGATAAGAATATTGGAGAGAATAATACTTAAAACAGTGCTAAACGGCATAGTTCCCAAAAACGCAATCAGGCAGAATATAACGCTGTCAACGATTAAGGCGATAAAATTAGAGACTAAAGAACCGGTAATATCGTTAAATTTTTTATAGACCGCGCTGAAAACTTCGGTATCAATGAGTTCCGAAACAACCTGGGCGAGTATGCTGGCTAAGGTTATCCGGGCGATTGGCATAAGAATGTTCTCGTAATCATTTTGAAATGTCCAGGCCGGATCGCTCGCCATAATTCCTACCAGCCAGAAAAAGAAAAACGCCAGCAAGCTCAAGAAAGCCGCGAAAATAACGACCGTCCGGGCGCCTTTTTTACCGCAGGTCTTATGGACAAAATCGCGAAGCGTAAAAGTCAGGGGATAAAGGACTGTCCCGCCGTCCATGGCTAGGCCGATAACCGGCAAAAGAGTAATCTTGGTTGACAGCACGTTGGCGATAATTTGCGCCGCCGTATAGGCCGAGGCGCTCATTAAAGCCAGGCTGATTTTTTTATTATTATTCATATTAAGCCATATTAGCGTTTTCACCGGAAAAACACAATATTCGCGCCCTTATTGTCATACCCCCATCTGTCATGCCCCCCTCTTGACAAATAGATTAGTTAACTGATAAACTAGTTTAATATTTCTAAATTTGCGCCTATGCATCCCTTAAAAGAAAAATCCATCGCAAGGCTAATAATTCTCACCGCTACCCGACTGGAGCAATTCGCGAACGCACACGTACTGAATCCGATCGGGCTTAATATGACGACAGCTAAAATTATGGGGTTTTTGTATATCCATGAAAAGATTACCCCTTCTGATATTTTAAAATTCACAGGCGGCACTAAATCCAATATAACCCAACGCCTTAACAACCTTGAAAAAAAAGGGTTTATCAGACGGTTAATTCCTGAAAGCGGGGCAATAGACAAAAGAAAAATCCTTGTCAGCCTCACTAAAAAAGGGAGAAATAAGTTTGATGAAGCGCATAAATTAATCAATAAAGATAGCCTTGACCTTGAAAAAGAATTCAGTCAAAAGGAAAATAATTTGCATTATGAATTTTTAAAAAAAATAAACATATTATTAAACCAGCATGAATATGAACATCCTAAAAAAATCAACAATCATAAAAAATATTTCCGCGGGTTTGCTTCTGCTTGCTGTCCTACTGATAACGAGCGCCTGCGGTAAAAGTGACGCTGAAACCGGCAAAGAACTAAAAGAGCCAATAGCAGTTTCAGCCCGGAGCATAAAAGAAAGTTCCGAATTAAAAGAAAACCTTACCTACTCAGGACTCGTTTCGGCCGTGGAAGAAGCAAAAATTTTCGCCCGGACTTCCGGACACGCCGAAGGAATAAATTTTAACGTCGGCGACAAAGTAACTATGGGCGACACTCTCGCCACGATTGACGACGTTGACGGCAGTTCTTCTTCCGCCGGTTTTAATTCCAGCCAGGTCCGGCAAGCCCAAATCGCGGTTTCGCAGGCTTTGGCTTCGTACCGGATGGCGGAAACCAATTACGAAAATCTGCTGATTACATCCCAAAAAGATTTGGCTCAGGCCGAGATCGCCAGAAACCAGTCTTTAGCCGGAAAAGGCAATACCGCGAGCTCGGCCGGGGAAAATGTTAAAGCCGCCGAACTGGCGCTGGAAACCGCCAAAGCCGCGACCGCCCAGGCGAAATTAACCCTGGAAAACCGCGAAAAAACCGCGAGCCAGGCTGAAACCGACGCGAAAGACAATGCCGAAACAACGACCGACGGAGCCGCGAACACAGCCGCTTCAATTATTTCATCCGCCAACAACATCGCCTCCCTGGATGATCAAAATGTTGTTAGCCTTAACTATAAAAGCAACCTCGGCGCCATTGATCCAGCCGCGCTTTCAGCGGCCAGAAACAATTACGCTATTGCCAAAGCGGCCAGCCAAAAATATTCGGCTGGCGGATTTGGAAATCTTAATGAAAAAGTTGACGCCGCTTATGACCTCGCCCAAAAAACCAAACGCCTCGCCGACAGCGTTAAAATCCTTTTTGATAAAACCATAACATCGGTTGACTTACCGCAAACCGCTCTCGCCGGAGTTTCCCTTTCCGGACTGCAGTCGCAGGCCGCCGGTTTTCAGTCGCAGATTAGCGCCGCGATAGCCCAGGTTAACGGCGCTAAACAGCTTTTAGCCAATACCCCTTTGAATAATACGACTACCTTGGACGCGCTGGAAAAGGCTTATGACCTCGCGAAAAAACAGGAAGCCCAGGCGGCTCAGAATTTAAATAACCTTAAAGCCGGAAATAAAAGCCAGTCTGACGCGGCTGATTTCGGCTACCAGTCGGCGGCTAACCAGTATGAAGCTATAAAAACAAAACTGGATTCGCAGGTTTCGGTCGCTAAAAGCCAGCTTGATATCGCGAGCCTCCAGTACCAAAACGCTTCCACGGCGCTTCAGGGGCTTTATGATATTCACCTGGCCATCGCGCCGATTGACGGCACTGTTACGCAGAAACTGGTTTCCTCAGGCGACGCGGTTTCCGCCGGTCAGCTTCTCGCCGTAGTAAGCCGGCCGGAAGAAGTAAAAATAGTTTTTTTCACCGATCAGGATAACCTCTTTTATTTCCGGCCAGGACAGCCCGCCGAGATAAAGGACAGCGAAGGAAAATCCTATGCCGGCGCAGTAACCGCCGTCACCCCGCAAGCCGACAGCCTGACCCGGCGCTTCCAGATTGAAGTCCGACCCGAGCGGACTGATATCGCGGGCGGCTCCAAAGACAAAAAACAACCTGTACCGGCCGGAACCGAAGGCGCTCGTGTATTCGTCCTCGGGACAGTTATGGATGTAATTATCCCGATCACTAAAACCGCGAAGAATCCCGATACTGCCATCCTTCCGCTTTCGGCGATTGAAGTCGGACAAAGCGGCAATTACGTCTTTACCATTGAAAACGGTATTGCAAAAAAAACCGAAGTGGAAATCGTCAAAGTTGAAGGTGAAAACGCCGAAGTAAAAATTAATCTGCCCAAAGAAACGCTGATCATCACCGATGGCAATAAGCTCATAGCTGACGGCGATCCGGTGGTTGTAAACAACCTACCTTAGATAATAATTACCAATGATTAATAATATTCAATGATCAATTTTCAATGATCAATGAATTTCCAATTATCCAATTTTCAATTCTTTAATTTGTGTTTATTTCCAGAATTGTTTGAAAATTGGGTCATTGTAAAATTGAAAATTTATTGAAAATTGATCATTGGTAATTGATAATTTATTTCAAATATGCCTGATCTCAAACAAGAAGACAACCAGCACAAGTCCTCGGACCACTTATATCTGGAACAGCTTGAATTTCGGCCGGAACTCAGAAAAACTTGGCTGAATTTTTTCGTTACTAACTTCCGGGTGGTTATTTTAATGATCCTGCTTCTGTCCGCCTGGGGAATTTACTCATTTTTAAAACTTCCCCGCGAGTCTAATCCGGAAGTAAAAATCCCCATCGCCGTCGTCGTAACGACCTATCCCGGCGTTTCACCGGCTGATATTGAAGAGCTGGTTACTAAAAAAATTGAAACCGGCGTTTCGGGAATTCCGGGTATTAGCAAACTTTCTTCAAGCTCGTCCAATTCCCTTTCAGCCGTTACGGTTGAGTTTGATGCTAAAGAAGACCTTGAAGACTCTTTGCGAAAACTCCGCGACCAGGTAAACAACCTAAAAAAAGATCTGCCCGAGGACGCGAACGACCCGGTCGTCCAGGAAATATCTTTTGACGACCAGCCGATCATGACTGTCGCTTTAACCGGCCCCTTTGACGGGCTAACCCTCCGGAAATACGCCGATGATATTAAAGATGAGCTGGAAAAAATTCCCGGTGCCCGGGAAGTAAACGTTTCCGGCGGCGACAGCCTTGAATTTGAAGTGGCTTATGATCCGCAAAAATTAACCTTTTACAGCATCTCGCCCGATGACGCTAACCGGATTATCGCCGCGACTAACCTGGCTTTCCCTTCCGGCACCTTTAAAGGCAGTGAATATAACTATCCGGTCCGCACCGACGCCCGGTTTTTTGACGCGAAAAAATTAGGCGACATTCCGATTTTCCATACCGAAGAGGGCGCTATACTCTATTTAAGGGACATCGCGGAAGTCCGGGAAAAATCAATTGAAAAATCAGTACTTTCGCGCTTTTCCATTAAAGCCTCCGAGCCTGATGAAGCGGTTACGATTTCCATTGTTAAAAAAACCGGCGGCTCGGTCCTTAATACCGTTGACGAAGCGAAGAAAATCCTTGACGAGGAAGTCGCAAAGCTCCCGGCAGGAACAAAATACGATACTATAGTTGACATGGCAAAATATATCCGCATGGATTTTGACCAGCTTACCCATGATTTTATCCTTACCCTGATCCTTGTTTTCGGCATCCTGTTTTTAATCGTCGGCCTGAAAGAAGCTTTAGTCGCCGGCCTCGCCATCCCTTTGGTATTTTTTACCAGTTTCGGCGTGATGTTATCGGCCGGGCTGACCCTGAATTTCCTTTCCATATTTTCCCTGCTTTTATCTTTAGGGCTTCTCGTTGACGACGCCATTGTCGTCGTTTCCGCGACCAAACAATATTTAAGAACCGGAAAATTCACGCCCGAAGAGGCGGTGCTCCTGGTTTTAAACGATTTTAAAGTCGTGCTCACGACGACCACCCTGACGACCGTCTGGGCGTTTTTGCCGTTAATTTCCTCTTCCGGCATCATCGGCGAATTTATTAAATCCATTCCGATTACCGTTTCAGTTACCCTTATCGCTTCCCTCTTTATCGCCCTGATGATTAACCACCCCTTAGCCGCGGTTCTTGAACGGGTCCGCCTGACAAAAAACCTTTTATTCTTCTATATCGCCCTGCTCTTAGGCGTCTCCGGAATTTTAGTTCTGCAGGGAAAAGTTATTTACTATGTCCTCGCGGTTTTGCCGGCCATAACCGCCCTCTTTATTTTCCGCTGGTACCGGAAAGAGGGTAAAGAGAAGCTCGCGAAAAATGAAGCGCTTTCAGCGGCCGAATGGAAAGATGATAATCTTATAAAAGAAAAATTAAGAAACGCCGGCGATCACGCGAAAAAATCGCTTTGGAACCGGCTCCAACACGGCATTATTAACTTTAACGCCATCCTGCCGGTCTATGAAAAATATTTAAGAATGGCTCTTTCTTCGCGGAAAAGAAGGTTAGGGGTCATCGGTTTTACTTTTTTCATGTTCATAATCGCGATTCTCCTCCCGATTACCGGCGTAGTTCCGATGGAATTTTTCCCGGTTTCGGATCAGGAATTTATCTACATAAATTTCCGCGCCCCGACCGGGTTGGCTTTAGAAAAAACTAACGCGATTGTCGGCTCGGTTGAGGAAAAACTCCTTGCTTATCCCGACATCGCCAATTTTTCCACAATAGTCGGCCAGCAAGGCGCCGGAGGGGATTTTGCTATCGGGCTTTCCAGTTCCTCCCATCTCGCCTCCATTACCGTCACCCTCTCGGACCCAGATGACAGGGAGATCGCCTCCTATGAAATCGCCGATAAAATGCGCGAAGAATTTGAACCTATAAAAGAAGCGGAAATTACCGTTTCAACCCCTTCGGGCGGTCCGCCGGCCGGTTCGGCTTTTGAGGCCCGGATCATAGGCGATGATTTAGAAACCCTTGACCGCATTGCTAATGATTTAAAACCCGCGCTCGCCGCTATTCCCGGCGTGATTAACGCCGATGTATCTTTAAAGGATTCTCCGGCTGAATACACCTTTACCCTTGATCCGGCCCGGCTGGAATTATATAACTTAAACGCGTCCTATGTCGGCTCAATTTTGCGGATGGCTATTTCCGGAAACGAGGTTACCAAAGTAATCCGGGATGGAAAAGAAATTAAAATCATGGCTCGCTACGATAAAAGCCGCCTGCCAAACCTTGAAGCCGTGCAAAATATTCAGCTACTGAATCTGAGGAAACAGCCGGTCTTCTTAAAAGACGTGGCGAAAATTGAATTAAAGCCTTCGGTGGATACGATTTCCCGGATTGACCAAAAACGCGTCGTGCTTTTATCAGCCGGCGCCGCCGGAAAAACCCGGCCGGCCGCGATCCTTTCCGAATTCCAGGCTAAAGCCGAAGAATATAAAATGCCGGCCGGCTATTCAATCGTTTACGGCGGCGAAAACGAGGAAAATACCGAATCCGTCCTCTCCATAATTCGGGCCATGGCCATCGCCGGACTCTTAATTATTTCCACCATGATTATCCAGTTCAATTCCTTTAAAAAATCCATAATCGTCCTAATCGCCATTCCGCTCGCTTTAATTGGCGTGTTTTTCGGCCTGGCGATTATGAGAATCAATTTAAGCTTTCCGGGACTTATCGGCATCCTGGCTTTATTCGGCATTGTCGTAAAAAACGCGATAATCCTCATAGACAAAATCAACCTGAACTTAAAAAGTAATATTCCTTTTAACGACGCCGTGATTGACGCCGGAAAATCGCGGATGGAAGCGATCTTTATTACTTCCATCTGCACCATTTTCGGCATCATCCCGATCACCCTTTCCAATGAGATGTGGATGGCGCTCGGTTCGGCGATTATTTTCGGGCTCATGCTTTCCTCGTTCATGACCCTTTTCATGGTTCCGGTTCTCTTCGTTACTTTTGTTAAAGATCCGAATAAATAATTTTTAGCCAAAAAGAATGCCCGGATACCAACTGGTTCCGGGCTCACCACCTCCTTATCTCTTGATTAAGATTGTTTGCTTGGCCGTAATTATCACACCGCGGCCGCCTTCGCATTGAAGAATGCACAACCCTTCCGGGTCGCACGCTCTTGCAACCAGGCTTATTAATGATATATTCACAACAAGCCCTTGAAAGTAGCCTCGGATGTCCTCCCTAAATATTACAACATATCTTCCAATAAGATCACTGAGGGAGGACAAATAGCGAAAATCAGCCGTTCGGAGTTCTTCATAAGGTATGGGGCCATTTTGGCTCAGAGCCACACACTTATTACTCCACTCCACTCCACTACTTCATTCATTGGATATTTTTCATAATCCCTAAAAAGATCTTTCAAAATTTAACCTCCTTGTGCATGATAGCTAATCTACAAAAAAAAGAGCCTCACTCTTATTCACTTCCCCTATTTAACTGCAGTTTAGTTGATTATAATAAAAAATTCAAGAGCTCAAAAACATCAATCGCCGGTTCTTCATAAGGATGCTCGCGTTTTATCGCGGCAATAACTTTTTTCACATTATCGCGTTCGCAAATAAATTCAATTTTTAGTTCTTCCACTCTTTCCAGCCGACCAATTTCTCCAATAGTCGCACGGTTTTAATAATTAATAGTGCCCCGTAAAAGCACAGGGTGGAATGTCGTTATCAGCAAAGCAAGCTGTTGATAACTTTACCTAATTATTATACCGAACAAATAACGAACAGTAAACATAGTAATCAATTTAGCTATAATTAGCCATGATTAAATCATTTTAACAATTTGACTTTCGCTTTTTGTTCGTATATAATTAATATAGCTGTGGATAACTATCATTAATTTCCAAGCACCAAATTCCAAATCCCAAATTTTTGGAAATTGGAATTTGTGATTTGGAATTTTAAATTTATGTCAATAAATTTGACAAAGCGCCAAAGGCAAATCCTGGATTTTATCAATGACTTTACGAAAAAACGCGGCTTCGCGCCGAGCTACCGGGAAATTGGCGAGTATTTTGAGCTCCGCTCACCAGCCACCATCCACGACCATGTCCAGTCTTTAAAGAAAAAATGTTTTTTAAAAACTTCTTACAACGAAGCCCGTTCCATTGAGCTCGTAGAAGCCGCCGATTTTGACATTAATAAAAACATTGAACTGCCCTTAGTCGGCTATATCGCCGCCGGCGAACCGATTGAAGCGATTGAACAGACCGAAACAATAGCCATCCCGGCTCAATTCAAGGTTGACCGTTTTAACAGTTACGTCTTAAAAGTAAAAGGCGAGTCCATGATTGACGAGGGAATTATGGACGGCGATTATGTTATTGTTGAACGGAACCCTTCCCCGAAAAACGGCGACGTAGTCGTAGCGCTCTTAAATAACGCCTACGCCACGTTAAAAAAATTCTACCGCGAAGCCGATAGAATTAGATTACAGCCGGCCAATCCGGCCTTGAAACCGATTTATGTCCGCGACCCGCTGATCCAGGGAATTGTTAAAGGCGTAATCAGAAGATTCGCTTAAAAAAGCTGAAATAAAAAAATCCGCCTTTAAGCGGGATTTACAAAATATAGCCTCTCTGGTTTTATAAATATTTCATTAATTTCGGCAACATAATCTTTAGCCAGACGGAAAATTTTTCGGGATTATTTTTTACTTCTTTTTTTAATTCATCCAGCTTTATCCACTGCCAGTCTTCGGCTTCTTCCTGGTTTATGACCGGCTTACCGTCGTATCTTCCAATAAGGACATGGTCGTGCTCGTTTTCTATAAGGCCGCGTTCCAACTTAGCCCGGTAATTAAAAGAAAAACATTCTTTTAATTTGCAGGAAAAACCCATCTCTTCCCGGAGCCTGCGTTCCCCCGCCGCGACAACGCTCTCGCCCGGCCGCGGGTGAGAACAGCAGGTATTAGACCAGGTTCCGCCGGAATGGTGCTTTTTTCGGGAACGTTTCTGCAGGAGTAGTTCGCCTTTTCGGTTAAATACCAGAGCGGAAAAAGCCCGGTGCCTAAGGCCTTTTTCATGGGCTTTTATTTTTTCCTCGCTTCCCTTTTCCCGGTTCTTAGCGTCCAAGAGGACGAGCCTTTCGGGATAAGGCGCGGTTTTAGCAAGATCTTCAAGGAATATTCTCCTGACGCGGTTAAAATTATCGGTTTTCTTTAGGTCGTAATAAAAATAATGCATTCTCTCGGCTGATTTTATTAGGTGCAAGCCGTATTCAAGGGCTTTTAATTCGCTCTTATCATACGAAATTTTGCCATACCCCCTAAAAAACGCCTGGCGCGCGACTTCCTGCTTCTTCGCGTCCTGCCAGGATTTAAGGTGCCGCCACCACCAGGAGAGCTCAATAAAATCCCAAAGCCAGATTCCGGACCAGGCATTATCCCAATCAATAAGCAAGAGCCCCTTGCCTTTGGTCCAGATGGTATTCTTCCCGGTCGCATCGCCGTGGACGAGGACTGGAGTAAAATCCTTGGCAAAAGGCTCAAAAGCCTGCCTGACCTTTAGGCTCATTTTTTTTGAAATTCCGGGTTTAAGCAACCCGTTGCTAACCATCCGTTTTAAAAAACGGTCCGCGCGTTTTAGTTTATAGCCGATAAAATCCGGCGACTTCCCTTTACCTTTATTTAAGGGTCCAAAATTTTTTACCTTGATTTCATGGATCTTTCGCAATATTTTTCCTTTTTCAAAATAGGATTTTTCATAACTCAAAAGGCCTTTTTTAGCCGCTTCGGCGCCGTCAATCCCTTTGGCGTATTCGGCGACCATAAACCCGTGGGGAAAATATTTTTTATCCCGGGTAAAATAGAGGAGCCTGGCATGCGAAATTCCGCGCTGGCTAAGCTCTTTTTCAATCCATTCCAGCTTGCCGTTTTCCGGCCAGTTTTCAAAGTTAAAAACCCGGACAATATAATTGCCGGTGGAAATTCTTATTTTATAAACGTGGTTGATGGATCCATTTTTGGTCTCTTCTATGCCTAAAATTTTTACTTTCAGGGCTTCTTCAACCGCGGAGATTATATTTCTTTTAAGTTTTTTCAGGCCGCCTTTTGGATTTTTCATGCTGACTTGATTTTTAACGCTTTTTTAGGCATCTTTAATAATTATCCCATACCCGGGATATTAAGTCTATCTCAGCATCCGCTACTATGATTTGTTACTTAATGATTCTGGAACCCGCGATCAATCCGGCTTTTACGATTATGTCCGCCGGAATAGTTTCATGCGACTCTCCGTTGACTTCCACCGTCCGGCATTCCTCATCGCCGCAAACATCACAGCATTGGCTGTGTCCTGTTTTAGCTTCAATCAAGTCTTCCAAAGCAACGCCATTAAAAAGAATGGTGTTTGATTTAACGGGGTCTTTTTTAAATTCTTCCAAGGTCAATTCAATTTTTCGCAATTCTACTTTTATTCCCAAAGGGCTGAGCGCTTTCTCAAGCTGATTCGCGGCTTTGTCTAATTCACTCTCGGTTGATCCGCATCTCGGACAAGTGCTTCCGTCCGATACCAGCCTTTGCCAGTCTATTGTTAAAATTTTTTTATTCTCATTTTTCGGTTCACAGTCGCTCTGACAATCGCATTGGTTTTTATTGCTCATACATAACTGCTATAAATTAATAAGATATTTGACCAGATACTGCAAATAATAAATTCCGGAAATCATAAACACTGAAGCTATCCCATATCTCATTATTTTTTCAATTTTTTGCAGGGCATTAAACATTTTTCCAACCTTACCCACGCTAAAAGCCAATATAATTGAAAAAATAATAACCGGCAATCCGGTTCCCAGCGCAAATAGAGGCGGGAGCAATAAACTTTCGGATGATCCTAAAACCAAAGGAATAAATATGCCAAAAAATAAAACTCCGCTATAAGGGCAAAAAGCCAGCGCGAATAACACGCCGAGTAGCATTGACCCGATATAGCCCTTTCGTGAAAGCCAGTCTTTCATTTTTTCAAAACTCTTACTCTTAACGTCCAAATTAATTTTAATAACATCAAACATAACCAGTCCGATCACGATTAAGACCGGCCCCAACGCTTTATCACCCCAGCCCTGAAAAATAGTGGAGATGGAAAAAGAAGAGATGCCGAAATAAATCAAAGTCGCCAGCAATGTATAACTTATGCCCCGCCCTAATGTGTAAAATAAGCCGTTAAGCAGAGTATTTTTTATTGTTTTAATTTCTTTGGAAATATAGGCGATGGCGGTTATGTTGGTTGCGAGCGGACAAGGGCTAATGGACGTTAACAGCCCCAACAAAAAAGCGGTAACCAGAGGAATGTTATAGTTATCAATTAATGCATTTATAAAATTCATGTTTCTAAATTCCCAGATAAGAATTTATTTTATTTTCCAGGTAACTCTTAAACTGAGTCTCATTGTTCAATAATCGCCAAACATTCGCGTCCTGTTCAATATTATCCTGTCCGTCCTTTATCCGATTTATAAATAGAGATGATCCGGATGCCCGAAATTTTCGCGCGACATCCTTATTTTCCGGCAAGTCAATATTAATTTCGCGATAATCAATTCTTCCGCTCTTCAGTAATTCGCCGTATGTATTGTTCATTGTTTCGCTCACGTACTGGCCGATGGTCTTGCAGGAAACGCAGCGGGCGGTCGCGTGAAAATAATAAACTTCCAATTTGTCCGCTACTTCTGCGGCAATATTTCCCTTAGCGGATGCTTCTTTGAATTCGGCTGGTTTTTCGGTGGTTATGTTTCCGTCTTTGTCAAAGTAATAGGTTTTATTTTCACTCCCACAACCGGTTAAGATTAAACCCGTTGAAAAAAGCAAAAAACTGATAACCGCGATTTTTTTCATAATTGATTGTTATTAAAACGTAAAAATATTAAAGAAATAGCCAATAATCATAATTCCTACCGTCGTTACGGTAATAAAAACGGATAACAATTTCCAATCCATGGCTTTTTTCAGGATTAACAGCCCGGGTACGGACAAAGTAACGGTGGCAGTCATAAAAGCCAGAGCTGTTCCGAGCGCAACTCCCTTGCCGGTCATAGCTTCAACAATCGGAATAACGCTCACGGAATTGGCATAAAGCGGCGCTCCAAGGATAGTAGCTAAAGGCACCGTCCACCAATTTCCATTAGCTAAATATGTTTCAACAAAAGTTCTCGGCACAAAACCATGTATCAAGGCGCCTAACCCTACCCCTAACAGCACATAAGGAAAAATGCTTTTTGAAATACGCAAGCCGTCGCTCCACCAAATCGCCAGCCTTTTTTTTAACGGGACTGTTTGTCCGCCGTTCTCGGCGATTGCGTCTTTCCGCGTTTTAAATTTAAGAAACGCCGGATTGACATTTTTTTCCATATTAAGCCGCTCTATAATCATTCCGGCCAGGGCGCTGATAATAATTCCTAAAACATTGTAAGCGATAGTCATTTTTATTCCGAAGATTGACGGGAATATAAACAAAGACGCTTCATTGACTAAGGGCGAGGCGATTAAAAAAGCAAAGGTTACGCCCAAAGGAATGCCGGCGCCGACAAAACCGACGAACAGAGGAATAGATGAACAGGAACAAAACGGTGTGATCACGCCGAGCATTCCGGCTAAAACATAATCAAAGCCATACCACTTGCGGCCGCTTAAGATATCACGCACTTTTTCCACCGGAAAATAATAGCGGGTAATGGCCATGACGTAATTTATGAGTACCAAGAGCAACCCAATCTTTATTGAATCGTAAATAAAAAAATTAATGGCATCTCCCCAGTATTTATCAGTAATGCCCAGCCAATTATATGTGGCCGAGTCGGCAAAAATTTGAATTGGTTTAAAAATATCCATATTAGCAATTATCGCATGAGCAACATCCGCCGCCAGGTTTGCTGTCGCTTTTCAAATTTTTTTCTAAAGCCTTTTTTATTTCCGCTTCACCATTCCCGCCGCCGGTTAATACCGGCTTGCCGTTTATCGCCAATACCGGGCTGGTCATAACGCCCATCTCAATCATTTTCGTAACATCGGTGATGTATTCTACCGTTACGCTGATTTTTAACTCTTCCGCGGCTTTTTTAGTAGCTTCATAAAGCTTCTTGCAGGTCGCGCAACCAGAACCAAAGACCTGAATGCTTTTAATTTGTTTAGACATAATTTTTTAAGAAATTAATTAATAATGATTCGTATTTTTTGAACGCGGTTTTGCATATTGAGTAATACACTCTTTTTCCCTCTTGGCGATTTTCCACCAGCTTTAAATCTTTTAACGCCTTTAGATGGGCGGAAATAAGATTCTGCGGCAAACCCAGGTTTTCCACAATCTCGCAAACGCAATGTTCGCCATCTTTTAAAAGGCAAAGGATTTTTAAGCGGTTGTCTTCCCCGATAATACGCAAAAATTTCGCCAGATTGGCGAACTCTTTGGTAAGCTCTTTGTTTGAACAGCAAAGCGGCTTCATGGGTTAATATCATTATATATTGATATGATAGCACTTAGCGATTTTTTGGTCAAATAAAAATAAAGCCTTTCAGCTCATTCTTAGTTTTTGCTCGCGTACGCGGATAGCTTCTGAATTTTTTACTTTAAAATTAATTGTTTTACTGTGTTTAACTTTTCTTTAGAAGCATGACCACCAGCCCAGACATCTTAGCTTTTTCTTTGGGATTGCTTTCGGCAATAAGAAGAGTAAGGGCGGTTAAAGCAGCCGGGGTTAAGCGGGCATAGTTTAAGATGCCACTTTGTTTCAAGAACCAGACAAATGAAAACGCGCCGGAGCGCTTATTGCCGTCGACGAATGGATGATTTTTTACCATGAAATATAAAAGATGAGCCGCTTTTTCTTCAAGACCCGGATATAAATCTTTTCCGCCGAAAGACTGCATAACATTGCCTAAAATGGCCTCAATTGATCCGGCGCTTCTTTCCTGGGCGAATATTTCCGTGGCCTCTGATTTTTTCAAGAGCTCTAATTTGAATTGGTTTATGGCGGCAGTCAAATTATTAGCCGTTAACGTGATTCTCTTTTTGGTAGTTTTGCCTTTTTTAAACTCCCCCTTGTCATAAGCGTTGAGAGAAAGCCAAGTATCGGCAAAAATTTTTATTAGTTCCAGAATGTTTTCAGTATCCGGCTTAATATTGGCCGGTAAAAGAGATTTTACTTTTTCTACCGCTGAAAGGAATTCGTCGTAGTTTTTTTTGACTCTTGAAGGATTTATGGTGTAGCCCTTGGTTATATGCTCGCGCAAAACTTTTGTCGCCCATTGGCGAAATTCAATTGCGCGGGAAGAATTGGCGCGATATCCCACCGCCAAGATCATGTCAAGAGAATAAAATGACACGGGTTTGTCGGAATTTGCAATGTGCATTTTTTGCACATTGCTTTTTTGATCAACCTCGTTCGTTTTCAAAATATTTTTGAAATGCTTAGTAACTACGGACCTGTCTATATTGAATAGGTTCGCTATCTGGGCTTGTGTCGCCCAAATTGTTTTTTTATTAAAATCCCCGCGAAGTTCTATTGATCCTCTTGGAGATTGATAAATGATAACTTCTTTTTTTTGCTTTTTCATGATAATATTTTATCATTTTTGTCCGCGTTTGCAAAATACTGCCGTCAATCATTATTCTATTCAAAATACAAGACAAAAAGAGGCTCTCGCCTCTCTTTGTTCACGCTGGCTCGCATACACGGATAGCTTCCGAATTTTTTTAGATTAAACTCCGGCATCAATATTTTCAGCCCTGTTTTGCTATCGGGCGTAATCGGTAATTATCCGATAGCTTTTTACCAGCCATACGCCATCATCCGATTCCCAGTAGCGGTTAAGGCGGATTTCGGCCTTATACCGCTCATTATCCAATAAAACTACGGCATTGGTTATCCTGTCTGAGTTGCTTCTTTCGGTTGATTCAAGAGTTAAACTGTTTGATCCGTGATTTAAAGATGTCAGATCGCCTTTTTCCAGTTCGTTTTTAACGACCGCCACTGGGTCTTTTCTCCAAGCCTCAATACCTTCGTCGGCCAGAGTCTGGTAAAGCTTCAGGAATTTTCTATCTACGCCTTTGTTTACGTAAACCGTGCCGTCGCTACTATGGAACTGCGCGATTTCCTTTCTTCTCTGCTCTTCAATTTTGTAGCCTAATTGGGTCGCGCTGATCGGAAGCAAAACCAGCATGAAAAATGATAAAAGGCATAAGACAGTATTTTTAAAACCGATTTTGCCGACCGCTTTGTCATGACGATAATAAATCCAGATAAATACCGATAAAACGAGAAATGTTCCGAGAAACGGCAAAAACGGGAATAGGAAGAAGCGAAGATAATCATCTTTAAAAAAATTAACCATCATTCCGCCGTAATTATCGGTAAAAATATTTCCGGACGCGCTTCTTCCGACCCAAAATATGGCCGGCACCGTAAACATGACATAAATCAAAAAAGAAGAAAGAACCAGGAGCGGAGCTAAAAGGGCGGAAAAATACCGGCTGATAAATAGTAAAGCTTTTTTCATTTTACTTATTTTTATGAACCTGTCTTTATTCTATCAGTTTCCGGATAATAATTAAAGACTGGCGCGAAAAAATACTGTTACGAAAAACAGGCTCTTTTGAGCCTGCTCATGCGCGTTTGCTTTCTTAATCCCTAAAATGTTTCAGCGAAGTAAAATACCCCGAATATTTACAAAATGAAGTTAACTTTTTCATCGACGAGCCGGGATTATCAAAAGAGCAAGATCGGCCAGCTGGTTAAAGTCGCGGATTAAACAACAATCTCTTCCCCGTCATCCGCTTCAACTATCGGGAATTTGAATATTTCTCTGTATTTCCCCGCCTCAAAAGTATGAATCGGAATTATAGCTTTGGGATTAAGGGCATCGGCCATTTCTTCCAAGGATTTAATATCAGCGTGGCCGCTGGTATGAATTTTATGCAAAGCAAACTTTCGTTTCGTTAAATAGCTGATAAATTTTTTGGTGTTTGATTTTTCCATGTATCCGTCCCACATGGAATAAATTAAATTACCGCCATCCATATTTTTAATGTAGTCCAGGTCTTTTTGCATTGAAGGGCGGACAATCATCACGATTTTATCGGGCTGGATATCCATTTCTTCCTTGGTGATTTTAAATTCTTTGAATTGATAAAGTATTTTTTCTTTTCCCTTTCCGGTTAATCTCTTGCAGGTGTAATAAGGAAATATCACCCGTAAATTTTTAAAATCAGCCGACGGATAAGGGATTTTAGCAAATTCGGAAAGTTCTCTTAAAATCTCCGCCACATAAACATCAGCTACTAAAATTTTATCCGTTTTCAAACAGGCCCGGTAAATTGAGACCAGCCGGTCAATATTCTGGCCGGAAGTGTAAACTAAATTTATTTTATTCGGCTGGCGGAATAAAGCGACAAAATCATCCTCAAGCTCTGTTTCCGTTTTGCATAGCTTATCTTCTCTTCCGATTGACGTGCCTTCCAATAGTAAATAATCTACATCCCGCGGTGCGTGATGAATAAACCATTGAAAAACTTTCGCCTTTCTCCCGTGGCCTCTGAAATCGCCGGAATAAAAAATTCTTTTTTCGCCGGCTTCAATTAAAAATGAGTAAGCGTCAAACGCCGAATGGTCGGCCCAATACGGCGTAATTGAAATATCGCCGATTTGGAAAGTTTTTTCCTTCTCAAAATAAATCGGATGGGCGATATGGATTGACTGGGGCGTAAATAAGCTGTTAAGTTCAATAATCTTCCCGGTCGCCCGGCCAAGATAACATTGTAGTTTTGGGTTTAAAAAATCAAATAACCCGTAATGATCTAAATGGGCGTGCGATAATACAATGCCGTCAATAATATCGTTATCATCCTTATAAATTCCTTTAACATCAAGCAGTATATTCTTTTCAATTAGCTCTTTCCCGGTTAACGCCTTGTAGTTATTAATATTAAATTCGCTTCCGTTATTTTCAACCAACGGCAGGCCGTAATCCAAAAGTATCCTGGTTTTTTCAGTCCAAACCTCAACGCAGGAACCGCCGATTTCTTTTGCGCCGCGATGTATTTTAAATTTCATTAGATTTTTATTTCTTTAAGTTTAAACTTAAAGCCATTTTTAAATACAATCATTTTGCACTTATCATTAAATGGTCTTGTCTTTAGGCTGGATTTTATATCCTCGTCCGGGTTTGTTATCAAAAAGAAACCAATCTTTTCAATTCCTGTCCTTACCAAATCATTATTGATTTTATCAATAAATGCTTTGATATTTGGATATTGAGCCATTCCTACAAGCTGCTTCCCAGAGGTTGAATTTACAAATGTCAGGACGGCCGGGTTTATCGTTGCGCCTGAATCAATTTTAAAATCGGCGAAAAAAACCTCTTTGGCGGAGTAAACTAACTTACTATAAACATAGGCCTCAAGGATTGCTTTGAGAATTGATTCGGATGAGCCAATTTTTTTAGCCTCAATAACAAATAATCTATCGTCTTTATATGACAATAAATCTATGTCGCCGTGCTTAGATTCGCTTTTATCTTTGAATGGCACTTCATAATCCAATACTTTGCCCAAAAGCGGCAACTCTTTGAGATTGAATAACGCCCGGCAGAATCTCTTTTCGACATGCTGCGATATATCCGTTGAAAGTTGGCATTGCCCTTGATGAGTATTGAGGTAAAAATTATTTTTTCTTAAACCAGCGTAACTGATTTCTATTTCTCCAAATTTATCTAAGAGCAGTTTGGCTATTTCTTCCGAGTATCCTTTCCTGGATAGGCTTGGCCAGTTATATATAGAGAACCAATCTTTCTTTAATTTGAACCATTCCTCAAACAACGGTTCACTACTTTTATCTGACATAAATAGAAAGAATTATTTTATACCCTAAATTTAACATAAAATTACCGATTATTCAATCGGTTGTCAGGAACTAATCACACAACAAAACGACCGTCCTCAGGGCAAGAGTCGGTCGTTTAGAACTTTTTTTTGCTCGGGGGCTTGGATTCGAACCAAGATAACCAGGTTCAGAGCCTGAGGTCCTGCCGTTAGACGACCCCCGAATTATGTAATTTTAAATTGGCTATACAATATTTTTAACTGTTGCTTTAAAAAACGCTTTCCTTCGGTAGTTTTTAAATATTTTTCTCTTCTAATTGCATCTTCATCCAAAAAATAGGCTTCATAGTGGATTAGCGATACCGGTAATCTTCTTGATGTAAAGTTAACTGACCCATTTTTGTGCTCATAGATGCGTCTTTTAAGATTCTTTGTTCTGCCTGTATATATTTGCTGGTTACCAAGTAGTAATAAATATACGTAATGCATATTTTTGGATTCGCCCCGGCATCCGCCGGGGCGCCACGTCGGATGACGTGGCGAACCAAGATAACCAGGTTCAGAGCCTGAGGTCCTGCCGTTAGACGACCCCCGAATTATATTACCATTCTTCTTGCTTTTAATAACTTGTCATTGTCCTGCCGTTAGACCTGCCCGCAATGCTGCGCTATGCTTGCATAGCGTTGCAGGCGGGCGACCCCCAAATATGTTAATTATTTTTCTTTATACTCTTTAATCCTTTTCTTTATCTCCGGCATTGCCGCTTCGGCCGCGGTCTCGCCCGCCCGGATAAACTTCTCAATGTCATCAAAACGAAACGCGTTAACCGTGTCGGAAATTTTCGGCCTGATGATGATGGCTCCATTCTCCGTCCGGCCGTAGCAATACATCGCCCCCTGATTGCGGATTATTTCGTAAGACAGGAGCAGGGTCGTTATAAGGGAGGGGTTTTCAATCTTGTCCGCGCTTCTTTTTATAAGGTCAACGCCGATAACAATATCGGCGCCCATTTTTTCGGCTTTTTCCGTCGGAGTCGGATTGATAATTCCGCCGTCAACCAGGTAGGAATCGCCGTATTTTACCGGCGGAAAAATCCCCGGCACGCTGATAGAAGCCTGAATCGCTTTAGCAATACCGCCTGATTTAATAATCACTTCTTTTCCGTTTCCGAGGTCAGCCGCCAGTATCTCAAAAGGAATTTTCGCGTCTTTGAATTCGGCGTCACCAAATAATTTTTCAATATACTTATGGACTTTTTTCCCGCGGAGAATTGAGCGCCGGAAAGTGGAAAGGTCAACTAACTGCCTTATGGCCTTTCTTTTATTAAAACTCAAAGCCTCCCGCTCCAGTTCATTAAGATCCCGGCCAAGGGCAAAATAAGCGCCGATAAGCGAACCGATGCTAACGCCGACCAGCATGTCAATTTTAATTCCTTCTCGGACAAGAACTTTTAAAACCCCTAAATGAGCCAGTCCCCGCGCGCCTCCGCAACCGAGCGCGATTCCGATCTTTGGTTTTTTTTCAGTCATAGTCATCCTACTATCCGGCCCCCGAAGGTTTTTAAAAGGCTGGACATTATATCCCCGCCCTCAGGGCTAACGAGCGTCGCCGACGGTTTTTCGGCTTTATCTTCTTTTGGCCGGCTCGCGCCATCATCCTTTATAGGCTCCGCGCCGGACTGGATCGCGGCGTCCGGATCGCCCTGGCTGATTTCCAGGGCGGCGTCAATCACAGTGCCTACTTTTAAGGGTATATTATATACCTCTTTTAAAGTTTTTTCAACTATAGCCTTAATGCTCGGATTGTCAATCCGGTCTTTATGAAATTTATACTTAAAAGCGAGGCAGATTGATCCGTCCCGGCTTTCACGCGGCTGACAAACCCGGAGAATAAAGGAAAGCGAGTGGTTATGCTTTTTTATCCTCGCGAGCACCTCATTCCATTTTGAAAATATTTCTTCCGCGCTCAGGCTGGCGCCAACATTTTCAACCCTTTCTTTCATTTCCGATGATTTTTCGCCGGCCGCGGGATTTTCTTTTGCCGTATCAGCCAATATCCTATTCTCCGCGTTGCCCGCCCCCTTTGAAACGACTTTATTAATGCCGCCCGAAGCCGGGACATATCCGCCCTTATTCGCTCCCCATCCTCCTGCTTCTTGCCGGGCGCCGGACGCGCCGCTTCCGTGGCAGATCCTGACTATAGCGAGTTCTAACGGAAGCTGGGTAATAAAGGAATTCCTGGTTTCATTTCTGGCCCTTACAAGCTCTTCAATCATGCCGGCGATCCGTTCGGTGTCCAGGCCGCCCGCCGCTTCTTTAAGCTCAATTTCCAGCCGGTCGCCTAATTCCCGGCCAAAATTCTCGGCCAGCCCGGGATTAACTTTCCCGAGTAATGATTTCCTTAATATTTCAACCGTATTGCCGCTAAAATTTTTAAGATCAACACCCTCGTCAACCAGCTTGTTAACGAGCCGAATGGCGCCGCCCGCGTCTTTTTTTGAGAGAAAACTTATCAGGTTTATGGTTTCTCCGAGGTCGCTTCTCGGTATAATCAGGCTGGCCTCTTCATCGGTAATTTCTTTAATATCCTTGCCGTTTTTGCCTGAAGGTTGGCCGGCAATAGCAACGAGCTGTCCAAAAAGACTCTCAGCGTCGCGCATATGCCCTTCGGAACGGCGGGCGATTTCCTCAAGAATCCCCGTGGAAATTTTTATATCTTCTTTCCCGGCGATGGATTGGAGCTTTTTTACGATTTCCTTGACACCGATTTTTTTAAAGTCAAAACGCTGACAGCGGGAAATAATCGTGGCCGGAACTTTATGGATTTCGGTAGTGCAAAAAATAAACATAACAAACCCGGCCGGTTCTTCAATAGTCTTTAAAAGCGCGTTAAAGGCCGAAGCTGAAAGCATGTGCACTTCGTCAATTATAAAAACTTTATACTTTAGCCGGGACGGCGTTACCCTGGCCGACTGGATCACGTTCTCCCGGACGTTATCAACGCCGGTGTGGCTGGCCGCATCAATTTCAATTATGTCCAGGCTCCGGCCTTCTTTAATTTCCAGGCAGGCCGGACAGCTGTCGCAAGGCTCGTATTTTCCTTTAGCGAGCGTCTCACAGTTTATGGCTTTGGCAAAAACCCGGGCTAAGGTGGTCTTGCCAATTCCCCGCGGGCCGCAAAAAAGATAAGCGTGGGCGATTTTTCCCGCCGCGATTTCCTGCTGGAGCGTGAGCTTGACGTGATTTTGGTTAACGACCTCGGCAAAAGTCTGAGGCCGGTGTTTCCTGTATAATGTAGCCATGAGTATTAATTATCAATGATCAATTACCAATGACCAATGAATTTTCAATTAATCAATTTTCATTCCGAGAAATTAAAATTGAAAATTTTTTCATTGAGTCATTAAAAATTCATTAAAAATTGATCATTGATAATTGGTAATTGGTCTTTTGTTTTAATTTTTTTTAACGATATTCTCAACCGCCGCCCAGGCGCTCTCCCCGAATTTAGGGACAAGAATTATAGTTTCATCCCCGGGATCGCCGCGGTAATATGTCACGCTCGCCGAAAGAATCCGCCAGTGCCTGTCGTCCAGCCGGACATAATAGAGTCCGGTTAAATCCCTTTCCAGCCGCCCGATAATTCTTTCTCGTTCAACCGGCCCGATCTGCTTATAAAGGAAAGCTCCGCCCGGCGCTATCGTTAGTTTCATCATGTCGCCTTCAACTAGCTTTGATTTTGAAGCGTAGTTGGCCGGAACGCTGTATGACTTGCCGTCCGGACCGATCATCCTTTCGCCATCAAAGACGCCTTCAATTATCTTTTCACCCTGAACCTCCCGGACGCCGCGATCAGCGCTCATATTTTCGTCCGCCAGCTGGCCGATGCCGATCCGCGCTTCATCTTCGCCGGAAATAAGCGGCGAAACTAGCCGGTTAAGTTCGTCGGCGTTTTCTTTAACGTTAGAAATTAGTTTTTTTATGAGAAGAAGTTTGGTTTTGGAAAGCGTTACGGATTCTTCCTTGCCGTTAGCCGCCGGCTGGGCGGCCGCGGAATTTTCTTTCTGCTCCGGTTTTTCCTTAACAGCTTCGGCCGAAAGGGCATTCGCCGCGGGAGGGTTGTTTGGCGCGTATCTGCCGGGAAACAGCTGAAGGTTACCGTCAAACGGTTCGGCCGACCCGAATGGAAGGCGGTCTTTAAAATCCATATCCAAATCATCGCGATTTTTGTTTTGGTCGTCTGGCATATTTTTATTTTAAAGAATTATTTTTGTGTTTTTACTATATATGAATTTTTACCGCATTACAACCCCTGCTGATTTACGCGATTTTTTAAACCATGATTTTCACCCGCCTTAAAATTTCCGCTTCTATAATATGGCGATCCTGGCCGTATTTTAAGCGCGACAGGGTTTTTATCTTTCCAGCCAGGTCTTTTCGTTTAACTCCCGGCAAAGGCCAGACCGGCTTTAGCGAAAATGGCCGGGTGGGGGAATTATCGATAAGCATTTTCGCGTAGCAGGTGTATTTATCAACGTTAATGAGGTCGTATTGGTTAAAAACCGGCTCAAATTCTTTAACCAGTTTTTCCGCGTCTTCGGAGCCGACCTTAAATACAAACCATGATCCGGCGTTACCGAAAACCGCGTCTTTAATCGTCGTCTCGTTTTTATGGACCAGCTGGCCGAGATACTGGTGCGCCATGATGAGGTTTAAGCGGTACTTCCGGGCTTCGGATAAAATCGTCGCCACCGAATCGGTGGTAAAGTTATGAAACTCATCAATATAAAGATAAAAGTCTTTCCTTTCTTCCTGGGGCATGTCACCGCGGGAAAGCGCGTTCATTAGGACTTTTCCGACTAAAATCATGCCGAGAAGATAGGAATTCATTTCCCCGATCTGGCCCTTGGAAAGATCAACGAGAAGAATTTTCTGCCGGTCCATTACGTCGCGCAGATTAAAAGAACTTTTCTGCTGGCCAATTATCGGCCGCATCATATCATTACTGATGAACGATGTGAGCTTTGAAGTTACGTAAGGGACGATATTGGCGAGGGCCGCGTCGCCCCCGGCTTTTTCAGCTTCTTTTTTCCAAAAATCAACCACGGTCGGATCCGAGCATTTTGAAAGTTTTAGCCGCCGAAAAGTCGCGTCAGCGAGCACTTTCGGAATTTCCATGAGAGTAGAACCCGAATCCGGATCACTCATGACGAGTAACATGGCGTTCCGCATGTATTGCTCAAAAATCGGGCCGCCGGTAGCTTTTAAATCGTAAAGTTTGTCAAAAATCCTAATCATCTCGTTAATGACAAAAGTTTTTTGCTCGGGATAGCGCTCGTCGTATTCCATTAAGTTCAAAGCCAGAGGCCGCTTTATGTCTGACGGGGCGAATAAAATCACGTCTTCCACCCGTTCGGGCGGGATGCGCTCTAAAATGTCGGCAATCAGGTCGCCGTGCGGATCAATCACCCCGACGCCTTCGCCGTTTATGATGTCCTGAATGGCGAGGCCGGCTAAAAACTGAGATTTACCGACGCCGGATTTACCGATGGCGTACATGTGCCTTCTTCGGTCGTCGCGTTTAATATGAATCTGTTTTTCCATGCCCCGGAAAACGTTATTCCCGACGACAATTCCCTCTTCCGGCGTCCCGGCCGGCGCCGGAGCGTGTTTAGCAAGGAGCCAGAGGATATTCGGCGTGTCATTCCAGCGCAAGGGAAAATGGTAAAGCGACGTAAGCTCTTCGGAGTTTAAAAGAATTTTTATCCGTTCGCCGAACCGGCGGTGAATAAAATCATTAACCAGCTGGTTTTGAATAAATTGGTTATTCTGCCACCACCTTAAAACTTTATTGTCAAAATAATTTCCGTATTCGTAAAAATTATACTGGGAAAAAACCGCGCCAGTGTCAGTAAGGTGCATCTTAGCGTGCGCCAGCTTTTCCGAACTGATGATCACCCGGATGTTTACGTCCAGCCCGGATTTTGAATTTTTTTCTTCAATCCCTTTTAAAATATCCTCTTCCATGGCCGAATTGCGCTTGGGCTTATTGTCGTCAAAAGGCTTATTGGGGTTTGAGGAACTGATTAAATTTCCGATAAACGATAAAATGCTTCCGGACAGGTTAAAATTAATGGCTTCATGGATCTGCTTGCCGCTCATTACTTTGCGGATTACTTTTCTCGCCCGTTTATGCCATTTCCCGTGGGCGCTCCGGACTACGTATTGGACAGCCAAGCCCTCGTCCGGTTCCAGCTTACTCATGACGTTAGTAATGGAATTTAGCGGGTCAACTTCCATTTTTTTATACGTCTTTAAAGGAAAAATAAAATCTTTCTTCACCCTTAAATAGCCGGCAATCACTTTTGATCCGGGGCTGAAAATATTATAATCTTCCACCGGCTCAATCGCGGCTTCGGGAAAATGAGCCTGGACCTGCTGGAGAAGATAGTCGCTCATTCCCCTCGGGCAGGCCATATAAAAGGAAATTATTTTTTTGTGGGCGACGATCTCAAAGGAAAAATGGTCGTTGCGGCCAAAAAGCCAGGCCGCGATTCCCCGCTGAGCCCGAAGCCCGCCGATGGCGGAAAATAAAGTCTCGCATTTGGCAATTTCCTCATGGAGCTTTTGCACTCGCTGATAGTTCATCTCTTTCTGGTCTTCACCGGGTTTTTCTTTCGGCAGTTTAATCTGGAAAATGGCGTGGTCAAAATAACTGCTATTTTTTGACAGATAGCGGAAAATTTTTCTCGCGCCCAAAACAAATCCGCATAAAACGGCGAGCCAGAGGATGGAAAATGTCCAGATGTTTACGAGGAGAGCCATATGAAGTTTTAAAACATAAAATTCAATTCCGGACGTTCGGAGTAAAAAACCAGAATGAATAATGAATTACGAATTATGAATATATAATATTAAATCTATTCGCCTTTATTCATGATTCATAATTCATCATTCATCATTCATTATTATAACACTTCATTTTTCTTTTGAACATAAGCCTTGTTCATTAGTTTTTCTAATTCCATAATGTTTCCCGGAGTAAATAACTCTCCGCCGAGTTTCGCGATTATCTCCGGAATCCCGCCGATCCGCGAAGCAATAACCGGCAGACCGGCCCGATAAGCTTCGTAAATAACCGCCGGAGCGTTTTCCCAGCAAAGCGAAGGGACAATAAGGCAGTCCGACTCAGACATTAATTTTTCAACTTCTTCCGGACTTTTCCGGCCTAAAAATTTTATCCGCGGTTCATCGCCCGCTTTTCCTTTCAGGCTCGGCAAAAAACTGCCATCCCCGATAATCAATAATTCCGCCTTGGCTTTTAATCCGCTGAACGCCTTTATTAGCATTTCCACGCCCTTATGTCTTTCCACTTGTCCGACAAACAAGAATTTAAACGCCTTTCCGGCATTTTTAATTCTTAATTCGCAATTCTTAATTCGCAATTCATTACCGCCAGTCAAAAATTCCTTGATTTCCAATTTTGACCTTTTAAAAAACCCGCGTTCGCCATGCAAATCCATAAGCCAGTTTGTTGGTGAAATAACCTTATCAGGAGAGCTGAACAAACGGACGCAGATTTGCTGGTATATCCTGGCCGGCGCGCTGTTTAATTTTTTTTCTTCGCCATAATATAAAAGCCCGGACGGATAAATAAGCTGAATATCATGTAAATAATGATGATGCGCGACGCCAAGCCGTTTAATTAGCCTGGGAATAAGGTAGCCGATGCCTTTCAGGTTATGAGTAATAACCAGATCCGGTTTTTCTTTTTTCAAAATTTTTTTCACCCTAAAATAGGAAATAAAATCAAACATATCCCAAACATGCCAGATGAGGCGCAATGGAAAAGGCAATTTGGCTAAATTATAGTAAAAACCCGGGATATGAAAAATTTTGTCTCTGTCACTCAAATTCTTAATTCTTAATTTGTAATTCGTAATTCTAAAACTCGGCCTAGTCGTAATAATAAAAACTTCATCGCCTTTGCGCGCGTAATCATCAGCCATAGCCTCAACCACCCGTTCGGCTCCGCCGCGGTTATATGGCTTATATAAATTGTTTATCAGGCAAATTTTCATGCTTTAATTATTTTTATAAGCTCATCCCCGATCTTTTCCCAATCGTATTTTTTTTCGGCTAGCCTTCTTCCCGCCTGCCCCATTTTTTTTGCGAGTTCATTGTCGGATAAAATCAGCCTGATTTTTTTTGCCAAATCATCAGCGTTTCCCGGCTGAACTAAATATCCCTGGACGCCGTCCTGAAAAACGCTTCGGACGCCCGGCAGGTTTGAGGCGATTACCGGAGTTCCTGAAGCCATGGCTTCAAGGAGAACCAGGCCGAACGCCTCGCCCCTGGCAATGGACGGTAAAACAAAAATATCAGCATCACGGTAAAACTTTGCCAGATCATCGGATGAAACCGAACCAATAAATTTCACATTATTGGCAACTCCCAAATCTTTTGCCATCTTTTCGTAATACGGTTTTAAATCTCCGCTTCCAATAATTTGTAATTTGTAATTTGTAATTTGTAATTTACATATTGCTTTTAGCAGTATGTCCAGTCCTTTAAAATAATGCGCCCGGTCAAGTCCAGCGACGAATAAAATGGTTTTAGTTTTTTTTGCTTCTCCGGCCGAATTAAACCTTTTTAAATCAACTCCGAACGCTAATTCATGAAATTTCTCAGGATATGCTGAGTGAGAATCTTTTATATCGCTTTCTTTAATATACTCCAGGCTGGCGGTTAGTACCGCGTCCGATCGGCGGATTAGGCTGGGTAATACGAGTTTTGAAGGCAGGCTCATAAAGCGGGCGAACCATGATAACCCGGAAACGTCCATATGATACTGAAAAATTAATTTCCCTTTGAACATTTTAAGCGCCCGGGCGAGCCAGACTATCTCGGCAGTACCGAAAAAAGGGTAATGTAAAAGGACAGCGTCAAAATTTTTCAGCCGAAAAAAAATTTGCGGCAAGAATGCCGCGTTCCCGTATTTTAAAACCGGTTTTAGTCTAAAAACATCTCCCGCGCCGCCGTTTTTGGTCGCAGCTTCATAGTCCGGCAGTTTTTTGTAAAGCGGGGTGAATGTCTTAACTGAATGTCCGCGGCCAACTAACAGCCGAGCGTAATTTAAGGCAACATTCCCCATCCCGCCCCGGTAAGGCGGAAACGTGCTTACGATTTGCGCGATTTTCATAGTTAAATTATAAGCAGGACCGCCAAAAGCGCTATTAAACTAAGAGTTTTAAAAATGACGTGCGGGTGCTGTTTTTTTATGTTGATGAAAATTTTTAAAATAAGGGAGATGGAAGCAATAATAATAAGCAGACTGTAATAAATTGAATTAAAGCTAAAAATCCGGCTTATACCGGCGCCCTGATGGGTTTTTAAAAAGGAATACTGGTCTAAAAGCGAAGTTTTTGCCGGAGTGATATTTTTCCAGTTTATGTCTTCCGAGACCGTACTGCCGGCATAATCGGTGGCCGTCAGGGTAGCGGGGACTACCGGGTCAAAGATATTTTTTTCATCACCCCCGAAAATCAAAAGACTGCCGGTCCATTTGTTCGGATCGTCCGGATCCTTCGTAAGGCTGATTTTGTTGTTTAAAAAAGTTATTTCCGCCCGGGCCGTATCCGGGCTTAAGTAAGCCGCGGCGATAACTACTTTTTCGTTTTTTCCTGCCGGAGAGTCAACGGTTAAAAAAGTCCGTCCGCCGTCAATCACCGGAGGCGTCAGGTCAATAAAAAGCGATTTTTCCGCCGATGACGCCGTCAGCCCGGACTTTTCCGCTACGGCCAGTAGTTTATGCGGCCCCTCCCCGAGTTCCAGGGTAAATTTTACATAATCTTCATCCGCGTTTTTAGCGGCTGAATAGATTTCCACGCCGTTATCATATAATTTCAGTCGTTCGGATCCGGGTGAAAATATTTCAAAACCGGTATTTTTTTTATTTCCATAAGTTTCGGTCGGCTGAAGAATGCTTGGCGCGGGCGGAGGAGTCGGCGCGGGCGCGCTTTCCGCCGGTTTTATTAAAACATCGCCGCTATGTTTAGGCGCGGGTTTCGCCGGAACAATATTTTCCGAAGCGACTTTAGGCACGGGTTTCTTTTCGCTTTTTGGAACTGGCAAAACCGGCAAAGCGTCTTTTTCCTCTTCCCTGACAGGCTGGCTTTGAGCGGCTGTAGCGCCGAAATACTGGGCGACAAAAGTCGTTTCATATTCTTCATACCTGCCCGCGGCCATCCCCACCCCGATTTCGGTAAAATCCCGGTCAATAATATTGGCGTAGTGAGTTTTTGACGCCACCCAGGCGTTTACCACTTCTTCGGCCGAAGAAAATCCCATGGCCAGATTTTCACCAGCCACGCTGAAGCCGTATTTAACGCCTGAAAGCCAGTCAGAAAGCTTTCGGTTATCCGGGCCGGTATGAGAAAAATACTGCTTAACAAGCATGTCCTCGGCTTTAGCGTAAGCCGCCTGGTTAAGGATACTGCTTTCAGAGAGCCCCGGAAGCGCTAGTCCTGCGCGGATCTTATTGGTAAGCTCAATTATTTTCCGGCCCTCCTCTACCAATATATCCGGAGTTAGCCAGGCGGAAAGCGGAAAGGAGATAAAAAAAACAACGGTTATTATTTTCACGGTTACCGCGCTCGCCGCCCAAAACGCGAGGCGCCGCGAATGGAGCGCGCGGGGAAGATAGTTATTCCCTTCATGGGGAATAAAAAAATTCTTAAGCGGCCCGGCTCCTAAAGGATTTGTTCCGGCCTTGACTTCCCTGCCGTCCGGAATTCCGTCCCCGTCAGTATCGGGATTATTAGGATTAGTCCCGTAAACAAACGCTTCTTCATAGTCCCTAAGTCCGTCACCGTCGGTATCGGCGTTAAAGGGGTCAGTACCCAGTTCTTCTTCCAGCGAATCCGGGATTCCATCAGCGTCCGAGTCCTTCTCCGGAGCCGGAGAGGTAAGATTCCTCACTTTTATAAAATTTATCTTCTGCTTTTTTTTCGCCATAAAACACCGGCTTACTTAAAATAATCCCTCAAATCTATCACCATTATAACAAATTTTCAGCCGAAGGTAAACAAAAACCGCCCGATTATAATAAGGCGGCTATTTTCGGTTCTGGACAAGTTCTGGCTTGCCTGATGGCTAGCCAGAAAATTAAAATATATTCGTGTTATTCGCGTGTCATTCGTGTCATTCGTATTTCTATATTTTAGAGATAAATTCATGGATTTTTTCCATGGTAATGATTTTTTCTTTTTCATCAAAGAGATCAAGGTCATGATTGTCAATCGGCAGGTATTCAACCCTTTTTATCCGGGATAAGACATTATCATAAACAAACCTGGCGCTTTTTTTACTAATGAGGTCGCTTTTACCGGCCTGCAGGATATAAAGTGGCGAAATAATCCGGCTGGCTTCTTTTTTAGTCCGGTTATTTATGTAATCAAAAATTTTTCCCGACGTTTTAACCGGAACATACTCATAACTATGGTTATCCCGAACATAATTTTTGCGGTAAAAAAACCGGTTCTTGCTGACTTTTTCCACGCCGATAAATTCAAGAATTGGCTGAATAACTTTTAACATCAGGGAAATCTTGAAATTAAAAAATATCGGAGTTTCCAGGGTAACAACGCCCCTTACCTTTTCCGGATATTTTGCCGCCAGCGACAGGCAGATATTCCCGCCGAAAGAAGCGCCGATTAAATAGACCCGGTCATGCCTTAAAAGCACTTCTTTTAAAACCTTTTCCATCTGCGCGAACCAGTCTTCGGGAAAAAAGCAATTAATGGATTTGTAGTTATCTTCGTGTCCAAGAAGCGCCGGACTGTAAATTTCATAACCTTTAAGTTTCAGGTAATCAAGAAGAAAATCCACTGATTCCGGCTTTCCGCCAAAGCCATGCAAAAATAAAACAGCCGGTTTTTCACGGCGATTTTGTTCAGTAGGTTTTTCTTCGCTGTTGGCTAAATTTTGAGTTTCCATATTTCACGCGGACTGCTAATACAACCATTCAGTATGTCATAAATACATGATTATGTCAAGTTAAACCACCCCCTTAACTTCCCCCTTAGCAAGGGGGGAAATATTTCCTCCCCTTACCAAGGGGAGGTGGCCGCAGGCCGGAGGGGTATTACCAAGGGGAGGTGGCCGCAGGCCGGAGGGGTAGGGTGCGGCCTATTTTTCGCTTATCTTCCTGTTCTTTTGCCTTTATATTTTTGAATTGACATCCTTAAATGATCTTTCACTTTATCAATTGATTTCAAAATATCCTTCTCAGTCTTCTCCACCCTAATAAGCTCACCCGGGAGTTTCAGGTTTACTTCTGTCCGGTAAATTTTGCCGTTCATCTGCCCGCCGACCGCGAGGCCGATTTCCACGACGCAACCGGTCGGTTTAAAATTTCCGAGATACTTTTCTAGCATATCCATTTTCTTCTGGATGTAATCTTTGATCTCCGGAGTGAGTTTGATTTTTGTCGCTTTGATTTGGATGTTCATAATATAGAATTTTTAATTTTTAAATTTTATAATTTTCAATAATTCGGTAAAATTGTCTTAAAAATTACAAAATTAAAAATTATTTTAAATATTCTTTGGCCTTAGCCGCGACTTCTTTCGGGATGTATTCGCTCTTGTTTAAGAAATCAAAAGCACCCTCCTTTCTTACGATCGCGGGCAGGTCTTTCTGGTTAAAGTTGCTCAAAATTATTACTTTGGTTTTTTTCATTTCCTTATCGGCCTTTATTGCGGCGAGTATGTCCCTTCCCTTTTCCGGCCCGAGTAAAAGGTCAAGAAAAACTAAATCCGGCTTTTCCTTTTTTATTATGGCGAAAGCCTCGCTCCCGCATTTGGCGGTAAACACGTTAAAACCCGCCTTAGTGAGCTCCATCTCATACATCAGAACCTGATCCGGATCGTCTTCAACCATTAGAATTTTACGTGAAGGCATCATAATGTTTAATTTAAAATGTAAAAATAAAAATGGAAAATGACAATACAAAAATTTAAAATTATTTTATCGTCATCCTGAGCGTAGCGAAGGATCCCGTGAACAGAGCTATTACCACGAGATTCTTCGGCCTTCGGCCTCAGAATGACGAACTCTTTTTTTAATTTTATCTTTGTCATTTTATATTTTGATTTTTGATTTTTACATTTTATCATGCCGCGAGCGTAATCAGGAACGTCGTTCCTTTCCCTTCCACGGTTTTTTCAACGCACACCTTTCCGCCTTTATGCTCTTCAATAATCCTTTTTACGATAAAGAGTCCGAGGCCGGTTCCGTCGGTGTACATGGCAATCGCGTTTGACGCGCGGGAGAATTTTGAAAAAAGTTTGGGCAGGTCTCCGGCCGGAATACCGATTCCGGTATCGCTCACCCGGATTTCAACATTCTTGCCGTTCATGGCGGCGCTCACTTCAACCTTCCCCTTTTTCGGAGTATATTGGAAAGAATTATTGATTAAATTGCCGATGGCCTGTTCAAGATAGCGTGAGTCCGCCTGGATAGCCGGCAGAGGCGTTTTTGGCAGGCTTAATTTCAATCCTATTTCGTTGGTCTTGGCCTGGATTTGCTTATCATCAACCAGCTTGGTTAAAAAGGTGTTAAGGTCAACTTTGGTGAATTTTAAAAGCACCTTTTCGGAATCCATTTCCGACGCCCTTAAAATATCATTAATGATTTCCGCCAGTTTGCCGGATTTATCAAGCATGGCCTTTAAAAATTCATTGATTTTATTCTCAGGCATCCCGCCCTCCAAAATCATAGACGTCATGCCCCGGATAACTGTTACCGGCGTTCGGAGCTGATGCGAAGCAATATCTAAAAATTCCGAACGCATGACCAATAATTTTTCCAGATATTCGTTTTTGTCCCTTAATTCAGTAGTTTTTTCCTCTACTTTTTTCTGCAGATTCTTGTTCATTTCCCCGATTTCCTTGTATAAAAGGGCGTTTTCTATGGCTACGGCCGCCTGCGAAGAAATAATTTCAAGAAATTCAATATCTTCCTGAGTATAGCCTTCTTGGGAAATTTTATCGCCGAGCACGATCAATCCGGTTACTTTTCCGCCAATAATAAGCGGGGCGATTACTTCAACTTTATATTTATCCATTTCACTGACTAACGCCCCGGCTTTTGGATCATCTTTGCGCCGGGCGTTTATTTCACTCCTAATCATAACCGTCTCAAGCTTTATGGCTTCAAGGCAAATAACATTATCGGCTTTCAGGTTGGCCCAGTTTAAGGAAGAGCTCTCGGAAATCATGTGCATAGTTTTAGCGTTGCCGTTTTTAGCGGCGGATTTTTTCATATTGGCTTTTACGCCTTTTCTTTCGGTCGCGCCGCTTCTTTCATTCCCGTTTTTCTTAAAAATAATTACCCCCACCTCGTCGGTGGCGAGGATTTTTTTAAATTCGTCGGCGAGAATTTTATTCAGCTCGTTAATTTCAATTACGCTACTGAGCCGGATAGTAAGATCCTTTATAATCCTGGTCGGATTATAGCCTTTAAAAAACAGTGTGTCGCTTGATTTTTGAACGTAGTTTATGAAGGGGAAAAGGATCGCGGAGAAAAAAAATGCCATAAAAACTCCAAAGGTCAGCGCGGAAGGATTATATATGCCATTGAAAAAATTCAAGCTTATTAAGTAGACCGCATGAAATAAGAAAAAAGACAAAGAGGCTATGAGGGTATAGATATAAAATTTACTAACTAACACCCTAATTCCCATCAACCGATACTTTGCAATTGCGTATACGACGATTACTATATAGAGAATAACAAAGTAGTTGCCAAAGGGATAAATGCCAAAAAATTGAGGAAAAAATACCGTAACACCGCCGCTTACTCCAAATACTCCTGCTAAAAGCATGTACTTAACCTGCTGTTTTTTTGAAGTGTCGCGCTCTTTTAAAGCCTTAATAAGATAATAAAAACTAATCGCAAAATAAGCCGTAAAATATATAAAATAAGGATAGTATAACGGCCCGGGTTTCACCCAATAATTAAAACCCAGCGCGGGCGGAACGCCTTCAACAAAAAACCTGGTAAAGACATTCATCGTCAGATAAAAAATTGCAAGTGAGTAACCCACCACCAATAAATTTCGTTTCTTTTTATTAATCTCCAGCAAGGCTGTTACAAAGTGGTAGTAAAAAATCGGCAGTAATATGGCTCCAATATAAAGAATTTTATTCCAAACCAAGGCTTCCGTTTCATTGTCGGAAATTAACTCAAAATATAATCCTATTTCCCAGATAAACGCGCCAAAACAAACCAATGACCAAAGTTTATTGGTAAGCGATTTTCTATTTCTATGTAATACAAAAACGCCCAGCAGGAAAGATGTTATGGCGGTAATTAAAGCTGAATTAATAAAAAAATTCATACTTCTTATTATTATTGGATTTTTTTAACAATAAACTCCCTTACCTCGCGAATCCCCGGCGGGCACCTATCAAGGCAATGGGCATTGTTCTCTTCAGCAAACTTTCTCGCGCAGTTGCCGACGCAGATATTCAGGTCGGTTTTTCCGGTCTTCAGCTCATCCGCTCGTCCGAAAATAATGTTAATTTTATTTTTTGAAAATAAGGCTTTCCAAATTACGCGCCAATATTTCAGCGGATGTTTCTTAAATTCCCTGCCCGCCAGGTTTACCGCGTTAATACATCGCGAACAGCTGTAAGTCGGGTAAGCAAACATCCTTAAGCCAAAACGGTAAACATTATTCGCCCTTTTAAAATCTTTAACAATAAATTCTTCATATCGGCTTAAATGCTCTTTATTAAAGCATTTCCCGACTCCTAGTTCTTCGGCATGTCTTATATGTTTGATCGCTCCGGAATCGTATCCGAGAATTCCCGCCGTAAAACTGTCCAGTTCAACCATGTTATCTCCGGCAATGATTAAATCCAGCCCTCTTGGGGTGCCATGATGCGGGCCGTTATCTTCCATAGCCGGAAAACCTTCTAGTATGCTAATATCCGGCTCGCAGAGTCTTCCCAGACTGGCAATTAATTTTTCGAGACCCATTTTATGCATCATCACCCTGTCCATCTTGCTTGCTAGCCCCATCTGATTTTTTAAGGAAAAGCTAACAGTTGTTTCCATGTGGGTTTTTATTTTCGCCAAATTTATGTAAGTGTCAATTTCATCGCACAAAAATTCAAGCGGCAAATGAAAAACCATTTCTTTTTCCTTTGTTTCTGTTCTTTTAAGATTATCCAAATTAATTATTTTAACTCTTTTTATATTTTTATATTTATCAAAACCCGAATCTTTGAGAGTCTTATTAAAATCAGTAAAATGATCCTGGCTGCCCAAAAGTTCTCCATGACCTATTATTATTTCGCAGCCCGCGAACGACAAAATTTCAATCAAAGCGTCCATCACTTCAACGCTGGTATTTTCTCCCGGAAGAACCGGATCACGGCCGCATAAATTCGGCTTAATAAAAACCTTTTTGCCGGGAATAAACTTTAGCTCGGCGAACGCCTCATCCAAGGCCTTTTTTGGATTTTTATTTCTTTTTATAGCAACGGCCATAATTAACATCCTAAACATTAACCTCTAAACTGAGCCTGAGTACATTTTACTATAACTTGGGTCTTCGGGCAATAAAACGCCCAATCCAGAAAATCATTTACCTGTTAATATCCGGAATAATTCACCGGCATTTTTTCCTTTTGAGAGAATTTCCATGGGACAGGGGCCATTTCCTTTAGCGTTTAAAATTATCTTGGCTAAAAAACCAAAATCAACCTGTATATTTTTTTCTTTTAAGCGCGCCAGAGCATCGCCGGTGATTGACGGGGTCATGATTTTCTTTACTTTGCCATGAACTAAAAGCAAAGCCGCCGCCCGGCCGACAACCTTATCGTAAACCGTAGCGCCTTTTAAGTCTTCGCGTTTATTTTTTAAGCAAAAAAGAAGAGGCTGAAGTCCCCTTCCTTTTGACCGGTAGACGATCTTATCTTTTTTTAAAAAAATAAAAGACCATCCAGTCCGGGAAAAATAATCAAGATTATATTCTTTCATTGTTTAGATATTTACCAAATAGAAAGACTATCGCGGGCGCCAATAAAATCTGAGCTAAAATTCCCGGCAAACCGGTTTTTAACGCCATAAAGATGTATTGCCCGGCGTTCACTTCGGACGGTAGCGCAATAATAGCGAGCCAGAGTATCGCGCGACCGGCAGTCATTGCGCCAAGAAGCGATAAAAGAATGTTTAGCTTGAGATTATTACGAAAATATCCGGAAAGAGCGCCGTAAGCCGCCAATTCTATAATTATAAATGGCAATACCGCGAAAGAAGGCATGCCTGAAAGCGTGTAGCTTATGAGCGGTGTTATAATTCCGGCAAAAATCCCCTGCTTCCATCCTAAAACTAGGCCGGCAGCAAAAATAAATATGTGCATGGGAAGAAAAATTTTTCCCGCCTGTCCGCCCGGAATTAAGTGAAAGACTAGAGGAAGCGCTACTGACAAAGCAACAAACACCAGAGAGTAAAACCATGCCCTGATTAACGAAACATTTAAGATTCTTGTATTTTCCATAAGCGCTGGGTTTAAAAATTTTCTCAAACAAAACGCAAGTGAACTCATAACTCAATTAATAATCTCCGGCTTTTTTTCTCTAAAATAATTTTTAAATAAACTTAAGGATTTACTGTCGGGATAAACCAAAACCGGATGGTCGGCCAGCTTAAGCATCTCTATATCAGAATAATGATCGGCATAAATAAAGCTATCTAACAGCTCCTTTGCCGTGAAAATTTTTTTTAACGCCTTAACTTTCTGTTTTCCATAAATTATATCCCCTTTTATTTTACCGGTGTATTTATTGCCAATCACTTCCATTTCGGTTGCTATGACATTCCGAATACCTAAGTCATCGGCTACCGCCCGGGCTATGGGCTTGATTGCATTGGTTAAAAGGTATATTTCGTCGTTGTTATTCTTGTGATTTACCAGTCTATTCACGACATTTCCGCGAAATTTATCCCTTAGAACTTTTTCATAAAAACCATCTACCAACGCTTTCACCTCGTTTTCATCTTTTCCTTTGATTATCCGAAAAGCGAAGCTGAAAATTATTCGCGGATCATTAAAGATGCTTAGCCAGTAGCCGAGAAACCAGCCCGTAATTACTATTAAATCAAAAACGCTGATTAATCTCCGTTTATACAAATACTTAATAATATATAACTGAGACTGGCCTCGGATTAACGTCCCATCAAGATCAAATATCGCTATTGCCATATAGCAATATTTTACCAAACTCCGGATATAATTCCAAGGGGTTGTATAAAAAAAGCAGGCGTTGCCGAAGCGTTGCCTGCCGAGTTGAAGTTAATCCTTGTAAAGACCGTGCCTGCGGATATATTCTTTTGCCGTTGGCACAACTTAATTTGTCGACCGCCCAAGTTTATCCCCCCATGGCAAGCATGGGGGCTTGCCGCGATGCGGTGTCAACCGCTAATTGCAGACAAACCGGCTCAAAAAAAACACGGTCGGCCATGGCCGGCCGATAATTAAACCCAAACCGGCGAGGTATGACATTTCTACTTTGCCCGCTACTATGACACTTTAACTTAGCCTTTACACACATCCCCCCCCCCTGACTCGCTAAATAACGAAGAGTAAGCTGTTTTAATGCTCTTTATTCAATGTCTCCATCGCTAAAATTTAGGCAGAAATTAACTATTAAAAGTCTAGAGGAGGCTTTTAACCTAAACTTAGCTGGAGATTTTTCACCCAAACAAGAAGGAGATTACAATGATCCAGCAACAGGCTTTCTTTGTTCCAAAAGCGGCAAGCTTCCAAGCAATTCGCGGGAAGATTGAAGACGGCGTGAGTCTCCGATGCGGAAGTTGCAGATGCCAATGTGCTTGCAAGTGTAGCACATCATGCCTGAACTGCAAGCATCACATTGACGCGGCTTTCCTGCAGGCTCACTCGGCTCGGCGTACCAACTAGCCACCAAAACCACTAACCTCTAGGACAGGGAGGGGGGCATGAGTTTTCCCCTCCCAATTCTTTCAGCCAAAATGGAGAAAAACCATGGATAAAGTGTTTCGGCTTTCTGATTTTTGTCACTACGTTGAAGTTGGTGAAGGGATGGTTGCGCTCTATAACTCGCTTACTGCAGGGGTTCTCTTTCTGCGGAAAGATCTTTCTGACTTGCTCAAAAATTCAACTGGAGGAGTAATTAGAGAAAGTGTTCTCTTTTCAATTGACGGCAATCGCTGTTCACTTCTCAATTCCCTCATAGAAAGAAGGCTCATCATGCCTATTGGAGAAAGGTATGATATTGATGATTATTTGCGGATGCAAAACTTGCTCAAAGAAAATGGCGTAGGCATTCTCTATCTTCTCGCTACGGATGGGTGCAACTTAGGATGCTCTTATTGCTACATTGAGAATGTCCTGCCAAAAGACTACCAATTTTCCCTTATGAGCAAAGAAACAGCTAAACAGGGAATAGACCTTTTCGCCCGCTCTCTTTCAAGGACAATTGAAGAGCCACACGTTATCCTCTATGGAGGAGAACCGCTTCTTAATCCCGAAGTGGTTCATTGGTCGATAGATTACGTTCTGCGTCTCAAGGACGATGGGACACTTCCTGAAAAAACCGGGATCACAATCAACACGAATGCAACGCTGATATCCCGAGACTTCATTGACTTCCTCGCAGACAAGAAGGTACAGATCGCAGTCTCGCTCGACGGTAAAAAGGAAATGCACGACATGATGCGGCGGGACAAGGAAGGCCGTGGTACATACGATAAAGTCATAAGAAATTGCCGTATGATGGCCGAACAAAGTATCGATTTCGGATTCAGCGTTACCATCACTAAGGCGAATATCCACCGGCTTGAAGACGTCATTATCTGGTTGCATAAAACCTTTAACATCAACTCGGTCGGATTTAACATCGTCATAGACCGAAGCGAAGCTTTGATTGGCATGAGCGAGCTGGAATACGCAACCCTAGTAACTGAAAAACTAATAAATTGCTTCGAGATTTGCCGGGAAAAAGGAATATACGAAGACAGAATCATGCGTAAAGTCGATTCATTTATCGACGGCTATCCTTACCTCTATGACTGCGGAGCTCCAGGCGACCAACTGGTTATTTCTCCAGACAGGATGGTGGGAGTATGCCAAGCCTACTGTGGAACGAAGAAAAATTTTGTGGCTCTGGACGAATTGGATAACCCGGCCGACCACCCAATCTGGCAAGAGTGGAGATTCCGTTCTCCCATCCACCAAAGACAATGCTATGACTGTATTTCTATCGGCATTTGCGGCGGCGGATGCCCCTATAACGCCGAGCTAAAAACAGGCAGTATTTGGGGGTTAGATAACACCTTCTGCGTCCACTCAAAAGGAACCGTGAACTATCTCATACAAAAACTCTATCAGGAAACCAAAAAGAGCTAAACGGCTCAGCTTGCTATTAGCGGTAGAGTTGATACAATGGCTATAGTCACGACTATAGCCATATTTTTATGAAATTAAAATTCACAATTGACAAGCAATACGACATTTTAATGGCCGAGGAAATAAATATCAGCAGAAAGAAGCTTGGCTGGCTAAAAAAACAATATGAAAATAATTACTTTATCCTTGAATACACGCGCGATGAGTATCAAAAAGCTTGGGATAAAATAAATGATAAGTTTTCTTCATACATAGAAGAACGGACCGGATACAATTGGTATTACGATGTATATGAATGCGTAATTTCCCTTATCCATCCAGGCATCTCTAACTGGGGGAAAGAGCCAAAAATTGTCAGATGGATCCATGAAAATCCTTACACGCAAAGAAGAATAACCGCGCATGAATTAATTATATCTCACTACTTCGAAATATATAATTGTGATTTCAATCAACATAAATTAAGATCCGGTCAAATATGGGCTCTAGCTGAAATCGCCGCCTATGCTTTATGCTCTCTGGACAAAAAGGCTTTAAAATTTTGGCCTTGGGATGATTTGGGCTATGCTTATCAGCACAACTACCCGCAAATTACAAATCTGCAAGAAAAACTTAGGATGATTTTTTTAAAAAAAAATTTTAATGAATACATAGAAAGAGGAATCCAGTTGGTAAAAAAATACCCTAAAATTAAGCCTTAAAAAAATTTTACTTAAAATTTTTCCATCAGGCTATTAATTTTGTCTTGATCTTCTGTATTAAAATGAAGAGAATCTATGAACTGCAAGTAACTGCCGCACTCTACCCCCAGCTGTTCTGCGATATATCTTTGGAGCGCCGCGAACTCATTAATATTCATTAGAAGTTTGCCATAACAATCACAGGCGCGCATGTGAGCATGCAATTCTAATTTCCCGTCAATTATCTGGCAAAAAATAATTTGAAGGCACGGCCCAATAGTAGCTTCTAAATCTTGGGACGGATCCAAGATAGACATTTGCGCTCTTTTTCCGGATGGCTTCTTTTTAAGATAATCTATTATATTCTGAATTTGATTATATGATTCATTAACTAATCGCCGGCGATAAAGCAAAGTCCATTCGTGAATTACTTCCTTCTTATGAGTACCAAATACTAAATGATTGTTGATAGCCTCTATTTGCTCACGGGTCATTGGGAAAAGATTATCATAAAGATCAGCCTTAGGGTCTTCAATTTCCACAACGGCTGTTGTGTTTTTCCATAAATTGGGAACTTTTGAATCGGATGATTTAATTAGTTCTTTAATAGAATTCCGCCAGGCGCTTGCGGGGGTTTTTGCGGTTACGTAAATCATATATAATTTTCAAAATTAGTGGTTATGCAGGGTTTGGTTTAATCCAACGTTGCATCTCGTGAGGATTCTAATAATGCACGCAAAAAAACCAATATTTTGGAACTGAGAAGCTATAATCAATTTAAATTTATTTCTTGATAGGAATTTACTGGCCCTTAATCAGTATCCCGTCAAGAACTCCGTGGCGCTTCCAATTTCTTTATTTCATTGTTTGTTAAAAGCGATTTCATCTGAACTATTGCGGTATTATTCAATTTTTGAATTCGATCTTTCTGCAAAAGTCCGTCGCGAATTAACAACGCATTTATACTTTCTAGATTGGACAGGACTACTAGCTGCTCGATTGAGGCGTAATCCCGAATATTCCCTTTTAACTTTGGATTTTGATCTCGCCACATTTTCGCGGTTATTCCGAATAGGGCGACATTCAGCAAATCCGCTTCATCGGCGTATTTTATATTAATTTGATCTTTGGTTAATTCATGAGGAATTAGCTTCTCTTTTATGGCATCGGTATGAATTCTGTAATTAATTTTAGCCAGCGTTCTTTGAAGATTCCAACTAAGCTTAAGATTTTCTGCTTCATTTTCCTTAAGGCGCTGAAATTCTTTGATTAAATATATTTTGAATTCAGCGCTAATCCACATTCCGAATTCAAATGCGATATCTTTATGCGCATAAGTTCCGCCATATCTTCCGGTTGCAGCTTTCAATCCTATAGCCTTAGTTTTTTCTACCCATTCTTTTATGCTTATTTTATAGTTGTTTAAGCCTGCTTTGCTTTTAATTATGGCGAATTCGCCATAATTAAAAGCTGGATTATAAATACTTTCCCAAATACCCAGGAATTCAACCGTATTTCTATTTCTTAACCAATCAGAAATAAAAAAATCGCCATCCTTTGCTTTAAGCATGTCGGTCAAGGAAATATAGTCATAATCGCTATTACCATGTTTTATAATCGTAATTTCAGTTCCTTTTACATTTATAGTTTTATTTTTTGCCATAAAGTGTTATGTCTTTTAATATCCCGATTATTCTTTGGCAAATTAAGCAATTTTTAGGCATTTTATAGTAATAATTACTCCTCCTTATACTCCAACCTGGCCAATTCGGCGATTTTTTTCATTGCCTCGTTGGTTGCTTTTCGGTAAGTTTCAGGTTCAATCGGGCGCTTACTATATTCCGATAAATTTACTGGTTCGCCGATGTTGATTTTAATAATCTTCCTTAATTTCGGACATTTTTCCCAGGGAGGAAGAACTTCATAAGCGCCCTTTATGCCTACCGGAATAACCGGTGCTCCGGCGCCGAGAGCGAATCGGGCTACGCCGGTATAGGTTTTTTCAATCTGTCCCGACCGGCTCCGCGTCCCCTGCGGGAAAATCGCCAAGACTCTTCCCCGATTTAAGACTTCCAGCGCTTTGGCTATGACTTCAGTCTTATCATCAGCGTTCCGCTCTACCCGGATCTGGCCGGTTAATTCTACAATCGGCCGCCAGAAACCGGATGAATAAAATTTCTCGGCCGCAAGAAAGGTGAGCCTGACCGGCAATACCGCCTGGAGACAGAGGAAATCAAGATAGCTTTGGTGGTTGGCGGCGATAATATAGGCTCCGGACTTTGGCAGATTAGAAAGCCCCTTAACTTCTTTTATCCAAATCAGCCTGATTAAAGGCGCGACAAAAATCCTGAGAAAGCGGTATAAAAATTTCCCCCTAAAAGTATTTTCTTTAGCGATTAAAAATTGATCAGCCATTATTTTATCATCTGCCGTGAATAAAATCTTTGTCTGTTATACCTCTATTTTACTATATTCCGGCCGTAAAACCAATAGCTAGTCCTCATTCTTATCGCTTAAGACAACCAACATCTTTTAGCCGTCTAATTATAATGCTAACCAAAAACTCTGCGAAAAAAAATCAGGGTCGTCTAAAAAACAACGACCCTGCGTCCCGCGGTTGGCGGGACTAGCGGCATCGGATTGCTCCTATGTATCCGGTGCCGGTTCGGCACCTCGCATGGCTGGGCGGCGAGATGACGTCATATCCATTTCTGCAGGCCTCATCGGCCTGCCGAAGCCAGCCCTGCAGGCCCAACCGCCCGCAATAGCTGACTTCATGGGTTCCACCTCCACCCGAGGAGGAACCCGACTGGCTCCAGTCCGAGACGGCGCCTTTGAAGACGCCACCCCAGTTGAAGCCGCCCGCGGCGACGGTGGCGGTGGCGAAAATAAAACCCGCCACCAAAAACAGTGCCAAGATTTTCTTCATGACTTTCTCCTTTTGTTTTTGCCCCATTTCCGGAGCGATTGAATTAAAAAGACCGCCTGTACCTGTATTTATTGAAGCATATTAAAACCCAAATAACAAGCCTTTAGCCAATAGATCCTTAATATTGTCAGACAAAAACCTATCCCGTTCCGCCATCGCTTTGCGCGACAACGGAACGGGATTTTTACGCTCTTTAGAGCACGAGCTCAAAAGCTGTTTCGGCGCATTTATCTTCCGAAAACCGGGAGCATTTCCGGCACTCGGTCCAGAATTTGGCCGGAAGATCTTCTTTTTTCAGCTCCCTGAAACCGAGTTTCTTAAAAACCCGCGGCTGGACGGTTAAGGCGATGAAGCGGGTAAACCCCTTAGCCTTAGCCTCGTCAACGCATTTTTTTACCAAAGCCGTTCCTAAACCGCGACCCTGAAAATCCGGACTGACAACAAGCGACCTGATTTCAACGCCGCCGTCAATCCAAATCTTATATCCGCAGACGCCGACAACCGCTCCTTCGCTTACGGCTGTAAAATAGGTAGCAATGGTTAGCATAATCTCGCCGGCGCTTTTAGGGAGCATAATCCCCTCTTTGGCGTGAAAATTAATCATTTCGGCCATGGCCTTGCAATCGGCCAGTCCGGCCGGCCGGATGCTGTATTCTTTTTGGCTTTGTTCCATGTTTTTCCTTTCTTAATAAGAAGTTAACAACTAGATTGGTTCATAATTCATACTCCGGGTTTAGCTTTCTCACTCCGACAGCTTTCGCGCTATTTTTCTCACCTCCTTCCATTTAAATGAGCAAACAAAAAACGGCCCGCTTAAGGCCGTCTGACAACTTTCAAATGAAAGGATATTTTAAACACTAGCAAACAGCCTCAAGCGCGAAATACGGGAGGCTCTGCGGATCGCTAAAACGAATACTGCTGTTTGTTTCTTAATATTTTCCATGTTTTAATAATAATCAATCCCGGCTATAATGTCAAACGCTTACCGGACTTACGCCGGTTTTTTCTTCTAAAACCCCGATTCTTTTTTCAAAACGATCGTGCGCGGCTTGGTTCATTGCAAAATCTTCCCTTATTTTTTTAAGTTCGCCGATCACTTCTTCGTTTGATTTCACTATTTCATCTTTCCACATGGTAAGATCATCCTTGGTTAGTAGATTTTTTAAATCGTCTTTTGTTGCAAGCTTGTTGAATTCCTCGGGCGTTAAAGGCATATGATTGTAATTATTTCTTATTATTATTGTTAAGCATTCCGTGCCGCCATTATAGCACCAGCTCAAACCCGGGTCAATTTTGCTTTAAAACAAAATCAATTTCCCGAATTTATTCGGATTGAATTATTGAGTTTCCAGCCGTTTTAGATGCTATTTCATCCTTTTAATTATCATTTTTATCAGCCAGCCGGAAATACCGCCGGTGATAGTAAAAATAAAGAACCAAAGCAGGTGCTTGCCGCCGCCCGACAGAACCATGGTAAAAGGAATAAAAATCAGAATTAGCCAGACCAGCCATTGTTTTCTGGGAATAAATACCATTACAAATAAAGGGAGGAAAAAGAGATAGGCAAAGATAATCCCCCCTATAATTAATTCTTCATTTCTTCCATAAGAAAATCCATATCCGACTAAAGGCGGATTTAAAACTTTATCATAAAAAATTCTAAATACTGGCGAAAAAATAAACGAACTAATTATCGCGGCAATAAAAGAATAAATGGCCGACAATAATACTGATTTTTTTTCTAACATACATTTACAAATTACCCCTTAAATAATTAACGTCATCCTTAATTATATCATAAGCCCCTTGATTAATTAAATTTCTTTTCAGGTATTTTTGAAGCGATCGCTCAATCCGGTCAAAAACCATATTAAGTTTTTTACTATTCTCTTTTTCCAGCCGGGCTATTTCCTCGTTGTATCTTTGAATCAGCTTAACTTTCAGTTTTTCCGGCTGTTTACCGGCTTTAATCCTTTCTATGGATTTAAGTATATGCCCTTTTGCCTGATCCAGTCGTTTTAGATACCACTTTATATCTTCAATCTCTCTAATGAGAATTTTGCTGGTTGTCCGGTCAGTTATCCAGCCTGAATCATAGAGCCTTTTTATGTCCGAGATAACACTGTCCGGGGTGGCGGTTATTTTGAATTTAACCGTTGAACTGCCAATATTTCCGGCTCTGTCTTTGGCAGTTATTTCAAGGACATGTTCGCCGGTTTTGCTATAGAATAGATCAATCGTGGTGGTCGCAATTTCGGTTCCGTCCAGAATGATCGTTGTCGTCGCTATTCCGGAAAAATCGTCAGTAGTAGTAAATTCAATATTCATTTTTTCGCTGCGCAGATATTCAGCGTTTTCGGTTGGAGCGCTAATCGCGATGACTGGCGCAATATCATCTTCTGGCTCTAACTCACCAATCGGATCCTCGCTTTCTTCCGTATAATCCAGTTTAAACTCCTGGACTTGACTGGCGGATATAGTGCCAGTGAATTGTGCGCTTACTTCCTCGTCGTTATTAATAAAACTGCCGGCCACGGTATATTCGCCGCCGTTTTGAACCCCCTGGACTTTTACCTCATATTCGCCGTCTTCCGGGTTAGGGATTAGAATAAATTCAGCTTCGCCGCCAAAGCCGCTGTAAAACGCGTCCGGAATTTCATTCACCTCCGTATCGCCGTTAAAATCCTTGCCGACAATTTTTCCGTCCGGGGCGGTTATCGCGAAATCAACCGGCGAATATACCCTGAAGAAAAGCCATTTTTTTATGGTTGAGACTATTTTGCTGTTAAAATAATTTTCGGGCGTCTGGCCGGTTAGGGCGTTTATGATTTCCTTTTGCGTAACCGTGGGCAGGTTTTCATGATCCGCGCTGTTAGTCTCTATTATTTCCACTCCGTTTAAACTGTTGGCGCTCATTAACGGTACTGTGCCATCGCCATTTCCTCTCTCAAAACTCCCGAGGCCGCTCTCAAGATTTTCCGGATATCCGTTTTGCCATTTATTATCGCTTAAATCTAAATCGGGTACGACTCGCAGATAATTTAGCGTGCTGGTCTGCCCTAAATCGCTGATAATATTAGTAATATTGGCTCGTTGTTTTAGCAGATCAATATTCTCTTGGCTGTTTAGATTTTCCAGAAAAATATTTTGCGGGTAATTTAACGGGTATGGCCTTAACTGCCATAAATTATCCGGCTGTTTATCTTTTAAATAATTATAGGCAGGAAGCAGTTGTTCCGCTGATAACACTTTTGCCCTGATATAATCGGTTAAATCTAGGTAACCTTGGGTGGCGGCTTCAATTTGAAATAAATATTTTTGCACGGCACCAAAATAACCCTGAAAATATGCCCCGCCATATCTTAAATAACTTTCTGGAGCCCCTAAATGCGGCGTTCCCAAAAAAATCACCTGATTAATGTCCTCCTGATAATCTCCGCCCTGAATATATGATCGGGCTATAAGGCCGCCCATTGAATGAGCGACTAGATCAACCTTGCTTGCTCCGGTCCGTTCTTTAACCTGCCGAATTTTTTCTTTAAGCAATCCGGCCGTAATATTATTGTCAGCCCGCCAATCGTAAGGAAAAGTAAATAGATTCGGCTTTAGCTCTAACAAAGAATCCTCTTTATACCCGGCCGCAATAAAAGCTTCCATTAAATTATCGTAAGTATGGAAAATCGGATCAATCTGCCATCTTCCCGAAACATTCCAGCTCCCCATTATCCCCGGCACGAGGATTACCGGTTCCAAAACCTCAGGCTCTTCCGGTTTCCAGGGTTCGGTTAAAAAGGGCTGAAAATTGATATTGCCCTGGATAAGGACTCCTTTGGCGTCTTCGGGGCCTTGGGCGGTTTCCATTACCGTCGGCCCATCCGGATGATCCCAGTAGTTATTAGTCGCGTCCAGCGGTTCGGCGCCTTGATAGCCGAACATGGGGTAATCGCAAAACCTCGCTCCTTCCTCCTCATAGCATGAGGTCTCATCAAAATAGATATTGGAATAGTTAATTTTGGCTAGCGGCGTTTCGTTAAAGACAATGAAGCCGGTATTATGGATTAGCGAGCTATGGGCGATGCTAAAACCGCCGGCCTGAACGGCGCCGATGACTATTATGGGGTTGTCATCATACCCTCCGCCGTAGCTTATTTCGGCGTAATCAATATTGACATTGGCGTCTTGCATGCCGGCTAAAATCCCGACCCAGTCGCCCGGCGCCGGAGAGCTGGCTTCGCCGTCTCCGTTAGTATCGCCGCCCGCCGAGTCATTTTTTAGCGAGGTGATAATTACCGGCTCTTCAGGGCTTCCTTTTATTTCCATCTCGCCCGCAACCATGATCGGCATATTTTTCCCGAGCTTAATAATTACTCCGGGATTAATGGTCAGTTTAACCCCGGGCATTACCGAGAGGCCGTCCATAGAATCGTCAATCACCCGGACTTCGCCTTTTTCCCAGGTTGTGTTTTCGCTAATGACAATGCCTTCGGCATGGGCTTCGGGAATTCCGCCTGCCCCGCGCCTCCAGTCAATCGCCCCGAAAACAAAAAACCCCGCGAGAGCGAGGGTCAAAAAAAGTTTTGCGGGCAGTAACAAAGCTGTTTTTATCTCACATTGAAAAAAACAGAGCCGGACTGAATTTACTTTAAAATTTAGATTTTTCATACCTCCTTAGGGTTATGAGTTAATATCAAACGCTTACCGGACTTATTCCGGTTTTTTCTTCTAAAACCCCGATCCGTTCCTCAAAACGGTCGTGGGCGGCTTGGTTCATTGCAAAATTTTCCCTTATTTTTTTAAGTTCGCCTATCACTTCTTCGTTTGACTTTACTATTTCGTCCTTCCATAAAATCAAATCGTCTTTTCTCGCGAAATCCTTTAAATCATCCTTAGTGGCAAAAGTCTTGAACATCTTATCGGTAAAACTTTCAAACCTCTGATCCAATTCTTGTTTTAAAAACCCTTTGGTTACCGGTTCGTTTTCCTGCTCCGGAGTTAAAATAGTTGTCATAGCTCCTTTGATTTAATTTTTAATAGTAATTGTTGCCCCGCATCCATAGACTAAATCCCATTATAACACCGACCCAAACCCCGGTCAATTTCCGAGCTCGCGGATAAACGCGTCGGCCGCGTCCTTAACGCCCGGGTCAATTTCCCCGGCTTTTTTAGCCGCGGCTTTGGCATTTTCCCGGTCGCCCGCCTGCGCGTAAATCTTCGCCAGTTCAATCGGATAGGCGGAATTTTTCGGATCAAGTTCTCCCGCCCGGGAGAGAAGCGCGATGACTTTTCCTGTATCACCGGCTTGCTGGTAATGGCCTACCGCGCCGAGGACAAACTGCAGGCTACTGATCGTTCCGGCGCCTCCGAGATCAAGGCATTTATCAAGGCTGGAAAAAGCCTTTGCCTCGTCTTTCTTAAAAAGATAAATCCGGGAAAGATGGCAATAGCCGTCCGGGTAATTTTCATTCAGGCTCACGGCGTAATCAAGGATTTTTATCGCTTCATCAATATTGCCGCGAGTAAGATAAATCTGGGCTTTTTCAAAATATATCGGCGCCCGGCCCGGACTGGCCTCTATTGATTTATTAATCGCCTCTTCAGCCCTAAGGGAATATCCTCCCGCGATACTCTTGTCTTTGACAATACCGGAAGCGAGGTTTAAAATCTGCCCGAGGGTCATCTGGTTCATGCTATCGCCTGGATTATGGCCGACGTTTTTTTCCGCCTGCGAAATGGCAAACTTTAACAGCTCTTCTGACTCCTCTTCGCCCAGAGCTTCAAGCTGGCTGTAATTTTGCATGATTGAGCGGACAAAAGTATTTCTTGAATCGCGATCCAGAGGCGTGTTATAGCTTAAAGCTTTTTTATATTTTTCCGCGGCCGCTTCCAGTCCTTCTCCGGCGGCAATGGCATATTGGCCGTCTATCGTGCCTTTGAGCATGAATAAAGGCTTAATGTTATATTGATAAATAACGAATAGGGCAATCAGGCCGATAACAGCAGGCAAGTAAGGACCTTTAATTCCCTTATCAACTTTCTCCCCCTTTAGAATTAGAGGGGGCGAGCTCAAAAAATAAATATATCCGAGCATAATCATCAGCGGAATATACGTCGCGAGCGCGTCAAAAACTACGAGGTTCTGGATAAAATAAGCGATAATCAGCGTCGTCATCAGGGAAAAATCGCTTAAGCTGATTTTTTCTTTTCTGAGTCCGGATACGAGGTAATAACCGGCCGCCGCGAATACCGAGAGATAAGAAAGGAGGCCGAAAAGACCGGCGGTTGAAGCGATGTCAATTAAATTATTGTGAGCCCGGTCAAAATAGGTTTCTGATTTAGTAAAATCATAAAATTTCGGGTCAAAATATTTATCAAAGGTAACGGCGAAATTCCCAAAGCCAGTACCGAGAATCGGGTGGTTGGGAAAATCTTTTAAGGCGGCTTTCCAGGAAATAAACCGGGTATTTAGGGTCGGGTCGCTTAAGGATATATGCGTAACCCTGGAAAGGAACGGATTTCCCATAATGGCCGCGCTATTTTTAAAGGCCATTAAAAGCGAACCGGCAATAATAACAACAATCGCGCCGGAAAGGCTTAAAATTTTTAGCTTGCGGCTCTTCCCGAATATCGCGAAAATTAAAAAAGCGAGCGTAACTCCGGCCGCGAAGCCGAGGTAAGCGCCTCTCGTGCCGGAATAAAGCAGTAATAAAAACATGGCCAGGGCGACCAAGCCGCATACAACTTTTATCGCGGCGGATTTCTCCCTTACAAAAAGAATGCCGGTAAAATAAAGACTGAAAATAGCGAACGATCCAACGTAAGCCGCGTTGCCAATGACTGAAACAACGCGGGCGCTTCCGTAAGGGCTTTTTACTATTTCAAAATGCTGGAGAATCCCGACGAGGCTGACGTAAAAAGCCGTGAGGGTAAAAGCGATAAAAAGCTTCTGCCAGTCTTTCCATTCGCGAAAAACGGTTATGATTATGAAGTAAAAAATAAGAAAATGAAAAAGATGGAACCAGCCGAGCATCCGTTCTATGTCGCCCCAGAAGCTTAAATTAAAATCTACGCTAAAAATCGTTGAGGTGAGAAGCGCCAAAAAGAAAGCGCCGAGTCCGAAAGAAATATAAGAAAACTTCGGGCGATAAGCCGGATACGATATCACAAAAACCAGCCAGACCGCGCCGAGAATTTCCATCATGATATTAAAAGGAATCTGCTTTGACGTTATATACGGAAATAAAAGGCTTTCAAAAACGAATAAAAGACAGAAAAAACTCGCGTAAATCCCGTATCTTAAAATGTTTAAATAAGTTTTTGGAAGCATATACTAATTACCGGCAAAAATCAAAAAACCGGTTGATTAAATAAAACGGCAATGATGTTAAAACGCGCTTATTTCCGTTGCTTGCGATTTCTTCGCGCGCGAACGAACCGCTGTAAATTCTCAACAGACGGCTATTTTCCACGCTCTTCCCAAAACTCATAAGCGACCCGAGTTTTGCCGAATGCCCGGACTTTACTTCAATCCCCAGCGCTTTCCCTTCCCAGGGGATGCAAAAATCAACTTCGGCCGACCCGCCGGGATTTTCTTTAGCCCAATAATAAAGTGGTTGTTCCGAATGCATGGTTCCTGCGATGATATTTTGTCCGACGATCTGTTCGGCGATTTTTCCCCGGAACAGGCCTCCTAAATCGCTTAAATTAATGTATTCCGACTGGATATTATTCTTAAAATTAACAAACCCGCTGTCAAGATAAAAAAGTTTTTTAGCCCTCTTTTTTTTTGGAACCAGCGGAAGTTCGAGCGAACTAGTTGCCGGTGTTTGCCTTAAAAGCATGGCTTTTTCCAGCGTTGAAAAAGCCTCGCTCATCTCCCGGCTCCTGAACCCGGAACCGCCGAATTTTTCATAAGTAACCCTTTCACCGGCAAAATAAGGCGCCTGTTCCAGTACGTGCCGGATGTATTTTACCTCGGCTGATCCGGCATATTTATAAATATCCTCGGCATAGGCGGTCATAAGCGACGAATAAACGGCGTTTATTTCTTCCTGGGAGCTTTTCTTAGCATAAAGCGACACCGCTTCCGGCATTCCGCCGATAAGGGTGTAACTATTAAATAATTCCATGGCGCGGGCGTGAATAGAGGAAGGGATGCCGTCATCCGGGGCTAAATTTTTAAGGAAATCCAAAAGGTTTCCTTCATCGCAGGCTGAAAGAAATTCAAAAAAAGTAAGCGGATGCATGTAGGCGTATTCAACTCTCCCCACCGGCATAGAAAATCCTTCTTTTTCAATTTTGACTTCTAAAAGCGATCCGGCCGCGATTACGTGAATATCCGGCCGCTCTTCATAAAAAAAACGCAGAAGCGCGATAAGATCGGGCGCGTTCTGGATCTCGTCAATAAAAATCAGCGTCCGTCCCGGTTCAATCTTTTTTTTAAGGGCTATATCAACTGTTTTTTCAAAATCGCTGAGCGATTTTACGGCCTTAAAAAGTTCATAATCTTCGGCCTTGTCCAGGTTGATGTTCACGAGGTCAAAACCATGTTTTTGGGCAAAAAGTTTGACGGCATAAGTTTTGCCGACCTGTCTGGCGCCGCGTAAAACTAAAGGCTTTCTATGCTGTTTTATCTTCCATTTCCCTAAATATGACAATATATTTCTGTCAAACATAGTGCTAGTTTATTACATACTTTGTAATACTTACATACTATATTATTACATAATATGTAAATTGTCAACAAATACTGATTTATACACCTTTTTTATCAACTACTTTAGGTATATTTTGATTAAACTGAGATGTTATCACATCTTGCCAAAATCGCTATTGCTTATCCCGAGTCCGAGTTTACGCATTACCGCGAAAGCGTCAGCCGGGCGGCCGAGAAAATAGCGCTTGCCGTCCGCCGGGTTAATATACCAGGCTTCGCCCTTTCCTTCAACCTGCAAAAATATTTTTCCTTTCTGCTTCGCGGAAAAGCCGGAGTCAAGATTCATTTTAAGGTTCTTTGCTTTTGGCGAATACCCGGAATTGAGTTCCGCTTTATCATCAAATCCGTCAGCGTCAGTATCTTTTTTGCCCTTATCAATTCCCAAAGCGTCTTCAAATATGTCCGACAGTCCGTCCGCGTCCGAATCAGTCCCGGTTAAGCTCGCGAGACCTATGGGAATTTTTTCTAAATCAGCGGTTTTTATTCCGGTTCCCCCGGCTCGCATTACGGCGAAAGCGTCAGCCGGCCGGCCAAGAGAATACATTTTTTGCGATCCCGGATCAACCCAGTAAGCCTCGCCTTTTCCTTCAACTTTTAAAATTATTTTTCCCTTTAGATTTTTATAAAGAGCGGAGTTTTTTATGGATAAGGCGGTTTGGGATTGGGAGGCGGATTGGCCGGCTAAGGAAGCGCCTTCGCCAGAACTGCTCCCGTTACCGCTTTCATTTCCCGAGCCAGAGGAACCCTGTCCGGCCGCTGAGACAATAAAAGTTTTAACCGCCGACTTATAGGCGGTGCCGGGCGTAGTTGTTCCGGTCGCAAAGTAGTCGTAATTTCCCGGCGCCAAATCTTTTATTTCAATTTCATGCGAACTTTTAATTTCATCCGATCCGGCTTTTATATAATCCCCGTCCTTTTTATAATACGCGTAGCCGCTCGCGCGCAAACTCGTATCCCAGGAAATTTTTACCGAACTACCCGAAACCGTTGCCGCTGGTTCTTTGGCTATCGCGACTGAGTCGTTTAGCGGGGTGGTAAAAGAAAGGTAGGGGGTTTCTTTGGTGGTCGCGTTTAGCGACGAGATTATCCTGTAATTATATTTCGCTCCCGCCCTTAACCCGGTTAATTTTATCTCATGGCTAACGGCATTATTGGAATCCGAAACATTTTCAAGAGACACTGGAGGATCTTGATTGTATTCCACGTTGCCTGACGCGGCTTTAGTAGTTTTCCAGATAATCGCGACCGATGATGAACTGATTAAGGATAGCGCCGTGTCAAAAATAGCAAAGCTGTTTTTTTCTTCTTGGCTCAAATAAACATAAACCGGGGTTGACGTTGAATTGTTAGTTTCGTTTTTTTCTATAAGGCGTTCTACTTTATCAATTGTAAACTCAATCTTATTACTGCCCGCTTTAATAAATTCTCCCGTATATGAATATTTAAATTTTTCGCCAGGCTCAAGAGGATTATTAATATCCGGATAGTTGTCATAGGTCTTTGTTTTTATATCAAACCCCGAAAAATTATAAAAAACATCATTTTCATGCAGTCCGGTACTGGCGTTAATGGCCGAATCGCCAGTATTTTTTAACCATACGTTTATAGTAATCGCCGAATTTACAATCGGCTCAAAAGGGACTAATTCTATCAAATCAAAGGCTAGATCGGTCTTCCCGGTTTCAAATACATTAATAGTCTCTTCCAGGCTGTTATTGGTTTTTTCGTTGCTTTCAAAAACTTCATCGTTTTGGTCAATTCTAAAAGAAACCTTTCGCTCTCCCGCGCCGGCAAACTTGCCTTTGGCGATATAATAGAATTCGCCATCCGGAATTACAACATTGTTTAATGAAGGAGCGGGCGCGCTGAAAGATTCAACTTCAAAGCCGGGCAGGCTATACGCGTAAGCCGTTAAGCCGGCGGTTGTGAATATATTTTTTGTTCCGTTATTTTTTATTCTAAATTTTACGTTGCAGGTCTGTCCGGCGGATAATTTTTCCGGCTCGGTAATTATATCCATTACCGCTAAATCATTTCCCTGGACAATTATTTCCTTGCTTAAAGTATTGTTATTCTCATCCGTCTCCTCAAGCACATTGGCGGTATCTATGGAAAAAGTAAGATTTTGTTTTTTAATTTCTTTGAATTTACCGGTAAAAATATAAGTCTGCTCGCCGCCAGCCGCGAGCGAAACCGAAGGAAAAGTATAACTTTTCGTATCAATTTCAAGATTCGGGAATGAATAGCTAAACGCGCGGAAGAATTCTTCCAAAGCCGCTCCGGGTCCAAGATTTTTCGCTTTCACCGTAATAGTCGCCGCTTGGCTATACTCCGGACTTTCAGGATTCACGGAAATTGAGGTTACGGCAATGTCCGGCCCGACCAGCGCGCGGGATTCTTTTATGCCGGTTATTGCGGAAACAACTATTAAGAAAGCAAAAAAAACTAAAAAGGAACGAAATTTTGTCATAAATTATTTTAAAAATTAGCTTCGCGCTTTTCTCACCGCTCATTCGCGCCAATTCTGACGAGAATAATTTCGCGCATTAAAGCATCATTCCCCGTGCCTTAAAAGATAGTCGTCAATTCTTCCCCGCAGAATCCGGGGGTCAAGCACTCTTTTAATTCCCTGCTCATACACGGCGATTATATCTTCTTTGGATCTTTTCATGCTGTATTCATAAAGTTCGGCGAGCATTAGATAATAGGCCGTTTCACCGGGCGAAATTGCTATGGCTTCTTTGAAATATTCTTCCGATAATCTATAATCGCCCAAATATTTTGCCATACTTCCGGCATTAACCATTAAAACGGTATTCTTCCTTTGCCCGGCTTCAATTCCTTCTTGATAAATTTTAAGCGCCTCCCGGTAATACTCTTTTCCATCGCCGATTTTTTGCGCCTGAACGTCTTCAGCCAGAGTCTTCCAAGCCATTCCCAAAGAAATATACGCCTTTATATTATTTTTATCCGCCTTTAAATTTTTTTGCTCTTTTATTATTTCATCCACTGAAGCCGACAATCCGGGATAATTATTCTTTAATTGGTTCAAGCCAGTGTCCGATCCCCCGCCCTTGTAAAAATACAATATCGCTCCAACGCTAACGGTTAAAACGATAACTATGCTAAAAAATATTAAATTTTTTTTGCTAGAAACAGCGCTCATGTCTTTAAATTTTAGATATTAATAAATTAATCATCATCTTAAATTATCGCATTATTACCCTAAAATTTCAACGGCATTTACCTACATCTCCACTCCGTTCTCCTTTAAGAAATTTATCGCTTCTTCTCTTAAAGCCGGGTTTAGCTCTACGGCTTTTCCTATGTATTCCTTTGCCATAAATTTATCGCCCAAAACCATGTAAGTCGCGGCCAAACTGGCGTAATTCTGAGCGTTTTGAGGCTCTCGGGCGATTAAATTTTCGTAAAGCGGAATGATTTTTTCGTAATTCTTTTCCCCGGCGTAAATGTCAATTAAATAGCGAATATTGGCCGGCATAGAAAAGGCAAATCCTGAACCCTTTTCCAGCTCCAAAATCCCCTCAGAGCGCTTTTTATTCAGCATTAAAGCCAAGCCGTAATACCAGTGCGGTTCGGGATAATCAGGATTCTTAAAAGCCAGTTCGCCGAGTACGGCTTCGCTTTTTTCTAATTCGCCGGTTAAAAAATATAGTTTACCTAAAAGCAGAGGGATTTGCTGGCGGTCCTGGTTGATGCTTTTTGCTGAGAGCAAAACTTCCTCGGCTTTTTTATAATAGGCGTTATCAAGATACTCACCCATAAAAGAATAAAGTTGTCCCAGCCAAAATTTATAGAGGTATGTTTCAGGATATTTTTTATCATTGGCTAATAATTCCTCCTCCATTTTGTAAGCCACAGGATCAAGAGTTTCCCGATCCAGTTTTCCCCAAGCGTCAAAATTAGCCAAATCCATAGTTAAGTTAATCGCCACATCCCATCTAAAAGGCACCGGAGTTTCCATGGCTTTTAGGGCGTATTTTTCCCAAATAAAATTAGACTGGATAGCTTTGGCATCCCTGGCCAAACTCGTATAATAAGAGGCCTTTAGCATCCTGAAACCCATGAAAGCCGAGACAAGAAAAAAAATAAAGGAGGCGATGAAGAGTAAATTTAAATACCGATCTTTAACCAGCCGCTCTTCCCTTCTATCGGATTCAATCACAAAGGTGGCCAAGGCCAGAACCAAAAACCAAAGCTGGAGCGAGTTTGAAGTTTCAAAAGAAAAAAGCAGGGCAACGACGTAAGCGCCGATTCCGGCGAAAATAAAAATTAAGCCGGCGCGATCGCTTTTATTTTCTTCTTCCTTAATTTTTCCATAGAGGCCGAAAAAAATAAACCCTAAAAAAACGAGATACGATATTACCCCGATAATACCGGCCGAATTAGCGACTTCTAGAACAAAGTTATGCGGCTGATCCCAGACGGTTTCCTGGAATGAATAAGCGAGGAATTTAGGATTATAATATTTGTCGTATATCGCCTGATAGCTTTCCAGCCCGTGGCCGATTATCGGCGAATCCTTTAAGCCTTTTAAAGCGATTTCCCAGGCCATGATCCGGGTTTGGGCAGTCGTATCATTCAGGCTGATACTATAGATAAAAGAAATTGACGCCGGCAAAAAATTCCTTACGGCCGGAAAAATCAGCCCCGAGCTCCAGATAATTATAGCGAGTCCCGCGCCGGCTATGAGGCCGATTTTAAGCTTCTTGCCGGCCAAAAAAATAAAATAGAGCGTGATGGCAAGAACGGCGCCGGCCATTATGCCAATAAAAACTCCCCTAGTCCGGGTGCCAAAAATCGTAATTAGTGAAGCCAGACCCGATAACGCTCCAAGCCATCTCCAGGCCGAGTCTTTAAAGCGCAAAAAATAATAAATTCCGATGAATACGGGAAGTATTAAATAGTTGGCTAAAAATATTGGATTTCCAATTAAACCTGAAAGCCGGACTCCTTCCAGAATGTAATCCTTAATTCCCGGAATAGAAAACCCAAACCAGGCAACGAGCGATGACAATAACGCAACCGCTAAAGCCAACCCTAAAAATTTTTTCCAGTCGTTGCGCGTACTAACAAATTGCCTTAAAAGAAAATAAAAAATTATGAAATGAGCCAACGTAAAAACCCCCTGGATCCGGGATTGGTCGCTCCAGAAACTGCGGTTAAAATTATTGCCGAAAAAAGAGGTGACGAGTAAAACCAGAAAAAAGATAATCACCGCCCAGTCAATTTTCCTGAAAACAAAAAACTGTTCTTTTTTAACAGCAACCAAAGTAACAGCAAGAAAGCCGAGCAAGGCGATTAAAATTTGAAAAAAAACCGTCTTGCCGAAATGGGACGGATACATGGTCCAGGAAATAAAAACCAGAGGCAATATAAGCGATCCAGCGAGACCGAATTTGATTATTTTTCTTAACATATACCATTAGATTAACTGCTTTCATGTTATCATATTTTGCCTTAAAAACAACCCCGCCCCACCAATAAAGGCGGGACGGGGAGTTTATTTCGGTCGTATTAGCCGAAGTCAAAAACCAATACTCTAACTAAATGATTAGTTATAAGTAAGGGTTTTGGCTGACAAAGGCAGGGAGTCGCTGGTAGTAATATCAGTAGTTATTACACCGTCTCTCCAGGCTAGGTCAGTCGCGGCCATACCAATACCGATAGATTCGGCAGTGGTGTCAGTGGCGATTTCCAGCTGATTGGTATCCATAGTAACCACAAAGGTCATGGATTGACCGGACGCGATTTCAACATCAACGAAGTTGGTCGCGCTGCTGGTTCCGTTAGTGAACTCGGTATCGCCAATATTGCGGTTCTCACCTGCCGCAAAGGTCGTGGTAGCAACAAGGTTCGCGGATGAAACAGTTCCATTCTTATAAACCTTGATTTCCACGGCGCTGTTAACGGTTTTTGATGTACCGCTCTGGCTGATAGCGAAGTTCATTGACTTGATAGTCGCTGAGTAATTGCCAGCGTTAGTGCTGTTAACGGCAATAATCTTGGCTACGATAGAATCGTCGCCAGGCGATTGAGCTCCGGAAGGAGTAT
>JBAZCA010000001.1:0-275724 GCA_041671125.1 Patescibacteria group bacterium | reverse complement strand
GCTACGCGCCGGTCTCCACAACCGCTTGGGACATTGTGAGAGCGATTGCGTATTCCGGGGCGAAGAGGTAAAGACGCATTTTGTAGAGACGCCCCGACGGGGCGTCTCTACGCGGTTAATCGGGTTGCGCCGCGGGATGATGCGTGAAAATGCATTTTACAGAGACGCATTGCAATGCGTCTCTACGGATCCCGGTTATATTAATTAAACCGCCGAAAATTTAAAAACGGCGGTTTTGGTTTTTACGTGACAGGCTGTTTGCCTTTTTATTAAAATGAGGTAAAATTAGAAAGTTGGAACGCGTCAGGGGAATGACCCCGGAATGCCATAAATATTAGCCATGAATTAACCGAAAATATGCCAATCGTCCTGGAAGTAAAAAATTTATCTAAGAATTATGGATCAGTCGTGGCGGCGAAAGACGTCAGCTTTAACGTGAGCGATAATGAAATTTTCGCCCTGATCGGCCCGAACGGCGCCGGAAAATCAACGACTATCAGAATGGTCGCGACGATTTTAAAGCCGACTTCGGGGATGGCCAAAGTGCTTGAGCATGATATTGTAAAAGACGCGGCTCGGGTCCGCGAAGTTATAAGCTACCTACCGGAAGAGGCCGGAGCGTATAAAAACCTTACCGGACGCCAGTACCTTAAATTTATGGCCGACTTATACGCTGATGATAAGAAAAAAGCCAAAGAATTTGTTTTACTCGGAGAGGAGCTTTCGGGATTAGGCAAAAGGCTTACTGATAAGATCGGAACCTATTCCAAAGGCATGACAAGAAAGATTTTACTCGCCCGGACATTAATGATCCATCCGAAGCTAGCGATTTTAGATGAGCCGACGAGCGGCCTGGACATGATCAACGCCCTGGAAATCCGGAAAATCATCCGGCAATTTTCCCGGCAGGGCATGGCGGTGCTCTTATCCAGCCATAACATGCTGGAAATAGAATTTTTATCCGACCGGGTAGGGATTATTGATAAAGGTGAAATCCGGGAAATCGGGACGAGCGAAGAATTGAAAGAAAAATATGATTCGCGAAATTTGGAAGAAGTGTTTTTAAAAGTCGCCAGACCGTCATTCTGACCCGCCGATTCGGCGGGGAAGAATCCCGTGCTAGAAAGCTACTTCCCCGAGATCCTTCATTTCGTCCCGATGACTCGGGACTCCATTCAGGATGACATAATATATTATGAGCAAACTTTTTACCCTTATTAAAAAAGAACTCCGGGAGATGATAACGCCGCAGGTAATTATTCCGGCCGTGGTTATGGTTCTTATATTCATGTTTATCGGCAATGTCGTCGGCAAGGAAACGAAAAAATTTAAAGCTCCGCAGAATATAGTCGTGCTGGATAATGACGGCTCAACGCTCTCCGGGGAAGCGGTTGAGATTTTGAAAAAGAGTAATTTTAACGTGAGCCGGCTCGCTAAAACAACAACCGAAGAGGCTATAAAAACCGCGAAGGAAAAGAATATTTCCGTGGTATTGGCGATTCCGGAAGGTTTTGGGGAAGGCGTTGAAAAGCTGAAACCACAAAAGATTGAAACTTACGCGATCATGAAAAATTTCAGCCTGCAGGGGAATCAAAGCAAGGCCATTTTGGACGCCTCGCTCGCGGCTTTTAATAATTTTATAAGCGACCGGATTATCGCTTCGCGGATAAAAGGCGGAAGTCCGGCGGATTTAAAAAATCCGATTGAGAGGGAAGATAATGTTATTATCGGCGACCGGATGGCGAAAGTTAACGCCGCGACCATTATTGGTTTTGTTCAGTCGCAGGCGACTTTTCTTCCGATTATACTTTTTATTATTATTACCCTGGCATCAACCATCATTGCCACGGCCATTGCCACGGAAAAAGAGAATAAAACCCTGGAGACGCTTCTTACCACTCCGGTGGATCGTCGTTTTATTATCATGGCGAAAATGATTGGCGCCGGAACCGTCGCTCTAATCATGGCCGGGATTTATATCATCGGCTTTGGCTATTACCTAAAAGGCCTTACCGGCGCCGGGGTCGGAGCCGGCAATCTCGGCGGCGCGGCAGAGGCGCTCGGGCTCGTTATCACTCCGGGCGGCTACGCGCTCCTCGGACTGACCATATTTTCCGGCATCCTTTGCGCGCTTTCCATTGCCACGGTTATCGGTTCATTCGCCCAGGATGCCAAAGGGGTGCAAGGGCTTATTTCGCCGCTTATGATCATGCTTTTAATCCCTTATCTTCTTCTTATGCTCATTGATATCAACAGCGCCGGTCCGGCTCTAAAATATCTCGTTTACGCCATCCCTTTTTCCTATACTTTTCTCGGCATCCAGAACATCTTTTTAAAAAATTACGCCATGATATTTTTCGGCATCGCTTATTCGCTCGTTTTCTTCACAGTTTTTGTTTTAATCGCCGGGAAAATATTTTCTTCGGATAAAATTATCACTCTTAAGCTAAACTTCAGGAGGAAAAAATAAAATTTTTTTATGAAAAAAAATCAGGAAAGACTTTCAAAGATAACCGAGGGGGTGCGGGTCATCTCGGTCACCTGTCTTCAGTGGGGCGATACTGGTAAAGGTAAGGTGGTTGACCTTTTAATGGCTGGCTGGGCCGATATCAATGCCCGGGGAACGGGAGGCGCCAACGCCGGACACACGGTTTCTATTAACGGAAAAGATTATATCCTCCATATTATCCCCTCCGGCATCCTTCATGACAAAGAAGGGAAAATAAACGCTATCGGCCGGGGCGTGGCTTTTGATCCCTATATCTTAGATGAAGAGCTCTTAATCCTTAAAAAAGAAGGTTTAAGTTATGATAACCTGATGATTTCCGGCAATGCTAAGCTCGTAATTCCGCCGCAAATCGCCTTGGATCGGATCCATGAAGCCTCAGCCGGAAAAGGGAAAATCGGCACGACTGGCAAGGGTATTGGACCGGCTTACGAAGACCATGCCGGCCGCCGCGGGCTTTTAGTGAATGACTTATTGAATATTGATATCCTCGCTGAAAAGCTTAAAAAGAATATCCGCGAAAAATTAAGGATCCTTAAATCTTACGACCCGGAACTGCTCTCCGGAATAATGTGCGACAAGCACTTAGGCGCCGGGCGCTATTACAAGCCGGAAGATATTTTTGACGCTGACGCGATAATTGAGGACTACCGGCAATACGGCGAAAAATTCCGCGCCATGATTCATGATGTTGAGGGCTTTTTGCGCGGACAGCTCGGAAAAAAGAAGATACTTCTTGAAGGCGCCCAGGGGCATCTTTTAAGCGTTGACGAGGGCGGCGCACCCCATACGACTTCTTCGGATTGCACGGTTCCGGGTCTCGCTAAAGGCGTCGGTCTTAGGGAACGGGATGTTGATATTTCTTTTGGGGTGGTAAAATTCCCTTACATGACCCGGGTGGGCTCCGGACCGTTCCCGACTGAAATCGGAGGAGAGAAGTCCGCTCTGTGGTGCGGCCGCGAGGGAGCTGGCCGGGAGAAAGAAAAAGAAGCTTTTCCCGAAGCCGATATTAATAGTCCGGACGAATTCGTCCGGGGGGTCGCCTTAAGGCAGGCGGGAAACGAATATGGCGCGACAACGGGGAGGCCAAGGCGGGTCGGCTGGCTGGATCTACCGCTTTTGCGCTACGCTTTAGAAACCGCCGGCGCGAAAATAATTCTTACCAAAGCCGACGTTTTAAACAATGCCCGCGAGATAAACATTTGCACGGAACATGAATACAACGGCCCGGATTATTTTTACTGTGGTAAAATTTACAGAGCCGGAGAGAGATTAAAAACCGCTATTCCGGCAAGCGATTTTTTGCGCTTCTGCCGGCCGGTTTACGAGAAATTTCCAGGCTGGGAAACGGACATTTCCGGAATTTCCGAGTTTGACGGATTGCCGGAAAAATTAAAAAGTCTTGTCCGTTTTGTTGAAAAATCCGTTGGCGGCGAAGTCTCAGCCGTTTCTACCGGCAAAGATAGGGAAGACACTATTTTTGTTTAATTTACTGTCAATAGATTTTATCCTTTCCGCGCAATTTTGCGTTTAATCAATTAAATCTTTTGTCATCCTGAGCGGAGCGAAGGATCTGCAACCTTGATAACCAGATAATCAGTCAATTTATTAACTAATCTTATTCATAGAACAACCCCTGGATTGATCATCGCGTCCGCAGATCCTTCCCCCGCGAATGCGGGGTCAGGATGACAATAAGAACAATTATGATTTTTTCTTTGGAAGAACTGGCGCCGATTCTTCTTCAATACAAATATTTTTTTCTGCTTCCCATAACCATTCTTGAAGGGCCGATAATAACCGTAGTCGCCGGCTTCCTGGTTTCAATCGGTCTTTTAAACGGCTATCTGGCCTTTTTGATCGTGGTAGCCGGCGATTTAACCGGAGATTTTCTTTATTACTTTATCGGTCGCTATGGCCGGGAAAATTTTATCGCTAAATGGGGAAAATATATTGGCATTACCAAGGAACGGATTTTAATGCTGGATGATCATTTTCATGAACACGCGGGCAAGACAATGCTCGCCGGGAAATTTCTCCATGGAGTCGGCGGAGTGATTCTCGCTTCAGCCGGAGCGGCTAAAATGCCTCTATGGAAATTCTTTTGGTATAATTTCATCGGCACCCTGCCAAAATCTTTTCTCTTAATGGCAATCGGCTATTTTTTCGGCGAAAACCTGAAACATATAGATTCATGGCTTAACGCGCTGGCGCTAATCTCTTTCGGTATCGCCGGAATTGCCGCGCTATATTTCCTGTATGGAAGAAAAAAAACCAGCTGACGATCCGGTTATTCCGCTTTCCGGCGGACAGGATCGGACGGACGGCTCTGAACAACCGACGAATGGGAAAATTGAAAAACGGCTTGAAACCGGCGAGGGAAAAATTTGTTATTATGTCGTTAATGGTTTTCCCGGCCGGCCAACGGTTTTATTCCTCCACGGCCTCTCAGCCAACCATACGACCTGGGAAAAAACGGCCGGAGTCTTAAAAAGCCTGAAGATTAACTGCCTCCTGCCGGATTTGCGCGGACACGGCCATTCGGACAAAAAAAAGAAAAAATTCCTTTATACTTTTGAACGATTCAGCCGCGATCTTAAGCTGATATTGGAAAAAGAAAAAATTGAAAAAGCGATAATCGTCGGCTACTCGTTCGGCGGTTCGCTGGCGTTGGATTTTTCCTTAAGGTATCCGGAACGGATAGCCGGCTTAGTCCTTTTAAGCGCTAACCACGTTAACCCTCTTAAATATTGGCGACTGCCTTTTTTTATTCCTTTGGCAAAAATTGGAATAGGTCTGCTTTCGTATCTTGTTATCTGGCAGAAAAGAAAAAAATACAGCTATTACCGGCCGCTTTCGTCCAAAGGCTACTGGAAATCGGTCTGGCTCGGATTTAAAACTATGCCTTGGTCTGTTAATCTATGGATGCTTTTAATGATGGGTCGGCTGGATATGAAGAATAAGCTAGGGAAAATAAAAGTCCCGGTCTGGATTGTCCATGCTTCGCGCGACCCGTTCGTATCCCGAGCCGAGGTTAAAGACATGATGTCGTCTCTTTCGTATGCCAGGGAAATTATTTCTAAGAACCATAACCATTTTCTCGCGACAGCCGCGGCGGACGAAATGACGGAGGTAATCATTAGTTTCTTAAAAGAGAATTCATAGAGCCTCACCCCCAACCCCTCTCCATTAACTGATGTTAATAGAGAGGGGAGCTAGAGGCAAGGGGGTGAGGGTTAATTACGGCAATATGAAAATAGCCATATACTCGGATACCTGTTTTTATCCCCAGGTTAACGGCGTAGCCAACGCGGTGAAAGAAAGCGCTTACGCCCTCGCGGAACTCGGACATGAAGTCTGTCTTTTTACCGTATCCAAGGAAAGCGAAAAAAATCTTGAAAAAATGACGGGCAATAAGTTTAAGATTTGCCTTTTACCGTCAATGCCTTTTTGGGGTTATGAGCGGGAGCGCATGAGCCTTGCTCCGGGGCTGTCTTTTAAGAAGCTGAAAAAATTTCGGCCGGATATTGTCCATGTCCATACGCCTTTTTCCGTCGGTTGGGAAGGGGTGGCCTGCGCCAAGTTGCTAAAAGTCCCGATCGTCGGCACCCATCATACTTTTTACGACCATTACCTTGATCATGTCCGGCTGGATTATGATTGGGCTAAAGAATTGTCCTGGAAATTGTTCGTCCGTTTTTACAACCTTTGCGATTTAGTTTTAATTCCGTCAAAAGCCTTAAGTTCCCAGATGGTTTTATCCGGCCTGAAAAAACCGATTCAGGTTTTAGCCAATCCGATTGATACTGATTTTTTCCGACCAGCTTCGCTAAGCTCGGGCGCGTCTTTAGATGAAAAAACCGGTCGCTCAAGTAGTTTATCCGGCCGTTATATTGTCTATATGGGCCGCTTAAGCTACGAAAAAAGCATTGACCGGGTGATTAGGGCTTTTAAGATTGTCAGCGATAATATTAAAGACGCCCGGCTCGCGATTATCGGCGGTGGGCCGGAAGAAGAAAATTTAATAAAACTCTCGCGGGAATTGGGAATTAGCGAAAAAATAAAATTCACCGGATTTTTATTCGGGGAAAATCTCCTAAAAGCGCTTTGGGAAAGCGAGGTTTTCGCGACGGCGAGCGAAAGTGAAAACCAGCCGGTTTCGGTTCTTGAAGCTATGGCCTCCGGGTTGCCGGTTATCGCCGTAAAAGCGGCCGGGATTCCGGAGATTGTTAAAGACGGGGAAAACGGGTTTTTAACCGCGCCGGGAAAGCCGGAAGAAATGGCGGAAAAATTGATCGCGCTTTTAAACGACGCGGGATTAAGGAAAAAATTCAGCCAGAATTCAAGGCAAGCGGCTTTAAATTTTTCCCGGGAAAAAATTGCTGGTAAGCTGGCGGGATATTATCTGGGGCTGAAAGAAAAAAAGTCTTTTATTAAAATCCGCTTATATCTTGAATTTTATCATTTTTTCGGCGGGTTTCTTTATAAGAAAATCGGCACCGGCCTTTTATCGTCCTATAAAAACCAAAAGCGGATTTTAAACCGCGCCGGTATTGAATACCATGAAAAAAACGGGTTAAAGGATTTTGACATCCTGCAGGTTAATACGCCCTGGCTCCGGTCGCTTTACCTCATGAAAAAAGCTAAACGAGCCGGGAAAAAAATAACGGTCTGGGCCCATATTTCACCCGAAGATTTAAAAGGGGTTTTTCGCTTTATGGCTATTATTCATCCCCTCGTAAAAAAATACCTCCTTTACGCCTACGACCAGGCGGATCGGATATTTTGTCCGACCGAATATACAAAGCGGCTGTTAGTTAACCATGGCTTAGCAAAAGAAAAGCTGGTCGTCATGTCTAATGGCGTGGATTTGGAAAAATATTTTCGGGATGAGGGAAAGAGGGTGGTTGGCAGGAAAAAATATGGTCCGCGCGAAAGCGGCGGACTAAAGCAAAGTGTGGAAACGGAGAAGAGCCTGCTAGTTGGTACTGTCGGGTTAATTATCCCGAGAAAGGGGATTGATACTTTTTTAAGGCTCGCCCGCGAATTCCCGGAAAATAAATTTATCTGGATCGGAAAAAAATACAGCCGGTTTTTAGTTAAGCCATTACCAAAGGCGCTGCCCGCTAACTGCGAATTTACCGGGTTCGTGGACGACATCTTAGAAGCCTTTAACGCTTTGGACATATTTATTTTTCCTTCTTATGAAGAAAACGAAGGCATGGCGATCCTTGAAGCGGCGGCGCTCGGGTTGCCGATTTTAGTCCGCGACATTCCTGTTTACGAGGGCTGGCTTACTCACGGAGTGGATTGCTTAAAAGCCAAAAATGACGAAGAGTTTAAAAAATATTTAGGCGAGCTGATTACTAGCGCTGAACTGCGTAAAAAAATCGGGCAGGGCGCTCTGGAAGTGGCTCGGAAGAAAAGCCAAACGATCCTCGCGGAAAAGGTCGTTAAGGTGTATGAAGAGATTTTGAAGGGATAAAAAACAGCTTACATTCATGAAAAATCAAAACAGCGAAAAAAATATTATCAAATATTCCACCTGGCAGTTAATAAAAGACATCGGTTATTACCTTAAACCGTACCGGTGGAAATTCACGGTGGCTTCTTTTTTGCGGCTTATTAGCGATCTGGCCGGACTTTATCCGGCTTTTGCTTTGGCCGCGATTGTTACATTTTTGAGCGGTTATACCCGGGGCGGCGCGTTAAATTATTTTTGGCGGATAATAATCATCTGGACCTTAGCCGTTGTAGTAAGAAGCGCGGCGCGGCAAACCGCTAAGTATTTAGGATATCAGGTTTCGGAACGGGTGGCTTTGGACTCCCAGCTCAGGACAATAAAACAGCTTTTTTTAATTGACACGGCCTGGCACGAAAAAGAAAATTCCGGCAATAAATTGAAGCGGATCCAGAAGGGAAGCTACGGCCTGGACAGGATATTGCGGATGTGGATTAACAATTTTATTGAAATCGGCGTCAATTTTATCGGCATGATTTTTATACTAGGGAGGGTGGATAAAACCGTGGGAATTTTGACCGGGGCGTTTCTCGCGGTTTATTTTGGCGTATCATTTTCAATGCTCCGTAAAGCTTCAAAGGCTTCCCAGCTTGTTGATATTAAAGAAGAAGAAATTATGGGAATAATTTTCCAGGCCATGAATAATATCCGATCCGTAAAAGTCCTGGCTTTAGCGGAAAAAATAGGAGCGATAATTATTAAGGAAGCGACTGATCTTTTTAAGAAAATTAAATACCGGATATTTTGTTTTCAGACCCGGACGGCCGCCCTGGACACGGTAATTACGGTTTTTAGAGCCGGTATTATTGTCACCATTGTTTTGGGAATAGTGAACGGGCGCTACGAGCTTGGATTTCTTATCCTATTTAACGGTTATTTTAATTCAATCATTCAGTCGGTAAGCGAACTGGCTGACACTACCCAGGAATTAATTGTCTATAAATACGGCATAGCCCGCATGCAGGCGACCATGGCCGTGCCGGTCGTAATTGAAGACGAAACCGGTAAAAAGGATTTTCCGGAAAAATGGAAAAAAATTTCCGTGAAAAACTTAACCTTTTCTTACGGCCGGCAGGAAGTTATCAGCAGGATGTCTTTTGAAATTAAAAGAGGCGAGCGGATTGGGATTGTCGGGCTTTCGGGCGCCGGCAAATCAACCCTCATGAAACTGCTGTTAAAAGAAAATGAAAATTACCAGGGCGAAATTTTAATTGATAATCTCCCGCTCCGGGAAATTAAGAAAAAATCTTATCTTAACCGGGTAGGCGTGGTTTTACAGGACACGGAAGTTTTTAATTTTAAGCTGCGCGAAAACATAACCATCACCGGACCGGAAGAGCCGGGGTGGGAGGAAGGAAGTGCTGAGAATGAAGCGCGGTTAAACGAGGCGGTTAAAATAGCCAACGTGGATGACTATCTGCCGCGGCTCCCCGAGGGGCTTAATACTTTTATCGGCGAGAAAGGCGTCCGGCTTTCGGGCGGGGAAAAACAGCGCCTCGGTATCGCCCGGGCGGTTTACAAAAAGCCGGAATTTTTATTTTTGGACGAGGCGACTTCGCACCTTGACCTTGAGTCCGAAGAAAAAATCCGCGAATCGCTCCATAGGTTTTTTAAGAAAGTTACCGCCCTGGTTATCGCCCACCGCCTGACAACGATTAAAGAAATGGACAAGATTCTGGTAATTGAAAAGGGAAAGGTGGCGGAGTCGGGCAGTTATGATGAATTGTATGCGAAAAAAGGGCGTTTTTATGAGCTCTGGAATAAACAACGGCTGTAATTAAGATTTACGTTTTGATTGGCATAACCTGAAAGTCTCGGGCGGTCGGACCGTCATTTTTAGCTGTCATTATTTATGATGTATTTATGGGGCGTGAGACGCGTTAGTTTTATTGGCATTCCATCATATTGATAGTTCTTTAAGGATAAGCTATATTTAGGATAGTTTATTTATATTATTATTTTTTACCCCGCGCTTCTAAGGCAGGCTAAAGAAGCCGGGCAAAAAACTATGGAAGAGTTTAAAGAAAAGTGGCTTCAGCCAAAAAATTTATTAACGCTTATTGGAATCCTTCTCGTCGGAGCGGTTGTTATCGTCGCCTTGCTTCGCGACCGGATAGTAAACCCGAACCAGAACCAGGTCTCGGTAACCGGCCAGGGAAAGGTGAGCTATGTTCCTGATATCGCTAATATCACCCTGGGAGTCCAGATTGATAAATCGGCTAAAGCTGATGAAGCTTTAAACAAGCTGAATGGGGACATAAAAAAAATAATTGACTCCCTGAAGAAAACCGGCGTCAAAGAAGAAGATATAGAGACCCAGAATTATTCGCTTTACCCGCAGTATGACGTCATAGATAATGTTTCAAAATTAACCGGTTACAGCGCCAATCAGCAGTTAATCGTTAAGGTAAAAGATTTTAAGGCCGGATCGGAGACGGTGAGCAAAATAATTTCCGAAGCTTCAAAGGCCGGCGCCAACCAGATCGCGGGAATTGCTTTTACTACCTCAAAAGAAGAAGAGCTAAAGCATCAAGCCAGAATAAAAGCCATAGAAGACGCGCGCGGCAAAGCGGATAATATCGCCAACGCGGCCGGAGTGAAACTCGGCAAAGTCATTGGCTGGTGGGAAAACGTCATATTTTCCCCAAGCGCCAGCCAGTCTTATTTTGACGGCAAGGGCGGCATGGGCGGCGGAGGCGATATCGCTTCATCGCCTTCAATCCCGTCCGGGACGCAGGAAATTGTTATTGAGATAAACCTGAATTACCGGGTGAAGTGAGAAGATAACAGATAACAGAACTCTTTCTAAACAGCCTTTCAGCAGAAGGGCTGTTTTGTTTTGCTAAAATTTGTTTTCTGCTATAATAGTTAGGCAAAGAAACAGGTTTAAGACATTTTTGAGGTAATTTTTAACGCGCTATACGCCATAAATTTATGAAAAAATACATTTTTTTTATCCTGGCGTTAATATCCCTGCCGGCGGCGGTAAAATCCGCTAACTTAGGCGCGAAACTATCGGGCCGGATTTTACTGAATGTTGAAGGGCATGGCGAAGCCTGGTATGTGAACCCCGGGGAAAACAGGCGGTATTATCTCGGGCGGCCGGACGACGCCTTCCGGATAATGCGCGAATTATCTTTGGGTATTAATAATGAAAAGCTGGCGACGATACCTCCATCCGATCGCGACATGGCCATTGCTACGCGAGTAGCGGGAGTGAAAGTTGTTGCTGAGACGGCCGCGGATAAAACCGCGGTTAACTCTGGAACCGAGGCAAGCATGGAAGCTGGGTATGATTCAGCCCTGACAAAAAGCCTTTTGGGAAAAATATTGCTTCAGGTGGAAGGGAATGGCGAAGCCTGGTACGTTAACCCGGCTGACGAGAAAAGGTATTACCTCGGGCGGCCTTCCGACGCTTTCCGGATAATGCGCGAATTATCGCTCGGCATCAGCCGGGAAGACCTCGCAAAAATCCATAAGCCCGGCGCGAGCGAGAGCTTTAACCAATATAGCGCGTATGAGCATAAAAAAGTTACAGCCAACGGAAAAGAATTCAGCCTGGATCTGATTACCATTGATCTATTAAACCCCAACCTGAAAATTATCACCGATACCGCGAGCGGCGCGAACTGCGAAAAAAATTGTCCGGCCAAGTCCTTAGCTAAATTCGCCTTGGACAACAGCGCCTTTGCCGGAATCAACGGCACTTATTTCTGCTCATCCTCAAGCTGTAATTATAATTATTATTTTTACCCGGTCTATAATAGCCGGCTCGGGGTAATGATCAACGAAGATCAGTGCAAGTACTGGACCACCGGGCCGATATTTGTTTTTGACGCTAATAATAAATTTTATTACTTTAAGGACAGCCGGGAATTTAAAAGCGTGGCCGATTTTGAAAAAAACTACGGGGTAAAAATCCAGGCGGCCATCGGCAACAAGCCCCGGCTTATCCAGGACTACATGAATTACCTGATAGAATGGGAAATGGACAAAAAACAGATGGAAACCAAGGCTGTCCGGAATGCCATTGGCTACTTAAATAATAAGCTTTATCTCATCGCCGCCTATAACGCTACTGTTCCGGAATTAGCCGATATTATGAAAACTTTTGGCGTTGAATACGCTTTAAACCTTGACGGCGGCTACTCAAACGCCGTATGGTATAACGACGAGTATATGGCCGGACCCGGCCGGGACATCCCTAACGCGATTTTATTCAGCGAGAAACAGGATTAAGATCTGATCTATGTTTTTGTCAAATTGAATCAGTTAACGGGTGTTTTTAATTCAGATGTTAGCAGGGTATGTTGGAAGAATTTAAAAAAACATTGGAAAAAAAGGGGGAGGTATATATGCGGGTTAAAGTCCGGCCTAATGCGGGGCGTACGGCCGTGAAAGAAGTTATGTCCGGCGAAGAAGGAAAAACCGTTAAGATAGATATTGCCGCTCCGCCCGAGAAGGGGAAGGCTAATGCCGAGCTGTTCAAATTTTTTGAACAGGAGTTTCACGCGAGCAAAGGAGGCGTAAAAATTATTAGCGGAAAGGCGGAAAAAATAAAATTAATAAAGATAACCGCGAAAACAAAATAACATGCCCGCAAGCGAATTAAAAAATATTCCCGGCCATATAGGTATCATCATGGACGGTAACCGGCGCTGGGCGCGGGAAAGGCGCCTGCCTGACAGTGAAGGTCATTTTAAAGCCCTTGAAAAAATGAACCTTTGTCCGCTTTGGTTTTTCGGCAAAGGAGTCGCGGTCATTTCTTTTCTCGTTTTTCCGGCGGAAAATTGGGGCCGGAGCCCGGAAGAGGTGAATTTTTTAATGAAACTTTTAAGGCAGAACATTGAAGAAGCCGCCAAAGACGCGGTGGAAAAGAATTATCGCCTTGTTTTTGGCGGACGCGTCGGCGAGTTGCCCGGCGATTTACCTCAAATTATCAAAGAAACCATGGACGCGACTAAAGGCGGCAAAGCCGGAACGATTAATGTCTGCCTGAATTATAACGGTCGGACCGAAATCATTGACGCGGTTAGGAAAATGGTTAAGAGTCTGTCTCTAAAAGCGGATCCGGAACACGTTTCTGAAGAAGACCGGATTCATGGCGGGATGATACGGAAATACCTTTATGACGGCGAACTGCCGGATATTGATTTAATTGTCCGTTTTTCCGGGGAAGAGAAAAATTCAGGCTTCCTTTTATGGCAAAGCCTTTTGAGTGAGCTAATTTTTATGAACAAACATTGGCCGGAATTTGAACTATCTGACGCGGATCTCCTTTTAAGGGAATATGATAAGCGGCGTAAAAAATATGGAAAAGGATAAAAGAAAATTCGCGCCTTTGGCCGACCGGATGCGCCCCCGCGTTCTAGAAGAGATTGTCGGGCAGGAAAAAGTGGCGGGCAAAAATGCCATGCTCAGGAAAGCGATTGAAGCCGGCGAGGCTCCGTCCATGATTTTATGGGGTCCGCCGGGATCGGGAAAAACGACGCTGGCTCGGCTTTTTTCAGGATACTTAAAGGCTGAGTTTATCCAGTTTTCGGCTGTTACGAGCGGCGTGCGCGATTTAAGGAAAATAATTGACCGGGCAAGGGAGAACCTTTTATACGACAAAAAAACCGTGCTTTTTATTGACGAGATCCACCGCTGGAACAAAGCCCAACAGGACGCCCTGCTTCCGCACATTGAAGACGGAACTATAGTTTTTATCGGCACGACAACCGAGAATCCAAGTTTTGAAATCCGGCCGGCGCTTCTTTCGCGTTGCCGGGTTTTTGTTTTAGACCAGCTTTCCGGAAGCGAGCTGGAAACAATTATTAAAAGGGCTTTGGCTGATGAAGAACACGGGCTTGGCGGAAAAAAAGTTGAAATCGCCGATGGCGATATAAAATTAATCGCCAGGATGTCAAACGGCGACGCCCGCGCGGCCTTAAACGCGCTTGAATATTTAAGCGGCATAGCGGGCAAAATCGGCGGGAAAGAAATTGAAGAGGCTTTCCAGAAATCCCACCTCATGTACGACAAGGACGGCGAAGAACATTACAATATTATTTCCGCTCTGCATAAATCTATGCGCGGTTCGGACGCGGACGCGGCTCTTTATTATCTCGCCCGGATGCTTTCCGGCGGGGAAGATCCTTTATACGTGGCGAGACGGCTGGTGCGGTTCGCGTCCGAAGACATCGGGCTTGCCAATTCCCGGGCGCTGGAACAGGCCGTCGCCGCTTATCAGGCCTGTCATTTTATCGGGATGCCCGAGTGCGGAGTAGTACTCGCCCAAGCCGTTACCTATCTTGCGAAATGCAAGAAATCCAATGAGCTATATATTGCTTACGGCAATGCCGAAAGAGACGTCAGGGAGCTTGGTAACCTGCCGGTGCCGCTCCATATCCGGAACTCCCCGACCGGTTTGATGAAGGATTTGGGTTATGGCGCCGGCTATAAGTATTCGCCTGATTATAATTATAAAGAAGAGCAGGAGTATTTGCCGGATAAGATTAAAGGGAAGAAATATTTGTCTCATAGAGTCATAGAGTCATAGACTATTGTAAATTTCTTTTGTCTTTTTTATCATTTTATCAAGTGTGAATTCCTGGGGGTTTTTTTGTCTGAGAGATGAAAGTTCCCGGGCCGGGATTTTGTCTTTGATGAATTTTTCAATTTGGCTGGCGAGCGTTTTCGCGTCTTTGACCGGAATAAGCGCTCCGTCCGCGGCGCCCGCGATAATTTCAGGATTGCCGCCGGCATTAGTGGCAACGATCGGCAGTCCGGCTCGCAGAGCTTCAATTAAAGTGTAGGATAAACCTTCCTTGACTGAGGAACAAACATAAATATCAAAAGCTTTGAGCAGTCTCGCGGCGTCCGGAATCCGGCCAGCCAGAATAACCATATCTTCAAGATTGTTTTTTTTAATTAGCGCTTCCAGTTTTTTTCTTTCTTTACCCTCGCCAATTATAAAAATTAAAAATTTAGAATTAACCCGCCTCGGCTCGCCGAGGGCGAGACGGGGAATTAAGAATTTTTCTTTTAGGATTTTGGCGGCCTCAATGAGATATTCATAGCCCTTGGTTTTATATAAATTACCGACAGAACCGATAATAATTTTATTCTGCGCTCTTAATTCTAAATTCTTAATTCTAAATTCAATTTCTTTCCGCGCTTGTTCCCGCGATAAAAAGTTGATCGGTCCAATGCCATTATGGATTGTGATTAATTTTTCGGGCGGGGCGATTTTTTCTTTTAAGGCGGCTTGCCGGTCAAATTCGGAAACGCAGATAATTTTATCCTTAAAACGCGCGGTAATTTTTTCCGTCCATTTATAAAAGAGTTTTTTTAGAAATGACATGGGTTCGTTAAAGACCCAGCCGTGGGCGGTATATACAATTTTTAATTTACAATTTTTAATTTTTAATTTTATAAATAAGCCCGCCAAGGAGCCGAGGATGGAGATTTTTGAGCTGTTTAGGTGTAATATTTCCGGTTGAATTGTTTTTAGCAACGCAACAATTTCAGAAATCGCGGCTACATCATTGAAAGGTGAAATGTCCCTTTTAAGATGGGGGATAATATAATAGGGAATATTTTCATTTTTTAAGGTTTTTGCCAGTTCGCTGGTTTTACCCGGCTTCCTCGCCTCGCTTTGCTGGCCCGCTTCGCCATAGCTCCAGCGAAGCGGGCCAAAAGCGACACTTATGTCATACTCTTCTTTTAGGTTTTTGGCCAAATCAAAAACATAGCGCTGGGCGCCGCCTGTTTCGGATTGGGTGATGAGGTAGAGGATTTTTTTTCGCATAACATATAACGCACAATGTTCATGTCAGCTTTAAAGCAATTCAGCAGACTGGTTATGTGTCGCGCGTCCCGGATTATAATTTTTGACTTTTACCGCCTTTTACATAATAATAGAATAATAATCAGTAAGAATCAAACTTATGGGTAAACTTATCGGATTTATCGGCCAGGGTTGGATCGGGAAAAATTATGCCGACGATTTTGAAAAAAGGGGCTATGAGGTGGTGCGCTACTCATTAGAAGAGCCTTATGTTAGAAATCGGGAAAAAGTAAAAGACTGCGATATCGTTTTTATCGCCGTGCCGACGCCGACCACGCCCGACGGTTTTGACGACAGCATCTTAAGGAAAGCTATTAAAGAAGTCGGCGAAGGGAAAATCGCCGTAATCAAATCAACCATCCTGCCGGGCACGACCGAATCAATCCAGGCGGAAAACCGAAAAATTTTTGTCGTCCATTCCCCGGAGTTCCTCTCCGAAGCTTCGGCCGCTTATGACGCCGCCAATCCTAACCGCAATATTGTCGGGATACCGAGCCTTGATGAAACTTTTAAGAAGAAAGCCAAAGAAGTGATGGAGGTTTTGCCTTTTGCGCCTTTCGGGCTCGTCTGTTTTTCCCGGGAAGCTGAATTGATAAAATACGCCGGTAACGGACTCTTGGCGTTAAAAGTCGTTTTTGTTAATTTGCTTTATGATATCGCCGATAAGCTCGGATGTAAATGGGAAAACGTGCGGGACGCGATTGGCGCCGACCCGAGGCTCGGCAGCACCCATCTTCAGCCGATCCACCAGACCGGCAGGGGAGCCGGAGGTCATTGCTTTATAAAAGATTTTGCCGCCCTTACCTCGCTTTATAAAGATTTGGTGGGAGATAAGGAGGGACTGGCTTTTTTAAACGCGATGAAGGATAAAAATAACGGCTTACTCATAAAGAGCGGCAAGGATTTAGACTTGCTCGTTGGAGTATATGGCGATGAAATACTAAACATGAAAAAATAAGAGAAATTGCAAGCTTATTCTAAAAAATGATCAATTATCAATTTTCAATGACCAATGAATTTCCAATTAAACAATTCTTCAATTTTCAAATGTTTAAAAATTGAAAAATTAAAACATTGAAAATTTATTGTAAATTGATAATTGGTAATTGAAAATTAATACATTATGGCTAAATGCGTAGTCACCGGCGGAGCCGGATTTATCGGATCAAATTTAGTTGACGCCCTTATAGAACGGGGGGATGAGGTGGTTATTATAGATAATTTGTCTACCGGGAATAAAGATAATATTAATCCGGGAGCCAAGTTTTATAAAGCTGACATCCGGAACTTTGAAACCATAAAGCCTTTGTTTAGTGGGGTGGATTATGTTTTTCACCTGGCCGCTTTTCCCCGGGTCCAGCCTTCCATTGAAGACCCGGCGACTTCCAATGAAATAAACCTGAACGGTACTTTAAACGTCCTTATCGCCGCCCGCGACGCCAAAGTTAAGAAAGTTGTTTATAGCGCTTCATCGTCAGCCTACGGCAACCAGACCGAGATGCCCCTGAACGAAAAAATGCCGGTCAGCCCTTTAAGCCCCTACGGGCTGCAGAAATACGTCGGCGAACTTTATTGTCGGCTGTTTTCGGAAATTTACGGATTGCCAACGGTCTCGCTCCGGTACTTTAATATTTACGGCAAAAGGCAGGCAACCGAAGGAGCCTATTGCCTGGTGATGGGAATTTTTGTTAAGCAGAGACTGGAAAATAAGCCCATGACCATAACCGGCGACGGGGAACAGAAAAGGGATTATACTTCGGTGATTGACGCGGTCCGGGCCAATATCCTCGCGGCCGAAAGCGATAAAGCCGTAAAAGGCGAGGTGATTAATATCGGCCGGGGTCATAACTTCAGCGTCAACGAACTGGCGGCCATGATCGGCGGCCCGTCTGAACATATCGCGCCGAGGATTGAACCGCGCGAGACGCTCGCCGATACGAGCCTCGCTAAAGAGCTTCTCGGTTGGGAGCCGGCCGTCAATCTTCCTGAATGGATTGTGGAGTATAAGAAAGAGATGGGAATATAATCCAATTATCAATTATCAATTTACAATTTTTCCGCCAAAGGCGGATAAATTGATTGTTAGTTTATGAAGCGTATTTTAGTTACCGGCGGCGCCGGATTTATCGGGTCGCACCTCTGCCGCGAACTTTTAAAGCGGGGAAATGAGGTAGTTTGCGCTGACAATTTTTTTACCGGCAATAAGGAAAACGTTTTGGATTTGCTGGATAACAAACTTTTTGAACTGGTAAGGCATGACATTACTTTTCCGCTTTACATTGAAGTGGACGAAATTTATAACCTGGCCTGTCCGGCTTCGCCTATCCATTATCAGTCTGACCCGGTGCAGACGACGAAGACCTCTGTCCACGGGTCAATTAATATGCTTGGCCTCGCTAAAAGGCTTAACGCGAAAATCCTTCAGGCTTCCACTTCCGAGGTTTACGGTGATCCGGAAGTCCATCCTCAGGTTGAATCATACTGGGGGAACGTAAATCCGGTCGGGCCGCGCTCCTGCTATGACGAAGGGAAACGGTGCGCCGAAACCCTCTTTTTTGACTACTGGCGAGAGCACAAACTTCCAATCCGCGTTGTCCGGATTTTTAATACTTACGGGCCGAATATGGCGATAAACGACGGCCGGGTGGTTTCTAATTTTATTGTCCAGGCTCTGAAAAATAAAGACATCACCATTTACGGCGACGGATCGCAGACCCGCTCTTTCCAGTATGTTGATGACCTGGTCGCTGGCATGATAAAGATGATTGAAAACGATAAAGGATTTATCGGTCCGGTTAATCTTGGAAACGAGGGAGAATTTACCATCAAAGAACTGGCTGAAAAGGTTATTGAAATTTGCGCCTCCAAAAGCAAAATAGTTTATAAAAACCTGCCTGAGGACGATCCCCGGCGGAGAAAACCGGATATTGCTCTCGCGAGAAAAATGCTTGGCTGGGAGCCGAAAGTTCTTTTGGAAGACGGTCTTAAAAAGACGGTTGAATATTTTAAAACCGTAATTTAATCGTTTATAAATGAAAGTTTTGATTTTTTCCACGGCTTACCTGCCGCTTATTGGCGGAGCGGAAATCGCGGTTAAGGAGATTACCGGCAGGATTAAGGATATTGAATTTGATTTGATTACCGCCAGGCTGGACAGGGTTTTGCCCCGACAGGAAAAGATTGGCCGGGTAAATGTTTTTCGCGTTGGCTTTGGAACTAAACTGGATAAGTTTTTGCTTCCTTTTTTCGGGTTCTTTAAAGCTTTAAGCCTTAACCGAAAAAATAATTATTCCGTAGCCTGGTCAATTATGGCCAGCCAGGGAAGCTTAGCAGCTTCTTTTTTTAAAATGTTTTTTCCGGAAAAAAAACTCCTGCTTAACATGCAGGAGGGAGATGAGGAAGAGCATCTTAAGCGCTACGCGCTGGATAATGAGGCCCTGTTCAAAATTTTTGTACAGCCAATCCACAGGCTGGCGATAAAAAAGGCCGACTATATTACCGCCATTAGCGCGAGCTTAAAAAAACGCGCGGTTTCGTCCGGGGCGAGATGCGAGATAGCGATCGTGCCGAACGGGGTAGACATAAGAAAATTCAAAATTAAAAATTCAAAATTAAAAATTACAAATCAAAATTTAAAATCTAAATTAGGAATAGGGGAGAGTGAAAGAGTTGTGATTACCGTTTCCAGATTGGTGAAAAAGAACGGGATTGAGGATTTGATAAGAGCGATGGAGTTACTTCTGAAGGAAAAACCCGAGCCTAAATGTAAATTATTGGTTATTGGCGGTGGAGAATTGGAAGGCCGGCTTAAAGAGCTTTCGGAAGAACTAAACCTGAAAGAAAGAATTTTGTTCCTGGGAAGCGTTCCGCATAATGAAGTGCCGCGATATCTTTGGATAAGCGATGTTTTTATCCGCCCGTCCCTTAGCGAGGGGTTGGGAAATGTTTTTTTAGAAGCCATGGCGGCCGGGATTCCGGTTATCGCCACGCCAGTCGGCGGGATTCCGGATTTTTTAAAAGATAATGAAACAGGGGTTTTTTGCGAGGCGAGCAACCCGGCGTCAATAAAGGAAAAAATAATTCTTCTTTTAGATGATTTTTATCTGAGGAAGAAAATAATTGAAAACGGAAAAAGATTGGTTCAAAATAACTACGATTGGGACTCTATTGCCGCAAAGACAAAGGAAATTATCAAAGATTTGTTATGATTAAAAAAATTCTAAACGGGGAAATTAACAGCATCACCCTGGCGGCCGCCATGGTGGCTTTTTTTTCGTTAGTCAGCCGGCTTTTGGGGATATTCAGGGATAGGATTCTCGCGAGCGAGTTCGGCGCCGGCGATACTTTGGATATTTATTATGCCGCTTTTCGCGTGCCGGATTTAATTTTTAACTTGTTGGTTTTAGGCGCTCTGTCAGCCGGATTTATCCCGGTTTTTACCTCCTTGCTAAAACACGGAAAGAAAGACGAAAGACGCGAAAAATTTTTGGAAAAAAAACAGAACGGCAATGAGAAAAAAGACGGAAACGCCGAAGCCTGGTTGCTCGCCAGCAACATTTTAAATTTACTGGCCGTAAGCCTGATTATATTGTCCGCTATTGGAATAATTGCCGCGCCGTTTTTAACCCGCCTCATCACTCCGGGATTCAGCGGGGAGAAGTTAGCGCTTACCGTGAGCCTTACGCGAATCATGTTTTTATCGCCGATATTTTTAGGGGTCTCTTCAGTACTCGGCGGCATCCTCCAGTCGTTTAGGCGTTTTTTTATTTATTCTTTAGCGCCGGTTTTTTACAACGTCGGGATAATTTTAGGCGCTTTGTTTTTAACACCTTTTTTCGGCGTCCACGGCCTGGCTTGGGGCGTAACGCTCGGCGCGCTACTTCACATGCTCGTCCAATGGCCTTCGGTCCGGAGCCTCGGTTTTCGCTATCGTTTTATACTTGACTGGAAAGAAAAGAATTTGCGGAAAATTATGCGGATGATGGGGCCGCGGACCATGTCGCTCGCCATAACCCAGATTAACCTCGTAGTTTTAACTATCATCGCCTCAACCCTGAAGAGCGGTTCGCTCACGGTATTTAATCTTGCTAATAATTTACAATCGTTTCCGGTTGGAATTTTCGGGATTTCTTACGCCGTCGCGGTTTTTCCGACGCTGGCGCGGGAGGCTTTTCATCGTGAAAAATTAGTGGAAAGTTTTTCTTTAGCCGCCAGACAAATTATTTTTTTTATTATTCCTTCCGCCGTCCTGCTCCTCACTTTGCGGGCGCAGATTGTCCGGGTAATCCTTGGTTCCGGCCATTTTGACTGGGAGGATACGATTATGACTATTGATACCCTAGCTTTTTTTACTATCGGCCTTCTAGCGCAGGCGCTCATGCCGCTTCTGGTTCGGGTTTTTTACGCCCGGCACGACAGCCGGACGCCTTTTTACATCGGCTTGTTTTCCGTGGCCATGAATACCGGGCTCTGCCTTTGGCTTCCTAAAATTATGTCGTGCAGAGTAATGTTCAGCCCTTTTGGCGGAGTAAGCGCTTGTCTTCCTTTGGGCGTCGCCGGCCTGGCTTTGGCTTTTTCCATTTCCAGTACCATTAACTTTATCCTGCTTTGGATTTATCTCAGAATGGAGACCGGAAAGTTGGACGAGAAAAGGATATTGGTTTCAACGTTGAAAATTATTCTCGCTTCCGTTGCCTGCGGCCTGTCCGTCCAGGGGTTAAAACTCGTGGTCTGGCCGTTTATAGACATGGATACATTTCTCGGCGTGGCGTTCCAGGGACTTTTCTCGGGACTCGGCGGCATCGCGGTTTTTCTTCTATTCTGCCGCCTTTTGCAAAGCGAAGAATTTTTCGCTTTTTGGAATTCTTTTAAGCGCCGCCTACCCTGGTCTAAGCTGGAAACCGAAGACAAGGGCGAGGCGAGAGGAATCTAAATCAATTATCAATTACCAATTTTCAATGACCAATGAATTTTCAATTTTAAATTTTCCAATGTTTTTTAAAATCAGTTTTGAAAATTAAAAAATTGATTCATTGAAAATTGATCATTGATAATTGGTAATTTGTTATTGTGCTTAATAAGATATTTTGGCTTGGTCAAAGGCTTTAATAATCGCTTCTGTCCATTCTTCGTTTTCAATCGGATTAGTTACGGTATAACGGAGGTAAGGCTCAAAGGGGATGCCGACGACGCCGGTTTTCTCAATCATCAGCTTATTAAATTCCGCGGCGGATTTGACCGCCTTTCCAAAGGCGATTTTCGGGGTAAGCCAAATCGTGAAAAACGTCGCTTTGGGAATTACGGCCGGCCGCATGCCGCGTTCGGTTAAAAGTTTTATCAGTAGTTTAAGCCGCCGGGCGTACATGTCCCGGTTTTTTATTATTCCTTCCATGTCTTCTTCTAGCGACGCTAAAACTCCGGCGGCGGCCGGGGCGAAAAAACCCGAGTCAGTATTGCCTTTAATCGTCCGGATATCGGCCATGAAATCGCGGGAGCCGGCAATAGCGCCAATCCGCCAGCCCGTGCCGTTGGCAATGACTTTTGATGAAGAATAGGCTTCAGCCCAGGATAATTCCGGGAATTCTATCGCTGTTTCCGCCAGCATGGAAGCGGTGTCCGTAAAAGTTAAAATCGCGTAAGCCGCGTCGTTGAATAAGCGAATACCGTGTTCAGAACAAAACGCGCAAAGTTCGCGCCAGAATTTTTTATCCGCTATCTGGCCGGACGGGTTATGCGGATAATTGGCCATAATCAGGCTGGTGCCGGGCAATATGTCCTTTAAGGAAAAAATAAAATCATTTTTTGGATTGGTTTTTAAAGCGTAGTTATCGGCTCCGAGATAATCGCACCAGACCGCCGGAGTAGGATAGCCGGGTTCGGTCATGGTCGCGACTCTTAACTTCGGGTTATGAGCTTGGTTTTCATTGTTTTTGCGGATCAGTCCCGAAGCCATTGGAATCAGGCCGAGCATGGATTTTGTTCCCGGGGTAGGGAGAAAGTCAAGCCGGCCAGCGTCGTCCGCGGCTGATATTTTTTTCGCAATTTCGGAATTAAAGTGGGCGCTAATAAATCTTTTGGCAAAATCTTTTACTCCGGGCGAGCCGTTATCCTGGTATTCGTGCATTGACTCTTCTTCGCTCATAACGGCTTCGCCCGCTTTTTTTCTCGCCGAAAGAAGCGCCGCTCCGGCCGGCTGGCCGAATGAGAGCGGCCAAAGCTTTATGCCTTTTTTAAGAGCCTCGTCCCGCTCCCGTTTAACTTTTTGAAAAATATTTTCGCCGCCCTGAGGTAGCCATGAGTTTAGCATAATATGGGTTGTTTAGTATTTAACCGTTAATTCTTGTCCTTCCATGTCCAGTTCGGTTTTCATTAAGTCGCCTATTGTTTCGGCCCGGCTGATTCTTAAAACCGAATTATCCGGACGCAAAAGCAGTTCCTGCGAAGCGGTCCAGCCGTTATAGTTCATTTTCATGGCCAGCCCGTGGGCGCCGGTGTCATGGACGACAATAATATCGCCTTCGGAAATTTTCGGCAGTTTACGATCGGAAACCATGTGCCGGTTTTCGCAAAGCGGCCCGACCAGAGAAATCGCTTCACTTCCATCGGCTGTAAATTTTTCCCTGCCATCCGGCGTTAAGACGCTAACCTCGTGATAGGCCGGGTAAATGACCATCCGGGCGATATCCGCCCAGTCGCAAAAATCAACGCCGGAAAAATTTTTGTATTTATTCATTCTATTGACTGCCCGGCCGACCAGCATGCCAAAAGGGCCGACGATCCAGCGCCCGAATTCAGCGTAAAGCAGGGGGGTATAGCCATGCTTAATTTTAAAATCGGAAAACGCTTTATTGGTCATTTGGGCGACGAGAGGAACGTTTAATGGTTCCTCGCCGTAGCGATATTCAATGCCGATGCCGCCGCCGATATTGACGAATTCAAATTTTATATCCAGCGCGGTCTGGATTTCTTCCACTATCTCTAACTGCATTTTTGCAATGCCGCCCAAAGCAATGGCGTCCAGGCAATTAGTGGCAAACATTGTGTGCAGCCCGAAAATTTTTACTCCTTTTTCTTTAGCTTTGCGGTAAGCTGAAACGATCTGGTCGTGGCGCACTCCGTATTTCTGGTCAACCGGATTGCCGACAAATTCATTAGATCCTTCGCTTTTTCCCGGGCCCGGATTGTAGCGGAAACAGATCCGTTCGGGCATATAAGGCAGTTTGTCTATATAGCTTATGTCGTCAAGATTTAAAATACAGCCGGTGTCCATAACGGCTTCATAAAAATCCGGGTTGGTATTATTGGAACTGAACATTATTTTTTCCTTCGGGAAGCCTAGCATTCGCGCCCGAACGAGCTCAGCCGGGGAAGAACAGTCCAGCCCAAAACCTTCGTCCTTAATGATTTTCAAAAGGGCGTTATTAGGGTTGGCTTTAACGGCGAAAAATTCCATTCCCGGGTGCTCGGTAAAGAAAAGTTTTTTCATGAGCCTTAAGCGTTCGCGGATGCCTTTTTCGTCGTAAAGATGAAAACCCGGGGAAAGAGCGGCATCCAGTCCGGTTGAATTCCTGCCGTAAAGCTTAGGCCTGAAGTCTTTTAGTATTTTCGGCAGAAGCGGAAAGGCTCGGTTTTTAAAGTCTTTAGGTATGGGCATGGTTTAAAATTTTTAATTTTTAATTTTGTAATTTTTAAACAATTTTCAATGACTAAATTTATAATTTTTAAGTTATTAGAAATTAGAAATTGGAAATTGGAAATTAATTTTAATATACCCTCATTCAACAATAAAATCAACCTTTTTAGCTTGCTTATTTATGATTTGTGTGATAATTATGAAATATAGGCTTGCTCTTAATTTTTTGCTCTGTCTTTCACGGGGCGATCTAAATAATATGACAAGTTCTCAAGAACCAGGGTTATTAAAAGAAAAATTTTCCGGCGCTATGACCGCTATTGTTACGCCTTTTAAAAACGGCGAAGTGGATGAGGAAAAATTCCGGGAATTAATTGAGTTCCAGATTGCCGGGGGAATAAAGGCCATTATCCCCTGCGGAACCACGGGCGAGTCAGCTACTCTTACCCATGATGAACATAATCGGGTAATTGAAATCGCTATTGACCAGGTTAAGGGTCGGATTTTGGTAATCGCCGGCACCGGATCTAACAATACGGTCGAAGCCCTAAAGCTTACTAAAAAGGCCAAGGACGAGGGCGCTGACGCAGCTCTTATTATTACTCCCTATTACAATAAGCCGACGCAGGAAGGACTCTATCAACATTTTAAAAAAATCGCCGAAAGCGTTGATATCCCGATAATCCTCTATAATGTCCCGGGACGGACCGGTGTGTGCATAGATCCGGCGACAGTCGCTCGGCTCGCTAAAATCACCAACATCATCGGGATAAAAGAAGCCTCCGGCAGCATGAAGCAGGCGACTGATATTATCGGGTTATGCGGTGAGGATTTTATTGTCTTGTCCGGTGAAGATTCGCTTGTTTATCCGCTTTTATGCGTCGGCGGGCGCGGAGTCATTTCAGTTACTTCAAACGTCGCGCCGCGCGACATGTCGGCGTTATGCGATGAATTTTTCGCCGACAATCATGAAACAGCCCGGAAACTCTATTATAAACTTCTGCCCCTTTGCCACGCCATGTTTTATGAAACCAATCCCGGGCCGGTAAAAACGGCGCTCGCCATGATGGGCAAGCTGGAATCCGGTGAAATGCGCCTGCCGCTCGTTCCGATGGCCGAAGTTAACCGGAGTAAACTGAAAGAAGTAATGGAAAAACACGGGTTGATTTAATTTTAATTTTTGAATTATTTATGTTTGCAGATAAAAATAATATAATCAGCGTTGCCGTGGCCGGAATCGGTGGAAGAATGGGATCGCGGATCGCCCAGCTTTTAGGAGAAACCGAAGGCGTTGAGCTGGCCGGGGGTTTTGAATCGCCGGGTCATGCCAAAGCTAAAAAAGATTTGGCGGAAATTATCGGCGGAACGCCGACCGGTAAATTAACCGCCGGAAACGTGGAAGAAGCCATTAATGATTGCGACGTAATTATTGATTTTACTAATGCCGAGGCGTCGCTTAAGCATCTTAGCGCCGCGGCCAAAGCCGGAAAATCAATTGTAATCGGTTCTACCGGTTTTTCTGTCGGTCAGATGGACGAAGCGCGAGAACTGGCGAAAAATATTCCTGTCGTGCTCGCTCCGAACATGAGCCTCGGTGTGAATGTCTTATTTAAACTGGCGGCCGAGGCGGCGAAACTTTTAGGCGATGAGTATGACGCGGAAATAATTGAAGCCCATCATAGGTTTAAAAAAGATGCGCCGTCGGGAACGGCCATGAAACTGGCCGAAGTCTTAGCAAAAGCCTTGGAAAGGAATTTGGGCGAAACGGCCGTGTATTCGCGCCATGGACTTATCGGCGAGCGGACGAAAAAAGAAATCGGCATCCAGACGATAAGAGCCGGGGATATTGTCGGCGACCATACGGTTATTTTCGGCGGACTCGGGGAGCGCCTTGAGCTTACGCACCGGGCCGCGAGCCGGGACACATTTGCCCGAGGCGCCATCCGGGCGGCTAAATGGATAGTAAACCAACCGCCTGGATTATATGATATGCGGGATGTATTGGGGATAAACTAGCTTGGTTTAAAAAATAAGAAGGGGAGACGAAGAATGGTAGACGAAAAGCAGGGAACAAATATTTTTGTTCCCTGCTTGCCTGTAACATAAAAACAGGATAATAACGCTAAAATTGACATGAAAAACATCAGGAATTTTTGTATTATCGCCCACATAGATCACGGAAAAAGCACCCTGGCCGACCGGATGCTGGAGATTACCGGAACGATTGAAAAAAGGAAAATGAAGGATCAGGTTTTGGATCGGATGGATCTTGAGCGCGAACGGGGCATTACTATTAAACTTCAGCCGGTCTCCATGAAATTTAAATCCAGCGGCGGCGAAGAATATCTATTTAACCTCATTGACACTCCCGGACACGTTGATTTTACTTACGAAGTCTCGCGTTCTTTGGCGGCCGTAGAAGGGGCGATTTTGCTTGTGGACGCGACTCAGGGTATCCAGGCGCAAACGCTCGCCAACCTGTATTTGGCTTTGGAAGAAAATCTTACCATTATTCCGGTGGTGAATAAAATTGATTTGCCGGCCGCTGACGTGGAAAAAACAAAAAATGAAATCATAGAATTAATCGGTTGCAAAAAAGAGGAAATCATAAGTGCGTCGGGAAAGACCGGAGAGGGTGTCACGGATATTCTGCAGGCGGTGGTTAATCATGTTTCAGCACCGAGCGCGAAAAGCGCCGGCGGAGGAAATGACCGGTCTATCTATGAAAAACCGCTTAGGGCGTTAATTTTTGATTCAACTTATGACGAGTACCGGGGGGTGCTCGCTTTTATCCGGGTGATGGAGGGGAAAATAAAAAAGGGTGAAAAGATTTATTTGATGGCGACCAGGGCGAAAAGCGAGGCTACGGACGTTGGAATTTTTACTCCGGACTATAAATCAACCGGCGAATTAAAAGCCGGAGAGATTGGCTACATCGCTACCGGATTTAAGAACGTTAATGAATGCCGGGTGGGCGATACGATCACTAATGTTAATGCCGCGGCGCAGGGGGGGATCGGATTGAATGTTCCGGTCGCGCCTTTAAAGGGCTATAAAGAAGTAAAGCCCATGGTGTTCGCGGGAATTTTTCCCCAGGAAGGCAATGAGTACCAGCAGTTGCGGGAAGCCATGGAAAAGTTAAAATTAAACGACGCAGCTCTTACTTATGAACCTGAGCATTCGGACGCTTTGGGGTTTGGTTTCCGCTGCGGATTTTTAGGGCTTTTGCACCTTGAAATTTTTCAGGAAAGGCTCAAGCGCGAGTATAACCTCAATATCGTCGTTACCACCCCGAGCGTCGCTTACCGGGTCTTTTTAAAATCAGTTAAATCACTGGACCAGCGCCGCCTGAAAAACCTTGACAGCGACGGGGCGCTCATAATCCATAGCCCGCACGAATTACCCGATTTTTCCCAAATTGAAAAAATTGAAGAGCCGTGGGTTACTCTGGATGTTATTATTCCCAAGGAATACATGGGCGCGGCCATGAATTTAATTCAGGATAAAAGGGGTATTTACAAAAATACCGAATTCATCAATGTTACCCGGGCGATCCTTCATTACACGGCGCCCATGGCGACGATCCTGACCGATTTTTATGATAAGATAAAAAGCGTGAGTTCGGGTTACGCTTCGGTCAATTATGAGTTTTCCGGCTATCGTCCGGCCGATGTCGTTAAGATGGATATATTGGTTGCCGAAGACGAGGTGGAATCGCTTTCCATGATCGTTTACCGGGACGAAGCTTTCCGGCGGGGCAAGGAAGTGGTGGAGACTTTAAAAGAAACCCTGCCGAGGCAGATGTTCATGATAAAACTTCAGGCGGCCATCGGCGGAAAAGTAATCGCCTCCGAAAGGCTCTCCGCTATGCGCAAGGATGTAACCGCCAAGCTCTACGGCGGGGACGTTACGAGGAAGAGAAAGCTTTTAGAAAAGCAGAAGAAAGGAAAGAAGAAGATGATGGAGCACGGCAAAGGGAGAGTTGAAATACCGAGCGATACTTTTATAAAGATACTAAAGAGGTAATTTTATAATTTTTAATTTTGTAATTTTTAAATAATTTCTTAATGCTTGAATTTTTAAACATTAATAATTAAGGTATTGGTTTAAAAATTATAAAATTATAGAATTAAAAATTCTATTTATGGCCAAGCAAAAGAAAATCGTAAAAATCGTCTGGGCGATCCTTAGCGTCATGATTATCATTTCCATGATAATCTTTAGCGTTGGCATGGCTTTCATGTAAGGTGGCGATGTGTTATTCTTGAATCAGTATATATGAAAAAAAAGTGGCAAATCGCGCCGGAAATTAGTGATGAAATAATAAAAAAATACCCCGAACATAATCGGGTTATTTTACAATTGCTTTTTAACCGGGGGCTTAATTCCGGGGAAGAGATGGAGGAGTTTTTAAACGACGGCTACGAAAAACTCCATGACCCGGCTGAATTCAACGACATGGCGGCGGCCGTTCCGCTTATCATCAGGCATATAAAGGAAAAAAATAAAATTCTCGTTTACGGCGATTACGATGCCGACGGGGTTACGGCTTCCGCTGTCATGACCGAAACACTTAACACCTTAAAGGCCGACACAGGAGTCTATATCCCGTTCCGGACGACCGAAGGTTACGGCTTAAATAAGGGCGCTTTGGAAGAAGCGAAAAATAACGGCGTCAAACTGGTAATAACCGTGGATACGGGAATCCGCAACGCGGCCGAGGTCCGGTACGCGAAAGAGCTCGGACTGGATGTGATTGTTACTGACCACCATTCGGCGCCGGAAGAAAAAAAAGCCTGGCCTGATTGCCTCATAATCAACGCCAATCTTCCGGAAGAAAAATATCCGTTTAAATCTTTGGCCGGCGTAGGAACGGCTTTTAAGCTCGCGTCGGCAGTTATCGCCGCGTCCAGTCTCAGCGGGGAAGATAAGGAAAAATTAAAAGAAAGGATTTTGGATTTAGTGGCTATCGGCACGGTTACTGATATGGTAATTTTGCGGGGCGAAAATAGGATTCTCGTAAAAAAAGGGCTGGAAGTTTTAAATAAAAACAGGCGCGTTGGATTAAAAGAATTAATTAATATTTCGCAGATAAATAACGGCCGGACGCTTGACAGCTGGAATATCGGCTTCCAGCTCGGGCCCAGGCTTAACGCGGCCGGACGGCTTGATCACGCTAACACGGCTTACGAGCTCCTTATTACCCGCGATTCTAAAGAAGCCAAAGCTCTAGCCGGTTCGTTGAACGGAAGGAACATAGAGCGCCAGATGATTACAGAGAAAATCACCGAAGAAATCATCGCCGATCTGGAAGTCGACTCGGATCGCGCCAGTAAAAAGATTATTATCGCCGTCGCGGATAAAGGAATTGAAAAGGAAGCCTGGAATGAAGGCGTGGTCGGCCTCATTGCCGGCCGGATCGCGGAAAGGTATTATCTTCCGGCTCTCGTAATCACGGTCGGACAGGGAGGGGAATGGAAAGGTTCGGGCCGGAGTATAGAGGAATTTAATCTGATCCATGCCGTTGAGCGCTGTTCACAATATTTGGACAAGTACGGCGGTCATCCGGCGGCCTGCGGTTTTTCTTTTAAAAAAGAAAACCTTGAAGGTTTTAAAAAAATGATGGAAGCAATCGCCGAAAGCGAGCTCGGAAAACTAAACCTCCGGCCGAAGATTAAAGTTGACGCGGAAATTGACCTTTCTGAAATAAACGAGGAGTTTATAAAAGAGCTGGAAAAATTCGCGCCGTTCGGGGCGGGGAATGAGAAGCCGAAGTTCGTTTCCAAAGGTATTACTGTCATGGATATTATGAGAATGGGCGCTGATAATCAGCATCTGAAACTAAGGTTAAAGAGTGAAAATTCCGGTCTGATTAACGCCATCGGTTTCGGCCAGGCGGCGGAACGCAAAGATTTAAGGATTGGCGATAAAATTAACCTGGTTTATTATCCGGAGATTAATGAGTATAACGGGAGGCGGGAAGCGCAATTGAAGATTATAGATATAAAATCTCGTAACTCATAACTCATAACCCGTAACGTTTTTAAGTTACGGGCTGAGTTATGAGTTATGAGTTATGAGTTATGAGTTTCGCGAAAATAACTATCTACACCGACGGAGGGGCGCGGGGCAATCCGGGGCCGGCGGGGATTGGCGCGATTGCTTACGATCCCGATGGCGCTGAAGTTTTTATTGTGTCTGAATTCCTGGGCGTGGCCACTAATAATCAGGCCGAGTATAAAGCGGTTATCGCGGCCTTAGAAAAAGCCCGGGTTTTTAACCCGGAAGAGCTTGATTTTTATCTTGACTCGGAGCTGGTTGTTAAACAATTAAAGCGCGAGTATAAGGTAAAAAACGAAGGAATCGCGCCGTTATTTTTAAAAGTCCATAACTTGACTTTAGGTTTTAAAAAGGTTAAGTTTACGCATATTCCGAGGGAAAAAAACAAGGAAGCCGACCGATTAGCCAATGAGGCCATGGATCGGGGGAAGTAGTTAAAAGCTAAAAGTGAAAAGTTAAAAGTTTTATAATTGATTTTGTAATACCGGGGTTATTTTAACTTGGTAATTCCGTCTTAACTTTTGGGTTAAGATGTTTTTATATTTTGCGATCTTTTTAATTAAAATATTTGTTTGTTTGTTTCGCGATTTTGCGGGATGTTTGGATTTGGCTTTTTCAGCTCCTATTGGAGCAAAGGAGGGAAGAAATGGAAACATTGAGAAGGCGGCGGCCCAAGGAAGTCGCGGAAACGAGAGGATTTCATATCCTCCGTTATTGCGACCTGGTCAAATACATTGCTCTGAGGCTGGTTGCCCGCCTGCCGGACAGCGTTCAAGTGGATGACCTTTTCAATGCGGGAATCATAGGACTCATCGACGCCATAGACAAGTTTGATGTCTCCCAGGGTGCTCAGTTTGAGACCTACGCCAGAATCCGGGTAAGAGGCGCCATGCTGGACGAGATCCGTTCCATGGACTGGATACCCCGCTCATTGAGACGAAAAAGCAACGAGCTGGAAAAGGCATTCGTGGCATTGGAACAGAAGCTGGGAGCTCATCCGTCGGACGAGCAGATCGTCCAAGAGCTCGGTATCGGCATGGACGAATATCACAAGCTGTTGGACGAAATTAAGGGGATTTCCCTGTTGTCGGAGGACGTCCACGAGGTCATCACCAAGAACAAGTATATAGACCATCTCGGGACCGAATCCGACGAGCTCTTTGAAAAGGTCTACTGGCAGGAGATCAAAGGTCACCTGACCGAAGCCATCTCCACCCTCGCCGAGAAGGAGCAACTGGTCCTGGCGCTTTACTATTACGAAGAGCTCACCATGAAGGAAATTGGCACGGTCCTGGGCTATACGGAGACCCGGATCTCTCAGATCCATACCAAGGCCGTTTTAAAACTGCGAACCCGGCTGGCTAAGAAGCTCAAGAAAGACGACCTCCCAGGCTGTTGTCCGAGAGGAAAGATAGGCGACTCCGGAAAATGGAGTGCTTATAAATAGAAACCGAGGCCATTGGGATCGCGCAGATAAAACTCGCGTGAACCCAATGGCCTCAATCATTACCGAAATTTTATCATGGACTTATTTTTCCTTTTTCTTGTACAATTTACGCACTTGATTGATAAACTCATTTTTCCATTCAGGTGCCCTTCACTTTTTGTCATCCTGAGCAGAGCGAAGGATCTACGGACATAATAACTAAATTGCCGGTCAATTTATAGACTGATTTTATCTATAGAGCAACCTTTGGATTAACTATCGCGTTCGCAGATCCTTCCCCCGAGAACTCGGGGTCAGGATGACAAGAGGGAAAATTTACGCGCAAGCGCGTAAATCCTGTCTGTCGCCTTGATTTAAGATAAGAATAATGATTAAATAGAGCAATATAAATACGCGGGCTGTAGTATACCGGTAGTACGCGCCCTTCGGGTGGGTGTAGACTGGGTTCGATTCCCAGCAGCCCGACATAGGATTTACGATTTGCGATTTGCGATTGACGATTTGCGATTGACGATTTGCTAAATCGCGATAAATTGATCAGGCTCCGCACTGCGGAGCTTTTCGCGTTTTAGGGTTCCTGGCCCATTCATTTTATTCCCGGCGTCTGCTATAATGGAAAAAGGTAAAAAATGATATGGTTGCAAAATTAGTTTTACTGCCATCTCAATAACATTTCCTATATGCCTAAAGACTCATTTTCATCCATTGAAGACCTGATTGACGAAGGCAAGGTTAAGAGCGACGACGGCGCCGGATCAAAACTAAAGGAAAAAGAGGCAGAGCTGAAAATAAAGGATACTGAACGGGCGATAAAAGGAAACGCCCAGGCGCTCGGGCTTCCCTTTATAAACCTGATCGGCACGCCGGTGAGCCAGGAAGCCCTGAAGCTCGTTCCGGAGCCGAGAGCCGCGGAGCTTAGAGCCGCCTGCTTTTTTTACGACGGAAAGAATATTTTAATGGCAACGACCGAGCCGACCGATAAGGTCCTGGCTTTAAAAGAGGAGCTCAAAAAAAAATATTTCAGCGAAGTCCGGCTGTATCTCGCGTCCGGCCACAGCTTTGACTATCTTTTGGGCTGTTACCGGAACCTGCCGAAGGTTAATAAGATTATCAAAGGGGTGGTCATTTCCGAGGACGATCTTCTGCGCTACCAGGATCAGTTTAAAAATTTCAGGGAGCTTGAGGAAAAAATAAATGTTTCCGGAACAACCGAAATCGTTACTATCATCATCGCTTCAGCCATCCAGCTAAGCGCTTCCGACGTCCATATTGAAAGGGAAGAAAAAGACGTTAAAGTCCGTTTCCGGGTGGACGGGATTTTGCACGACGCGGCGATTTTAAAAGAAGAGGCCTGGGCAAAAGTAATATCCCGCTTAAAACTTTTGACTGGCGTGAAAATCAATATCGCCAACAAGCCCCAGGACGGGCGGATGTCCATCTTTTTAAAAGGCGACCGGCTGGATATCCGGGCGTCTTTTCTTCCGACGTCCTACGGCGGGGAGAGTGTGGTTATGCGGCTTCTGCAGTCCTCAAAAGTCGGCCTTGATTTTTCCGATTTAGGGCTCGTAGGTGATGCTTATGAGCGGCTGAAAAAACAGATTGAACGCCCGAACGGCATGGTTATTACGACCGGGCCGACTGGTTCGGGAAAAACAACAACCCTTTACGCGGCCATGAAAAAATTGAACAAGCCGGAAGTTAAAATCATCACTATTGAAGATCCGATTGAATACCAACTCTCAGGCGTCAACCAGTCCCAGACCGGGGAATTTTATACCTTTGCCAAAGCCCTCCGCTCCATAGTCCGCCAGGATCCGGACATCATTATGGTCGGCGAAATCCGCGACCTGGAAACCGCTGATACTGCTATCCAGGCGGCCTTAACCGGCCACATGGTCCTCTCAACCATCCACACCAACGACGCGGCCGGCGCTATCCCGCGCTTTCTTTCGCTCGGGGTAAAGCCTTTTCTTCTCGCCCCGGCCATCAACGCGATAATCGGCCAGCGGCTGATCCGGCGGATCTGCGAAACCTGCAAAGAAGAAGTTAAACTGGAGCCGGAAACAATGGCTCGGGTTATGGAAACGTTATTAAAAATTAAAGAAGAATACCGCGGCGAAATTAACCTTTCGCGTGACGGCGCCAGCCTGAAATTTTATCATGGCAAGGGCTGTGAGAAATGTCAGGGAATCGGCTACAAAGGACGGGCGGGAATTTTTGAGATCGTAATCATGTCCGAAGAACTGGAAAAAATAATCCTGTCCGGCAATATTTCCGAATACGACATGCGCGAATATGCCCGGCAAAAAGGCTATTTAACCATGGCCCAGGACGGCCTTATAAAAGCGTTAAAAGGGATAACGAGCGTAGAAGAGGTATTTAGGGTCGCAGAGTAAATTATTTCGCATAACGCATAACGCATTACGTTACGCATAAAATAAATATGCTGAACAAAAAGTTTTTCGCCCAGTTAAAAAAAGATTATGACCGGCACGAAGCCGAGAGAAGGCAGATCATAAGCCTCGCTAACCAGATTCTTCATGATTCAAAGCGGGTGATTTTTTCCCTGCACCGGGAAGACCGGAAAAAAGCCGGGGAATCATTAAAGGAAATTGAAGAAAAACTCATCTACCTTGATAAAAAATTTTCCAGCGCCCGGCTTTACGAGGAAGGCTCTTTTAAGGCGGCCATGGAAGAATATGTTGAGGCGAAAATGTATTTTAAACTTTTGTCCGGCGAAAAGATAGACAAAATTCCTAAACTGAAAGTCGGGATTGAAAGCTACATCGGCGGCATCTGCGACCTTACCGGCGAGCTCGTACGCCTCGCGACTAACGAAGCGGCGCGGGGAAAAATTTCCGAAGCCGAGCGGGTTAAAGGGATGATTAACGCTGTCATGGCCGAGCTGGTTGAGTTTGATATGACCGGCTACTTAAGGACTAAATACGACCAGGCAAAAACCAATTTAAGAAAGATTGAACAAATCGCTTACGAGATAAAAATCAGAAGAAATTAAACTCAAAATTTATGGACTGGAAAACAATAAATTTTAAGAAAGTCTTATTGCCGTTGGTAGTAATTTTGCTCCTCATTTCAAACGGCGCTACGGCTTATTATATCTATCAGCAGAAAGCCGGAAAGAAAGATGTTAGCGTAAAAGATAACTTTGCTGATAATAAAGAATCCGGCGATTCGGCGGATATTGCGAAAAACGAAGACCAAAATCCGGCCGGTGATGAATTTAACCAGGAAAATAGCCAAAATAATCCGAATCAGCCCTTAATAACGGATGATGCGGATGGCGACATACTGGTGGATTGGTATGAATGGCCGCAGGAAATCTGGAAAGGAGAGGAGCTTACGGAAAATACGCGAAAAGCGCTAAACGGGGAAAAACTGGAAAACTTTACGGGGCAAGAAGAGGAATATAATCTTTATAGCATCTACAAAACCGGAACAATAGCCAAAGGACCTTACAAGGACAAAGGTCTTTATCTGCTAATAGTTTCGGAGATGGGCGAAAGCTTTGAGCGATTTATTAAAGACGGCGATAGACTGGTTCTTTTATCTGATACTAATTTTTCGGATAATTTTTTTATTTTAAATGACAAGATAGAGATTTCCAACCTTAATCCGCCGGCTAAAATTAAGATTCCCGGTTCGGATATCAGCCTAAAAGCGGCGGATGATTCCTGGGGCGGCCGCTTTTACCAGGAAATGAACGACTTAACAGCGGTTTTTTCCTACAGCGGAGATAAAAAAATATATGTTGACAAGAATTACTGTTTTTGGGCGAGGAATAATGACGGGACTTTAAGGGCGTATGATTATGAATTGCCGTTTGTAGAAGAAAAAGGGGTCGGCGAAGTTGGCAGTCGGCTGGATATTATTTGGTCCGGCGGAAAAAGGAGCGAGTTTGAGTACGAAACAAAAAAAATCGGCGGTTGCGGAGCGTATTGTTATGATAAATACGAGGGAGAAGATTCTGATTTGGATGTTATCGGCGCGACCGGAAATGGAGATAAAATATACGGGTTTAAAGACGTTAATTCAAAAGAAGCCGGGACAATCCTGAAACCAATTTATGATAATTATTACCCGAGTTTTAATGAGAATGCTAAAATAATCAACGACAAAATAAGCTATACGCTTTTTTCGTCAGGAAAACCGGTTATTTTCTGGAAGGATCCATTCGGCAACTACCTGCTGTTTTTAAATATTCAGTTTCTTCCGGCCGTGGAGTGCGGCAAGCCGGTTATTTATCTTTATCCGGAAAGGCAGTCGGACGTTTCGGTTAAAGTCCATCCCGCCGGCGGATTTAAGCTTACCGAGCCGGCCTATAATAACGGATGGCTGGTAAGCGCTTCTCCTGAAGGACAAATTTATAACTACGGCGACGGGAAAAATTACAATTATCTTTTTTGGGAGGGATACGGCTTGAATTACCGCCGCCCGAGAGAGGGTTTTGTCGTTGCGAGAGAGGATGTAAAAAGTTTTCTCGGGAAAGCATTGTACCGGCAGGGATTGATAAAAAAAGAAGCGGATGAATTCATTGATTTTTGGGAACCGAGAATGAGGGACAAAAATTATTATTTCATAACTTTTGTTCCGCAAAAGGAATTTGACCGGCTGGCGCCGCTTGAAGTAAGTCCAAGACCGGATACGGTTATCCGGGTATTTATGGATTTTGAAGGATTGGACGAAAAAATAAGCGCGCCTGAGCAAAGGCTCGCGGGCAAAGAAAGAATCGGCTTTACGGTTGTTGAATGGGGCGGAGCGATTCATTAAGTAGTATGCCTAAAACCAAAATTCTTATTCTAACTTTAATCCTGCTTGCTTTTTTACAGGCAGGATTATTAGTTTATCTATTTTTTGAAATTTCCAAAAGTCCGGATAAAAACTTTTTGAGCGGCGTTTTTTTCGGCGGAGAAATGAATCGCTCGCGGTCTTCAGAAGATAAGAATTTTTCGGATAACGGGAATAAAGCGCTGGGCGGCATACTGCCTCATCACTTAATCGTCCGGGAAGAAATAGAATCTTATCTTTCGCGGCTGGCTGGCAAGGATTATGATGAGATAATTTTAATCTGCCCCAACCATTTCAGCCGGGGAAAATATAAAATCGCGTTTCCTAAAACAACGGACAGGGAAGATGATGAAGGATTGGGACTGGTAAAGGAAGTTTTAAAAACCGGTTTGGCGGGAGAGGATGATGAGGTAATCGCGAACGAACCGTCGGTAACGGCTTTAACCCCGATAATCAGGGAACATTTTCCTCAGGCGAAAATTATTCCCGTAATACTGAAGCCGAATGTTACGGCCGGAGAGTCAGAAATTCTGGCGGAAAAAATTTTCCAGTATACTGAAAGAGGAAATACGCTTGTTTTAGCCAGCGCGGACTTTTCTCATTATCAGTCTTTCGCAACGGCCGAATTGCATGATGAAAAAAGCCGGAAGGTAATTGAAAATTTTACCATGAACGAAATCTATCGCCTGGAAATTGATTCGCCGGCTTCGGTTTATACGATCTTAAAATTCGCTCAGTTAAGAGAGGCGGAAAAAGCTGAACTGGTTTTTCATACTAATTCCGGCGAGCTGGCGGGCAATATTGACGCGCCTTCAACCAGCCATTTGTTTTACTATTTTTACCGCGGAAAAAAAGAGCCTGACCCAGGGGCGACTTTTCTTTTTTTCGGCGACCTCATGCTGGATCGGCATGTCGGGGAGAAAATTAAAAAGGACGGCTTGGAAAGCCTTTTTTCCGAGCTGGCCGGCGAAGAACAAAGGTTTTTTCAGGGAATGGATATAATTTCAGCCAACCTGGAGGGCGCGGTAACGGACAAAGGCGCGCATTATTCTCCGGCCAACGCTTATGATTTCGCTTTCAGCCCGGAGCTTATAGGCGGGCTAAAAAAATACAATTTTAACTTTTTTAACCTGGCCAATAATCATTTTTCCGATCAGGGTCAGCGTGGTATAATAGAGACGGGAAAGAATTTGCAAACCATGGGTTTTAGTTTTTCAGGATGCCAGGACGCCGAAGCCGGAGAGTGCAGCGCGACAATAGTGGAAAAGAACGGATTAAAAATCGGGATGGCCGGTTTCAGCATGGTCTATAAGAAATTTGATTTGGCTGAAGCCGAAAAAATCGTCAGTGAGCTCAAGAAACAATCCGACCTGGCCGTAGTTAATATCCACTGGGGAACCGAGTATGAGCACGCGGCCGGAGCCGTGCAGAAAGAAACCGGCCGGACGCTCGTTGACGCCGGAGCCGATATGATTATCGGCCATCATCCGCATGTTGTTCAGGGAATGGAGATTTACAAAAATAAGCCGATTTTTTATTCGCTCGGCAATTTCGTTTTTGACCAATATTTTTCGCCGGATACGCAGGAAGGGCTGGCCGCCGGAATCGCTTATAACAAAAATAAAATCCGGATTTTTCTTATTCCTCTTAAATCGTCCGGAAGCCGTCCAGGGCTTATGTCCGGTTCAGCCAAGGATGAATTTTTCGTTAAGTTTATTGACTGGTCAAGCCTGGACGAAAAAGTTAAGGAACAGATTAGCGCGAACGGCATAATTGAGTTAAAACAATAGTATGTCTAAAAATTTTTTTCAGGCTCTCGCGGCGATGGTTGGTTATATAATCGGAGTGGGCATGTTCGGCCTGCCGTATCTTTTTATTAAAGCCGGGATCTGGCCTTGTCTCGTTTTAGTCGCTGTAATCGGGACGGCCCAGTATTTTATCCATCTCCTTTACGCGGCGGTCATTTGCGACAATCCGGGCTATCACCGGCTTCCCGGGCACGCCAACAATTATTTCGGCCCGGCCGGGAAGCACCTTACCCTCGCCGTTACCATGATCGGTAATTACGGCGCTATGCTCGCCTATATTATCGTCGGCGGGGTTTTCGCCCACCAGCTTTTTTCTCCGGCCTGGGGAGGGAGCGAAGTTTTTTACGCTTCAATATTATTTTTTATCGCGGCCGCGGTTGTTTTTTTCGGGATAAAGACGATAGCCCGCTTTGAGTTTTACCTTACCGCGGCGCTGGTTATTATCATGGCGCTAGTAATTAAAAGGAGCCTTGAGTTTGCTGATCCGGCTAACCTGACCCTCGTTAACTGGAAATACGCGCTACTGCCTTTTGGCGCGATTTTATTCGCTTTTGACGGCGGCGGAGTTATCCCGCTAGCGGCGGAAATTTTAAATAAAAAAAGGAAAAGCTTAAAAACCGCAATCAGTCTCGGCACTTTTTTTTCTATCGCTTTGATTATAATTTTTAGCCTGATCACCGCCGCGGTAACCGGGGGAGAAACCACTCCGGACGCTTTAAAAGGGCTCTGGAACGTCATGGACGGAAAAATCGTCCTTATTTCGCTGATCCTCGGACTCCTGGTTATCGCCACCTCATTTTTCGCTGTCGCCGAAAATATCAAAGACACTTTTTGCCGGGATTACGGAATGGGTAAAAAAATATCCTGGGCGTTGGCTTTTTTTATCCCTTACGCGTTTTACCTCGCCGGTTTTAATAACTTTATCGGCGTCATCAGTTTTGTCGGAGCGATTTCCGGCGGATTTACTGGAATTATCCTAATCCTGATTTTTCGGAAAATGGAAAAGGAAAAAAAGAAATTGTCTTTTTTTAGACATAAACCTGGCCGGCTTTTTCTAGGGATGATTTTTTCCCTGTTTATGGCCGGAATTATTTACGAGGTTTGGAACTTCTTGCTATGAAAATCGCCGTTATATCCGACATCCACGATAACCTGATAAATCTAAAAAAATTTCTTAACTGGGCGGGCGCTAATGATATTCAGGAAGCGGTTTGTTGCGGCGACGTAACCAACGCCGAAACTTTGGAGTATTTGGGAAAAAATTTTTTTCGTTTCCCCGCTGGGCAGGTTGGCGTTATTCATCTCGTAAGAGGGAACATGGAAATATATGAAGAGACGGAAGTTAAAAAATATTCTAATATCAAGTATCTTGGGCGCTATGGAGTAACCGAAATCGGTGAAAAAAAAATCGGGCTCTGCCACGAACCCGCTTTTATAAAAAATGTCCTGGCTTTGTGTCGCGAGAAACACTCAGCCGGTAAAAAATCAGCCGGATCGGCTGGTTGCGACATTATTTTTTACGGCCATACCCATAAGCCGTGGCTAGAGAAAATTAAAGGCATTACCGCCGCCAATCCTGGTACCTTGGGCGGGGTTTTTCAGAAAGCCACTTTCGCGGTTTGGGATAGTGAGACAGGCGGAATTGAATTAATGCTGTTGGAATTATTAGAGGGTTAGATAAGATAAAACGATGGAATAAGCAAGAATTAAAAATTACGAATTACGAATTAAAAATTTTAAATTTATAATTCGTAATTTTTAATTTAGTAATTTTTTTAGGTATTGTCCGGTATAACTCTTTTTTACTTTGGCGACGTCGCGCGGCGTGCCCTGGGCGATTATCTCCCCGCCCTTATCACCGCCTTCGGGGCCGAGGTCAATTATCCAGTCAACGGATTTGATTACGTCCAGGTTGTGCTCAATAATTAAAACCGTGTTGCCTTTATCCACCAGCTTTTGCAAGACGCCGAGCAGTCTTTTTATGTCGTCAAAATGGAGTCCGGTAGTCGGCTCGTCAAGGATGTAGAGCGTCTGGCCGGTATCGCGCCGGGAAAGTTCGGTTGAGAGTTTTACCCGCTGGGCTTCTCCGCCGGAAAGCGTCGTCGCCGACTGGCCGAGCCGGACATAGCCGAGGCCGACTTCAAGCAGGGTTTGGAGTTTCTGGTTTACATTCGGAATATTTCTAAAGAATACGGAAGCTTCTTCAACCGTCATTCTAAGGACATCGGAAATATTTTTTTCCTTGTAATGGATTTCCAGCGCTTCTTTATTGTACCGGGTGCCGCGGCAGACTTCGCATTCAACGTAAACGTCGGGCAGGAATTGCATTTCAATCTTAATCAGACCGTCGCCGGAGCAGGCTTCGCACCGTCCGCCGGTAACGTTAAAGGAAAAGCGGCCGGCTTTATAGCCCCGGATTTTCGCTTCGGGCAGGGAAGCATAGAGTTCGCGGATGGGGGTAAAACAGCCGGTGTAGGTAGCCGGATTGGAGCGCGGCGTCCGGCCGATAGGGGACTGGTCAATATTTATCACCTTATTGATAAAGCCGGTCCCTTCAATCCGGACGTGTTTTCCGGGAGCGGTCTTTGCCCGGTAAAATTTAGCGGCCAGGGCGCGGGAAAGGATATCATCCAAGAGTGTTGATTTTCCCGAGCCGGATACGCCGGTGATGGCCGTGAATTTTCCCAAAGGAATTTCCACGTCAATATTTTTTAGGTTATTTTCGGCCGCGCCGATTATTTTTAACGCTTGACCCGATCCGGTCCGAAATTTTTTCGGCGCTGGGATGGTTTTTTTACCTGAAAGATAATTGCCGGTGATGGAGTTAGCGGATTTAAGGATTTGGTTAAAAGTGCCGGACGCCACTATCCGGCCACCGTGTTCGCCGGCGCCGGGGCCGACGTCAACGATAAAATCGGCGGTTTCAATCGTTTCCCTATCATGCTCAACGATAATGACCGTGTTGCCGATGTCCCGGAGGTTTTTCAGTGTGTTTATCAGCTTGGCGTTATCCCGTTGGTGGAGGCCGATGGACGGTTCGTCTAAAATGTAAAGGACGCCGACCAGCTTTGAACCGATTTGGGTGGCGAGGCGGATGCGCTGGGCTTCGCCGCCGGAAAGGGTGTTAGCCGCCCGGCTTAAGGTAAGATAATTCAGGCCGACATTCAAAAGGAATTGGAGCCGCGATTTAATTTCTTTTATTACCTGGCTGGCGATTTTTTTGTTTTTAGCGCTCTGGTTTTTGCTTTTTTCCAGCTGTTCAAAAAATTTGGACGCCTCTTCAATGGATAAGGAGGCGATATCATGGATTGAACGGCCTTCTACAAGGACAAAGAGAACTTCTTTTTTTAGCCGTTTTCCTTCACAAGCCGGGCAGTTAAGGACTCGCATAAAGCCTTCAATTTCTTTTCTGATGAAATCCGATTCGGTTTGCTTATACCGCCTTTCAATATTGGGAATTACGCCTTCAAATTCGGTCGTCAGTTGGCCGGAAAAGCGATCGCTTTGGTAGTCAACATTATAATTTTTTTCTCCGGTGCCATAAAGGACGATATGGAGCTGTTTAGGACTTAGTTTATGAATCGGCGTATTCAGGTCAAAGCCGTTTTTTTCCGCTACCGTGCCAAGAATCCGCAACAGCCAGGATTGGGATCCGGTTGTTCCGTGCGACCAGGGGCGGATGGCGCCCTGGGCTATTGTCAGGTTTTGATTTAATACCAGATCGGGATCCACTTCCAGTTTTGTGCCGAGTCCCGAGCAATCCGGGCAGGCGCCGTAGGGATTGTTAAAAGAAAAAAGGCGGGGTTCAATTTCCGGGAGGCTTATACCGCAATCCGGGCAGGCGAAAAGCCGGGAATAGACGCGCTCGCCGACTTTGTCCGGTTGACCCTCACCCCCGGTTTTTTTCCCAAAAACCCCCTCCCCAACCCTCCCCCCATCACTCCGCTCATGGGGAGGGGGCAGGCAGGCTATCGTAACCAATCCGTTGGCGAGATCCAGGGCTTTTTCCACGGATTCGGATAATCTCGCCTGGTCATCCTTATCCGCTGAAACCGAAAGCCGATCAATAATAATTTCAACCGCGTGCCTTTTGTTTTTATCCACGTTTTGGTCTTCGGCCTGTTCCAGGCTCATAATATTCCCGTCAAAACGCACCCGGTTAAAACCGGCTTTGCGCAGGTTGGGGAGAATATTTTTATGTTCGCCTTTTTTATCTTTAATAATCGGCGCCAATACATATATATCCCGGCCGGAATAATTTTTCAGGATGTTGCCGGTAATTTCGTCTATGGAGTAGGTGCTGATTTTTCGTCCGCACTTCGGGCAATGCGGATCGCCGACGCGGGCGAAAAGCAGCCTTAAGTAATCGTAAATTTCCGTAACCGTGCCGACCGTAGAACGGGGATTATGAGAGGTGGACTTTTGGTCAATAGAGATGGCCGGGGAAAGCCCTTCTATCAGGTCAACGTCCGGCTTATCCATAAGGCCGATAAATTGGCGGGCGTAGGCCGAAAGCGATTCAACGTAGCGGCGCTGGCCTTCGGCGTAAATCGTGTCAAAAGCCAGGGATGATTTTCCCGAGCCGGAAAGTCCGGTGATGACTATGAGTTTGTCGCGGGGAATTTCCAGTGAAACGTTTTTCAGGTTGTGCACCCGCGCACCTTTGATGATAATGGAATTTTTCATGGAGAGAAATTGAGCGGTAAAGGGATGTTAAATTAATAGAAATTATTATAACTTAAATCCATGACCCTGGCAAGGCTTGCCCGTGAATTTTTTAGGGAACGAGGGCTTGCGGGCGCCGGAAAGACTGTGATATGCTGGATATGCGTCAGTTTTTACTTTATATAGGTAATCAAAATATGGAAGTTCTCTTGGCTATTTTATTGGGATTCATAATCATCGGCATAATCGGGGTATTTTTTCTTTTGCTTAAGAAAAAGGACGGCGGAGGGGAAGAGAAGTTCGCCGCCATGATGGAAAGGCTTGCTAATTTAAACGAGCAGAATAAGGAATTGCGGCAGTCCATGGACTTTAAGCTTTCCGAGACGCACCGGACGACCGAAGAACAATTCAGGACAACCCAGGATCAGCTGGGGCAGACCATGCGGACGGCTCACGCTATCGCCAGCAATTCGGCAAAGCTCATATCCGACGTGACCGAAAAACTGACTAAGCTGGACGAGACTAATAAGCAGGTGGTTGACTTTTCCGCCCAACTGCAGAACCTTCAGGATATTTTCAGGAACCCGAAACAGCGGGGAGTTTTAGGCGAATTTTTTCTTGAAGAGACTTTAAAAAATGTTTTGCCGCCCAATTCTTACCAGATGCAATACGCTTTTAAGGATGGTTCCATCGTGGACGCCGTAGTGTTCGTTAAAGAAAAGATCGTGCCGGTTGACTCAAAATTTTCTTTGGAAAATTATGAAAAGATATTAAGCTCGGGCGACGCCAAAGAAAAAGAAAAATTCCAAAAGGCTTTTAAGCAGGATCTTAAGGCGAGGATAGACGAGACCGCGAAATATATTAAGCCGGGGGAGGGGACGCTTGATTTTGCTTTTATGTTCATCCCTTCGGAAGCGATTTATTATGACTTATTGGTCAATAAAGTCGGAGCGGTCCAGATTAACACCCGCGATTTAATAGAGTATGCTTTTTGCGACAAGAAAGTAATTATAGTTTCCCCGACTTCGTTTCTCGCTTACCTCCAAACAGTCCTTTACGGGCTCCGGGCCATGCAGATTGAGGAATCGGCAAAGACTATCAGAACGAATATTGAAAAGCTCGGGCGGCATATCGCCGGTTATGATGAATTTATGAGAAAGCTCGGAACGAGTATGTCCACTACCGTGAGCCATTACAATAACGCCTATAAGGAGTTTAAGAAGATTGATAAGGACGTGGTTCGCGTAACCGGAGGAGAGGCAAGCGTGGAAGTAGTGCTGATTGACAAGCCGGCGATTGAGTAGTTTAAATAAATTAAATTATACTGATGGGCGATGTTAAGAACGGAAAAAATGGTATTAAGGAGGCAATCATAAAAACGGTTGCTTTTTTTGACTTGTTTGATTATCCCCTGACTCTTTTTGAGGTTCACAGATATTTATATTTGCCTCAGGTTGATTGCGGATTAGCCGGGTCATCGACTGTCAATAAAATTACGAATTACGAATTACGAATTACGAATATTGATTCTCTTTTAGAAGAGCTATTGCGTGAAAACATTTTTGGCCGGAAGAACGGTTTCTATTTCTTAGAGGGAAGGGAAAGTATTATTGCGGAAAGGCTTCGGCGCTTTAACCGTTCAGGCCGAAAAATCAGCCGGGCGAAAAAAATTATCAGGCTTTTCTCCGCCCTGCCCTGGATAAAAATGATCGCCTTGGGCAATGTTATGGGATCGCGGAATTTTAAAAAAGAAAGCGATATTGATTTTATCATAGTAACCTCTAAAAACAGAATTTGGATCACAAGGTTTTTTTGCGCCGGCCTGATGGCAATGCTCGGCCTTCGGCCGACTAAAGGGAAAACCAAGGACAGGATTTGTCTGAGTTTTTTTATTTCCGAAGACCGGCTGGGGCTGGAATTTTTGTCCGGCCAGGAGGATATTTGTTTTTATTATTGGCTCGCCGGATTCACGCCTCTTTATGAAAGAGGGGATATTTTCCGGAAGCTATGCGAGGCCAACGGCTGGTTAAAGGAAATTCTGCCTAATTGCGAACCCGTTTCGCCGGCCGGGGAAGTCAGGGTTGAGCGCTCTATTTTAGCCGCTATGACCGGGGAAGTCATTGAGCCGCTGGCCGGATGGCTGGAACCGCTGATAATGAATTTTCAGCTTAAGATATTTCCTCCGGCAATAAGAGAAAAACTTAACCAGGGGACCGATGTGTTCGTTGATAAAGGCATTATCAAACTTCACGTTAATGATCGGAGAAAAATGTATCGCGCGGAATGGAAAAAAAGAACCCGGCAAGTTCTATCAGGGATGGAAAAATGAAATGTATAACTTACCCCCTCCTAGCCTCCCCCTTACTAAGGGGGAGAAAAAATGTGTTTCTAAATTCCAATATATTTGATAATAGGATGATAATAATAAATTGATTATTATGCCAGAATTAAACATTTTTCGTCTAAAATGGACTAAGCTTTCGAGTTTAGCCCTGTATTTACTGGCACTCCTCGTCTCATTTCAAACCCGGTTAATTATTACTCCGGGAGAGTTGGCTGGCGGATATTTTGAATACGGAACAATCTCGTTATACGCTATTGATTTTGTGTTTATTTTTCTACTGCTCGTCCAAGCTTTTTTGTTATTCGCAAAATTTAAAATTAAAAATTTAAAATTAAAAATTACAAATAGAAATTTAAAGTTTTACTCCCCACTGATTTTGGGCTTACTTTTTATAGTCGTTTCCGCGTTGTCGGTTATCGGGGCGGAGGACAGGATACTGGCGGTCTATAGGCTCGGCTGGATTTTTGAGGGTGTTTTTCTGTTTTTTTTAGTCGTCTTTTCAAACTATAATATTCTGAAACTTTTCTTCTTTCTCGGCCTTGGATTGTCAGTCCAGGCCGGTATCGCTGTCTGGCAGTTTTTTAGCCAGTCTGATTTTTCTTCAAAATGGTTTGGCATGGCTTTGCATAAAGCGGAAGAGCTTGGCGTATCAGTCATTGAAGTCTCTAATCCCGGAGAGTTGCCTGAGCGCTGGCTCAGGGCTTACGGAGCCCTGCCACACCCGAATATTTTAGGCGCGGCCATGGCCGGAGCAGGCCTTTTTTGCCTTTATTTCTTGCTTAGTCGGCGGTTGAAGCAAGGGATTGAAAAACGCATATCCATTGCCGTTTTAACGCTTTGTTTTATCGCCATGCTGGCTTCATTTTCAAGAAGCGCCTGGCTCGGATTTACGGTCGGATACGTGATAATTTTTACCGGCGTTTTGCTCCGAAAAAATCTATTAGCCCGCAAAGCTATGCTTGAGACAATTCTTATTCTTGGTTTGGTTTTTTTCGCTTTTTTCGGCCTTTACGACGATCTTGTTGTCGTCAGGATTAAGGGCGAGGGCAGGCTGGAAAACCGATCAATTACCGAAAGAATAAGTTCTTCAAAAGAGGCTTGGGAGATTATAAAATCATCTCCGCTTACTGGTGTTGGAATAGGGAATTACAGTCTGGCACAACTAAGGAGTCAAAGATCAGAAATCGTCAATCGTCAATCGCCCGCCCGCAGCGATACGCGCAGCGTTTCGGGCGGGTCAATCGTCAATCTTTATGCCTGGGATTTTCAGCCGGTCCACAATGCGTTTTTGCTTGTCTTCGCTGAGACTGGACTCTTCGGATTAACAGCTTTTATCGGGTTTTTGCTGGCTGTATTTTATAGCCTGTTTGCGCTCGTCCCTGCTTCGCGGTCGGTTGAATTGGAAGGGAATGACACATGTTTAGGTAAAGGCAAGAATGCGGCCGTATTTGGCACGGCAATTATGGCATCGCTGGCTGTTATGATGGTCTTTGACCATTTTTGGATGAGCCTCCATTTTGGCGTATTGTTATCTTTCTTAATACCGGCCCTGGTTTTGCGGCTGAAATTGGAAGATTGAGAGACGCCCCGGCGGGGCGTCTTTACCTATCTTTTTTAAACCCTCGCCAAGAGGGTTTTTTGGTAGTTTTGCTCACACGAGAGATCCCTCGCTTTCAGGCTCGGGATAATTTGCTCACACGAGAGATCCCTCGCTTTCAGGCTCGGGATAATTTGCTCACACGCAAATTAATTAATTGCGGCATTGGAAAAATTTTGTTATAATTGTGGATAAGTAAGACAGCGATATCAGGATAATAATTTGATAATTAAAGAGTCAGAATAATAGCTAATATTAAATAGAATTTTTTAACATCGTTTTTTCTCAAAAATTTTCCCCATGCTTGTCCAGAGGAATGAAGAGAAAAGTGAAGATTTAAAGAAGCTTTTACCGCTTCGGCAGTTTGCCAAAGAGGGCCCCTATAGCGCGGCCTATCTTTCTATTTTAGTCCAGAGAAAAAGCCTTAAAGCCAGGCGCGTCGGCCGGAACTTTTTTACCACCCGGGAGTGGTTTAATGAATATTTGGAACGCCATGCCCAGGAGAAAAAATCCGTTGAGGCCAAAACTATGGCGGATGAGCGTTCTCTGGAAACCGCGCGAAACGGGCAATCAGGGATAACCGGTCCTAAAATAATATTCAATATCCAGTCTCCGGCCATGGCCGTGATAATGGCGGTTATTTTTTTCATGGTTTTTCGCTACTCGCCCGAGGTATTCGCCGATTTTGAAAGAATGGGAAAATCCGTTGCCCGCTCTTTCCGCGGCGCGGCGCTCGGGCTGAACCTGGACGGGGTAAAAGAATACGGCCAACGGCTTGAAAGTGAAAAGAAAGCTATTGCCCGGGGTTTAAAAGAAATTACCAAAGATAAAATTATACCAGGCAAAGAGCTGGCTAAAGCCGGAATCGAAACGGTCGGAAAAAAAATCAATTCTTTTATGGAAGGCGCGACTCTTTTAGCCGGAAACTTTGATTTTAGCTTTGACGCCTCAGGAATTTCCCGGCTGGCGTTTAGCGGGTTTAGGGAAGTGGAAGAAGCTGTTAACCGCGCCGGAGAACTGACCAAAAGCTCCGCCGGATTTTCAAAGCAAAAAACAACTGATATGGCCGGTCTGGTTTTTCGCTCCGGAGAAAATTTGAGTAATACCGCCAGCTTGGCGGTTTCGGAGTTTGGCGCTGATGGCAAATTGGCCGCGGGAAAAGCCGCGGATGTTTCCGGCCAGGCGGCCGGCAAAGCAAAGGAGATCGCCGGAGCGGTTGGAGTAAACAGCCGAAACGCGGTAGGCATTCTTTCAAAAGGCATTTCGGGCGCTTCTGAAAAGACCGTCGGCATGACCGAAGATGCCGGCTTAAAAGGACGCGATATTGCCTTGTCAGTTTTTAATAGTTTAACCGGCGCCGGAAAAAAATCAGCTGATTTGACCGGTTCAGCCGCCGGGGGCGCCTTAAGCCGGGTTAACGCTCTTGCCGCGATTACGGCTAGCCGGACAAAAAGCGTATTAACAGCTTTAAGCCGCGCGACTGGAGAACTGGCGGCCGGACTAAAAGGCGGCCAGGAAAAAACAGCCTCTGTTATAGCCCGAAGTTTTTCCCGCGCGGCGCGGAATATTTCCGGAGCGATGAATAACGCCTCATCAGCTTTGAAATCCGGCATTAATAAAATCGCCCGTTCAGTTGACTCTAAAAAGGCTTTGCTTAATCCGGCCCCGCTCGCGGATGAAATGTCATTCACTCTCTCGCAAAGCCTTAAGCAAACAAAAAATTCGGCTGGCGATAATTTAACGAAAACCGGCAAAGAAGCAGCCGAAGCCTTGGGCGCCGCTAAAAACAACCTTGGCGCTACTTCGGAAAAAACCGCCGGTGAAATAGCAGGAGCTTTAAGCGGGGCAAAAGACGGTTTTAACTCGTCCGCTGGAAAAGCTATTGAGAGTATTGCCCGAGCCGGGGACGCGCTTAATCCAAAGAAGATAGCGGACGGCAATAAAACCGCTTTAGGGAATATTCGGATCGGACTGGACAGAATACTGTTAAAATCCGGAATCGCCGCCGGCAACCTCGCGATCGGGGCGATGGACGGCTTGGCCCGGGTTTCGGTCTCGGCGGAAAAAGCTTTTTCCGGACTGGGCGAAAACCTGGAAAATACCAACCGTTCAATTATTCGTTACAAAGATTTAAGCGGAAAGTACCTGGCTCGCGAATCCGGCCGGTCGTTTTGGTCGGCTGAAGATATCTACGCCAGGACTTTGGATTTAATTATCCCGGATAAGGTTAAGAAAAAATTCGCCCTGGAGTACGCTCAGGTTTACAACTATCCGGAAAATACCCTGTACAAAAATTTTGAACACTGCTTCGCTGAAGCTACGCAGTGCAAGCCCGCTTTTGTTGATGGTGATACCGAAAGAAGCAGGCAGGACGTGGCCGGAGAAAAAATCGCGGCTGTCCCGTCGCAGTCAAAAACTTACGGCCCGGCTATTTCGGTTACCCGGGTTATAACCGGCAATACGGTTAAAGGGGACTTGAACGTAAGCGGGGGATTATGGGCAAATAAAGTAAACGCCAAGCCCGGGCCGGGGAAAATAGCGGTTTCAGTTAAAGGCAATGCCGAGTTTGACGGCAACCTCGTCGTCGGAAAAACAGCCAGGTTTAACGGCGGGCTGGTTTCGGCCGAAGGGGCGGATTTCAGGAAGGGGATCTATAACGATTTTGGCAATCTTACTGTTGAAGATGATATGGACGTGCATGGCGCCCTGTCAGTCAATTCTCTTCGGGTAGAGGGGGCGGCGGAATTTTCCGGAGACCTGAATTTAAATGATGTTTACGCCAACAACATAACAGCGAGAGAAAAGTTAACCGTCTTAAAAGACGCCTATATTCAGGGCAACGAAATAGTCGGAGGCAACCTTGATGTTTACGGAACTTTTTCCGCCGGCCACTCATTCTTTTCGTCGCTCGGCGTCGGCGGTCTTATGAGCGCTTACGGACTATCGTCCGGCAAAGGCGGAATAAGCACGGACGGCCCGGCGAATATAAACGGAAGCGCGACTTTTGGATCAAGCCTTGTCGTAAGCGGCGCCGTTGCCATAAATAATGTTTTGACAATAAGCGAATCTTCCACTTCCGCTTTAACGGTGTCTGACGGGACGGACGATACTTTTTCGGTTAATACGACTGACGACATAATCACCATTACGGCGGGCGTTAATACAACCGGTGATTCAGCTTTTACCGGCAATCTTGCCGTTACTGGAGATACCACCCTTACCGGAACGACAACTATTGCCGGAGATGTCGGCATAACGGGCAATACTTCCATAACCGGTGACCTTATTGTAACCGGCAATACGAGCTGGACCGGAACGACGACTCTCACCGGAGATATATACCTCGCCGGAGCGCTCCGCGGCAGTTCGGCCTCAACGACGGCTTTTACTTACGGCGACGGGACGAGAAATAATATCAGCCTTGATACTATAAATAGCCTTTTAACCTTGGGCTATGCTTCAACAACTGACGAGATAGTTATAAACAGCCGGCAGATGACGATAAACAGCGCTTCAGCAACGCCGGCCATTGTTTTAAATTACGATGGAACCGGCAGGCTGGCGGAGTTTAAAGATAACGGAACTGATCGTTTCGTAATTAATGACGGGGGGACGGTCGCGATAACCGCGGCTTCTTCTACCGCTTCGGCGCTCACCATAACCCAAAACGACGCCGGAAACATCCTTGATTTATATGACGGATTGAGCAATGTGTTCACGATTTTGGACGGCGGTAACGTTGGCATAGGAACGACGACGCCGTCAAGAAGATTTAGCGTTGTCGGCGACAGTTTTTTTGACGGCGGTTTTTATCATAGCGGGAACGCGACGACAACCGGAAGCTATTATGTCGGCGGAAATTTTAATTTGGACGGCAACATTACCGGAGGAACTTATAACAAAATTACTATTACCGCTCCGTCCGGCGGCGCGACATTAACGATCGCTGACGGAAAAATTTTTACGGTTAACAACAGTTTAGTTCTTGCCGGAGAAGACAATAAAACAGTTAACTTCGGCGCTAACTCGCTTACATTTACCACAATCGGCGATACCACTCTTACTTTGCCTTTAACCGGAACGCTGATTGCCAATCCCATGACGGCTTTAGGGGATATTCTTTATGGCGGAGCGTCCGGATTGCCGTCCAGACTGGCGGCGGCGGCGGGTTTTCTTAAATCCGACGGGTTGGGAGCTCCGGCCTGGACGACAATCAGCCTTTCGGACGTAGCAGTTCCCACGGTTGGAAGTCCGTCAGTGATAACCAACCTGAACGGCGCTTATGATTATATCTGGAGCGCCGGAGTCGTTTTCGGAGGCGGCATCACCGATAACGGCGACGGGACAGTTGATATTTCCGCCGGAGAAGCGATGCTTCGGACTTCTGCTTCCGACACCGCTCCCTTAAAAAGCGTTGATTTTCCGGCGGCGAATAATTTAGCTTTAACCGACAACACCACCAACTACATTTTTGTAAGTTATAATTCAGGCAATCCGGCGGTAGAGACTTCTACGGTTTCAAGCGATTACAACTGCCTTAATAAATGCCATCTCTACACCGTTGTCCGGGAGGGAACCGAGCTGTCTATTTTAGACGGTCGGAACCAAAATATTGATGCGAACAGAAAACTGCGGAGAAAAAATTATGAAACCGAACCTTTTTCTCATGTTAGCGGCGGATCGCTTTTGGGAAACAGCAATCGCTACTTATTGGTTTCGGCCGGCGGTTTTTACTACTCGCTTTTACGGATTGATCATGGCGCTTTTGACACTTCGGCGGCCGGAGCAACGGTTGATCGCGTTTTTGATTCCCATTATCGGAACGGCGCCGGAGGCTGGACGCATATTGAAGGCGAAAAGCAGGTTGACAACACCTCTTATGATGACGGCGACGGCGGTTTAGCGGCTTTGACTGACGGCAACTACGGCGTTCATTGGATGTATATAGTTTTAGGGACTATACCTAAACTGTCCACGGTTTACGGCCGGGGAGATTATGCCAGTGTAACCGCCGCCCAAGCCGAAGGAGCGCCGCAGGACCTTCCGCCCTCCATTACCGGCGCCGGAGTTTTAATCGGCAGGGTTATTATCCAAAAAAATAACGCCGCCATTAATACGGTAGAAAGCGCTTTTTCCAATAATTTTAATCCTGCCGGACTGGCTTATCATTCAAATTTAGCCGGCCTTATCGCCGACGATCATCTTCAATACGCCCTGCTAGCCGGAAGATCGGGAGGCCAGACTCTTATTGGCGGAGCTAACGCGGCTGACGGACTGATCCTGCAGACCACTTCCGTAACCGGCATAACCGGCGCGGATATGATTTTTAAAGTTGGCGATAACGGCGCGACCGAAGCCATGAGAATTTTAAACTCCGGCAACGTCGGCATCGGGACGACGAGTCCTGGATACCGACTAGAAGTAAGTGCTCCTTCAGGTGTTGCTTCTCGGTTTAGTACAACTGCGGCTAATAATGCTCTTGAATGGGTTGGAGATACTGGAGGCATAGTTGGGGCATTGTCTTCATCAGCAACTAATTTATACATTGGAAGAAAGAATGGAGATGGCGGTTATGCCGATTTTTCAATTGATACTAATGGAAAAGTTGCAATCAATTCAGCCGATCATAATGCTACTTTTGACGTAAACGGCACTGCATATATTTCCGGCAACGTCGGCATCGGGACTTCTACGCCGATACTGGCTCTCTTGGACGTGAACGGCAACGCCGCCATAGAAAATCAGGGTGAACTCAGGTTTTATGAATTAAGAACCGGCGGAATGAATTACGCCGGACTGAAGGCCACTTCCACTATGACTTCTGATATAGTCTGGACATTACCCGGCGCGGACGGAACTACGGGCCAGTCGCTCCTGACTAACGGTTTAGGTAATCTTTACTGGGGCGATTCCAGCGCGGTCGCGACTTTAGATGATTTGACCGATGTTGACGTAATCGGCGTAGCCTATGGAGGACTGATCTACTACAACGGCGCGAGCTGGGAAGATATTGCCACCTCTTCTTTGAATATTTTAACTAACGGTGCGGCCGGACTGGATTATGATACCGGAACCGGACTCCTAACTCTTACCGATGGCTACAATATACCGCTGACTGCTTCCACTACCAACTGGAACGCTTTCTACGATGTCCCGTCCAACCGGATTACCGACGGCAATCATTTAACCTGGACCGGAAATCAGCTGGACGTTGACGATGACTGGTACAACGCCATTTCCGATATTTTCCTGGCCAAGGGCTACATGATCGTCGGCGACGATAATGGTCTTGCCCAGGCCACCTCATCCCTGTTTATGAGCTCAATCGGCAACGTCGGGATAGGGACGACCAGTCCGGCTTCAAAGCTTTCGGTTTTTTCTTCCGATGGAAACCAGCTCACACTAGGTTATGACGCGACGCATTACGTTGATTTTCTCGTCAGCGCCGCCGGAAATTTAAGCATCACCCCTAACGTAGCCGGAGCTGTAACAACGATAGGAAGCGGCGCGGACGTAGCTTTAAAGATAGACGAGAATGGCAACGTCGGCATCGGGACGACGGAACCTTTGGCTCTTTTGGACGTTAACGGAGACGTTATATTATCGGGAGCCAGCCGTTATTTAAATTTTGGATCAGCCGTCGGGACTTCCGGCTATGGCATCCGGGACAACAGTGGAACTTTGGAATACAAAAACAGCGGCGGCAGTTGGCTGGCTATCGGTTCCGGTAGCGGCAGTTCTGATTATGACCTCTACACCAACTCCGGCCTGGTGGCTCCCGGCGGATACTTGGATGTCAATCACGGACAAAACACCACCGATGTCGTTGCCGATGCCTGGGTTTCCAACGGCACAGTCTGGCAAAATGTCAGCACTCTTTCCGCCACCGGAGACTCCAACACAGATGATTCTTTGGATATGGATATCGCTGATGAAGCAAATTATGACATAGAAAACTTAGCCTACTCCACTACCCTCACTCCGAGCGCCACTACCGGAGACGTAACGCTCACTTTGGGCAGCGGCAACTGGAACACCAACGCCAAAGTGAAAAAAGGGATGAGAATTACCGGCAACGGGGGAGAGGCCATCATCAACGCCGACCCGGCGGCCCAAACTACCATCACCGCCACCGTGGTAACGGCTTTTTCCAACACCGATGCCATCGCTTCGGGCAGTTGGGAAATGACCGGACAAGCGATGAAAGATTACAACAGTTTGGAACAGTTGGTTTTGAATGATTTCAAGGATAGCCAGGATCAGGGGAGGATGAAAACGGGGGCGAGCGTTGCTGGCGATAGTCCAATGTATGCTACCCAAATAGACACCAACAAGATTCTAGTGGCTTATTCGGATTATGATAATAGTTATTATGGAAAAGCGGTGGTGGCAACGGTTTCCGGGTCAACCGTAACCTATAGCACGCCGGTTACCTTTTATTCCGGCAATACTTCCTACATTTCCATTGCTTCACTTGGTACCGACAAAGCCATTATTGCTTATAGAAACAATTCTACAGGTTACGGCAATGCTATCGTGGCAACAATCTCCGGCACAACCATCACCTATGGAGCAGTAGCTCTGTTCTCTACTGTTATGAGTACTGCTTACATTTCCGTCGCTCAACTCGGTACCGACAAAGCGATTATTGCTTATGATAATTCTTCCAATTACGGCAATGCTATCGTCGCCTCGGTTTCCGGCACTACCATCACTTATGGCTCGGCGGTTCAGTTTTCCGTTGTCGCCACTTATATTTCCGCCGCCCAAATCGGCACCGACAAAGCCCTTATCACTTATGCTGGCGCTTCTTCTTATGGCAATGCTATCGTGGCAACAGTTTCCGGCACGACGATTTCCTATGGTTCAGCAGTAGCGTTTAAATCGGTGGCAACTTCCTTTGTTTCCGTCGCGCCGTTGGGATCTGATAAAGCCATTATCGCGTATCAGGCCGGAGGTGCGGGCTATGCCAGAGTGGCCTCAATTTCCGGAACCGTTGTTTCCTATGGAACGGAGGCGACTTTTAACTCCGCCTCTTCCCAAAGTGTCTCCTCCGCTCCGCTCGGCGCTGACAAAGCCATTATCACTTACCGGGATGACGGCGATTCCAGTTACGGCCATGCCATCACGGCCTCGGTTTCCGGTACGACGATTTCCTACGGAGCGGAATCAACGTATTTTTCCAACTATACATATTATACCGCGGTTGCCAAATCCGACACGGACAAAGCCTTGGTGATTGGCGCGTACAACGCGGGTGTATCAACCGGAAGAGTGGCGAGTGTTTCCGGGACAACGATTTCATTAGGCGCGGACGAGCCATTCGGATACTATTATGACACAGACTATTTCTATTTTTCCGCCGCTCAAATTGACACTGATAAGGTATTGGTCGCCTATCAGGGAGCGTTTGGAGCAGGTTTTGTCAAAGTGGGGACGGTTTCCGGGTCAACCGTAACCTACGGCGCGCCGGTTTCATTCTACACCGCCGCCGCCGAATATATTTCCTTGGTCAAGCTGGATACCAACAAAGCCCTTATTGCTTTTAAGGCATCAAGCAGCACCGGCAGTGCTGTTGTCGCTTCAGTTTCGGGAACAACCGTAAGTCTTGGAGCGACGGTAGCTTTCAATTCAACATATACAATATATGTTTCCGCCGCTCCGCTTGGAACCAACAAAGCTATTATTGCTTTCGCAGATAACGTCGATAGTTATTTCGGCCATGCCATTGTCGCCTCGGTTTCCGGCACTACAATTACTTATGGAGCAGAAACTATTTTTAATAGTGGCGCCAATACGTTATATATCTCCGCCACTCAACTTACTACCGACAAAGCTCTTATCGCTTTTTCTCCTTCTGCCAGCTATTACGGGTATGCTATTGTCGCCTCGGTTTCCGGTACAACCATTACCTATGGATCGGCGGTAAATTTCAATGCCGCGGCTACTTATTATAACTCCGTCGTTAAGGTTGACACTGACAAAGCTATCATCGCCTATAGTGATACCGGCGATAGTGCGTATGGCCATGCCATCACGGCTTCGGTCTCCGGGACAACGGTTACTTTCGGAGGGGAAACGACTTTTAGCGACGCGGCTATAACTCAAGCTCCCGCGCTGACCTCGCCCGGATCCAATCAAGCTTCCGTGGTCTATTGGCAAACCGGAGGCAATATTTATGTAAAAAATCTGGCGGTTAACGGAACCACTTTGTCGGCTGATGACGAAGGGCTGGATTTGGGTTCCATGTATGATGGCTATGGCGGTTCCTATCCCGCGGCCGCTTATGCCAATGACCACAGCTTGTATTACATAAGTTTAGATTCAAGTAACTATGGCGCCAATGTCCACCTCATTGAAAACCAATTCTCTCCCATCGACTCCCTCTACATCACCGCCACCACCGACACCAATCAACTTGATTCCTCCTACTGGACCAACATCAATTCCATTGCCGCCACCGAAACCACCAATGGAGAAACCATCGACTACGCCGTCTCATATGACGATCGTGCCACCTGGAAAATCTACGACAATACCGACGGAGACGCCGGCTGGCGCCCCATTGCCCGAAACAACTCCGGCACCTGGCAATACAACGCCAACACGGCCACCGGACTAACGAGCGTTACCTGGACAGCGGCTACCACTAACACCCAAGCCGGAGCCCTCGACCAAGCTATGCAAGTTACCGCCAATCAAATGACCGGCACGGAAATGAACGCCCTCACCGACGCCCAGCAGGAATCTTCCGGAGGCTACGCCGTCGGTTCCACTGAAACCCTGGATTTTGCCGTGGGAATGGAAACCACCACCGGCCTCACTCCAGCGGTGAACGGCATCACTGTGACGTATGAACAATCCCAATACCAGCTTCGGATTCAGGATTCCAATACGGTGCGCTTTTATAATAACAGCGCCGACACGGTTACCGCCAGAATCGCCGTCTCTCTCAATGGAAGCGGCAGCAGCGCCGGCTATTGGGCGCAAGCTACTGGCGGCATCAACTACGCCGGAGGCAATGTCGGCGTTAACACCGCCATCCCGCTGGCGCTTCTTGACGTCAACGGCAAGATTGCCTTCGGCTCCGGCTCGGCCGCCGACCCCGGCCTCGCCTTCCGGTCTGACCTGAATACCGGCCTCTGGTCCAGCGGCGCGGATACGCTCAATTTTTCCACCAACGGACTGGAAAGACTGCGGATTGATTCCAGCGGCAACGTCGGCATCGGGACGACTTCCCCGACCGCCAGGCTCTCAGTCAAAGGCGACGGAACCAATCCGATTTTTAACCTCTTTGACGGCGCCGGAGCGGAAAAAATCACTGTCCTTAACTCCGGCTATCTGGGCATCGGGACGACCAATCCCGACTACGAGTTGGATGTTAATGGAGACCTGGGCATCAATCAATTCATCCACCACAACGACGACACTGACACAACTCTTAGTTTTGACGATAACCGCTTCCGCGGTTACATCGGCGGCAAATATCTTCTTGATCTCTACAAAGGAGCGCAAGACTATGTCAAACTGGGTGACGGCACGGACGTGGACATCAACCTCAATGACAAACTGTTTGTAGAAGGGAGCAGTGGGAATGTGGGGATCGGGACGACGTCTGTCAGCGCTTACAAGCTAAACGTTGCCGGAACGCTTAACGCCACGGAAATTTATTCCAACGGCGTACTTCTCTCACCCGGCACCGGCTCAAACTGGAGCGTTTCCGGCGCGGATATCTACCGAACCGCCGGCAACGTTGGCATCGGGACGACGGATCCGAATTATGAACTGGATGTCGCCGGGGACATCAACATCAGCGGCAACTACTATGTCAACGGCGCCCTCTTAACCGCCGGCATGGGGGGATCGGGAACTATAGGTTATTTGCCAAAATTCGGCACAGCCACCACTTTGGCTGATTCCGTTTTGTTTGACAATGGAGGAAACATCGGCATAGGCACTAGCACTCCAAGCCATACTCTGGATGTCAATGGAAATTTAGGGATAGCGGCTTCGGGTTATTTCAATTTTGGCAGTATTGACGGTTCGGACGGCTATGGCATCCGGGACAACAGTGGAACTTTGGAATACAAAAACAGCGGCGGCAGTTGGCTGGCGCTGGGAAGCGGCGGCGTTGATTCAGATTATCAACTTTACACCAACTCCGGTCTGGTCGCTGCCGGAGGATACTTGGACGTAACCCACGGACAAAATACCACCGATGTCGTTGCCGATGCTTGGGTTTCCAACGGCACAGTCTGGCAAAATGTCAGCACCCTTTCCGCTACGGGAGATTCCAATACGGATGATTCTTTGGATATGGATATCGTTGACGAATCTAACTATGATCTGGACAACCTGGCCTACGCAACAACTCTCACTCCCAGCGCCACCACCGGAGACATAACACTCACTCTGGGAAGTGGCAACTGGAACGACAACGCCAAGGTGAAAAAAGGCATGAGAATTACAGGGAACGGCGGGGAAGTGATTATCAACGACGACCCGGCCGCTCAAACCACCATCACCGCCACGGTGGTAACGGCTTTCACCAACACCGACCCCATCGCCTCGGGCAGTTGGGAAATGACCGGACAGGCGATGAAGGATTACAATAGCTTGGAACAGTTGGCGCTTAATGATTTCAAAGCCAGCCAGGATAATGGAAAGATAAAAACGGGAGTTTATTTTACGGGAAGTACCAATTATATTTCCGCTGTTCAAATCAGCGCAAATAAAGTTTTAGTCGCTTATGCGGAATATGGTTATTTTGGTACCGCGGTTGTAGCCACTATTTCCGGGTCGTCCGTAACCTACGGCACGCCGGTTGTGTTTAATTCGACCAGAATTGATTACGTTTCGGTTGCCAAGATTGATACCGATAAAGCTATCATCACCTATCAGGACACTAGCGCCGATACTTTAGGCAAAGCCATTGTGGCTTCCGTTTCCGGCACAACCATCACCTACGGCACGGAAGCGCAATTCAATGGAGCGACTACCATCCTTATCTCCGCCACCCAACTCACCACCGACAAAGCCATCATCGCTTACCGGGATTCCGATACTTTTGGTAAGGCCATTGTGGCTTCCGTTTCCGGCACAACCATCACCTACGGTGCGGAAGCGCAATTCAATGCGGCTACCAGCGAGATTTCCGCCACCCAACTCACCACCGACAAAGCCATCATCGCTTACAAAGAGGATTCCGATGGCTATGGCAAGGCCGTTGTGGCTTCCGTTTCCGGCACAACCATCACCTACGGTGCGGAAGCGCAATTCAATACGTCTTTCAGCTATATCTCCGCCACCCAACTCACCACCGACAAAGCCATCATCGCTTACCGGGATTCCGATAATTTCGGCAAAGCCATTGTGGCTTCCATTTCCGGCACAACCATCACCTACGGCGCGGAAGTACAATTTAATGGAACAGATACTACCTATATCTCCGCCACCCAACTCACCACCGACAAAGCTATCATCGTTTACAAGGATTCCGATACTTTTGGCAAAAGCATTGTCGCTTCCGTTTCCGGCACAACCATCACCTACGGCGCGGAAGCCAGTTATTTTTCCAGCATTGTTGGATTCACAGCGGTAGGGAAAGCGGACACGGATAAGGCTTTAGTTATTGCTTCTGTCAATGGCAGTAATAATTCAACAGGAAGAGTGGCGGATGTATCCGACACTACTATTTCCTATGGAGCTGACGAGCCATTTAGTTATTCTTTGTATACTAGTTCTTATCCGGTGTCAGCAACTCAACTTTCAAGCGATAAAGTTTTAATTGCTTATGCAGGAACCACTGCTGGATATGCAGTAGTGGCTTCTGTTTCCGGAACTACGGTTACCTATGGGACTCGCGTTTCTTTTAATGCTGGTGCTTCTATGCTTGGAATTTCCACTGCCAAATTGTCTACCGACAAAGCCATTATCGCTTATTTTGAGAGTGCTGGCAGTTACACTGGCAAGGCCATTGTGGCTTCCGTTTCCGGTACAACCATCACTTTTGGCGCGGCAGCTATTTTCAATTCTTCCACTTATACCAACACTCCTTATATCTCCGTCACCCAACTCACCACCGACAAAGCCATTATCGCTTACAAACATTACGACGCTTTTGGTTACGCCAGGGTCGCTTCCGTTTCCGGTACAACCATCACTTTTGGCACGCAAGCGCAATTCAATGGAACAGATACCAGCTATATCTCCGCCACCCAACTCACCACCGACAAAGCCATCATTACTTACCAGGATTCCGATGCTTTAGGCAAAGCCATTGTGGCTTCCGTTTCTACTGCTACAATCACTTTTGGCACGGAAACGCAATTCAATGGAACGGCCAGCACCCATATCTCCGCCACCCAACTTACTACCGACAAAGCCATCATCGCTTACCGCGATTCCGACACTTTTGGCAAGGCCATTGTAGCAACAGCCTCCGGTGTGAATGTCAGTTACGGCACGGAAACTACTTTCAACAGCGCGGCTACCTATTTTCCGGCAATTGCCGCGTATAATTCCACTGATGTCGGCGTGGCGTATAAATCATCCGGTTCCAATTATTATTACCTCAATCTTGCCGTGAGCGGCACGAACATAACTATTGATGCAAAAAATCCTATCGATCTCGGCGCTGTCTATAGCACTACCCTTGGTTCGCTGGCAATAACCTATTTTCCCAACAACAAGCTTGCCTATGTCAATGTGGGAAATGGCAATTATGGGCTTAACATCCATGTATTTGAAAGCATTTTTTCTCCCATCGACTCCCTCTACATCACCACCACCACCGACACCAACCAACTGGATTCCTCCTACTGGACCAATATCAACTCCATCGCCGTCACCGAAACCACCAATGGAGAAACCATCCATTACGCCGTTTCATATGATGACCGTTCCACCTGGAAAATATATGACAACACCGACGGAAACGCCGGCTGGCGTCCGATTGCCCGAAACAACTCCGGCACCTGGCAATACAACGCCAACACGGCCACCGGACTAACGAGCGTTACTTGGACAGCCGCTACTACCAACACCCAAGCCGGAGCGTTGGATCAAGCTATGCAAGTTACCGCCAATCAAATGACCGGCACGGAAATGAACGCCCTCACCGACGCCCAGCAGGAATCTTCCGGAGGCTACGCCGTCGGTTCCACTGAAACCCTGGATTTTGCCGTGGGAATGGAAACCACCACCGGCCTCACTCCAGCGGTGAACGGCATCACTGTGACGTATGAACAATCCCAATACCAGCTTCGGATTCAGGATTCCAATACGGTGCGCTTTTATAATAACAGCGCCGACACGGTTACCGCCAGAATCGCCGTCTCTCTCAATGGAAGCGGCAGCAGCGCCGGCTATTGGGCGCAAGCTACTGGCGGCATCAACTACGCCGGAGGCAATGTCGGCGTTAACACCGCCATCCCGCTGGCGCTTCTTGACGTCAACGGCAAGATTGCCTTCGGCTCCGGCTCGGCCGCCGACCCCGGCCTCGCCTTCCGGTCTGACCTGAATACCGGCCTCTGGTCCAGCGGCGCGGATACGCTCAATTTTTCCACCAACGGACTGGAAAGACTGCGGATTGATTCCAGCGGCAACGTCGGCATCGGGACGACTTCCCCGACCGCCAGGCTCTCAGTCAAAGGCGACGGAACCAATCCGATTTTTAACCTCTTTGACGGCGCCGGAGCGGAAAAAATCACTGTCCTTAACTCCGGCTATCTGGGCATCGGGACGACCAATCCCGACTACGAGTTGGATGTTAATGGAGACCTGGGCATCAATCAATTCATCCACCACAACGACGACACTGACACAACTCTTAGTTTTGACGATAACCGCTTCCGCGGTTACATCGGCGGCAAATATCTTCTTGATCTCTACAAAGGAGCGCAAGACTATGTCAAACTGGGTGACGGCACGGACGTGGACATCAACCTCAATGACAAACTGTTTGTAGAAGGGAGCAGTGGGAATGTGGGGATCGGGACGACGAGTCCGGGATATAAAATTGATGTTATCAGTACAGCTACGGGTGTCCCCTCGGCTAGATTTACTGGAGCAGACACCTCTTCTGGTATTAGATTAGACACAACCTTTTCACAAGTAGATAGCAGAAATTGGTTTATTGGCGCTAATTCTACTGCTTATGGAGATTTTGCAATAAAAACGAGTAATGCTTTAGCGGGCGACCCGATAGCAGCAGGGACAACTCGTTTGCTGATTGATAAGAGTGGCAACATCGGCATCGGGACGACGAGTCCTTCCGCCGGTTTGCATATCGGTTCAGCCGCTTCCGGAAAAAACGTCAAAATCGCCAATGGATATTTATGCGTTGACAATAATGATACCTGCACCGGGGCAACAGTGGCCGGAACGGTTTACGCGGTCGGGGCATACGCTACCGGCGCCGACTACGCTGAGTATTTTAAAACAGCGGATTCGGATTTAAAATCAGGCGAAGTAGTTTGTATTGACATAACGAGGGAGAACGGCGTAAAGAGGTGCGATCGGGGGGCGGATAACAACGTTATGGGCATAGTATCAACCCAGCCTTCAATCGTTGGTAATAATTCAAAAGAAATTGCCCTAAATCCTTCCGGCTACGCTATCGTCGGCATGCTCGGCCAGGTTGACGCTTTTGTCTCAGCCGAAAACGGACCTGTTAGAGTTGGCGACTCCCTGACTTCAGCCTCATCCACGCCCGGCTATGCCATGCGCGCCGAAGGCGGCGATTCAACCGTCGGCATAGCTCTTGAATCAAAACTGGAAGGAACCGGAAAGATTAAAGTCCTTATTTCCCGCCGCAATAAATCCTTAGCCGTTGAAGAAGTGGAAAAATTGGTTTCCGACCGGGTGGCGGATATGGCGATTGAAGATGAAGTTAATCGGCTAATCGCCTCGGCCGTGGAACAGCTTAATTTAGATTCAAAAATCGGGGAAATTGTAGATCCGAAGTTGTTTATGCTTTCAACCGAGTTAACTGTCACCACCGATGATCTTACCAGTAAAATAGAAGAATTAAGAATTAAGAATTATGAATTAAGGGACGAAATTTTCAATTTTTCCGCCGTCGCTAAAGCTTTGGCGGACGCGCAATTATCAATGATCAATAATTTTTCAATTATCAATAATCAAACGCTGTTGCTTAGCGACCAATGGTTAGTGGTTAACGGCAGACTGGATGAACTGGCGAGCTCTACGGCGGAGATATTGGATAACAGACGAGACGGCAGGTTTGGAGCTGACGGCGGCGCGACTGTGACCATTATTACATCCGCCACGACTACCGAAGTCGCGATTATGGAAATTAAAACCGCCTCTACGACAGCCCAAACCGCCTTTATCGTTAATCAGATCGGTTCGGGCGATGTCGCTGACTTTAAATCCGGCGAAGTTTCCATTATGAACATAACCTCAGGAGGTAAAGTGGCAATCGTCGGGGAGCTTGAAGTTGACGGTCGGATATTAGTCTGCTCTTCCGGTGCCTGCTCTTCCCGGCTGGACGAGAAAGTTGATGATACTTTAGGCGATTTAGGAGTTGAAGGCAAAGTCGTCGCCGGAGCTTATGAAGGTTATTGCGATGAAGGATTTACCTGGATTCCGGGTTCGGCTGAATACGGAACGCTTCCGGGCTTCTGCGTCATGGTTAAACTCGCGAATGAAAACGGATCAGAAACGAATTTAGCGAATATTGTTGATAACAGCTATCCGGTTTGGACAGGAATCAGCCAAGGCGAGGCGGACATAAGATGCCAGAGCCTTGGGCAAGGCTATCATTTAATGAGCGATTCAGAATGGCTCACCATCGCGGATAATATTATCCGGGCAGAGGGTAATGATATTGATCCGAATATTTACGGTTTACAGCTGGCGACGTCAACCGCGGCGAATCTTGCCGAATCGGCCAGCTCCACGCCCTTTATCCTGACTAACGGGAATATGATATATGAATTAGCCGGTATGGGCGAATGGACCAGGGGAATCGTAAACCAGGAAGATATGCCTTTGGCGGGAGCGGGCGGCTGGGAAGAATATGGAAACGTTTTTTCCTACAAATCGCTCGGCAACATCCGTCCGCCGTATTATATGAATGACACTGACAATGGAATAGGCAAAATCATCACCGGAGAGTCATCGGACAAAGTCCGCGGCTTTGTCCGGGGAGAAAATGGAATTTATTCGCTGGATCTTTCGCACGCCCCGCACGAAGCGATGGACGACGTCGGGTTCAGGTGCGCGAAGTAATTTTATTTATATATAATTGAAGATATTTATGAAAAAAATAGTTTTAAAAATGAATAAATTAGCCCGCCGTTTCTTTCTGCTTTTTGTCGACCGAAAAAAAATGCGTTTTGATTGGAAGCGCATCGGGGCGACTGTTTTTCTTTTGGCAATCATAGCCGGTTCGCCGTTCGCTTGGCGTTGGCTCAAGAATCGGTCGGTGAAGATAAACTATGATATTTCAAAAAACAGTTGGGGCGGAGAGTATGAATACCAAAATATCAATCGTGATTTTCAGGTGGGATTTTTGGACAAGAAAGATCCGTCCAAATCGTGGGTGAATTTTTCGGTGGGAGGTGACAGTCTGGCTATGGCGTTGGACGCTGAAATGACAAATGACAAATCACAAATAACGAATAAATCTCAAATCCAAAATTCCAAAGAAGACAAATTTAACAAAGATAAATTAATAATAAAAGATGTTTTGCCTCAAACCGATCTGACTTATGAGATTATCGATCATGGCGTGAAGGAAGAAATTGTTTTGAAAGACAAAAAAGCCATGGAGACGCAAAATTTTGCGTCTAAAAAGACGAAAAAATTTGTCGGGCCGGTCTGGGAATTTTCTTTGGAAGGGAAAAACGTGGAACCAATCAAGGTGGCGGAAGGAATTTATTCGCCGGCTTTTGTTGATAAAAAAACAGGAAAATACGCTTTTCACTTTTTGAAACCGGTAATGATTGATGCAGTGGGGAATAAATCAGATGAGATTGTGATGCAGATCAAAGAAATTAAGGATGAGAAAGTGGGAATGGATAGCGAAAATAATTTTCAATCAATTTTAAAAAATCAATTTTCAATGATAAAAACGGCTTTGGCTGGCGATGATAGTCAGAAATATAGTGTGATTATTAAGCCTTCCCAAAAGTGGCTCAACGATCCGGCCAGAAAGTTTCCGATTCGGATCGATCCGAGTGTGGTGCATGACGAGTCGAGTGAATTTACAGGCGTGAAAAACAGAATTTATGACTCCGGATCGGGAGCCAGTCCGAAGCTGGAAAGCTACTATCACGAACTGCCGGCGGACAAAAATACGGTCGGACTCTGGCATATGAATGAAACTGCCAATGATTCCTGTTCTGCCGGACAGGATGCTTGCGACAGTTCCGGAAACGGAAATCACGCGACTGAATCCGGAACGACAATTGAAACAACCAGCCAAAGATTAGGATTGGCGGCGAGAGCTTTTGACGGAACGAACGATTACGCGACGGTGGCGCACAGCACTTCTTTGGATTTTAATCAAGCCAGCGCTTTCACGGCTGAAGCCTGGTTTTATGCTGATGCGACAACTTCAAGGATTATTATTAACAAACAGGAAAATGTTTCCAACGAATTTGGCTACACTCTTTATCTGGACAGTAACGGCAAGGTTGTGTTCAGCGTATTTAAACAAGCTGTGGCGGCTAACGATATTACCAGCACCCAGACGATAATCGCGGGCAGATGGTATCATGTTGCGGGGGTGAGCGACGGGTCAAAAACTTATTTATATATCAATGGTGTTTTGGAAGGATCCATGGCTATTACTATTTCCGCGTCTACCCAGTCTGTCGCAACTCTGTATATCGGAGAGTGGTATAATAGCACCAACAGATTTGACGGTGTCATTGACGAAGTCCGCATTTCTAATGTCGCCCGCACTCCCGAAGAAATTAAAGCTGACGCGCAAAGGAGCCCTTATGGAATTTATACTTCTCCGGTTATTGACGGGGGAATAAACGGCGTTGACTGGCAGACCATCCAATGGACGGAAAACGGCAATCAAACCGGAGACGGGGAAACGCTTTCTTCTTCCACTGGCCTGGTGGCGCAATGGAATTTCAATGAAGCTTCCGGCACGGCGGCCAACAATGACGCGGAGGGGACTTCTTGCGGCGGAACGCCGGCCAATTGCGACGGAACGCTCACCAGCTTCGCGTCCACCGGATCGCGCGACGCCGCCGCCGGAACAGGTTGGACAGCGGACAACCGGAGATGGGGAGCGGGAGCTTTGATGTTCGACGGGACAAATGATTATGTGGATTTTTCCAATAATTCCAGTCTTGATTTAGGAAATAACGATTTTACTATAGAGGGTTGGTTTAAATTGTCAGGAGCCGCGACCGGACAGATAATTTCCAAAAGGCAAGCATCTCCTGACAGGTCAAATTATGAGATTTATTGGGGTGATTGCGGAACAAATATATTGGGCGCTCGCTGGACATATGACGGCGGAACATGGAGAACAGTTTGTTTTGGCTATACCAATCAGGGAGAGTGGTATCACTTTACGCTTGTTCATTCCGGAACTACTATTTATTCTTATCTTAACGGTGTTTTAAAGAATTCAAATACGGCAGGCGGTACTATTGACTCCGTAACTTCAACGAATCTTTTAGTTGGTGTTAGAAATGGTTTATCACAGTATTTTAATGGTACTATTGACTCCGTTCGCGTCTATTCTCGCGCCATTTCCGCCGAAGAAATTCTTGTCAACTACAACGCCGGGAATATTGAAATTCAGACAAGAACGGCATCTTCCGCTTCCAGTTCTCAATCAGCTACTGTCGCTGATTCCTATGCCGACACGACTAAAATCAACACTGGCTCATCTTCCAACTATCAAGTTGCCGGAGGCCAACTAAAACTGCAAACCGGAGTTTATGTCGGCGACGGATCGGACGGCGCGCTGACGGTTTCCGCCAGTAAAAACCTTAACACTGAAAGTTTGGGCGCGGACGGCGATGACAACAGCGCCTACGCCGATGGCATCGCCTATAGAGTGAGCGGCATATCAGGAACGACCATCACCGCGACAACCAACGCTCCCGGAATCGTAGCCGGCGATAAAATTTTGCTGGTTGATCTTCAAGGTGCATCCGCTGATTACGGCAGCGTGGGCAATTATGAAGTTCTGACGGTTTCCTCGGTTTCTTCCGCCAATATTTACGTAACTTCCGCTCCGACCAAAGACTATGACGGTTCCGGCAATTCTTATACCAACCAAAAAGTGGTTGTTCAGCGCATTCCTCAATATACCAATGTGACTGTGGAAAATGGGGGAACGATCACGGCTTCAGGATGGGATGCTCTCGCCACTGCGCCGACTGGCAACGCCGGTTTTTATACCGGAATCGTGGCTTTTTATGCCAATGGGACGGCAACAGTGAATAATGGAGGAAAAGTATCCGCCGAAACGCTTGGCTATAATAATAGTGAGACATACAGAGGTACTTATGCTTATGGAGGCGGAGGCGGAGGCGGAGGCGGACAATATTCCACCAGACCCATTGGGGTCAAGGGAACAGGGGGTACTACCGGTGGTGGAGATGGAGGCAATGGCGCCAATAATGGCGGTACTGGACAAAACGGAGTGGACGGAGCTTCTAGCGGAGGTACTAAAGGTTTAGGGGCGATTGGCTATGGCGGTAATGGTGGCGGCGGCGGTGCCGGCGGTGGCGCAGGTGCCGGAAGCGGTAATGGCGGTAGCTCTCATAATGGCAATAATGTCTATTTTGGCGGCGGTGGCGGAGGAGGAAGTATCGGCTATAGCGGGGCGGGAGGATCGGGCGGCGGCGGAGGAGGAAGTTGGTATGGTGGAGCAGGAGGAAATGGAGGTTCAGCAGCAGGCGGAGCTCCTGGCGTGATTGGCGACGAAACAGGTGTCGGCGGCGGAGGCGGCGGCGGCGGAGGAGGAGGATATGGAACAGCCGGCGGCGGAGGCAAAGGAGGGGCAAGCTATACCGGAAATTGTAATGGAGTAAATGGCAGTACGGTCGGAGGAAATGGCGCTGATACTTGTGGAAATTGGACTATTGGCGGCGGCGGCGGAGGCGGAGGCGGAGCAGGAGGTGTTGCCTATGGAGCAGAAAATCTTTCTCAATTATATTTTGGTAGTCCGGGCGCGGGACAAGTAAATAATAGTTCCGGAGGGATAATTGCAATTTTTTGTAATAATCTTGTAGTTGATAATTCCGGATCAATTACTGCCAATGGCGCGAATGCAGCCGAAGCTTCAAGCACATATGGTACGGGCGGAAAAGGAGGATCTTCCGGGGGAAGTATTTTGATTCAAGGAAATACAGCTACTTTGAATACATCAAGGGTTACAGCGAGCGGTGGCACTGGCAGTTCCAACGCTGGCGGCGGTGGTGCCGGCGGTTCGGGTCGCATAGCTGTTTATTATAACTCTGCACCTTCCGGCACAACGAGTCCCACGGCATATACCGCTCAGGGAGACTTGGTGGGTTATCAAACGTCCGGCACAGTTATTTCTACTAACCTGTTGACGGGCGTGAGCAGTGTGAATTCCATTACCTCATTTGTCTATAATCTTTCCGCCAAGCCCGGCAGTACAACCGCCACGATCCAATTTAGCCAGGACGGGACTAATTGGTACAACAAAGACAAGGGTTCCGGTTCGGAAACACTGACTACGGGGGTAAACAATACCATCACGTTGTCCGGCTGGACCGCTAGCGCCAATTTCTATTATAAAATTGCTTTTGGCGGCGATAGTACAGACACTCCGGTTTTGGATGACGTTACCCTTGATTATATCATTCCCACTGACGACTATAACTGGGAAGCCTGGAAACCGGCAGGCGCAGGAACGGAGACACAGATTGCGTCAATGGATACGGAATCAACTGCCTGGCAGGTTGATTCTTATATGAATTCAGACTCAACCATCAGTAAAGTCGGCGGAATAAACATTGGTACTGGCGATGACGGGGATTGCATCATTGATAACGGCACCAAAACATTGGATTCTGACGCCGGTTCAGCTGTTTGCAATAGCAGTGCCAGAGCTACGGCCTACGCGGTAAATTTTTCCGACACCACTTTGGAAAAAACGGGAGAGACATCAGTCACGGTTTCCGCTACCCCAACTGGACTCGCCGCGGGTGACGAAATCCTCATTATTAATCTCCAAGGAACAAGCACTAACTACAACTCCGTCGGCCAATATGAGACTCATATTATCTCTTCTATTTCTACTAATGATTTGAACTTCACCGACTATCCTCTCAAAAATACTTATGACGGAACCACTCAAAAAATTATGGTACAAAGAGTGCCAAATTTTGGAAATGTTACTGTTTGCGGAGGAAATACAGGCGGAGGTTGCAGCGCGGCGGCCACTCTCACTATTACGGCCTGGAACGGAACGAAAAATGGAGTGTTGTTTTTCAGATCTAATGGAACGGTAACAGTGAATAGCGGCGGAGCGGTCAGTGTTACAGGAAAAGGATTTACGGCAGGATCAACGGGAATGGCTTATGGAGGAAATAGTTTTGGCGGAGCTGCCGGTAATGGCAATTGGTATGCCTCCGGAGGTTCAGGCGGAGGAGGGGGAGGGATTGGCGGAGGAAGCGCTGTGAATTCAACAGGAGGGAGCGGAAGCGCGTTAGGAGGCGCGGGTGGCGGAGGCGGTTATGCTGGAAATTATGGAAGCGGCGGCGGAGGCGGAGGCTATGGAACTGGCGGCGGAGGCGGTTATGGAATAAATAACGGCGGCTCTGGAAGTTATGCAAGCGGATCTGGCGGAAACGGCAATAGCACTAATGCCGGTGGCGGCGGAGGCGGCGGAACGTTAGGATCAAGCGAACTATCAAATATTTTTTTGGGCTCCGGCGGAGGCGGCGGCGGAGACGGGTGGAGTTGCGGCCGTTCGGGCGCTAGCGGCGAGGGCGATGGAGGAGGAATAGCTTATATTAGCGGTAATGCCATAAGCGTGGCGGGATCTATTGCCAATAATGGAGACAATGGTTTAGCTGGGCTTTATTGTTATGTTTCCGGTGCCAGGTACTCGGGGGGTTCAGGAGGAGGCAGTGGAGGCACAATTCGCCTGGACGGAAACTCGGTTGGTATTTCCGGTTCAGTTACTGCCAGTGGCGGTTCCGGAGGAACAATCGCATCGGGATATAACGGGGGAGCTGGAGGATCCGGCCGCATCGCGGTTAATTATTCTTCTTCCCTTTCTGGCATCACTACTCCGGTTGCTTATACTAAAAAATTACAATCGCAGGCCAAGCAGGAGGGAACAGGATCATTACAGACTTCTGTAGGCGCGCCGCAAACGGATGCCAATACCGTCGGCCTTTGGCATCTGGATGAAACCAATGTCGGGGTCGGTTCGACCGCTTATGATTCTTCGGGGAACGGGCGTAATGGAATAGCGGGGGGAGCCGGAACAACGGTTACGGACGGATTTGCCGGGAAGGCAAGGAGTTTTAACGGAACGAGTGATTACATTTCTGCTACTATTCCGGCAATAGGCGCAGGAAATTTTTCAGCATCAACGTGGATAAAAACAACATATACCGCAGGTAACCAGGCGATTTTGGATAACCGAGGCAGCGCGGCTCAAGGTTTTATAACTTATGTTGAGCAAACAACCGGAAAAGCGGCAGTCTATATATATTCTTCCAGTGTTGAAGCATCGGTGGTAGGAACTACTAACATTGCGGATGGCAAGTGGCATCTTGTTGTTGGCCAATATGACAGCACGGCTCTTAAAATTTATATCGATGGAGCACTGGAGAATTCTGTAACAAAAGCCTGGACTAACGGAGGTATTAGCACTTCTCTTCTTATAGGTAAAGATAATGCCGGAGGAAGTTTTTTTCATGGGTCTATGGACGAAATCAAACTTTCTAACACAGCCCGCACCGCCGAAGAAATCGCTGAAGCCTATCGCGCTGGACGCGATCATCGGTTAAGTCGGACGATTTCTTCCACTGATTTATCTTCCGCGTCCAAACTGCCGTTCTATATTGCCGCCGATCGCCCGGGAACCTATCTTGAAACTACAGTCGGTGAATCGGCTTTTGCCAATTATGAACCGGACGCCAATACAGTCGGACTTTGGCATTTGGAAGAACAATCCGGATCCGGAGCGTATATCAAAGATTCTTCAAGCAGTGGAAATAATGGCACGCCGACTGGAACGACATTTAGCCAAGGTAAAATTGGAAAAGCAAGAAATTATACTGCTACTACAAATAAAATCACAACGGGATCTGTGGTTACCACCGCAACTAATAATTTTACTATTGATACATGGGTTAATTGGAGCGGCAGCAGCACGGGATATGGTCAATATTTAGTTTATAATGGCAATTCGGGAACTTCGGGCTGGGGAATATACTTGAACTCCAGTGATTCTCACCAGATCCACTTTTTATATGGGGGAGTCATTGATGTTGATACAAATATAGCTCTAAGTTCAAACAGTTGGAATCATATAGTAATGAAAAGAGATAACGGAACGTTGTACGGCTATCTTAACGGAGCACTTTTTTACTCAGGATCGGCTAGCGTTCCTAATACCCCTTCTGGCTATACCTATATATTCGGTGATCAAAATGCCAATGATGCTTTTAACGGTTTGATTGATGAAGTTCGAATTTCCAATACCGCCCGTACCGCCGCCGAAATCCGCCAAGCCTATGAAGTCGGTCGCCGCACTCATCCTATCACCATTGATTTTGCCGCGTCGCTGGACTCCGGCAATCTGATTGCTGACACCAACGATTTATCCTTTACTGTCAATTCCCAAACATACGGCGCTACCAACAAAGGCGACAACCTCTACACCGGTGATAAAGTCATCGTCAAAGAAAACTATAATGGTACGGAATATATCGCCCAAGGGACAACAACGGCCGTTGCCGCTTCCACTGGCGCAGTGACAATATCCGCTTGGGACGCCGGTTCCACTTTTCCTGCTGGCGGGTTTACGGTGAACGCCACCGTCTTCAAATGGCAAAGGGAATATTGGGATTTGACCGGCGCAATGGATGATCAAATCAACGCTTCCACAAATCTCACTCTTCGCCTTACCGACGGCTTGGGAGGAAGAAATATATATCTGGATGATTTTGAATCGGTTTCCAATTATCTTACTGATCCGGCGGCGACTTCCAACATCATCAGCACGGACAGCCGCTACATCCAATATCGCGCCATTGTTTCCGCAACCGACACCAATGTCAGTCCGTATCTTTCCGAGGTAAGTATAGACTATCTCCTTCCTCCTGACCAACCATCTGACGTAGCGGCTACTGACGAGACTTACGGCGAAAAAGTTGTTGTTACCTGGACTAAATCCACCGGTGCCACCGGTTACAGGGTCTATCGGGATGATGTTAGCGTCTCCGGCGACCTGGGTGACGTCGCGACATACAATGACAGTGGCGCTGATCCCCCGGTGATTACGCCTGGAACGGCCGGCGCCACAGACGGAACGAATAAGGAATATGTCGCGCTGTCTCTTTCCGGCGAAAGCGCGGCCAACGGGACAACTCATGTTTATAAAGTTGTCGCTTTTAACGCGTCCGGCGACAGTCCCGACAGTCTCACGGATACGGGTTATCGGGGAGCGCAAAGCCTTACTTACCAGTGGCAAAGATCCGCCGACGATTCAGACGCCTCTTATTCCGATATCAGCGGAGGAATCACTAATCCCTACAACGACACCGGCGCGCCGACTGACGGGAGCGGGCGGTATTTTCACTGCATATTAAGCGCTACCGGTTCAGTCAGCCAAACTTCAACTGCGGACAGAGGTTATAGAGACCCGACACCGGATATAACCACCAGCGCCGTTTCTTCCATAACCGACACTGGCGCGTCAGCCAATGCCGATATTACCAGTATTGGCGGATCAACCGTTATTGCGCGCGGTTTTGAATACGGGCTTACCGAAACCGGTACTTGGGAGACGCACGAAACAGGGTCGTTTTCAACAGGAGTCTTTTCCTTGCCTTTGGCCGGATTCACTCACGACACGACCTATTACATCCGGTCATACGCGACCAATTCTGCTGGCACCGGATACGGCGGCTGGATAATGTTCAGCACAACAATGGACGTTTCGCCGGTGGAACTCAAAAAGAATGTGGAACTTCGGAAAAATATAGAGATAAAATAGTTATAATTAAGCGGAGGCGAGACGCCGTCTCGCCTCCGCGCGGCATGATTACCGGTTAACCAGGGGAAAATGAGCCATAGAGTAAAATTGCTAATAATTTTTTCCGGCGCCGCGGCGATCTTGGGGGCGGTTTTTTTGTTCGGGATTTTTTACCATCCGCCGAAAAAGCTGGAAGCGGACTTTTTAGATGTCGGCCAGGGAGACGCGATACTTATTAAAGCCCCGGACGGGCAGAATATCTTAATAGACGGGGGACCTAACTCCCGGTTGGTTGAGCGATTGTCGGATGTCATGCCGCCTTGGGACAAGCAAATTGATTTGATGATTTTATCGCACCCTCACGATGACCATGTGTTATGAACAATGTTATACCAATTAGGTTTGAAATAGTGGAGAAGATTAAATAAGAATTTTTTATATTAACTATGTAATAAGGCTAAAAGGCCTTATTTTTGTTGACTTATCAATATATTAGTGGGAAAATGACGGTGTAATAAAGTCAGTTTAAAATCTATGCCTAGAACAATTGTCGAGGGATTCGATGAGTTTCATAAAAAATTAAAATTAATTAAAACTGAATCGGAACTGTTAGCGAGTCATAGGGAATCAATTAAAAGATGTCTTGAAACAAATTTTGGACTCAAAAATTTTTTTAGAACTGGATCCATTGGTCATGGAACGAGCATATATGGATATAGTGACGTCGATTATTTCGCGAGCATACCGACGAATAATTTGCATAAAAATTCAGCATATAGTTTAAAAAAAATAAAAGAGGCTTTAGAAAACAGATTTCCAAACACTAAGGGTATACATGTGAATAGCCCTGCGGTTGTAATTCCTTTCGGAAATCATGCTTCAGAAACAACGGAAGTAATTCCCGCTGATTATATAAAAAGTGAAAATGGCTTTAGTATTTATGACATTCCTTCTCCGGGAGGAGGGTGGATGAGAGCTGGGCCAACTGCACATAATGAATATGTTAAGAAAATAAATTTAAAGAGAGAATTATTTTTAAAGGTTAAGCCTTTAATAAGATTTATAAAAGCTTGGAAATACTATAAGAAAGTGCCGATATCCTCCTTTTATATTGAAATGAGAGTTGCCAAATATGCATCAAAAGAGTCATCAATTCTTTACCCAATCGATATTAAATATGTATTTGAAGAAATGTTAGAGTGTGAATTAGCCTCGATGGTCGACCCAATAGGCATTTCGGGATATATTGAATCTTGTACGAGTGAGGAAAGAAAAAAAGACGCATTATCAAAACTTGAGAGAGCATTTACAAGAGCCGAGAAAGCTGTTGACGCTGAAGATGATGGCGATACAGAAGATGCGTTTGATTGGTGGGATCTCGTCTTTGATTATAAATTCCCTTCTTATTATTACTAAAGAGCTATGAGCAATATAAAAATTCAGCAAAACTTACCACAAAATTTAAAACTTCTTACGGCACAACGGCAACTTTATAGCGAAGCTAAAAAGATCCGGAATATTAGAATTTTAGGAACAACATTACTAACAATAATTTCTCCGCTAATCTTCTTTTTTACTACAAAATTAATAATTCCCTTAGCCATAATAGGGTGTTTATGGTCAATTTTCGCCTTTGTTATTAAATCTATTGAAAACGATAAGAAAAAAAGTGCAGCTTTGATTCAGGAAGAATTTGACACCTCGGTCTATAATTTGCCTTGGAATTTTATTCTCGCAAAGGAAAGCTGTTGGCCGGAAAAAATTACCTCTGCCGAAAGGAGATATAAAGCTGATAGAAAATGTTTAGAAAATTGGTATGGTGATTTAAAAGATTTGACTTATCCCTTGGATATACTTTTTTGCCAAAGGTCTAATTTAGTTTGGGACTCACGACAACGAAGATCTTTCGCACTGGCAATTGTCGTTTTGCTAATTCTAATTTTCAGCGCTGGCATAGCCTTGTATTGGCATTCTAATAAAACAATATCTGAATATTTTCTGGGAATTCTAATACCTTCATTATCAGCCTATTTTCAGGGAATTGATGAAATAATGGGGAATTTTAAAGATGCTTTTGAAAAAGAAGGACTTGAAAAAAGATTAGAAAAATTATTTCGGGAAATTAAAAATAGCACTAGCAGGGCCGAATATAATAAAAGCGAGCTTAGACAAATACAAGATATTATTTTTAAACTTAGAGAAAATAGCCCGTTAATTCCTGATTGGTGGTATAAATTATTTAGAAATAAATATCAGTTGGATATGCAAGCAACAATCGATATATTCAATTCTTAAATGCAAAAAAAGTTTTTTAAATTGTTTTTACTTATTGGCATTTTTCTTTTTGCTATTTTGGTATTTTCTTTCAAGGTATTTTATAACCCTGAAAGAAAGTTAGAAGTTGATTTCTTGGATGTAGGTCAAGGGGACTCTATACTAATAGAAGCACCGGACGGTCAAAATATTCTCATTGATGGTGGGCCGAATTCCCGGGTGGTTGAACGGTTGTCGGAAGTCTTGCCGCCTTGGGACAAGCAGATTGATTTGATGATATTAAGCCATCCTCACGATGACCACGTTAGCGGTTTGGTCCAAGTAATAAACAGGTTTGATGTAAAAAAAATTTTATATACCGGAGTTAACCATGACAGCCCGAATTATATTGCCTGGCTCGAGGCGGTTAAAGAGAAAAAAATACCCATGATAATCATTGATCGGCCTCAGACGATTAAGCTCGGGGACTACTGCCGGCTGGAAATACTTTATCCCCTTGAAAGTTTTTTAAATAAAGAGGTTGAGAATTTGAATAATACTTCAATCGTCGCGAAGCTGGTATATGGCAATACCAGTTTTTTATTTACGGGCGACGCTGAAGAGCCGGAAGAAAAGGAAATACTAGAAAGCGGGGTTGACTTATCCGCCGATGTATTGAAAATTGGACACCACGGTTCGGATACTGCAACCGGGGAAGAATTTTTAAAAGCGGTGAGTCCGGAAATTGCAGTAATTGAAGTTGGGAAAGATAATGATTTCGGCCATCCTTCTTTAAGGACGATAAAAAAGTTGGAACGGATTAAAGCTGATATTTTCAGAACGGATGAAAAGGGCACTATAAGGTTTATTAGTAACGGGTCAGTTATTAGCCAGAGATGAATGTTTACAAATGTTTAAAAAAGTTTTAATATTAGAATAACAATTTAAGCCTAAACTTCAATCATTTTAATGCTTGAGGCATGGCACAAAGTCCAACCAAGGTAAATGACTCCTCGTCAGAATGCCTTGGTTGGCCATATTCCGAAAGGGATATGGATGACCAGAAATGGTTATCGCTGGCGGGGAGCTTTTTGTTTTCCGGCCAGGTAAAAATTAATATCATTTTAAGCGAATCTAATTTGCCTAAAATGACGCAACGCTATGTCAGACGGAAAAATTTGTCCCAAGTGTAGGGAGCAGGTGGATAAAAAAGCGACCAAGTGCCCCCATTGTCATTCGGATATTAGGGGATTTTTTGGCAAGCACCCGATTTTAGCACTTTTATTGGTAGTTATGTTTGTTCCCGTTTTTATCTCAGTTATGAGTGAAGAAATGGATAATGGCAGTCAGGCTCCGAGCGTTACTCCGGTTGTTGATACTGGTTCAAACGCACCTGCGGCAATAGAGGCCAATTCAACTAATATTGAGGTGACTAATCAAATCGTCAAAAAGGTTGCCGGTAAGCACAGGTTTTTCTTTGACATTCGGAATAAGGGAAAAGAAGATTTTACCGGATCAGTAAAAATAAAACTGATAAGTATGGAGAATAGGGATATTTGGGATGACACCTTTGATACGAGCAAGGCCATTGCCCCGGGTTTGGGGACTATCGTATATTCGGAACTAAGCACCGGGCCGACTTCAGTCCATGGTAGTGCCGGGATAAACAGATTTACTTATGAAGTTATTCAGAGCGGACGGGTAGTTCAGACCGGGGCAGGCAGGATAACCGATAAATATGAAGACTTATCATTTTAAGAAAGTATGAAGCAGGACGAAATAATTTTTAAAGAAAAAAAATGGAAAATGGAAATGCGGTTGAACAGGAAATTAACCAATGACGAGAAGCAACGACTTTACGGTGAAATTATAACCGGTTTTATTCTTGAGACAAAAATTCCAGCGGCAGAAGAAAGTGAACTTGAGTTAGACGGGCTGAAGGATTAAAGGTTGTGATAAAGTTGTATTTTTGGAAATTTTTTTAAGCTAACATAACGAATAAAACGGTATTGTTTGTAAGAGTTTATAACTAATATTAGCCAAAAAATCCTTGACATTTATTGCTATCGGGTGTAAAATGTAAGGACAATTAAATAATTGAAAAATGTATTAAACTGAAAAGCCACGGACTGACGTTAAGATCGGTTCGTAATCCAGAATTATAGAAGGCTTTCAGCCAAAAAGTGAAGTATTGAACGATGTAGTAGGGGATTCATATCTTCATTTTTTTGGTTGAGCCTACTCGTTTTATATCAAAGGCCCAACTGAAAAGTTCCGGGCCTTTTATGTATGAAAAAAATAAGCGAAAAAAATTCAATATTAAAATACGGCCTGTCCGCGCGGATGAAGCCACCGATGCGGAGCGGAGGCTGTTTGAAGCGGTCAGATTTTTATTAGAGTCGGGCGAGGACGACCAATTTGAAAAAAAGTAGCTAATAATAAATAAAATTTTATGAAAGACATAAACACTAAATACATCGGATGGATTTCGTATTACCGGAAATCCCTTGCCAACCCGATAATTAATCGGAATAAAGACTCTTGGTGTTTATGGACAAAGCTCCTGCTCATAGTAGCTCATAGGGGATATAAGACCTATTTTGGCGGTGGTGAGTGCACAGTCGGCTCCGGTCAGGTGGTAACGACCAGAAAATTTTTATCCGAGTTATGCGATATTCCGGAAAGCAATATTCACCGGAACCTGAGGTTATTTGAAAAGGTCGGGATGATTATTCAAAAGACTACCAATAAAGAGAGGCTGATTACGATTAAGAATTGGTCGGCATATCAAAAAAATACTCGGAAGCCGAGAAAAGGAAAGGACTCGGACAAAATTACGAGGGAACATGAAGGGAACAACGAGGAAGGGAAAAGTGGCAAAAACATTAAGAAATCGGTTGATATTCCGCTCTCTAATAATACTAATAATGCTGATAATAAAAACAATATCAATAAACATATTGATAGATTTTCAAAGATTAAAAATTACCAAAGCTTTTATGAATTTTTGGTCAAATATTACGGTTTAAATGAGCGGCAGGCAAAAGTTATCTCGGAGGATAGTGATTATGGCTGGTTTTCAAAAAGCAAGTTATGCCAAGTCGCTCATCCCAAGCATGAAAAAATTAAGAACATGGCGGCTTACGTCTGGACAGTCTATCAGAACTACAAAAAAGGAATCAAGCCCCCGCCACTTTCCAAGATACATCCCACGCCGTCATTTTTGGAGGGGGTAGTTTATAAAGAACAGAGTTTAGAGGATATTTTAAAGTCATTTAATAAATAATTTGGTGATTTAGAAAAACGAGAGCTCCGTTTTTTTGAAGGCCAGCAATATTATGATTATCAAAAAGAAAAAACGTAAATTTGGTATTAGCCTTGATAACGGTTATTTTGGCGAGATTGTTAAATTTATTCTAAATTCCCGGAGGCAAGGTAGGCGAGTTAGAACTATCTTTCGCCGATTAAGGAAACAAGACCGCTGTTCGGATTGGCGAGATATAGCCCTCTTGACGTTCATCTTAAATGTCGTCAAGGGCAATAACCTGCCTTTTTCCAGAAAAGAGGTCTTTTCCGCCTTCAAGCGGGTTGACCCTGAAGGATTACGCCTCCGAAGAAAAGCGGGAGTTATTGAACGGATTAATAGAGGGGGCTTCTAAGACCTCGGTTTTTAAAAAGTAGATCCTTGAGGTGTTCAATAATGGCTCGGATTGACCCTGTTTTTTCCCTGAGAGCGTTCCGGTTTGGTTTTTAATGGAAATTACCTTAATGGCATAGTTCGCCAACCGGGACGTTTTCAGGGTTAAGTTTAGCTAGTAAATGGATATGGCCAGAAAGGGACAAGATAGGAAGCTATTTACAAGCTAGACTGGTGGAATATAATAAAACCATAATTTAGCTAAAGTTAGCAAACTTATGGAAAAAATTCTTACTATCAAAGAGGTAGCCGAGTTGCTAAGGATATCGCCGAAATCTGTTTATCGGCTGATTGCTTCCGGTCGGCTTAAAGCGGTCAAGGTTGGGCATAATTGGCGGGTTCTTGATTTTTGGGAAAATTTTAGCGCTGAAAAAAGTAAAATATTTTTTAAGCTTTAAAATAAAAATTGATTAATTCTCTTTGGTAAAAACTGCCGATTTAGGAATGTTTATAAGTGGTAAAAAATGTATGGAAAAAGCTGTGTATTATGCCCGGGTGAGCACGTCCTTGCAAGAAGAGCGGGGAACGATAGAAAGCCAAAAAAGCGAACTCATCCAACAAATCAAAAAAGACGGCAATATTCTCATCCGGGAGTATTCGGACAACGGCTGGTCTGGAACAAGGCTGGATCGCCCGGCGCTTGACGAGTTAAGAAATGATGTAAAAACCAATCTTTTTGATGTGGTATATTTTTTAGACTCTGACCGGATTGCGAGAGACTCTACCTATCAAAATATTATTATCTCCGAACTGTTGAAATACGGAAAGAAAATTATAATCAGGGGCAAAAACTACATTGACAACCCGGAAAATAAATTTACCTTGACGGTAATGGGAGCGGTTAATGAATTAGAAAAGGCAAAAATAGTTGAAAGGCTGATGAGGGGGCGGAAAGAGAAAGCCCGGCGGGGCAAGATCGTGGATGGCGGTCAGTTGTTCGGCTATTCATATATCAAGAGGACGGATAAGACAGACGGCTATTATAAAATAAATGAGGAACACGCCGAAGTAGTCCGGCTAATTTATGAAACTTACGCCAACACAGACACTAGCATTACCGGGCTGATAAAATTCCTTGAAAAAAGAAAAATCAAAACCGCTCAAGGCAATTATTTTTGGGGCAGAAGTTCAATTAGCCGGATATTGAAAAATACCAGTTATTTCGGCTTGCATTACTTCAACCGGGCTGAAAGAATTGAAAGCGATAATAAAAATACGAGATATGCCAGAAACAGGAAGACTAAAACCCGGCCGAGAGATGAAAGCGAATGGATACCCGTCCCTATACCGGCTATAATTAGCGAGGAGCTTTTTAATAGAGTCCAGGAAAAAATAAAGAGAAATCAAAGAATGAATCGGGGAACTGATGAGAAATACCTTTTGAGCGGCTTGATAAAATGCGGTATTTGCGACCATACTTATACCGGAGCGGTCTGGAATACTAAGAAACGTGTTTATAAATGCAATTATCGGGAAAAAAATTCTAGTCATATTCCGGAAGTAATAAAGCAAAAATGCGATAATTATTATGTTTTTGGAGAAGATTTGGAAAATGCGGTTTGGGATGTAGTTATTAAAAAGGTTTTACAGCCAAGCATAATAAAAAAGTATATTGATATACTGCGGGATAAAAAAAGCGAAAGCCGACGGAAGTTAGAAGTCGCGATTAACTCATTAAATGCTCAAATTGAAAACATCAACAAAAGAAAAATGAAATTATTGGATTTATATTCCGACGGACTGGTTGACCGGGATAATTACCAAATGAAAATTGAAGAACTGGATGATCAAGCCGAGGGGCTTAATAATAGACTGGGAGAAGCAAAGACAAAGATTGAGCTACTGGACAAGAGGAAAGAAATAAACGAAAATATCGGTAGGTATTGCCAGACGGCTAAGAAAAAGGCCAGGACATTAGACCAAAAACAAAAAAGATTTTTTCTTCAGCAGATTATTAAGAAAATCGTATTTTTAAAGGATAGAATAACGATAATTGGTTATTTTCCGATAGTAGAGATATCAGATAAAACTGACGAGGATATAAAACATTGTTCATATCATACATGTTACCGGTCTGATAAACGTTTTAGAAAGATTTAAGGTGGAGAAAATTCTTTACACCGGCGTTAACCATGACAGCCCGAACTATATTGCCTGGCTGGAAGTTGTCCGGGACAAAAAAATTCCAATGGTAATCATTGACCGGCCGCAGACGATTAAGCTCGGCGACAACTGCCGGCTTGAAATACTTTATCCCCTTGAAAGTTTTTTGAATAAAGAAGTTGAAAACTTAAATAATACTTCAATCGTCGCGAGGCTGGTATATGGCAATACCAGTTTTTCATTTACCGGCGACGCTGAGAGAGAAGAAGAAAAGGAAATACTAGAAAGCGGGGTTGACTTATCCGCCGATGTATTGAAAATTGGACACCACGGATCGGACACGGCTACCAGCGAGGATTTTTTAAAAGCAGTTAAGCCGGAGATTGCGGTAATTGAGGTGGGAAAGGATAACCAATTCGGGCATCCGAGTTTAAGGACGATAAAAAAGCTGGAGCGCGCCGGAGCAAAAGTTTTCCGGACCGACGAGGCGGGAACGATAAAGATTGTAAGCGACGGGGCAAGGGTTGAAATTTTAAGATAAGGCTGATATGATAAGAAGTAAATAGACAATAGTAAACAGTAAATAGATTTTATTTTTACTGCTTACTGTTGTCTGTTTACTATTTACTGTTTACTAAGTTTATGCCTAAAAACAAAAAAGACGAAATAAAAGAAAAAAGCGGGGAAAGCAAGAAAGGGAGTAGTAAAAAAAAGGTGCTGATAATTGAAGACGATACGATGATCTCGGGCATGTATAAGATGAAGCTTGAAGATCATGGATTTATCGCCCTTACGGCGAGCGACGGCAACGAGGGCCTTTTGCTCGCGAAAAAAGAAAAGCCGGATTTGATTTTATTGGATATCATGATGCCGATGGTTGACGGTTTTTCGGTTTTAGCCGAAATTAAGGCCGCTCCCGGGATGAAAGACACGCCGGTTATTATCATGACCAACCTCGGCACGACCGAAGACATAGAAAAAGGAAAAAAAATGGGCGCTTCGGATTACGTCGTTAAAGCCGACCTTACTCCGGCGCAAATCGTTGAAAAAGTGGAGAAATACATCAGATAGAATTTTTAATTTTATAATTTTTAAATTTTTAATGATTGTATGCGGTACGATTTAGAGGAAAGGACCGCAAAATATGGAGAAGATGCTGTTTATTTTTGTTTGAAAGTTAAGAAAAATGAAGTAAACCGGTCACTCATAAATCAATTCATAAGATCGGCGACTAGTATCGGGGCGAATTATATGGAGGCAAATCAGGCAAGCTCGAAGAAAGATTTCCGAAATAAAATAAAAATTTGCCAAAAAGAAGCCAATGAAACTAAACATTGGCTGAGAATGATAGCTATTGCTATTCCCGAAGAAAAAGACCGATGCAGAAAATTATGGAAAGAATCTCATGAATTAACATTGATTTTTGCCAAAATATCTAAAAGTTGTGATGCATAATTTAAAAATTAAAAATTATAAAAATTAAAAATTCTATTTATGTCTCATCCAAAAAACGAACGAACACTTGTCATTATAAAGCCTGACGGCGTGCAGAGGTCTTTAATCGGCGAAATTATTCGCCGCTACGAGCGGGTGGGGCTGAAGTTAATCGGCTTAAAAATTACCGTAGCTGGCTTGGAAATGGCGGAGAAGCATTATTACGACGTCGGCGGAGAAGCATGGCTGGAAGAAGTGGGAAGAAAGGCGAGAGCGGCTTATGAGAAAAAAGGCCTTACTTCGCCCTATAAGACTAACCGCGAAAACGGCATGGCGGTCTTAAAATCAAACGCTAAATATTTAGCCTCGGGACCGGTTATCGCTATGGTCTGGCAGGGAGCGCACGCGGTCGGATTAGTCCGGAAAATTACCGGCGCGACCGAACCGTTATCATCCGACGTCGGAACCGTTCGCGGCGATTTCACTTTGGATTCTTACGCCATGGCCGACATGGACAGCCGCTCGGTGCGGAACCTTATCCACGCTTCGGGAGCGGTTGAGGAAGCGGAAAAGGAAATTCCCAACTGGTTTAAACCGGAAGAAATCGTTAAATACACCCATATTCAGGAGAAGATTTTGTATGACGTCAATATTGACGGAATACTTGAGTAAATTATCAATTACCAATGATCAATTTTTAATTTTTATTTAACTTTACAGGAAAATTTTAGCTATTGACGAGGTTTAGGGGTTTGTGCTATTATAATTGAAATATTGCAGAATTGTTTTATGAAATATTCAGCGTTAAAAACTAACTACGGCTTTAAGGGCAATTTGGCGACCATTTACATGGTTTGGTTTCACGTGCAAGCGCCCGGGCCGGGAATTAGATAACAGATAACAGACGACAGATAACAGAAAATAGGCCCGGACCCAAAAAGGAGTGCGGGTTTTTTGTAAGGCGCGATATCGTCATTCTGAGTGAAGCGGAGCGGAACGAAGAATCTCGTGTTAACCGCGAGATCCTTCACTCCGTTCAGGATGACAGAAGCGGAAAAAGTTCTTTGAAAATTTGGCTGGTAGCGGATCGCCCCGCCTTTCTTAAAAAGTTAAGGCGGGCAGGGCGGTCCGTTTGGCTGGATTTTAAGCAACTGGTGAATTTTGCCAGTTATTAACGCTTAAAGTTCTGACCGTGTCCCAAAAAGGATCCGGACGGCCGCACGCGGCCAGTATACGGTTTTTGTTTTTTGATTTTGCCCTAAGCCTCAAATTTTTTTCGACGGAGGCGAGGGGCGCAGATTTTCAAGGAGGGTTTAAAATGAGAGAGCTCGGAGAGATGCAACAAGAAGTGGTTATGACAGAGGATGGAGGAGTAGCGTGCCTTTTGGGACCTTGGCTTAAGGAAGATGCTGAGGAATCTGAGGCCGACGAGGGCCCCATGACTTACGGGTATTATGCTATGCCCGCGAAAAGGAGGCCCAAAACTCTGATGTAACCACGCCGAGCCCTCCCGGGTTCCGGAATTTGCGGCAGTTCTTTGCCGCAATAAGCGTCGGTCTTTGACGCTTGAGTAGTCCCGTATCCACTACGGGACGAATGTCCGGACCTAAGCCGCGTAACATCTGAGGGCTAAGAAATTTCCTGGTCAATTCACATCTGACCGGTTGAGACTTCTTAGCCCTCTTCCCACCCCTGGGAATTGACGATTGTCAATTTACGATTGATTTTTGTCTGAACCACTAATTTTCACGTGATTTCTCAGATTACACTGATTAATTTAATATATCAGTGAAATCAGTGTTCTCTGTGAAAATCAGTGGTTCAGACAAAAGGGTCGCGCCGGAAGGCGGCATGACCCGGAAAGGAGGAAGGAATGTTTCATTTTTGGAGGAAGTGCGAAGAGTGCGACCGCGATGAACCGCACGGGTGCCTTTTTATCAGGGAAGACGGTCATGAAATTTTCCGGATATGCGCTGGTTGCGATTTCCGGGGAGTGAAGTGCCCGTCGGCGCAGGCTCCGGTCACTTATGACGGGGTTTGTGTTGAGTGCGAACCTTTGCCGGAGTATCGGCTAAGGGTCTTAACAAAAAAGAAGGAGCCTGAGGCTCCTTCCTCCGGCGGCGTTGACGTGCCCTTCGCTGAAGGGCACGTCAAAGGAGATTTATTGCCCCGGGTATGTATACCGGGGAGAAAGGAGATAATATGAACAGTTCATGGCTGCCTTGTTTTTCCAGGCAGCCTTCTCTTCTTAATAAATCGTTTGACAACTTCTGACTCCGCTTATATAATAGAGTTAATATGGACAAGGATAATAAAAAACTTGAAATATTAAATAAGTTTGATGAGAAAAATGAGATTGTTTTGGGTATGGTAAAGACGCTGGAAGAGGACGTTAGAAAAATAAAATCAATCTTGAAAGTCGCTTAGCCGCGCGGTTTTATATGTTTAAAATAAATCAAAAATTAAATATTAAACCGTTTTTAAACTTGTTGCTCTTGTTGCCTTTAAGACGGGTGGCGGTTTTTACGTAGTTTACTAGATGAAGATTGAAAGAAAGCCACCTAAAAAAGGGTGGCGTTTTATATTAATGTAAAATGTAAAAATCAAAAAATCAAAATGACAATGTAAAATGAAAAAATAATTCGTCATTCTGAGGCCGAAGGCCGAAGAATCTCGTGGTAATAGCTCTATTCACGGGATCCTTCGCTACGCTCAGGATGACGATGCAATATTTTAAATTTTTGCATTGTCATTTTGATATCTAAATTATGACCGAAGCCAAAAAACAAATTCAGCTAAACGACGTCTGCTTACGGGAATCAGCCCAGGTTTCGGGCGGGGCTATGAGTCCCGGGGATCAGCTCACTTATGTCCGCTATCTTTTAGAAGGCGGCATTGACCGGATTGAGATCGGTTTTCCCGGGAGTTCTAAAGTCCAGCTTGAAAACTGCGGGCGGATTGTGGATTTCGTGAATAATAATGCCAAAGGAAAAAGGCCGCTTTTAGGCGGACTGGCCCGGGCGAAAAAAGAAGACATTGACGCGATTAAGGAGGCGGGGTGCGATTTATGCCACATCTATATTCCGGCCTCGCCTGATTTTGTCAAAGCCATGTTCGCCGCCGATAAATACGGCGATACTGTGGAAGGAAAGCAAAACTGGACCATTGACCAGGCAGGGGCTATGGTGGCTTACGCGAAGAGCCTTGGTTTTAAAAGTATAGAATATTCTCCGGAGGACGCGGCTCGGACCAGCCGGGAATTTTTGTACCGGATGGTCGGCGCGGTGATTTCCGCCGGAGCGGATGTTGTCAACATTCCGGATACGACCGGACTTCGGGTTGGTAATGAATTCGGGGATTTAATCGCTCTAATTGAAGAAAACGTCCCTAACCGGAAAAACGCCCTTATTTCCATCCACTGCCATAATGACTCTGATCATGGAACCCATAACGCCCTGCAAGCCGTGTTAAACGGCGCGGACATTATTGAAGGAACATTTTTCGGTTTAGGCGAACGCTCGGGCATGACTAAACTTGAGGCAATAATTATGAACATGCATACCCGGCAGGACATGTTCGGTGATTTTAAGATTGATTTTAAACCGGAGCTTTGCGTAAAAATCGTTAGCTTTATAGCGAACGCCTTAGGCATGAACGTGCCGCGGCATTGGGTCGTCGTCGGCGCGCAAAATTCAATCTGCTCTTCCGGCACCCATCAGGCCATAGAAGCCCGAGCTCGGGAGCAGGGAATGGAGAGCGCTTATTACAGCTGGCACCCGGAAACTTACGGTCATGCCAAAGTTACGACCGTGATCAACCAATCCTCCGGCCGGGAAGGGCTTCGCATCAGGCTGGAAGAGCTTGGATACGCGCTCGGGAAAGAAGAACTGCAAAAAATTTATAGCGAGTCCGTAAAAATTTCCGAGGCCATGGCCGGCAAGCCTTTATCCGACCGGGAGCTGGCGGCGATTGTGCACGAGACTATTGATATTATCCCTTTCCCGATTAAAGTAAAGCGCTGTCAGGCTATCGGCGGAGAAGGCAGTCTCCCGACCGCGACCGTGGTCGTTGAAATTGACGGCAAAGAAAGCATTAGCGCCTCAGTCGGCGTCGGGCCGTATGACGCGATCATGCACTCGGTAATCCGGGCGGCGGAAGAATTTTATCCCGAGTTAAAAAAAGTGAAGATCAGCCTTAATGACTGGCGGCCGGTAGCGGTTTCATCCGGATCAGACGCTTTGGCCGACGTTTACGGCCGGATAAGAATTAATAATGACGAAAACCATACTTTTTCCGGCCGGGCGGTCCATATTGATACTAACCAGGCCTCGGCCCAGGCGTTCGCCAATTGCTTAAGCTGGTATCTGGCGAGCTTGTGATTTTTTATTTTGTCATTCCCGCGAAGGCGGATTTGTCTCAATTGTCATCCTGAGCGCAGCGAAGGATCTGCGTATGTATTTTTTGCGTTCACTTATTATAATATATTACTGGTTTTCATCATCATTCCTTAATCTTTTTTATTTACTCTATAATCCCCAAATGGCTTAACTTACGAAATTCGCGTTCGCAGATCCTTCGCTACGTTTCACTCCGCTCAGGATGACAAATAGGGACAGCTTCCGGAATGACAAAAAAAAAGGGGGGGGGGGGTAACTTACAAGCAGCTAAAAACTTTCTCTCCCATTCCCGACGTGCCGAGCAGTTTAGAGGCGTCATCGTTTTTGGTAAAGAGGTCTCCTGTGCGGTAGCCGTCGCGCAAAACCTGGTTGACGGCTTTTTCTATGGCTTCGGCGCCGACTTTCGCGCCAATATGTCTTAGCATAAGCGCTCCGGTTAAAATCCGGCCGAGCGGATTAGCCTTGTCCGCGCCTTTTAAAGTCGGAGCGGTTCCGGCGCCGGATTCAAAAAGTCCGGCGTTCGTTTCCGGGTTAATTGATGAAGAGCACATAAGCCCCATACTACCTAAAGCCGCGGCCGCGCCGTCGGAAAGAATGTCGCCGTGCTCATTTCCGCAGGCAATAACAGCGTTTAATTTCGCCGGCGTGAAAAGCATTGAATTGGCCGAGTCAACGAGCTGATGGATTAATTTCACGTCCGGAAATTCTTCGGCGCCGATTTTCGTCGCGATTTTCCGCCAAAAATCGTGGCGAGCCATGACATTGGCTTTGTCAACGGAGATGAGCGGGAGGTTTAATTCGCGGGCGTAAGAAAAGCAGGCGCGGAAATATTTTTCCAGCGTGGATTTTTTATAATAAGCCAGATCAGTAATAATTTCATCATCAATCGTTACATCTTGTTTTAATTTAAGTCCGATTTTCTTTCTTATTTCTTCGCGGAAGCTGATATTTTTCGCCAAAGGCGGATCAGCCTCGGGCTGAAAGTCAATATTGCCGAAATAGCTGTCTTCAAGAAGAAACCGGATCCAGTATTGCTTAACGCCTTCTTCGGGGATGTTTTCCGGCTTAACATTAGCTAAATGGTCCAGGGTTTTATAAAAGACCATTGGCCGGAAGTTCAATAATAGGCCCATGGTTTTACGGAGCGCTAAAAGCGCCCGGGCTTCAGGCATCATCTCCGGTTTTTCTTTGCCAATAGTCAGGTCAAATTCCGGGTCGCCGACGCCGCCGAAAAAAATCGTCCCGATTTTAACGGCCTTTTTAAAAGACTCCCCGGGCAGGGTATCGCCAAACTCATGGTAAGCATTCCAGCCCATGGGGGTATTTACGAATTCAATTTTAATATTATCTTTTTTAGCCGCCTCGGCTACTATCGCGCAAGCTTCCCGCATCATCTCCGGACCCGAGCCGTCGCCAGGGACGAGAGCGATTGTTTTTTTAAGCATAAATTTTCCCCTCCCCTTAAGAAGGGGAGGGTTAGGGAGGGGTTTGTGCTGATTAACTCGTTTTAAGCAAGTTTCATTTATATCGCTTAACACAGCGCCCAAGCTATATTTAATATCGTGATTAAAATATCTCTTCACGACTAATCCTAAACTCTTTAAATAATTTTCTCTTAAATTATCATACTGAATTTCCCTGTCACTTGAATGGGTGGCGCCATCAACTTCAATTACTATCTTTAGTCGGGGGCAGTAGAAATCAACTACGTAATTTCCGATTCCGTGTTGCCTTCTGAATTTATAATTTAACTGAGATTTTCTTAATTTATACCAAAGTAGTTTTTCACAGCTGACAACATGAGTCTGCGCTCTAAGCTTTTTCCTGATTTCTTTTTTAGCTTTTAGATTAAAGATTCTGGTCATCACAACCCCCTCCTAGCCTCCCCCTTGGTAAGGGGGAGGAAAAACAACCCCCTCCTAGCCTCCCCCTTGGTAAGGGGGAGGAAAAATCTTTACCGCCAGTTTTAGCATGGCGCCGACACTACCGTTATTTTGAATTAATTCTTTTTGATACTCTGATAGTTTAAATTTATATTCTTTTTTAGCTTCAGTCCTGATCCGGTCGTCATTCCAGTCAATATCAAGTCTGGCGGGTTTGTTATGGAATAGTTCTTTAATTTCCTCAGGTTTTAGTTCAACGCATAAAAGGCCGTTATTCCACATGTTATTGTAAAAAATTCTCGCGAAAGATGGAGCAATGATACATCTTATCCCGGCGGCTTCAAGAGCCCAGGGGGCGTGCTCGCGGGACGAACCGCAACCGAAATTTTCATCGGCCACCAAAATCCGCGACTGATAAATTTTTTTTCTGTCTTCATCCGTGAGTCCCGCGTCTTCAAGGCAATGCTTCCCGAGTTCGGTTTTATCAGTTTCGGTTAAGTAGCGAGCCGGGATTATCTGGTCAGTGTCAACATTTTTTATCGGCAGGTAAAAAACTTCTCCGGAGAAGTTTTTTTCTTTGCCGGCGCTTATGGTTTTTAGCAGGTTCTTAAAATCAGGAAGAGGAACAGTCTTCTCTTTCCAGCCGGTTAAAGCTTGGGGCGGTTCTTTGGATTCTGGCAGAGCCAAAATAAACGCTTCGGTTTTTTTTCCGAGCTCAATACCCGGTTCGGAAATTTTTCCCTCTATGGCCGTGAGCGCGGCGGTCAGGGGCGAGGCCAAGTGCACCATGCCGCCTTTGCCCATCCGGCCGGGAAAGTTCCGGTTGGTCGTAGAAACGCAGGTTTCACCCGGAGCAATCACTCCGTTACTCATCCCGAGACAGGCGCCGCAAGTCGGCGCGCTGACGAGACAGCCGGCTTTTAAAAATATGTCTATTAAGCCTTCCCTCATGGCTCGGCTGTAAATATGCTGGCTGGCCGGAACGACAATGCATCTTGCGTTTTTATGGACGCTACCCCCTCCCAGCCTCCCCCTTAGTAAGGGGGAGGAGCCGAATGTTTTAAATACTCCGGCCGCGATTCGTAAGTCGGAAATCCGGCCGTTGGTGCAGGAGCCGATATAGACCTGGTCAATCTTTTTGCCCGCCAATTTTTTAACCGGATGGACGTCTTCGGGTGAGTAATTATCAGTAATGACCGGCGTTAATTCGCTCGCGCTAATTTCAACGGTTTTTTCGTATTCGGCGCCTTCGTCGCTGTTCCATTTTGATAATTCATCCAGCGCCGCTTTTTTTGAGCCATACTTTTTTTTAAGCGAGAGCCAGAGATAATCAATGGTTTTCTCGTCAATCGGCATTAATCCCGAGCTCGCTCCGGCTTCAATCGCCATATTGGAAATTGTCATCCGACCTTCCATGCTTAAACCGGAAATTATCGGACCGCCGAATTCAAGGACCGCGTTAGTAGCGCCCTTAACCCCGATTTTTTTTATAAGCGTTAAGGCTAAGTCTTTGGCGAAAACGTTTTTCGGAAGCTCACCAATAAAATTAACGCGAATAACTTTCTGGGGCGGACAAATCCATAAACCGGTGATTAGCGCGTTTTCAAGGTCAGTCGTGCCGACCCCGGCGGTAAAAGCGCCGAACGCGCCGTGGGTGGAAGTGTGCGAGTCGCCCATGATGCCGATCTGGCCCGGCGCGATCCAGCCTTTTTCCGGAATGACCGCGTGGCAGACCCCGTTCCGTCCGACTTCAAGGAATTCAATATCCATTTCGCGCGCGAAGTCCCTTATAATTTTTGCCTGGATGGCCGAAGCTGTGTCTTTCGGGGGATTGACATGGTCAATCATGAGCTTAATCCGGTTAGGATTAAAAACCGAATTAATGCCCCGGGCTTTCATGTCTAAAATGGCGTTCGGGGTCGTAATTTCATGGCCCCAAACCCAGTCCAGCCTTAATATCAGTCTCCCGTCTGGAAGAGTTTTTTTAAGATGATCTTCTATAATTTTTTCAAAAGCGGTTTTATTACTCATAACTCGTAACTCATATCTCATAACTCATATCTCATAAATCGTAACTTTTATTCTGAAACAAAGTTATGAGATATGAGGTTTGTTTATTTAATATTACTTAAGAAAACCTTTGCAGTCAAATACTGAAAAAAGCCTGTAAAAAGCCCTTGACACGCATAAGGAAAAGCTTTAGAATTATAACATGATAAAAAAACTGCCAAAAAACCTGGATATTGTAGTAGTAGTAAGCTTGATTATTCCCACCTAGTGGCAGTTTCATAATTGGACTAAAAGGAAAAGAAAACTGCCACCAACATAGGTGGTTTTTTAAATATCTAGAGCTTCTGCGTTGGCGTCTGCGATACTCACTCGCCGTACCTTAAGTACGACTCGTTCCGTTTCTCGGCGCCGCCTTCCTGCCTGCCGGCAGGCAGGGAATCGCATCCAAACGCGCAAGCTCCATAAAGTGGTTTTGTAAAAATATATGGTTTCTTCAAAAGGCACAGTTAAGTTTTACCGGTTGCGATGCGTTAAATGCGGGACGGTTTGGGATGAAAAAGAAACATCTTCGTCCTGTTTAAAATGCGGCGACGCTTTGGAAGCCGAATATGACTGGGATTTTATCAAATGCCGGTTAAACCAGTTTAATTTAAAGTACGCGCCGATTTCCGCGACCAAGTATCTTAATTTTTACCCGATTCTTGATCTTAAAAAATTGGTAACGTTAAACGAAGGCGGGACGCCGCTTCGGAAATCGCGGAAAATCGCCAAGCGGCTCGGACTGGAAAATTTGTATTTTAAGGATGAGACTTCTAATCCGACTGGCGGCTTTAAGGACCGGGGGACTATGGTGGAAATAACCAAAGCCCTGGAAATGGGCGCTAAGGCGGTCGTCGTCGCTTCAACCGGCAATATGGCCGCTTCGGTTTCGGCCTACGCCTCTCAAGCCGGAATTCCGGCTTATATCGTCGTGCCCGAAGGCACGCCGATCGGAAAGCTGGCGCAGACCCTCGCTTACGGCGCCCGGGTAATCCAGGTTCGGGCGACTTATTCGGAGTGCGCGAAACTGGCCGAAGAAATCGCGAAAAAATATAAATTTTATCTGGCCGGAGACTATGTATTCCGCGGTGAAGGTCAGAAATCCCAAGGCTATGAAATAGTGGAACAGCTCGGCTGGAACGCGCCAGACTACTTAATCGTGCCGGTCGGTTGCGGAACCAACATTGCGGCCATCTATAAAGGCATGCGCGAGTTTTACGAGCTTGGTTTTATTAACAAACTGCCGAAAGTAATCGGCGTCCAGCCCGAAGGGTCCAACACTATTGCCCTGGCTTACCGCGAAAAAACCACGAAAATAAAACCAATCCCCAAACCCCGGACAATCGCTTCGGCCGTGGCGGTCGGTTACCCGGTGGACGGCCTGAAAGTTTTGAGGGATATAAAAGAATCCAAAGGCATGGCTTTAGAAGTCTCGGACGAGGAAATTCTTAAAGCGGAAAAAGAGCTCGCCAGCGAAGAATCAATTTTTGTTGAGCCGTCAGCCGCCCTGCCGCTCGCGGCCGTAAAAATGCTCGCTTTAAAAGGCGTAATAAAAAAAGAAGAAACCGTTGTTTGCGTTTTGACCGGCAACGGGCTTAAGGATCCGGTGACTATGTTAAAAATTCTGCCTTCGCCGCCGTCAATTGAACCTAACCTCTCCGAGGTAGACCATTACCTTAAAATGAAACTTTACAATATCCAGTCAACCGTGGAAAAAGATAAAGTGGAAGTGCTTTTTACCAAATGTCCGGTTTTAAAGAAGACGGAAAAAACCGTTAAGGGTAAATTCGGGGTGAGCCTTGATAAAAAATATCTCGTCGCCATCCAGGCTGAAGTGGAAAATTTTTTTAAAAAAGAAGATAAGATGAGGAAATCGGACTTACAGCATATTATTGAGTCCATCTTAAAAACCGATCCGGGAGCGAAAAAAATCATCAGCGTGGAAGATTTCAACGTATCAACGTCAAAAACCGCCCGGGCCGAAGCCGAGGTTTGCGTCCGGGTAGCGGGAAAGCGGGTTTGCCGGGGAAAATCTTTCGGCGTCGGTCCGGTGGACGCGATAATGAAAGCCGTGCGCGAAGTCATAAAGAACGAAAAACTGCCGAATTACTGGCTCATTGATTTTGACGTAAAAATTGACCGCAAAGGAACTGACGCGTCGGTTGAAGTGACTATGGGCTTAAAAGACGAGGCTGAAAACAAAGTTATTTCAACCGCCACCTCGCCGGATATAATTGTGGCGAGCATAGAGGCGTTTGAACGCGCGTATAATATTTTATGTAATAAAAAAGAGGACAAAAAAAAGTGAATCGTTATTAAAAGTTTACTACTCAGTAACAAGTAAAATTTTCAATTTTCAATTTCTAATTTTCAAACAATTTCCAATTTTTAAATTTTTAATTAATCCGGTGATTCGGAATAAAATTTAGAAATTAATTCATTGAAAATTGTTTAGAAATTGAAAATTTGAAATTGAAAATTATCTATGCAATCCACTAAATACATCTGGCAAAACGGGGAGATGAAATTATGGGAAGAGGTTAAAGTCCATGTCCTTAGCCATTCGATCCATTACGGCTCCGGGGTTTTTGAAGGCATCCGCGCGTATGAAACCGAGAAAGGGCCGGTCATCTTCCGGCTGGGAGAGCATATTGACCGGCTTTATTATTCGGCCGGAGCCATAAAAATGAAAATGCCCTGGACCAAAGAAGAATTTAAAAACGCGGTGATTGAGACCGTTAGGATAAACGAACTGAAACAGGGCTACATCCGGCCGCTTATTTATTACGGCTACGGCGAGTTAAGGATCAGTCCGTTAGGCTGTCCGGTGGAAGCTATAATCGCCGCCTGGCCCTGGGGAAAATATCTAAGCGCTGACCCGATAAAAGTGAAAGTGGCGGATTATATTCGAATCCATCCAAAGTCATCAGTTACCGACGCGAAAATCTGCGGCCATTACGTAAATTCCATTTTGTCCTTTTTGCAAGTTAACAGCGAAGGTTATGACGAGGCGCTTCTTTTGGATTTTAACGGGAACATTGCCGAAGGGCCGGGAGAAAATTTTTTCCTGGCAAAAGAAGGCAAACTGGTTACGCCTCTTTTGGGAAATATTTTAGCGGGGATTACCAGACAATCCATAATTGAACTGGCGCGCGATTTAGGATATGAAACAGAAGAAAGGATAGTTTTATTAGAGGAGGCTTTGGCCGCGGATGAATGCTTTTTCACCGGCACGGCGGCCGAGGTAACGCCGATTGGATCAATTAACGGCCAGTTAATTGCCAACGGAAAAATCGGAGCGATTACCGGGAAGCTGAACGAGGAGTTTATGCGAATTGTGGCGGGCGAGAACGAGAAATACAGTAAGTGGCTGACGTATGTATAAAATTTTTAGTATGTCATCCTGAATGAAGTCCCGAGTCATCGGGACGGAATGAAGGATCTCGTCGTTTTCGGAATTAACACGAGATTCTTCGCTTCGTTTCACTCAGCTCAGAATGACGATTATTTATGCTTCCATCACAAAAGCTAAAAACAGGAATCGCTACCATGCCGCACCGGGCGCTTCTTCGGGCTACCGGTTTAAAAGATAATGATTTTAAAAAACCTTTCATCGGCGTGGCCAACTCGTATAACGATATTATCCCCGGACATATTCATTTGCGCGAACTGGCCGAAGAAGTGAAAAAAGGAATCCGGGCAGCCGGCGGCGTGCCTTTTGAATGGGGCGTTCCCGGAGTTTGCGACGGCATAGCCATGTACGTGGAAATGCGCCTGTCTTTACCGAGCCGGGAACATATTGCCGATAATATTGAAATCATGGCGCTCTCCCATTCTTTAGACGGCTGGGTCGGAGTAACGAACTGCGATAAAATTACGCCCGGCATGCTTATGGCGGCCGGACGGCTGAACCTGCCAACGGCGATTTTAACCGGCGGGCCGATGAAAGCCGGGAAAGTGAACGGCAAGAAGATGGATGTAATTTCCGATTTTGAGGCGGTCGGTAAATACGAGGCCGGAAAATTAACGAAAAAAGAAGCGCTGGAAATAGAGTGCGCTTCCTGCCCGGGAGCCGGATCTTGCGCCGGACTTTTTACCGCTAACTCCATGGCGGCCATGACCGAGGTTTTGGGCATGTCAATAACCGGTTGCGCGACAACTTTGGCTGTTGATCCAAAAAAGAAAAAACAGGCTTACGCGACCGGAAAACGGATCGTGGAATTAGTAAAAAAGAATATTAAGCCGAGAGATATAATGACCAGGAACGCGTTTTTAAACGCCGTCCGGGTGGATATGGCCATCGGCGGGTCAACCAATACGGCTTTGCATCTCCCGGCCATAGCTAAAGAATGCGGAATTGATCTGCCTCTACATGTGTTTGACGACCTGGCGCGGGTAACGCCGAATATCTGCCATATCCGGCCGGCCGGGCCTTTTGTCATGGAAGAGCTGGATCGGGCCGGAGGAATGCCAGCTGTGCTAAAGCGGCTTGAAAAATATTTACTGGAAGCTGATACTATTAACGGAAAAAGCATAAAACAAATTGCCAAAGCGGCCAAGGTGAAAGATGATGAAGTGATTCGGCCGCTTAATGATCCGTTTTATAAAGAAGGCGGCATCGCGGTATTAAAAGGCAACCTGGCTCGCGCGTCTGTAGTTAAACAGACTGCCGTGGAACCGGAGATGATGAAAATTACCGGACCGGCGCGCGTGTTCCATTCTGAAGAAGCCGTGTTAAGAGCGGTGCGTGATAAGAAGATAAAGGACGGCGATGTCATCGTTATTAATTTCATGGGACCGGCCGGGGCGCCGGGCATGCCGGAGATGCTAACTCCGACCGCGGCGATTTCCGGCGCCGGCTTAAAATGCGCCCTGATAACTGACGGAAGATTTTCCGGCGGAACCCGGGGAGCGGCGATCGGGCATGTTGAGCCTGAAGCGTACTTAGGCGGGGTGATTGGAGTTGTACGAGATGGAGATATTATTGAGATTGACATTCCGAAACGGAAGTTAAATGTTAAACTGAGCACGAAGGAAATAAAATTTAGGCTGAAAAAGGTAAAAATACCCGAAAGAAGAATGACAAAACTGATGGAAAAATATAGATATAACGTAACACATAATGCATGACAATTGTGTTATACCGGCAGAATCCCCTTCGGGAGATTCTGCCGCAACATTGAAAAAAATTAATTTTGTTATGAGTTATGAGAAATATATGATTGGCGCTGATATATTAATAAAATCATTACTGGAGGAAGGGGTGGAGGTGATTTTTGGTTATCCGGGCGGAGTTACTATCCCTCTGCATGACCGGCTTACCTCTTATCCCGAGATTAAGCATGTCATGCCGCGAAACGAACAGGGCGCGGCCATGGCGGCTGACGCTTATTTTCGCGTTACCGGAAAACCGGGAGTCTGCTTAAGTACTTCCGGACCCGGCGCGACAAACCTTATTTCCGGCATAGCCAACGCCTACATGGACTCAATCGGCATGGTGGCGATTACGGCTCAGGTGTCCACGAAGATTTACGGCACCGACGCTTTTCAGGAAATAAAAATGACCGAAGTTACCCGGCCGATCACTAAGAAAAATTATTTTGTTAAAGACGTTAAAGACCTGCCCCGGATCGTTAAGGAAGCTTTTCATCTCGCGAGATCCGGAAGGCCACGGCCGGTGCATATTGATTTGCCGGTGGACGTAATTAAGGCCGAAGTAAAAGAATTTGTCTATCCAAAGGGCGATGAAGCGGTCTCGCGCGCTAGCATTGATAAAAAGATTTCAAAAGACCTGGAAAGCGAAATGGAAAAAGCCCTGGCGCTTATTAGCGGGTCAAAAAAGCCGGTAGTAATCGCCGGCCACGGCATAATTCTTTCCGGCGCTTCGGAGGAGTTTAAGCAATTTGTTGAATTAAACGATTTGCCTTTTGTTACGACTTTGCTCGGGCTTTCCGTTTTGCCGGATAATCATCCGTTAAATTTTGGCATGGTGGGGATGCACGGCATGGCGTACGCTAATTTAGCGATCCATAACGCCGACCTGATCATCGCCATCGGAACGAGATTTTCCGACCGGATAACCGGCAACCTTGAACACTACGCTAAGCGGGCTAAAGTCATCCATATTGAAATTGACCCGCGGGAGATCGGGAAAAACGTTCCGGCCGACGCCGCCCTTTTAGGCGATTGCAAAGATATTATTAAAGTGTTAAATTTGAAAACGGCAGGCATTACGGGCGGAGAATCCGCCAGTCTGCGAAGGAGAGGCTGGATTGATAAGATTTGCGAAATGGAGGAAAAAACCTGTCTGGATAAAATAAAAACCGAAGCTAAATTAAAAAGAACCAAACACATATTTGTTTTTGAAGTGATTGAAGAGATTTCCCGGCAGGCTAAAAAAGATTCAATCATTGTTTCCGACGTCGGCCAAAACCAGATGTGGACCGCCCATTATTTTAATTTTAATTATCCGGGGCAGTTTCTTTCTTCCGGCGGACTCGGGTGCATGGGCTACAGCCTGCCGGCGGCGGTCGGGGCGCAAATCGCCAGGCCGGAAAGGGAAGTCTGGTCAATCATGGGCGACGGCGGGTTTCAGATGAACATGCAGGAGCTCGGAGCGATAATGGAGTATAAACTGCCGGTTAAAATAATCATGGTTAATAATGGTTTCCTGGGAATGGTGCGGCAATGGCAGGAACTGTTTTTTAAGAAAAATTATATGTGCACGCCGCTTGAAAATCCGGATTTTGTCGGAATTGCCAAAAGCTACGGGATTGAGGCTTACCGAGTGACAAAATTAAGCGACATAGAGCCGATGATTAAAAAGGCGGCGGAGAGTGAAAATTCAATATTTTTAGAGTTTATCGTTGAGCCGGAGGCGAATGTTTTTCCCATGGTGCCGCCGGGTCAGGCGTTAAAAGATACGTTAATTTGCAAATAAATTAAAAAAACATAACACGTAACACATAACACGTAACATGAGCGAAAGAATATGTTCCATGTTATATGTTACGCGCGAATATTTATGGCACAGATTAATTTTGGAGGAGTTACAGAGGAAGTAACAACGCGCGGGGAGTTTCCTTTGGAAAAAGCCCGCGAAGTATTAAAGGACGAAGTCGTGGCCGTGATCGGCTACGGAGTGCAGGGTCCCGGACAGTCACTGAACCTTAAAGACAACGGCATCAACGTGATTGTCGGCCAGAGAAAACCTTCGGCGTCATGGGACAAAGCCGTGGCGGACGGTTTTCAGCCGGGAAAAGATTTATTTGAGATTGAAGAGGCTTTGGAAAAGGGAACTATAATCTGCTACCTGCTTTCCGACGCGGGGCAGATTACCCTCTGGCCGACCGTTAAGAAATACCTGACCAAAGGCAAGGCTTTGTATTTTTCCCACGGTTTTGGCATCACCTATAAAGAAAAGACCGGAATTATCCCGCCCGAAGACGTGGACGTAATTTTAGTCGCCCCCAAAGGTTCGGGGACTTCGCTCCGCCGGCTTTTTGTCGCCGGCAAAGGACTTAATTCCAGTTTCGCGATTTTCCAGGACGCGACCGGCCGAGCCGAAGACCGGGCAAAAGCCTTAGGCATTGCCGTTGGTTCCGGATTTTTATTCCCGACGACTTTCCAAAAGGAAGTTTATAGCGACTTAACCGGAGAGCGCGGAGTATTAATGGGCGCTTTGGCCGGAATTATGGAAGCCCAATATAATCTCTTGCGGAGGATGGGGCACTCGCCTTCCGAGGCTTTTAACGAGACGGTTGAAGAAGCGACCCAGAGTTTAGTCCCGCTGGTGGCTGAAAACGGTATGGACTGGATGTACGCTAACTGTTCAACAACCGCCCAGCGCGGCGCTTTGGACTGGCGCCATGAATTCCGCAAGGCAGTAGAACCGGTTTTTGAAAAACTTTACGCCCGGGTGAAAAACGGGGACGAAACCGACGTGGTTTTAAAAGCCAACAGCGATCCGGATTACCGGTCTAAGCTGAATGAGGAGCTGAAAGAAATGCGCGAATCCGAGATGTGGCAGGCCGGAGCGGCGGTAAGGGCGTTAAGGCCGGAAAGACAGAAATAATTATTTTGCCACTTTTTTAGAAAAAGTGGCGCAAAAAGCGCTCGCTAGTGAAAAATTTCGGATCACTCGTTATGAAAGCTAGCAAAATTCCAAACTCGTCCCCGCCGATTCGGCGGGTCCTCAAACAGTGGAATTTTGCACGCTTTCTACGCTTGTGATACGCCCGAAATTTTTCAATGCTCGCATCATTTTATTTAATTGTAGCCAATAGTAATTATGCAAATTTATGAAGCAAGCAATAACCGCATCCAACGCTCCAAAGGCCATTGGCCCTTACTCGCAGGCTATTAGATCGGGAAACTTATTATTCATCTCCGGCCAGATTCCTTTGGATACGGAAGGGAATATGGTTACCGGCGGCATAGAAGCCGAAGCCAGGCAGGTTTTAGAAAATATCAAAGCCATTTTAGCTGAAGCCGGCCTTAATTTTAGCGCCGTGGTTCGCTCCACCATGTACTTAAGCGACCTGAATGATTTTTCCAGGGCGAACGAGATTTATGGCGAGTATTTTCCCGAACCTTATCCGGCCAGAGTTACGATCCAGGTCGCCGCGCTCCCCAAAGGCGCGCTCGTAGAAATTGAAACGATCGCCGAAGTTTAGCCTCTCACCTAACCTTATTTTTCCCTCACCCCCCAACCCTTCCTCGCCTCGTCTTCGGCGAGTCGAAGCGGGTCTCGCTCCCCTCGCCCCGGTCTCTACCGGGGTAAGAGATCGCGGTAGAGGAGAGTTTAAATAAGTAAGTTTATTTTCCAGCTTCTTTAATAAGCGGAGCGAGGAAGTTTTCTACCGCTTTAAGCCCTTCGCCTTTGGGCGCTTTGTCATAGGCGTTTAAGCAGGCCGAACCGATAACGGCTATAGCAGCTTTGCCTTTTAGAGATTTGATGTGTTCGGGTTTAGAAATGCCGAAGCCGACAGCAATTGGGATCTTAAAATATTTTTTCAGCTCTTTTAAATGTATATTTAATTTGCTGTCCAGTTCGGCTTTAACTCCGGTCGTGCCTTTGCGGCCGACATAATAGAGAAAGCCGTCGGCGACTTTGGAATTTTTTTTCATCCTTTCCGGAGTGGAAGCCGGAGAAAGGAGGCGGATGGGAATGAGGTTATTTTTTTTCGCCGCCGCTATATAGCCCTCTTCTTTTTCTTCATCCAAAGGAATATCGGGAAAAATGAGGCCGCTCGCTCCGGCCTTTTGCGCGTCGCAACAGAATTTTTCCGCGCCGTAGCTGTGAACCGTATTAAAATAACCCATGAAAATCAGGGGAATATTAACCTGTTCGGATAATTCTTTCATGGCTTTAAAACAATCCCTTACCCGCGTCCCATTATCCAGCGCGGCTTTATTCGCGGCCATGATAGTCGGGCCGTCAGCCATGGGGTCGGAAAAGGGAAGCTGTAATTCAATAAAGTCAACGCCCAAGCCGGCCATGAGTTTAGCGAGCGAGAGACTTTCTTTAAGGTTCGGATAGCCGATAACGATATGGGTCATGATTCCCAAGCGATTTTGCTGTTTGATTTTATTGAGTTGTGAATTGATTTTGTTCATATTTTACTTTTTAAATACTCCTTCCATCTTTCATCTTTCAGCGCTTCGGCCACAATAAAGATATCTTTGTCGCCGCGGCCGGAGAGATTTATGACAATGGTTTTATTTTTACTGAGCTTGGGGGCGAGTTTTATGGCGTAAGCAACGGCGTGGGCTGATTCCAGAGCCGGAATTATGCCTTCGGTCCGGGCGAGCAGTTTAAAGGCGGCTAAAACTTCCTTGTCTGTCGCGTATTTATATTCCACCCGGCCTTTTAAATACAAAAGTCCGTGTTCGGGTCCGATTCCCGAATAATCCAGCCCGGCGGAAATGCTATGGGTGTTTTGGATCTGGCCGTCCCCGTCCTGAATAAAGTATGATTTATAGCCTTCAACCACTCCGAGCTTTTGGTTTTTCTGGAGCCGGGTGGCGTGGTCGCCGATTTTTTTTATTCCCCGGCCGCCGGCTTCAACGCCGATGAGCTTAACCTTCCGGTCATCCAAATAAGGATTAAAAATTCCGATGGCGTTTGAACCGCCGCCGACGCAGGCGATGACGCAGTCCGGTCTGTTAACGCCGTAATTTTCTTTTAGCTGTTTTTTTACTTCCAGTCCGACAATGGTCTGGAAATCCCGGACCATGGAAGGATAGGGATGGGGCCCTAAAGCCGAGCCTAAAAGATAATAGGTATCATCCACGTTTTCTATCCAATCCTGGAGCGTGGCGGTTACGGCGTCTTTTAAGCGCTGAGTTCCGTGCAGAACCGGGATGACTTCGGCGCCCAGCTGCTCCATCCAAAAAACATTCGGCCGCTGGCGGTGATAATCCACCTTGCCCATATAAACCGCGCATTTAAATCCGAACTTAGCGGCGACCGTGGCGGTGGCAAGGCCGTGCTGGCCGGCCCCGGTTTCGGCGATTAAGCGCTTTTTACCCATGCGCCTCGCGAGCAATGCCTGACCGAGGGAATGGTTAATTTTATGAGCGCCGGTTAAATTCTGCCCTTCGTTTTTAATAAAAATTTTCGCGCCGCCCAGTCTTTTAGTAAGGTTTTCCGCGTAATAAAGCGGGGTGGGACGGCCGTCGTAATTTTTATAAAGATCCATGAGATCGGCTAAAAAACGCGGGTCGCGCTTAGCGTCTTCGTAAGCAGTTTCTAACTCTTCCAGAGCCGGAATTAGCATTTCCGGAACATACCTTCCGCCGAGTTTTCCAAAATGCCCGCGACTGTCTGCGTCGTATTTGGTTTTAATAAAGATGTTCATAGGGTTGTATGTTTTATTTTTTCCATAAATTTTTTCATCTTCTCCGGACTCTTTTTTCCTGGACGCTCTTCTATACCGCTCGCGACATCAATTATTTCTGGATTTAGCTTATTTATATATAATTCTACATTATCCGGGTTAATCCCGCCAGCGAGGACGAGCGGATAACCTCTGGCCTGTAAATCTTTAAACAGCTTAAAATCTTTGAATTGGTTGTTTCTGTTATTAGCCTTGTCTTCGGCGCTCGCGGCGTCCAGTAAAGAGCGGTCAATTTTTCCTTTGAATTTTTCCAGAATTTCTATTGTCTGTCGTCTGTCGTCTGTCGTCTGTATCTTAAACGACCTCCAAACTTCAACTTTGTTTCTGAATTGGTCGCAAAATTCCGGGGTTTCATGGCCATGGAATTGTAAGACATCAATTAGATTTTCCGCCAATAATTCTCTTAACTTGTCTTCAGCCATATCCACGGTTACGGCGACGATAGAGATTGACGATTGACGACCCGTCCGAACGGATGTTCGTCCGGGCGGATTGACGACCCGTCCGAACGCCAGCCCGACAAGGTCATTCTGGTGGGGATGTTCGTCCGGGCGGATTGACGATTGACATTTTTTTATTGCTGATGCCAGTTGAATAAATTTTTCCATGGAAACACTCCTTGGGCTTTTGGGAAAATCAACAATAAAACCAAGGTAATCAGCACCGAGTTTAATGGCGTTTTTCGCGTCTTCCAGATTTGTAATTCCGCAAATTTTTATTTTCATATCGGATAAATTTGGCGGCTTAATATTTATCGCCAGCCATTAGTTCATCAATCGCCTGCCCGATGTCTTTGGCTTTCATGAGCGAAGTGCCGACTAAGATCGCGTCAGCCCCGGCTGTTCTAATTTTTTGAACAGCCTTCTTTGAGCTGATTCCTGATTCAGCCACCTTAATTATACCGCCGGGAATCAGAGGAGACAGATGGACGAAATTATCCAAATCTATCTTCATGGTTTTTAGGTCGCGGTTATTGACGCCGATTATTTTCGGAGAGCATTCCAGAGCCGTTTTAAGTTCATCTTCATCGTGGACTTCCAGTAAAACGTCCAAGTTTAATTGATTAGCCAGACTATGTAATTCCATTAACCGGGTTTTGTTCAGGATGGAAGCCATCAAAAGCACCGCGTCAGCGCCGTAAGCTTTGGCTTCGTAAAGCTGGTAGGCGGAAAGGATAAAGTCTTTCCTTAAAATTGGCAGGCTGGAAACCGAACGGACTGCCGGGATAAACTCCAGTTTTCCTTTGAAAAATTTTTCATCCGTAATTACGGAAATCGCGCTGGCGCCGCGCTTCTCGTAAATTTTAGCTATTTCGGCCGGGTTAAAATCGTCCCGAAAAAGCCGACCGCTCAAGGATGGTGATGAATTTTTTATTTCCGCGATTAGCGTCAGCCCGGATTTTTTCAGCGCCCCGCTAAAATCCCTTTTTATGAAATTTTCGGCGCTGATTATTTTTTTTAGATCTTCCAGGCCGGTTTTTTTCATCCTTTCTTTCACTTCTAAAATTTTATTGTCGCAGATTTTATCTAGAATTGTACCGGTTTTTCGGTAAAGCATGTTCATAAGCTGTTTGATATTTTTATGAATTCTTTCAGTTTTCTCAGGGCTTTTCCGGAGGCGATCATCTCTCTAGCGAGCTCTATTCCTTCTTCAAAGCTATTGACCCGACCGAAAGTAAGCGCTCCGGCGGCTGAGTTAAGGAGAACCGCGTCAATCCGGGCGGCGCCCGCCTCATTTTTTAAAATGTCCAGAAATATTTTCGCGCTTTCGGTCGGATCTCCGCCTCTGATTTCATTTAAAGGATGCGTGTTTAAGCCGAAATCGCGGGGATTGATTTTAAACTGTTTTAGCGAAAAATCGGCGCCATCATCATTGGTTTTAAAGTCATTAATCAGGGTGTCATTCTCAACGCTTATTTCGTCCAGTCCTTCGTCTCCCCGGATAATCATCACTCTTTTTGAGCCGGACGCGATCAGGGTTTTTCCGATCAGGCTGGTTTTAGAAGCATCGGATAACCCGATCAGCTGATAAGCGGCGCCAGCCGGGTTTAACATCGGCCCTAAGATATTAAAATAAGTTTTTTTTCCGTATTCAAAGCGGGCTTCTTTAACGAACTTTAAGGCCGGGTGGAAATTCGGAGCGAACATAAATACTATGCCGGCTGACAGAAAGCAATTTTTCGCCTGTCCGGCGTCCAGGTTAATTTTTACCCCCAGTTTTTCAAGCACGTCCGCCGATCCGCACTTACTGGAGGCGGCCCGGTTGCCGTGTTTCGCGACCGGAATACCGGCGGCGGCGCAGACTACGGCCGAAACAGTGGAAATATTAAAAGTATTAAAGCCGTCTCCGCCGGTTCCGCAATTATCCAGGCAGGGAAAGGAAACCGCCACCCTCACCATTTTTTCCCGGGTGGCTTTTAAAATTCCGGTTAATTCTTCGTCAGTCATTTCTTTTTTTTCAAACAGCCGAAAAATCTCCATTATCGCTTCTTTACTCGCTTTGCCGTTGATAATCTCGTTTTGCAGAGCGTAAGATTCTTCGGTAGAGAGATTTTTAAGATTTTTCAGTTTGGCGATAATTTTTGAAATTTGCATAATGATGCTATAAAAAATGAATGATGAATTATGATTTATGAATATTTAGTGATAAGAAATTATTCTTAATTCATAAATCATAATTCAAAAATTTTGATGGAATGGAAAAATTTGCTTTCAGTTTGCGGATGGTTTATTACGTAAAAAATTCTTTAAAAGGATTTTCCCGCCTTCGGTGGCGAATGATTCCGGATGGAATTGCACTCCCGAGATTGGATATTTTTTATGCTTAAGCCCCATAATTTCTCCCGTGTCAGCCGCCCGGGCGATAACTTCAAGGCAATCGGGAAGGGAATCCGGATCAGCGACTAAAGAATGGTAGCGCATGACTTCAAGATTTTGGGGCAGGCCTTTAAATAACCCTTTGGCGTTATGGGTTATCCGGCTGGTTTTTCCATGCATAGGCAGTTTAGCTTTGACGACTTTTCCGCCGCAGTAATGGGCGATGCCCTGCATGCCGAGACAAACGCCTAAGACAGGGATCTTTTTTCCGATGTCGGTTATAACGCGGGCGCATACCCCAAAATAGGCCGGATCAGCGGGTTCGCCCGGCCCGGGAGAGATGACTATTTTATCAAAACCGGCTTTAATAATTTCTTTGGCCGTTATCTCGTTGTTTCGTTTGACGATAAGCTCAAACGGCCGCCCGTCGGACGATAAAATTTCCCCGATATACTGGTAGAGGTTATAGGTGAAGGAGTCGTAGTTATCTATAATTAGAATTTTCATAAAATTAACCCACAAATCAACGAATATATTCACGAATCTACGAATATCGATAAACTTTAATATTTAGAATTTGTTGATTTGTTGTTGATTTGTTGATTCGCGGGTTATTCAAATTTTTCTAGTACTTTTTTCATGGCCGCTAACTTATTTATAATTTCACTGTATTCTTTGGCGGGTGTAGAATCATAAACAATCCCGCCGCCGGTCTGGGTAAAGGCTTTTTTTCCCGAAATAAAAAGCGAGCGGATGGGGATGGCAAAAGCGCATTCGCCATTAAAGCCGAAATGGCCGACGGCGCCGCCGTAAGGACCCCGCGCCCGCCTTTCTTCACGGGCGATTATTTTTATAGCTTCAATTTTAGGCGCGCCGCTTAAAGTGCCGGCCGGAAAATTAGCGGCTAAAGTGGAGAACATGTCTTCGCTTTTTTTAATCGCGCCAGCCACTTCGGAAGAGATATGCTGGACGTGGCTGAATTTTTTCAGGGTCATCGCGTTTCGGACTTTAACCGTCCCGAATTTGGCGACCCGGCCGATGTCATTCCGATGGAGGTCAATTAACATGGAATGCTCGGCAATTTCTTTCGGGTCGGATAAAAGCCGGCGTCCGAGCTTCTGGTCTTCATCGGCGTTTTTTCCCCGGGCCGCGGTTCCGGCCAAAGGAAAAGTTTCCATCTCGCCCTCGCGCAGGCGAAAAAGGAGCTCGGGACTCGCGCCGATGATTTTTTCAGCGCCGAATTTTAAATAAAACATGTGCGGCGAGGGATTTATCGTCCGGAGCCTTTCGTAAATCAAGATGTCCGGACCGCTGAGCTTAAATTCGCTTTTAAAACCGGCGACGCACTGGAAGATTTTGCCGTCCACGATATCTTTTTTTATCCTTTTTACCATTTTTTCATGCTCTTTTTCTGTTTTTGTGTCGCGGATGAATTTAACCCGGGGTTTGGATTTTAAACCGATATTTTTTCCGGCCAAGGCGATTTCTTTTAATAGCGCCGAGCGGTCGTTATCGTAGTAAAAATAAAACGCCTCGCCGGTCATTTTATCGTAAACCAGGCCGTCGGTATAAACGCCGAATTTAAACTGGTCAAAATCAGGATGAGGTTTTAAATTTATCGCCGGTTCAAAATAATTCATAGCCTCATAAGCGATATAGCCGATAAGACCGCCGGAATATTGGCGCGAGATTATGTCTTTAGGAACGATTTGGCGCAGGGCGTAATAGGGATTTTTGGTTTGATGGACAGATACCCGCGGTTTAGGCGCGCCGGTTAGAGACGAGGCATGCCTCGTCTCTACGCGATGGCATTTTAATTCATTACCGCGCGCCGACAAGATCATTTCCGGGTCAAAACCAATGACGTGATAACGCGAACGGTCGCCCTCTTCACCGAGGGATTCAAGGATAAAACAGTTGTCAAAAACCCGTTCAATAATTTTAAACAGCTTAAAGAAGTCTAAGTCCTCGGCGAATTTAACGTAAGTCGGTTTTTTGTTATTTAATAATATTTTAGGAAGCATAGTTATTTGGGCGCCCACAAATCAACGACGAATTTACAAATATGTAAATTTTATTTATTCCAAGACTTGTGCGTTTAACCAACAAATTCACTTTGTCATTCCGGCCGGAGTCCCGAATCATCGAGACGGAGAGCCGGAATCCAGGGTTTAAAGGTAATAATGCCTTTAATCCTGAAAATTTAGTTAAAGCTTCTAATCCTGGATTCCGGATAGCCAAACGGCTTCCGGAATGACAAAGGGGGTATTTACGCATAAACGCGTAAGTTCTATATTCGTAGATTTGTTGTAAATTCGTTGATTTGTAGATATTAAAAAAACCTCTCATCTTTTTATCCAAACATAAAATTTAGATAAAAGGACGAGAGGTTATCCCGCGGTGCCACCTTTTTTACCCGCCGAAGAAGCGGATCGCTTTCACCAGCTCCATGCCTGGAAACTGGTTATCCTGTGGTTACGGAGGAAGCCGGGCTTTCACTAACGCAAAAGCCGCCTTTCATGCCTATACTGTATCAGGCATGACTACCGGACCCAGTCCCTCGGGAATTCCAAGGGATCCGGCTAGACTTTATTTCTGTAAATGATCTATTTTATTTATAGCAAAAAGGGGAATTGGTGTCAAGCGCGGTTCACTATTTATACGCCTTCCACCTTAGATAATGATCCATAACCACCAACGCCGCCATGGCTTCTACTATTGGGACGGCGCGGGGGACGATGCAGGGGTCGTGGCGTCCGGCGGCTTTTAAAATGACCTTTTTGCCGCGGCGGTCAATCGTATCCTGAGCTTTTGAGATAGTGGAAGTCGGCTTAAAAGCGACGCGGAAATAAATATCTTCGCCGGTAGAAATTCCGCCCAGCGTTCCGCCGGCAAAGTTGGTTTTGGTTTTAACCTGGCCGTTGGCGCTGTAAAAAGAATCATTATGTTCGCTCCCGCGCATTTTCGCCGCCCCGAATCCCGAGCCGATTTCAAAGCCTTTGGCCGCGTTAATTCCCATCATGGCCTTAGCTAAATCAGCCGGTAGTTTATCAAAAACCGGACTGCCAAGGCCGGCCGGAACATTCCTGATAACGGCCGCCACCGCGCCGCCGACTGAATCGCCATCGGCTTTCGCGGCAATAATAAGTTTAATCATTTCTTTCGCGGTTTTTTCGTCAGGACAGCGGATAGGATTGGCTTCAACTTTTTTTAAACTCACTTTAGCGCATTCAATATCGGCCTTAATATCGCCTACCTGGTCAACAAAGCCGAGGATTTCAACGCCGAGTTTTTCCTTTAAATATTTTTTAGCGATTGCGCCGGCCGCCACCTGGGCTAAGGTAGTTCTCGCCGACGCTCGTCCGCCGCCGCGCCATTCTCTATGCCCGTATTTAACTTCATAAGTAAAATCCGCGTGTCCGGGCCGGTAAACCTCTTTAAGACTGCCATAATCCTTTGAACGGGCGTCGCGGTTTTCCACGATCAGCATAATTGGCGCGCCGGTGGTTTTTCCTTCGGTAATGCCGGACATAATCCGGATTTTATCATCCTCTTCGCGTGACGTCGTAATCGCGCTTTGCCCGGGTTTTCTCCGGTCTAGTTCTTTCTGGATGTCCGCCTCGGTAATTTTTAAACCGGCCGGATAGCCGTCAATAATAACGCCCAACGCCGGACCGTGCGATTCGCCGAAAGTAGTAATAGTGAATAATTTTCCAAATGTGTTTGACATATTGACAAAAATTAATAATTATGTTATGTTAATACAACTGTTCTTTATGAAAGGAGGTGAAAAAATTGTTGATTGAAATCGTCAAGTGGGTGATGATCTTTCTTTTTGTCGCCTTCGCCATAAATGAGCATGTTGCCATTTATAAAATAGTGAAGGGAAAAAAGAAAGAGGAATAAACCCCCAACCCCGGTAAGGATTAGAGGCGTGCCTTTTATCCTTACCGGGCACCCATTTTTTTATAAACATCCTTCAATTCTTTAACCGTCATTTGCCCCGGCGCTGTCGCCTGTCCGATTGACGCGAAAGTCATAAAGCCGCCCCAGAGCGGGGATAAAAGGCGGGTGATTTTTCCTTTTTCTCCCATGCCCAAAACTATCATCTTTGATTCATTTTTCTTAGCGGCCAAAAGTTCAAAAAGTTTTTGGTTGTCATCTAGTTCGTTAATCATGGTTACAAGTTTAATTATCGGCGCTCCGGTTTTTTCCATCTTGGCGGCGATTTTTTTAAGCTGTTCTAAACTCGGAGTCTTTTTAAAATCGTGATAGGAACAAATCATCCTCGGATTGCCGGCGGGAATTCTTACTTTGTCAAAAGAGGAGAGCTCAATGTCAATTAGATCAAAGCCTTCTTTAAGCGCGGCGTTTAATATGGCCAGCCGTTCTTTTTCCGCGCCTTTAAACTCTCCGCCTTCGTTTGGTTTTCTGCAGGTGAATATGGAATTTTTTTTAACCCCCTTTTTGATTTTTGCTATATCTTCAATTTTGAAATCACGAATATAATCCACCCTTAGCTCAACCCAGTCAGTTTGTTTCTGGGCTTTTTTCAGGTTAGTTATAAATTCTTTTAAGTTTTTTCCCGTAATAACGGCGCAGATACGGATGTTCATATTTATAAGATGTATTTTATTTGCCACTTTTTTAGAAAAAGTGGCGTAAAAATCGCGAGCAGGTGAAAAATTTCGGGTCAAACCTCTATTTTCCTAACAAAATTTTTAACTCGCTCCCCGCCGATTCGGCGGGTTCGCTCGGACAGAAAAATTTTGTAGAGGAAAATGTCCGTTTGTCTTATCCGAAATTTTTCAATGCTCGCATCTTTTCAAGGCTTTTCTCATTGCTTCAACCGGCGCTTTTCTGCCGGTATATAATTCAAACTGGGCCGCTCCCTGATATAAAAGCATTTCCAAGCCGGGAATAATTTTCGCGCCTTTTTTTTCCGCCTGTTTTAAAAGTTTGGTTTTTCGGGGAAAATAGACGGCGTCAAAAACAACCTGGTCTTTACGTAAAAATTCCGCTGGTACCAGTGATTCATTTTCACGCGGTTTCATGCCGATCGGCGTGGCGTTGATAATGATGTCAGAGCTTTTAACTTCATGGATTTGCGAATAACCGCCGGATTCTGCCCCGAATTCCTTAGCCAGTTTTCGCGCGTTATTAATGTCGCGGTCAAAGATTTTTAAGCGGGCGCCTTTTTTCGCTAACCCGTAGGCAATCGCCCGGGCCGCGCCGCCCGAACCGAGTAGAGCCACTCTTTTATTTTTTAAGCCATTTTTACCGGCAGAATTTTCCAAAGGGATTACGGCGCCCAGCCAGTCAGTATTATAGCCGGTCAGTCGGCCGCTCTCATTAACCACCGTATTAACCGCGCCGATTTTTTTCGCGATTGGGTCAATCCGGTCAAGGTATTTCATTATCGCTTGTTTGTGCGGCATGGTAGAGGTAAGTCCGCGGATTCCTAAAGTTCTCGCCGCCCGGACGCTGTTTTTTAATTCCCGCGGCTTAACTTTGGCTGAAAGAAAAATAAATTGGTTATCAATTTTTAAAGCCCGATAGCCGGCGTTATGCATGGCGGGCGAGAGGCTGTGGGCTACGGGATCGCCGATAATCAGGCAGATTTTTTTTAAGTCTTTTTCCAGCCGTTTAGTAATTTCCCGGCTGACGCGGTTTAAGTCCGGGTTAGCCGCGCAATTAATAATTTCATCGGCGTATTTCTCGTATAAGGACTGGCGAAGCTTAAACAGTTTTCTTGCTTTCTTTAAATCCTGAAAGAGCGGCCGGGTTTTATCTTTTTTTAATCTTTCCCGGATATTTTCAAAGCTGTCTTTTAAATAAACAATTTTTCCGGTTTTTTTCAGGTTAGCGATATTTTTAGCGTTCATGATAACGCCCCCGCCGGTAGAGATGATTTTATTATTAGTATTGGATAATTCTCTGGCGATTTGCGCTTCCAATTTTCGAAAGACCGATTCGCCGTTTTTTTCAAAAATTTCACCAATGGTCCTTCGACCGCTTTTTTTTAAAATCAAATCATCCATTTCAATTGCCTTCCAGCCCAAAGCGTCTGTGAGTATTTTGGCTAGCGTAGTTTTTCCCGAACCCATGAAACCGATAAGGATTATATTCATATATTCTCTTTTCGTCATTCTGACCCCGCATTTGCGGGGGAAGAATCCCGTCTTCGCGACGCTTACTGTTTTTAACGAGATCCTTCACTACGTTCCACTTCGCTCAGGATGACGTTGTTTTAACACCAATACTTTTTAATAGTGACCAGAATTCCGGAAATGATTTTGACACTACGGCCGGGTCTTTAATCGCTAAGTCCGGAATCCGCGAGCCAGCGATCGCGAAAGCCATGGCCATGCGGTGATCACCATAAGTATCAATTATCGCGCTGCCCGGTCGCCCGCCGTGAATCGTTATGGAATTAGCGGTAATTTCAGACCTGACGCCCATTTTTTTCAGTTCATTCTTTAGCGCTGAAAGGCGGTCGGTTTCTTTATGTCTTAGAGTGGAAAGCCCGGTGATTTTAGTTTTGTCTTTGGCAAAGGCGGCCACTATCGCTAAAGTCTGAGCCGTATCCGGCATGTTTTCCATATTAACGGAAATGCCTTTTAAGCGGCCGGTTCCGGATACTTCAATCCAGTTTTCTTTTTGGTTTTTTATTACTTTCGCGCCCATCCGTTTTAGTAGATCCGGAAATTTAGCGTCGCCTTGCGAAGAATCAGGCAGAATATTTTTTATCCGGATCCGGTTTTTGGTTAACGCGGCCAGGGCGAAAAAATAACTCGCGCCTGAAGCGTCGCCTTCAACTTGGTAATGACCCGGTTTGTAGCGAGCATCTGGCCGGACTATGTATTTTTTATAATCCTGGTTTTTTATCCTAACCCCGTGTTTTTTTAAACCGTCCAAAGTCATGTCTATATAAGATTTAGAAATTTGTCCGCCAATAACGCTTATTTCAATCCCTTGTTTTAAAACCGGGGCGATCAGGAGAAGGGAAGTAAAAAATTGGCTTGAGATTCTTCCGGGCAGGCTGACTTTCCGGCCGGTTAGATTTCCACCCCTGATTTTAACCGGCAGGCAATTAGCTTTTCTTTGGTATTGGATTCCGGCTCCGAGTTTTCGTAAAGCGTTAACCAGTTCGCCGATTGGCCTTTGCCGCATACGATACGTCCCGTCAAGGATTATTTCTCCGGGCGCCAGAGCGCAGATAGCGAGAAGAAAACGGGCGGCGGTTCCGGCCGCGCCAACATCTATTTTTCCTTTGAAAGGCTGGAATTCGCCGTTATTACCAAAAACAATCAACCGGTTTCGGTTTTTTTTAATTTTAACTCCCAATTTTTTTAGCGCGGAAACCATAATCCGGCAGTCGTCCGATTCGGACGCGCCCGTGATTACGGATTGCCCGCGCGAAAACGCCGCCATTACTAAGCAGCGGTTAGAGAGGCTCTTAGAACCGGGCATGGTGATGGTTTTACTGATTGGATGTTTGAGAGGAAGAATTTTATATGATTTTGAAGACATTGAAATGTAAATCGGAAAATTTTAAATTTTTAAACAATTTTAAATGAATTAATTTCTAAATTTTAAAATTGCTTAATTGAAAATTGATTGAAAATTGATCATTGATAATTGAAGATTTATTTTATATATCCTTTCTTCACAAGCAATTCGGCGTTTAATATTCCGCCGCCGGCCGCGCCGCGCACCGTGTTATGGCTTAAAGCCGCGAATTTATAGTCAAAGATTTTGCATTCCCTTAAGCGTCCGACGGTAACGGCCATGCCTTTTTCCCGATCCCGGTCTTTTCTCGGCTGGGGGCGGTTATGCTCGTTACGGTAAAGGATCGGCTGTTCCGGCGCCATCGGCAGTTTTAAGGTTTGGGGAAGAGCCCTGAATTCTTTCCAGATTTTCAGGATTTTTTCCCGGCTGGGTTTTTTCCCGGCGAATTTCAGGCTGACGCAGGCGAGATGGCCGTCAATCACCGGCACCCGGTTGCAATGGGCGGAAATTGTCGGATAAACCGCCTTTTGGAATTTTCCGTCCTTTATTTCCCCGAGGATTTTTAAAGGTTCTTCCTCGGTTTTTTCTTCTTCGCCCGGGATAAATGGCACGACATTGCCAATCATATCCAGGCTTGGCACGCCCGGATAACCGGCGCCGGATACGGCCTGAAGGGTGGTGATAAATATTTTTTCAACCGGATAGCCCGCTTTAGTAAGGGAAAAAATCGGGGTGATATAACTTTGAAGACTGCAATTGGGTTTGACGACGATAAAACCTTTTTTCCAGCCACGTTTTTTTTTCTGGATCGGAATGATGTCAATATGGTGCGGATTTATTTCCGGGATAAGCATGGGCACGTCATCGGTAAACCGGTTGGCCGAGGCGTTTGAGACGACCGGGATTCCGGCGGCGGCGTATTTTTCCTCCATTTCTTTAACCAGGTTTTTGTCCGGCATTTCAAAGGCCGAAAAAACAAAATCACAATGCTTCCTGGCTTTATTGATGTTGGCGACATTTTCAACGATTAAAGACTTTGTGTCTTTGGGGACGGCGGTGGCCATCTGCCAGCGGCCGATTATGGAATCAAAATACGTTACTCCGGCCGAATTGGCCGAAGCCGCGACGTAGGTAACTTTGAACCAGGGGTGGTTATTAAGCAATCTTATGTAGTTTTGGCCAACCATGCCGGTCGCGCCGAGGATGCCGACTCTAAATTTTTTCATAAATTAAAAAGGTCATTCTGAGGCCGAAGGCCGAAGAATCCCGTGGTAAGACTCTATTTACGAGATCCTTCGCTTCGCTCAGGATGACAGGCTATTTAATAAATTCTTCATGCAAAGCCCGGATCATTTTTTCCGTGTCTTCGGCTCGGACTACGGCTTCCAGCCGGACGCAATTCCGGTAAGGAAAAGCGCCCAGTTCCGCGTCGGGGCAGAGCTTTATAAGAACATCGTTAAATCGGCTGACCATCTCCCAGCTCAGGCTACCAATCAAAACAACCATGTTTACCGGAATGATTTTTAATTTTGCCACTTCTTCCTTTAGGTCGCGAACCGCCTCTTCAATCGGGCCGTTATAGCTTTCAGCGACAATATGCAGTTTATCACGGGTATTTCTTATAGTGTCCAGGTTTACTTTGCGGGAGGCCAATAGCCCGGTAACATGGGCGAGATAGCCGCGTTGGTTCATTTTTTCGTCGGTGATGATTAGAAGCGAGAGATCTTTTTTAAAGCTGACAATCTTCGGACCCTCTTTTTTATCTTTGGACGGGCCGACTAAGGTTTTTTTCGCCGGATCGGAAATGGCCGCCACTTCGGCCGGAGTCTTAAACATTTTTACGTACTGGATGGCTTTGTCGTGGATTATTTTGCCGGATTCTTCGGCTTCGGCGTAGCTTATAAAAGGGACGGTTTTCGCGGAAGGGACGATTTTTGGGTCGGCCGACAATACTCCGTCCACGTCTTTCCATAAAATTATTTTGTCGGCCCTGAGAGCGGCTCCTAAAAAGCAAGCGGTTGTATCAGTTCCTCCGCGGCCAAGGGTAGTCACGTTGCCGTTGGCGGTTTTTCCGGTAAAGCCCGGGATAACCGGGATGCCGGCGGATTTCAGGATTTTTTTTCTCGCGTTTTTTTCCGAAACTTTGTAATCAATATTGGCGTCGCGGAAAGAGTCATCGGTCATTATCGGAATGTCTTCAGCCATTATTGTCCGGGCGGTAAAGCCTTTGGAATTAAGGTAGGCGGTAAAAAAAACCCCGGCTAGCTTTTCGCCGTAGGCCGAGATCTTATCATCAAAAACATTTAAGAATCCAAAACGGAGGAGGGCGTTTAAATCGTTTTCCAGCCCGAAAAAAATTTTATCCATGTCAGCCATCGCTTTTTTCCGTTCCTCCCTTAATACTCCGACTTGCTCAAGGAGCTTTAGATGGTCTTCCTTTAACTCGGCGACAAAAGGGCTTACCAGGCGGATGGAAAATTTTTCGGTGTTGCCGCCAATCTGCTGGTTGCGGCAGACTTCATGTTTTAGTCCGGCGAGAAAATGGATGATCCGGTCAGTAACGCCTTTTAAAGCCGAAACGACAACCACCGGTCGGAAGCCGGCTTTAATCTGCTCTCTTAACCTTTCATCGGTAAAGGGGATATGTTTTTCAATCATGATCCCGCCGCCGAATTTATTAACGATGATCTTTCCGTTTTTTATCATAAATTACGGAATTAAAAGCTATTATTTCCCTAAAGTATCACTTTCGCCGCTATTTAGCAAGTAAACGGTCCGATATATTATTGGTATGGATTTATTTATTTTTCGGTTATGGTTTCTTTTATTTTCTGGCCGAAATGCCTCCCAACCCCTTCTTCCTGCAGGAAAGCCAGCACCTTGTCGCCGGGTTTTAATTTTGTAACTGAAATCGGCTGTCCGTCAGTTCCGGTAAGCCGGATGGTTTCGGCGTTTTGCATGACCAGGCTCATGTCTCGCTCACCGACTTTGGCCCGAACAATAAGCATTGGCCGCTTTTCTATTTTTATCCGGCCGATGATAGCTTCTTCGGTGTTGCCGGCCGGATCAACGGCCAAAGCTTTCATGCCGCTTTTTAGTTCTCCGAGATATTTAGTTTTGTCGCCGGGCAGGCGGATGTAGGCGTGGGCGCCGCCGGCGTTAACCCGGAAGGGACGCGGATCGCAGTAAGGAGTCTCCACGTTTTCATTATATACTAAAAACATACTTTTGGAAGAGTCTCCGACGAGCATGCCCTGGCCGGGAAATAATATGGAGGAAGTATCAACAACCACCCGGTCGCCTAGACCGAGCTGTTCTACTGAAGATATTTCAGCGTGGGCGAGTTTCAGTTTTTCGTTTTGGGCGTCTTTAATCAGGGTGGCTGTTTTTTTTATTTCATTCAAATCGCCGCTTTCCAGTAATATCCCGTCACAGCCGCTTTCCAAAGTTTCAAAGGCCAGCTTAGCCTCGTCATAACCGCGGACATGCTGGATTAAGTTTGTTGTTTTTGAAATAAGATTTTCCAAAGGGATTATTGTCCAGTCAAGGTTCCTTATAATAACCGGAATTCTTCCCTGGTGCCGGACGACCAGTTCTTCAGCCTCTTTGTTTTTGATTTCCACTTCGTCAACGTTTTCGCCGATGATGAAATCAGCCGGCGCGGCGGTTGAAACGACTTTGGCCAGGGAAAGTTCTTTTGTCCTTAAGATGTCTTCTGGCCGGACGTAGATCGCGGAAAAGCCCGATTCAATGGCCGCGGTAACTAATTTTTTATCCCAGACCGGGGGCTGGTACCAGAATATTTTTTGCATATCTTTTGTCATCTCGAGCGTAGCGAGAGATCTAATCGCTACGTATGAGATTTTTTTTATAATATGTTCAACTCAATTATATCTCTCCAAGCTACCCGACAACTCCTTTTTTTGTCATTTCGACCCGCCGAATCGGCGGGGAGAAATCCCTTAAACTAGCCACTTTCACCTTTAAGGGATTCCTCCCCCGCAAAAGGCGGGGTCGGAATGACAATTATCGGACAGTCTGTATAGATGACAAATTAAGGGTCGCGTTATAGACAGTGTCCCGGACTTTTTTTACCATACCCGGGACGTCTTCGGACTGGAAGACGTTCCGGCCGACCGAAACTCCGGTCGCTCCGGCCCGGACGCAATCCCGGATGGAAGAAAGCATGGCTTCTTCCGAGCCTTTGGCTCCGCCGGCGATAACGACCGGTACGGGACAGCTTTTGACCACTTCGCCGAAACTTTTCGCGTCGCCGGTGTATGGGACTTTAACTATGTCGGCTCCGAGTTCGGCCGCGAGGCGGGCGGCGTGCGCCACCCGGGCGGGGTCGTTGTAATGGACTATCCGGCCGTCAATAATGCCGCGCGGATACATCATGGCTAAAAGCGGCAATCCTTCCTCTTCGCATTCGCGGGAAATAATGCCGAGATCGCGGAGCATTTCCGGTTCGTATTCGTTCCCGATATTCAAATGGACAGAAACTCCGGCCGCGCCGAGGTTTTTAACTTCGCGGGCTGTAGCGACTAAAACTTTTTTTAAAGAAACGCCCATGCCGGTTGAAGCCGAGATATGGATTAGAACCGGAAGATCGCCGATGGCTTCCCGGCATAATTTAAAAATGCCTTTGTGGATGATAATAGCGTCGGCGCCGCCTTCTTTTACTTTGCGGATGATTTCATCCATTTTTTCAAGGCCCGAAATCGGTCCGTCGGTAACGCCGTGATCCATGGGAACAATAACCGTCCGTCCGGAAACGGGATTGATAATTTTTGATAAGAGTTCTTTTTTTGAAGCCATAAAATTAAAAAAACCGGCTCTTTTGGGCCGGGTTCTATTTGCTTATTTTATTTATCTATTGATTAATGCAAAAAACCGGCCTTGTTTTAAGGGTAAAGTAAAAATAAAAGTAGCTAAACCAGATTTGGCCGAATTTCATATTTTATTTATTATTTTTGTTCACTTTTTTAATAATACATTTTTTCCGATTTGGTGTCAAGGGGGATTGATAATTAACGGAAAATTGATATACTGAATTCAACATTCCGGGTATTATTAGCAGAGTGTTTAATGATTCATTATTAATTTTCAATTTTCAATTTTTAATTTTCAAACAATTTTGAATTTTTCAATTTAAAAATTTAGAAATTAATTCATTGGAAATTGTTTAAAAATTAAAAATTAGGAATTAAAAATTTAATTTTATGTCCGCTAAAATCATCATTGGCGTTTCGGGAAACCGGGGAAGTTTTACCGAAGAAGCCGCCAAACATTACGCCCGGGAGGAAAAGCTGGAGCATTACGAGTTGGAATATCTCACTTCGGTTGAGAATGTTTTGCGGTCGCTCGGGAAGGGAAAAATAAATATCGGCATTTTTCCGATTGAGAATTCTAATGGCGGAATCGTAGTAGAAGCGGTTGAAGCCATGGCTCGCCATATTTTCCAGATTGAAAAAATGTTTGAAATTGATATTAAGATGAACCTTTTAATGAAGAAAGGCGCGGACCTGAAAAAAATTGACGCCATCACCTCGCACCAGCAGGCGCTCCGCCAATGCCGGATGTATTTAAAAAGAAAATGGCCCCAGGCTGAATTAAACGAGTATCCGGATACGGCGACGGCTGCCAAAGATTTAGCCGACGAAGTAATCCCTAAGACCACGGCGGTTATCGCGCCGAAAGTTTGCGCCGAATTATATGACTTGGATCTCGCGGAAGAGGGAATTCAGGATTTAAAATTCAATTTTACCACCTTTATCGCGGCGGTTAATAATTATGACCGATAGGACGCGGATATACCGCGGAGCATGAGACGCAGATTTTACGCGGAAATAATGGCTATGAATGAGAAAAATAAAATTAGATCCATCCGAAGAACGGTGGCTATAATCGGGTTCGGGCGTTTCGGCGAACTGGCCGCGAGCGTTTTTTCTAAACGGGGAGATGTTCGCGTTTATGATCATAAAATCAGCCAGGGAGATACTTTAAAAGCTAAAAAAATCGGCGCGAAAATTGTCAGCCTGAAAGAAGCGGCCGGATGCGATCTAATAATTTTAACGGTTCCGATTTCGGTTACGGAAGAGGTGATTAAAAAGATTGCCAATTATGTTAAGCCCGGGGCGTTAATCGTTGATACCTGCTCGGTTAAAGTTTATCCCTGCCAATGGCTTAAAAAATATTTGCCTGAAAATGTAATGATTATGGGCACCCATCCCCAGTTCGGGCCGGTTACGACTAAATTCAGTTTTGAAAAGCAGTCGTGGAATTTAAAAGATTTGCAGATTGTCCTTTGCCCGATCCGGATTAGTCCGGAAGAATTAAAAAAGATCAGGGGATTTTTGACTGGTCTCGGTTTAAAAATCATAATCACCTCTCCTGAAAATCATGACCGCCAGAACGCCTATACTTTAGGGCTCGTCCATTTTGTCGGCCGGGCGCTACTCGGCGCCGGAGCGCGGGAGCAGGAAATTTTTACTCCCGGCTATACTGATTTACTTTCCATCCTTCCGCATACGACTTCGGACAACTGGCAGTTATTTTATGACATGCATAATTTTAACCCTTACGCCGGGTCAGTGCGGGAAAAATTCATGGCCGCCTGCGAAGCGCTTGACGGCCGGATCAGGAAAGCTAAGAGAGAAGACGAACTGGATTTTAGGCGGGAGACAATTAATAAAATTGACAACCGGATTTTTAAACTTTTAGCCGGTCGTTTCGCCGAAGTCAAAGCCATTGGCCGGATTAAAAAGAAAAAAGGCCTCGCGGTTATTGATAAGAAAAGGGAAGAGGAAATTATTAAAGACAAGGTTAAAAAATTCAGGATGAACGAGCGGCTGGTCAGGGGAATTTATAAGGCGATTATGGAAGAGTCATACAAAAAACAAGCCAATTAATCAATTTTTCCTAAAACATAGCGCTATTGACAAAAGTTAGAGTTTTTGTTTATAATATAATCCAAGATTACAACAAAAGCCGTCTCAAGAAAAAGGGGACGGTTTTTTATAACCTACGAATCAACAAATCCGTTACAAATTTACAAATATTAGATTTTGCTCTTTATAAATTAAGCCAAGTCCTCGCCAGCCTTTTGTTTTTTATTTTGTTTTTTGTCATCCTGAGGCCGATTAGGCTGAAGGATCTAATAAGGGTATAGATAGTTATGGATGGAAAGCAGAAAGTTGGCAGAGGACGTGTTTTAATATTTGACAGGCGACCCTACATTAAGAGAGGGGCGCCAGAAGGAGGAAGTGATGGTTTCAATAAGTTTTTTTGTTCCAGTCTGTTGTCGGCGTTGCGGGCTGGAAATCGGCCGATTCGGTAATATGCTGAGTAAGGCCGAAAAAGAAGAGTATGTGCGTCGCTTCAAGAGGGCGCACTCGGAGAGGGATTGCGACCGGGCGAAGGCTGCCCGGGAGCAGAAAGCGAATCCGGTAAATGAGATGTACCGGCTTCGCCATTTAGAGCTCGGAATTATTAAGGAGGAAAAAGCTAAAAAGTAGCCCTGGCAAGGCAAAAACCCGCGCGTGAATGGATTGTGCCTGCACTTTTCCATCTCGTCTTCCCATTTCCGCGCGGGAAGATTTTCTTTATACCCACAAATCAACCTGCCTCGCCGGCAGGCAGGCAAATCTGTTACAAATTTACAAATATTTCGTAATGCTAATACGCGAATGCGCGCTAATGACGCGAATAAAGAGAATTTACTTATTTGCGGGATATTAGTTCTAGGACTTACGCGTTTGCGCGCAAATACCCCTTTTGTCATTCCGGAAGCCGTAAGGCTATCCGGAATCCAGGGTTAAAAGCTCTAACTGCATCTTAAAAATATACACATTATTACCTTTAAATCCCTGCCTGCCGGCAGGCAGGCTGGATTCCGGCTCTCCGCTACGCTCCGACCGGAATGACAAAATGAGTTTATTTTCCAAACGCGTAAGTCCTAAGTTCATTAAAAAATAATAAATCGTCAATAGCTTTCTGTTTTTGATTTAAACACGAAAGACAATGAAAATCAGAGAGGTGTTGATCGTTATTAACAGCAGCCCGGCATCGCCGGGCGGAAAGGAGGACAGAAATGTCCGAACAAAAGACTCCGCCCACCCCCGGGGAGGAGACGTTGACATGCGGGCCCGGGTGCCAGAGACCGGAATGCCTTAGGCACCGCGGGATTATTTCGGCGGTTGGGGAACCGCCGGTGGGAGCGGATTTTCGTGTTAGCATGGAGGCCTGGTTAGGGTCTCCACAAGAGTTGGCTACTTTGAGGGGCAACTCGCCCCTCACCGCCCCCCCTCCGGCGACGAAAGAAAGGGCACCCTTGTGTCCTGACCGCCGGTAAACCAGGCCCTTCGCGCGCGTTCTGTGTATTTCGCAGAACCACAAATCCCTTAATCTTCGCGCGGAGGGCTTTTTTTTTATTTTGGATGCCGTGTCAGGTGCATGTTATTGACAGTTTCGTTGGTGTTTGATTAAATATAAACATGACGAGAATAAACGCCACCACAATTAAGACCATTATGATGATGACCGGAATTATTATGACCGGGGTTTTAATTGCGGGCGGCGAAAATAAGTTAGAAGTAAGAAGTTAGAAGTAAGAAAGTCAAAGAATAATCAGCCAGCCGCCCGCAATTGGGGCGGTATTTTTTTATCTTTATGTCATTCCGGCCTCCGAGCCGGAATCCAGGAGTTAAACGTAATACCGCTGATTACAATATTAAGGTAATTAGCCGGATGTTCCTTTTTACCCTGGATTCCCGCCTCCGCGGGAATGACAAATGCTTTTGATTAGCTGAAACATAAAAATTTAAGTATAGCCGTTCTTTTAAAACAATCGCAGATATTACTTTGGCCTTTATTTATAATGTGGATTTGACGCGGATAAATACGCGGAAAGAACGCTGATATTTATAACGTGGATGTTTTTGTTAGAGGCTGGAGTTGTAGAGGCGATTTATTGTTTTTCATTTTAAAGAGGCGGCAGTTCTTGCGCCGCCAAGGAGGGACTATGAAGGGTTTTGAACTTTTCAGGGGCAGGATTATTGTCTGCCCCTGCAGAGTATGCCGGGGACTGTTCCCGGTGAAGGGGCGAGGAATTAAGATATTTGACCTCGCCCCTTTACTGGGACAGATGGCCTGCTCGATGTATTGCCTCGAGCAGGAACGTCATCAAATCGTATCCCAACCGGGACCAATCCCGCGCGGAATGTGAAAAAAGAGAAGAGCGAAACACGGAGGACTTCGCTCTTCTCCTCAACTTTTACCTTATCCGGAAACTGACCGGAAAATGAGTTAAGGGTTGAGGAGGAATAAAAAAATTGGCGTTAATGAGACGCCGGAAAGGAGGCTCCTGATGGATCAAAAAAAATCTCTCCAACCTGCAAGGGAGAGAGAAACAGCTGTTTTTACTTGCAGGAAAAAAGGCTGCGGGAGAGAGGTTAAGGTGGTAATCTTTAAAGATTGCCACGACCTGATCCCGCAGATGAGGCCCCCGTTTTGTAAGCTATGCAAAAGAGATTTGGGGCTTCGTTAGGGGAGGAAAGACGGAAGAAAATGTCTTTTCTCCTCTCCCAAAAATCAGGCTTCATTCCATGAATCCCGTTTTTATGACGAAGCATGCCGAAAAAATCATTTATAAGTAGCTGAGGATTGAATTTTTAGGAGTATGTGCTAGATTGATATTATAAGGGGATAATTGAGATGGTTGTAAAATTAGTTTTGCCACCGTCTCAATAACTCTAAACAATATGCCTCACAAAGAGAAAAAATTCTTTGAACTTATGGACTATCGGGTAATAGTCCAGAAAGAAAGGGACTGGGGGGAGCCGGCGGCCGAAGCTGAAGTCGGGATTAAAGTTGGCGCTAATAAAGAGCGGAATACGGCGTCTGGCGTCGGGCCGGTTGACGCTCTAAACAACGCGCTTAGGAAATCCCTTGAAAAAGTCTATCCGCGGCTGAAAAAAATGAAGCTCACTGATTACAAAGTCCGGGTACTGCCGTCCAAAGACGGGACCGCGGCCAAAGTCCGGGTCTTTATTGAATCAAGCGACGGCAAAGATCGCTGGGGGACTATCGGCGTGTCATTGAATATTATAGAAGCGAGCTGGATAGCGCTTGTTGAGAGTTTTAATTACAAGCTGAAGAAGGATGAAAGAAGCTGTTAATTTTTTTATCTAAATTTAGACTATAGAAGAACGCAACAAAAACCCCTCTTTTGTCATTTCGAGCCCGACGCAAGGAGGGCGAGAAATCTAATCTCCGTGAAAAAGCATTCATAGCAATTAGATCTCTCCTCCCTTCGGTCGTCGAGATGACAAAAATGATTATTCTACAGTCTAAAACCGCATCTTAAAAATAATGAAATTTTTTAGCTTAAACGGTAAATCACCGGCCGTTAATTTTAAAGAAGCCATGTTAAAGAGCCTCGCGCCGGACGGCGGGCTTTATTTTCCCGAATTTTTTCCGAAATTTTCCGAAGAAGAACTGGAAAATTTAAAAGGAAAGGATTTGACTGAGGTCGCAACGCAAACGCTTTTAAAATGGGTAGGCGACGATTTTAGCGAGGGAGAACTTCGGGTGATGATGGAAGAGGCTTTAAATTTTCCCCTGCCTTTAATAAAGATCGGGGATTATTATGTTCTTGAATTGTTTCATGGCCCGACGCTCGCGTTTAAAGACGTGGCGGCGCGGGTTCTCGCGCGGTTCATGAGCCGGATCCTTGAAAAAGAGAAAAAAACCGCGACGATTCTCGTTGCCACTTCCGGTGATACCGGCGGCGCCGTGGCGCACGGCCTTGGCGGGGTTCCGAACGTGAAAGTAGTAATCCTTTATCCTAAGGGCATGGTTTCCAAACTGCAGGAAGAGCAGTTGACCAGGGTGGAGCCGAATGTTGCGACTATTGAAGTTGAAGGCGTTTTTGACGATTGCCAGGCGTTCGCCAAGCAGGCGTTTAATGACCCGGATTTAGCCGCGTTAAACCTTACGGCCGCTAATTCCATAAGCGTCGGCCGGCTATTGCCGCAGATGGTTTATTACGCTTATGTTTATTCGCAACTCTACCCCCTCCTAACCTCCCCCTTAGAAAGAGGGAGGAAACGGGCGGGACAAAAAATATCTCCCCCTTTAAAAGGGGGAGACCAAGAGGGGGTGGAATTTGTCGTGCCTTGCGGCAACTACGGCAACCTTTGCGCCGGAGTTTTTGCCCGGGAAATGGGATTTCCTTTTAGCCGGTTTTTAGCGGTTACCAACGCCAATGACGCGGCGAAAAAATATTACGAAACCGGAGAGTTTAAGCCGCGGGCGACGGTGGCGACCCTTTCTAACGCCATGGACATCGGCAACCCGAGCAACTTCATCCGCATCCAAAAAGTTTTCCATGATAACCCGGATGAATTCCGCAAAGTGATAAAAGCGGAAAGAGTGGATGACAAGGAAACGGCCGAAACCATAAAAAAAGTTTATGAAAAATATAATTATCTCCTTGATCCCCACACGGCCGTGGCGTTCGCCGGAGCGGAAAAGGAAGGCGAGAACGGACTTACTAAAGTTGTTTTTTCCACAGCCTCGCCTTTAAAGTTCGCTGACGTGATTAAGGAAAACACCGGGATTTACGTTGATGATTCGGAAGAAATAAAAAAGCTAAAGCAGAAAGAGAAGCGGAAAATCAGTATTAAAAATAATTATGAGGAGTTGAAAAAAGCGCTTGGGAATTTGTAATTACATAAAATTATGTTTATCTCTTTAATCGGCATGGCCGGAGTAGGGAAATCTTACTGGTCGGAGAAGCTTAAAAAAGAAAAAGGCTTTAAAAGGTTTGGCATTGACGACATGATTGAGAAAGCGCTCGGCCCGGAACTGGAAGAACTCGGATATTCGGGAATTAAAGACATGAGCCGCTGGCTCGGACAGCCTTATGACGAGAGATGCCCGGAAAACAGCGGGAAATATCTGGAACTTGAAGCTAAAAACCTAAAAGAAGCGCTGGATGCCGCGGAAAATGGAATAAGCGAAAATATTGTTATTGACACGACCGGGAGCGTTATTTACCTGTCCGGCGAACTACTCCTAAGAATGAAAAAACTGACCAAAGTAGTTTATTTTAATACGCCGAAAGAAGTAATTGAGAAAAAAATTAAACAGTATTTTGACAACCCGAAGCCGATAATCTGGGGTGAAGCGTATAAGCCTTTGGCCGGCGAGAAAGAGGTCGCGGCTCTAAAAAGATGCTATCCGGCGCTTTTAGCTTATCGGACCGGGCTTTACGAAAAACTGGCGGATACGACGATTGATTATTACGAGCAGATGGATAAGAGTTATACGGTTGATGATTTACTCGGATCACTTATTTAAGACAGCCCCGCACGCCTGACGGCTGCGGGACGCCTCGCTCACACGCTCGGCGCTATTGACACTCGGGCGAAAATTATTTAGCATATAACTATGAACATATCCATCTTCAAAATGTCTCTTTCAGGCGGGTGCGGCGGCTCGGGTAGCAAGCCGGTTTTGAGGATGGTTTCCCACGAGTCAAAAGTCTAAGCCTGAAAGTCAAAAATCCCATGAATAGCAGACTGTAAAAAAGAAACCGTCCTCAAAAGGGACGGATTTTATTTATATGATTTATAATAATATACTGGAAACAATCGGCCGGACGCCGATGGTAAAGATCAACAAGCTGAATACGAAAAAGGGCGTGAATATTTACGCGAAAATTGAAGGCGTTAATCCGGGTGGAAGCATAAAAGACCGGATTGCCCTGAAAATGGTGGAGCAGGGCGTAAAGGAGGGAAAATTAACCAAAGGTAAAACCATTATTGAAGCGACGTCCGGCAATACCGGAATCGCCCTCGCCATGATCGGCGCGGCGCGCGGCTACGGCGTGGAAATAGTGATGAGCGCGGCGGTCTCGCCTGAACGGATTAAAATGATTAAGGCCTTTGGCGCCAAAGTTACTTTGACGGAGAAGACAAAAGGCACGGACGGGGCTATAATGAAAGTCCGGGAGCTATTAGCGGAAAATCCGGAAAAGTATTTTAACCCGAACCAGTTTTCCAATGAGTATAATAAGATCGCCCATTACGAAACTACCGCCCGGGAAATCTGGCGCGACCTTAATGGCAAGGTTGATTATTTTACCGCCGCCCTTGGCACTTCGGGAACGCTCATGGGCATCGGAGCGTATTTAAAAAAGAAAAATCCGGCGGTGAAAATAGTCTCGGCTGAACCGGTGCGCGGCCATTATATTCAGGGTTTAAAAAACATGGAAGAAGCGATTATCCCAGAAATTTATAATCGCGAAAAACTGGATGACGTTATTATGATTGACACCGAAGAAGCCTTTGCCATGTCCCGGCGGATTATTAGCGAAGAGGGAATTTTTGTCGGCATGTCGTCCGGCGCCGCCCTGCTCGCGGCCTTAAAAATCGCTAAAAAGATTGATAAAGGAAACATAGTAACGATCTTTCCGGATAGAGGGGAAAAATATTTAAGTACGACGCTATTTGGTTGAAAGATGTATAAGGTTGCGTTAAAATTTTTGCCACTTTTTTAGAAAAAGTGGCGCAAAAATCGCGAGCATTGAAAAATTTCGGATCACTCACTATGAAAGCTAGCAAAATTCCAAACTCGTCCCCGCCGATTCGGCGGGTCCTCAAACAGTGGAATTTTGCACACTTTCTACGCTCGTGATACGCCCGAAATTTTTCAATGCTCGCATCCATTTTTAATAATTTTGTTCTTTAAAAAGGTTCAGTGGATAGGAAAGCGGGAAGTAAATATGAATCATGGTTTAGTTCCTGGTTTCGTGTTCGTTTTATTTTTTGCCGTGTAGCTCCGGCGGAGAGGAGGTGATATTATGGGCTACGGGCTAGATGACAGAGGCGACTCTCTGGAAGAGGGTCGTTATGAGTATGAGGGGGATATTATTGACGATCCCCCTGATGACGAGGACGAATGTCCAGACGACTAGTCCTCGTCGTTCCGGGAGTGTTTCCTTACTAGTATTGGCAGAGTGAATTGTACTACCTCTGACCAATGGAAACGCTCCCGGTTTCCAAATTTGGCTGTCTTTTATTATCCTCTTTTTCTGTCATTCTAAGCGCGAGAGAGAAATCCTTTTTTATTTTGTCATCCTGAGTCCCGAATATTCGGGACGAAGGATCTGCGAACGTAAATAAGTATCTAAGGGTTTAAATAAAGATGGTTGTCGTTTGCCGCAGTCATTTTTAAATTTACTGGATTTAAGCGAGGGGTTATTTAAGGATTACGGGATAAATAAAAAAGAGGTTGAAGAGTATGAGAAAGAATCGGTGGCGCGTTATAAAAAGTGAATATATGAAACGCATCCGCAGATCCTTCGCTACGCTCAGGATGACAGAAGAAATATGACTCTCTGTTGCGCTAAGGTTGAGATGACAACGTAATTTAAACTTAACATTTATTAATTAGCGAACATAAAATTTATGCCAAAAGTATTGCTTTTAGAGGGTATAAGCGAGCTCGCGAAAAAGTATTATGAAGAGCGCGATTTTCAGGTAGAGTTAATTAAAGGCACTCTGCCAAAAGATGAACTTAAAGAAAAAATCAAAGACGTGGAAGTGCTCGGCATCCGCTCTAAGACTGAAATTGACGCGGAAGTTCTCGCGGCCGCAAAAAACCTCAAAGTCATCGGCGGATATGTTATCGGCTTGAATAAGGTGGATCTCGCCGCCTGTACTTCGGCCGGAGTCTGCGTTTTTAACGCGCCTTTTTCTTCTACGAGAAGCGTGGCCGAACTGGCTATTGGTTTTATTATTAGTTTGCTCCGTAAAATCGGCGACCGGAACCGGGAGATGCACGCCGGAGACTGGAAAAAAAGCGCCAAAGGTTCTTATGAAGTCCGGGGAAAAACTTTGGGCATAGTAGGTTATGGCAATATTGGCTCCCAACTTTCGGTTTTAGCCGAAGCGCTCGGCATGAAAGTTATATTTTTTGACGTTTTTGATAAGTTGGCAATGGGCAGGGCGAAAAAGATGAAAACCCTGGAAGAGCTTTTAGCAGAGGCGGACGTTGTATCGCTCCATGCCTCGGCCCCGAATTTAATAAACGCGGAAAAAATCGCTTTAATGAAACCGGGAAGTTATTTAATTAATTTAAGCCGGGGAAACGTTGTTGATATGAGCGCTTTGGCCTCAGCTTTAAAATCCGGGCATTTAGCCGGAGCGGCAATTGACGTTTACGCTAATGAGCCGAAAACTAACGATGAAAAAATGGAATGTGAATTACAGGGTCTTCCGAACGTAATTTTAACCCCGCATATCGGCGCTTCAACCGAAGAAGCTCAGGTTGATATCGCGCTGTCAACGAGCGAGAAAGTCTGCCGGTTTATGGCCGAAGGCAGAAAAGCTGGGAGTGTGAATATGTGATAATGTATTTTGTATTTAAATATTTTTGCCACTTTTTTAGAAAAAGTGGCGCAAAAATCGCGAGCAGGAAAAATTTTGGATCATTCGCTATGAAAGCTAGTAAAATTCCAAACTCGCTCCCCGCCGATTCGGCGGGTTCGCTCAAACAGTGGAATTTTACACGCTTTCCACGCTCATGATTTTTCCAAAATTTTTCAATGCTCGCATCTCTTTATAGAAATCATTTACTAATAGCATAAACCGTTATGTACTTAAATTTCAATGTCGGTCCGTCGGCCGTTTCGGAAGACGTAAAAAATGACGTTCGCGAGGCTTTGGACAAAAACCTTTTGTCGCTTTCGCACCGCCATAAGGATTTTTTAGCGATTTTCCAGGCGGCCAGGGAAAATTTAAAAGCGTTTTTAGAAATTCCGGACGGTTATACGATTTACTTTGTTTCTTCGGCTAGCGAATGCATGGAAATTACCGGCCGCAATCTTGTTCTAAATAAAAGCTGCCATTATGTTTTTGGCTCGTTTTCCAAGCGCTTCGCCAGCACCTTAAAAAAAATCGGCAAAGAAGCGGTTGTGAAAGAGGTGGAATCGGGCATGGGTTTTAATTACGCCAACGAGGAAATAAACGGCAACGGTTTTGAACTGGCGGCCCTAACTTATACTGAAACTCCTACCGGCGTTAGTTTGGTTGAGGATGAGCTGGAGGCTTTCAGAAAAAAACATCCGGAGATGTTGATCGCCATAGATATCGTATCCGCCGCCGGAGCCCATAAAATTAATTTTTCGCTGGCTGACGCCTGGTTTTTTTCCGTGCAAAAAGGTTTTGGACTTCCGGCCGGGCTCGGGGTGTTAATCGTTAATGACCGGGCTAAAGCCAAAGCCCTGAAAATGGCGGAGGAGGGAAAGGACGTCGGTGTTGTCCACTCAATCGCTAACCTTGAACAGTACGGCGCGAAAGACCAGACTTTTGAAACCCCGAACGTCTTAGGGATTTATCTTCTCGCGAAACAGGCCGGGCGGTTTAAAAATAAAGGCATGGAGCGGATTGAAAAAGAAACCCGGGAAAAGGCTGACTACATTTACGGCTGGGCGAAAAATAACGGCATGGAAGTCCATGCCAAAGAGGATAAATACCGGGCGCTTTCGGTTTTATGCATTAAACTGCCGAATGGCGTAACGGGCGAAGAATTTCATAAGCAATTGAACGCCAAAGGGATTTTTCCGGGTAAAGGCTATAAAGACATGAAAGAAACCCATTTTCGTCTCGCGAATTTTCCGACCCATACTCTGGAAGATTTTAAAATACTAACGCAGGCGATTGATGAAATCGCCGGGCAGTAGGCTGTAATTAAGGACGCGATAACATGCCGAACAAATATCTCATTATTGATTTTGACAGCACCCTGGTTCAGATTGAATGTCTGGATGAGTTATTTTTTCTGACCCTGAAAAATAATCCGGAGCGGGAAAAAATTATGCGAGAGTTTTCGGAAATCACCAATCTCGGCATGGAAGGGAAGTTAAACTTCGGAGAATCGCTTAAACGCCGCATGGCAATACTGAAAGCTGGGAAAAAAGAACTGGATGAATTCATTACAATACTTCGCGGCCATATTACCGAATCTTTTTGGCGCAACCGCGGATATTTAAAAGAACGCGCCGAAAATATTTTTGTTTTCTCCGGCGGCTTTAACGATTATGTTATGCCCGTCGCCCGCGAACTCGGACTCAGGCCGGAAAATTGCCGGGCTAATACATTTATTTTTGACAAGGAGGGGAATATCACCGGCTACGACCAGTCTAATTTTCTTTCCCAGACCGGAGGAAAAATAAAACAGCTTAAAGCGCTCGGCCTTAAAGGCGGGATATACGCTATCGGCGACGGCTGGACTGATTACGAAATGAAAGAATCCGGCGCGGCCGATAAATTCATCGTTTTTACCGAAAATGCGGGGCGGAAAAGCGTGATAGACAAGGCGGATTTCACGGCGGAAAATTTTGAAGAAGTGATCGGGTATTTGGAGCGGGAAAAGCTCGGCGCGCAATGAACTAGAACCCGGGTAGCTGTTTTACGGCGGAAAAAATACTCTTTTCGCGTCTTTACTTTTAGAAAAATCGTGATAATATGTTGTTTGTTAGGCGGGGCATAGTATAGTGGTAGTACGCAAGGCTGGGGGTCTTGTAGCTTGGGTTCAATTCCCAATGCCCCGACATTGAGATTTACGATTGACGATTTGCAGGAAAAAAATTCATCCCCGCGTTTTGCGTTTCATGGGACATAACCCCATTTACCGCCTTCCCGGTTTTGTGGTATAATACCGGTATGACGGGTATAAGCCTTAAAGAATTCATAATCCAAAAGTTACGGAGGGCGTGTCTTTATGACCGGACGAAAAAAATAAAGACGCTTTCTATCGCGGCGCTCTTTTTTTGCGGCGCATTTTTTATTTTTATAACGTCTGTAAACCGACCGGTTGCATCTGCCGACACTGGTTCTTCTGATGCCATTGCCATCCGGGTTATGCCTAATCCTGACCACTTTTCGCCCTTAAGATGGTATTCCAAAAACGTAAATGTGCAGGGCGCGCCCCAGTCGCTCTCGGTTGACGGCTATCAGGCGGTTCGCGACGGCCGGACGGTTTACGTTAACGCGGCCAATATCGTTGATAACGGTGGAGACGGAATTTATGAAAATTATTTTACCAACATTTATATCATTTCCTATAACCAGGACGCGGATCAGGCGACCATGGACATACTCGGTCAAATCCTTGACCATTGGAAGTTCAATGTTAATCTGATGAATGACAACGGCGCGGCGAACAAATGCGAAAACATCGGCGAGGAAAAAAGTTGCTCCGGCGAAACTTGTCTGGACGGGTATGTCTGCGAAGGAAATAAATGTGTCATAAAATGCCTTTTTGACAAAGATTGTCCGGCGGGCGGATACTGTCTGAGCAAGAAAGCTCGTTTAGTTCGGGATACGATTCGGCTTTCCGATCTCGCGGAAATGAAAATCGCTTTAAAAGATTATCACGAGCGCGGCTATTATCCGAAACTGGAATCAGGGACTTACCTTAAAGGCAGGACGATTTCGGTCTGGCCGAGCTGGCAGGAAAATTTCGCCGGGGAACTGGGATTAAAGCCGCTTATGTCCGACCCGGTCAATAAAATCGGAGCCTGCAGTGACGCGCGCTTTAAGGCCGAGACCTGCTGGGATGAGGAGAAAAAAGAATTTGACGATCCAACTCCCAATAACGGCGTATTTAATATGCAGGCCGGAAGCAAAGTTTATTATTATGAGCTGAAAAAAGATGACGGGAGCGAATATCTACTTTGCGCCAATCTTGAGTCGGACAAGGCGGATTTTATTCCTAGCGCCCTTTCGGGGGAGAATTGCGTCGGTGATTAATTACTAACTTTACGATATGAGCGAGAAGAAATATTTTACCTTGGAAGACGCTAAAAGAGTGGGTGAGAAGATCGGGGTTGATTTTGGTAAATTTGATTTGGAGCAATTCCGTTTTGGCATGGACGTTGAGCTTGAACACGGCTCAATTGATTCCGAAACCAACGTTACCGATGACGACGAAATCATGACCGGAAAAATTGCCTTGGCGCACATGAAAGAATTCCCGGATTACTATGAACGGCTGGAAAAAATGGAAAAAGAGGCCGAGGCTCACCGGGATAAAAAAGAGGGTTGCTGTTGCTGTTGCGGCCATTAGCCCTGAGGCGCCGGCATCCGCAACAATTGACAAGCGGGAAAAAATCTGTATAATATAGAGAAGCTTTCAGAGCTTATTTTTATTTAAGATTTACAATAATCAGCTCGCAATAGTTTTTAGTGAATTTGAAGATTCATTAAAAATTAAAAATTAAAAATTAAAAATTGATTTGATATGTCTATCGCAGTAATAAAAACCGGAGGAAAACAATATAAAGTCAAAGAAGGGCAGTCTTTAAGGATTGAAAAATTGGACGGCGAAAAAGACGCCAGTGTTATGTTTGAAACCTTAATGATCGCTTCGGACGACGGCGCCAAACTGGATTTAGGCGCGCCGAGCCTCGGTGAAAAAGTAACCGGAAAAATCATTGAAACCGCGAAAGGGAAGAAAATAACCGTGGTGAAGTATAAGAATAAGATCCGCTATCTCCGAACCAAAGGCCACCGCCAGGCTTATACCAAAGTGGAAATCACGAAGATCGCGGCCTAACAAATAAACAGTGAAACTCTTTAACAGCCTTTCTTAATTTAAGAAAGGCTGTTTTGTTTTGCCGGATTATTGGCTAGATTTCGCTCCTGTATTTTAATGAGTTGGATAAAGTCATCTCGTCGGCGTAAAGAATGTCCGCGCCCATCGGCAATCCGCGCGCGAGGCGGGTAACCTTTATGTCCGGAAAAGTTTTTTTAATCAGCCTGGATAAATACATGGCCGTAGTTTCGCCTTCAAGAGTCGGGTTGAGGCCGAGAATCGCCTCTTTGACCGGCCCGGATTTTAGTTTGTTAAGCAGTTCCTTAATATTCAGGCTGTCCGGTTCAATGCCTTCAATGGCGTTTATTTCCCCGCCCAAAACCAGGTAATAGCCCTTGTAGTTTTTTGTGCTTTCTATGGCCGTGAGATCTCTTGGATCAGCGACGATGCAAAGCTCCCTGGCGTCGCGCTTAACGTCCGCGCAGATCGGACAGCCGCCATTTTCAATAACGGTCAGGCAGCTCGGGCAGGTAGTAACGCCGTTTTTAAGGCTGGCGACGGCCTCCCCGAAATTTTTTAATTCTTCGGCCGGCCGGCTGAGCAAATAAAAAACATACCGCTCGGCCGTCTTCGGTCCGACGGTTGGCAGGGTGGAAAAAAATTTAATCAGGTTTTCAATGCTTTTGGGATATTTCATAACTCATAACATGGAACACGTAACAGAGTCTGTTTTATGTTATGTGTTACGTTTTAAAATCCCGGCAGTCCGCCCATGTCCTGCATTTTTTTGGCCATGACTTTTTGGGTCTTTTTTATGGCGTCGTTAATGAGGTTTTTTAAGATTCCTTCCAGGCTCTCTTTAGCGATGTCGTTGTTAATGGTAAGAGATTTCACTTCCATGTTGCCGTTCATGATGATTTTTACGCCGCCTTTTTCCGCTTCAATGGTTTCTTCGGCGAGGACGTTCTGGATGTTTTTGGCCTGACTTCTTAAGTCTTTCAGCTGTTTTAGTTTGTTGAACATGTTGCGATTAAGCGAACGGATATTTTCATTTTTTCGCTGTGGAAACGCACGCATTCTTCTCATGGACGCATTATATTTTTAAACGTCCTTTGCCAGGAATCAACGCATGTTCAGCGGCGTACATGTCCTCGCTTCAAAAATGAAAATATCCGTTCGCTTTTAGTATATTATAGATGAATAATTATTAGAATTGCGGGAGGTCGGTTTTTGATTTTGAGTCTAGATTTTTAAAACTCGTGGTCTGCTCGTCAAAATATAAATCCACCCGGCCGGTCGGGCCGTTTCTGTGCTTAGCGATATGGATTTCGGCCTTATAGCGGTCTTCGTCTGAGAGGTCTTCTAAGCGGTAATTCCGGTCTGAAGCTTTGCGGTAAATGAACATGACAATGTCGGCGTCCTGCTCAATGGAACCGGATTCGCGGAGGTGCGAGAGTTTTGGGATGGCCGGCTTTGACTGCTCAACGACGCGCGAGAGCTGGGAAAGGGCGACGACCGGGATGCCGAGTTCGCGGGCAATGCCTTTTAAACCTCGGGTGATTTCGGAGACTTCCTGGGTCCGGTTGTCGGAGTATTTTCCCCGGCCTTCCATGAGCTGGAGATAGTCAATAATAATCATGTCCAGGCCCCGTTCCATCTGCAGGCGCCGGGCCTTAGTTCTTATTTCCATGACCGAGGTATTGGCGCTGTCGTCAATGTAAATCGGCGCTTCGGAAAGCCGACCCATAGCTTCGCCGATGCGGGCGAAATCATTGTCTTCTTCGCGGTCGGATAATTTTCCGGTCCTCATTTTCCAGAGGCTGACGCCGGCCTGGGCGCAGAGCATGCGGTCAACGAGTTGTTCTTTTGACATTTCAAGGGAAAAAAGCCCGACTGAAGCTTTGGATTTTACCGCCGACTGGCGGGCGATATCCAGGGCGAGGGAAGTTTTTCCGACGCTCGGCCGGGCGGCTAAAATCACCAGATCGGATTTCTGCAGTCCGGCGAGCATGTCGTCCAGTTCGTAATAGCCGGTCGGGATGCCCCGGAGTTTTCCCGACTGCTTATGGAGTTCGTCAATCCGGTCAAAAGCCTCGGTTAAGAGGCTGTCAATCGGGACAAAAATATTTTTTACGTATTTTTGGGAAACCGCGAAAATTTTCTGCTCGGCTTCGTCAAGAATTTTTTCTAAATCTTCGTCTTCGCGGTAACCCATCTCGCCGATTTGGGCGGCGGTTTCAATAAGCCGCCTTAGCGTTGATTTTCTATGGACGATCTGCGCGTAATGGACAATATGCGAAGAGGTGGCGACGGCGGTGGAAAGATGGGCGAGGTAAGTCCGGCCGCCGACCTGGCTAAGCTCGTTTCTTTCCTCCAGTCGGTTTGTAAGGCTCAGGATGTCAATCGGTTCGCGCCGGGTATAGAGCTCTTTCATGGCCCGGTAGATAAGCTCATGGCTTTCCTTATAGAAATCCTTTTCAAAAACAATATCCGCGATCCGGATAATCGCATCTTTGTCAATTAAAAGGCAGCCTAAAAGCGATTCTTCGGCTTCAACATTCTGCGGCGGCATTTTTTCGGTCAGGCTGGGGGTGGTCATGAAAAAAGAGTTAAAATTATAGCTCCATGTTACAGGGTTTTTCTTTCTTTAACAAGCCCTGATTTTCTGGACTTTTTTCACATGTCTTATCATATGTTTCACCCTTGCATTTTTTTAATTATTTTGTTAATATATCAGCATCTGCTACGGGCAGATTTTTAGTTTTGCATATCCCGTAGGTTGCAGTGATGCGGGACGGGTCGTTAGCTCAGCTGGTAGAGCAGCTCCCTTTTAAGGAGAAGGTCATTGGTTCGAATCCAATACGACCCACAAAGGATTGACGATTTACGACCTGCCTGCCGGCAGGCAGGTTGACGAATGCCAAATGAAATTTTGTAATTTAAGAATTATCATTCAACACTCGCTATTCTTTATTTTGCATTAGTCTAATGGCAGATCTGTTAGTTGACGGACTTGCAGGCGGTATGCCGTCTTAGCTCAATGGTAGAGCAACTGTTTTGTAAACAGTAGGTTGTCGGTTCGAGTCCGACAGACGGCTCAGGAATTTTTAATTGTCAATTGCAGATTGCCAATTTTATCCGGTATACATTAATGCTCTTGCTTTTTGGCAGGGGCATTTTAAAAATAAGATGGTTCGGGAAAATAAATATAAAATTTACACTCTCGGGTGTAAAGTCAACCAGTATGATTCGCGGACTTTGGCCGGAAAGCTTAAGGCGGCCGGTTTCAGCCTGGTAAAAAATGATGCTGACCTAGTAATTATTAATACCTGCGCCGTAACAAAAATCGCGATCCAAAAAGGCCGGCAAATGATAAATAGGGCGCGGAAGGAAAACCCCGGAGCGCGCATAATCGTGACCGGTTGCTGGCCTAAGGTGTATGAAATTGATGGCTTGCGGGATGCAGAAATTGTTGCGGATGAACAGCGGCTGGAAAGCTTTGTTTCAAAATTAAAAATTAAAAATTCAGAGTTAAAAGTTACAAATCAAAATTTAGAGTTATTAGCATGCCATCAAACCGGCAGTCCGGGAAACGGTGACCGATCCCGATATTTTATTAAAGTCCAGGACGGGTGCGAACAGTTTTGCTCATACTGCGTTATTCCTTATGCCCGGGGAAAATTAAAAAGCCGCGATAAGGACGAAGTGATCGCGGAAATTAACGAGGCAGTAAAAAACGGTTTTCGCGAGATCATTTTATGCGGGATCCATTTGGGGTTGTATGGGAAAGATTCGGGAAGCAAGAAGTTGGAAGTTAGAAGTGAGAAGCCGGAAATTAGAAAAGGGGAAGATCAATCAAATTTGGTTAATTTATTAAGGAAGGTTATAAGAATAGAAAATTTAGGGCGGGTGAGGCTGAGCTCCATTGAAATTACCGAAGTGAACGACAGGTTGATCAGGCTTCTTAGCGGGAATAATAAGATGTGCAAGCATTTGCATATTCCTCTGCAATCAGGATCGGATAAAATTTTAAAGCTCATGAACCGGCCGTATGGGGTTAAGAATTACGAATTAAGAATTAAGAATATCAGGAAATTAATGCCTGATATCGCCATAACGACAGACATTATTGTCGGTTTTCCCGGCGAAACCGAAGCCGACTTCATGGGCACTTATAATTTCATTAAAGAAATAAAATTTAGCCGTTTGCATGTTTTTCCTTTTTCCGCCCATGAAAAAACTCCGGCCGCGAAAATGCCCGGAGCTGTTAGTGATGAAATAAAACAAAGGCGCGTGAAAAAACTCAAAATGCTCGGTGAGGCGCTCTCCCGTGAATACGAAAAGAAATTTATCGGCCGCGAACTCTACGTTATTGTTGGCGGGAAAAAGGCGGGTGATAAGCTTATTGGCAAATCAGAATATTATTTTGATATTGCTTTTGATAAATCGTTGATCGTTAAAGATAAGACCGGCAGGAAAAACCGGGAAAAGGAAGATGATCGCGATAGGGGGTTTACCGGCCGGCTGGTAAAAGTAAAATTTGGTAAAGAAAGGATGGTATAGGGACAGGACAGTGTCCTGTCCTTTCGCGAGTGTTGCGAGTGAGAGTAAAAAATAGTATAATGGAGAGGATAAAAGAAACGCTTTGAATATGCAAAAATCTGCTTCCAAAATTATTGATTTCATTAAATATAATAACGCGGCAATTATTATTTTCTCGGTAGTTTTTATTTTTGGGGCCGGGGTTTTCGCGGCCGAACCGGACGCCATCGGCCAAAAACAGACCCGCGTTGAGGGGATTGATAATACGCTTCTTCTCGCGGTTGATTTGGAAAATCATGACTTTGGCTTTAAGATTGAAAAAATTGAGAGTGACGAAAAATATTATTACGCGACATTTACTTACCTTGATATCTCCGTAATTAACAGCGCCTGGCAGTACGGGACGCGGGAAAGGACGATAAAAGTTACGAAGAACCTAAAAGAAGATCTTGGCGGATTTTTAGCCGGAGAGCTCGGGGAAATTAAAGATAAGCGGTTAAAAGAATTAATGGAAGTGAAGGCGGGCGCGATAAAGAACGGCGAAGAAAAAAGGATTGAAGTGATAGAATATACGGGATTAATCGGCAAAACCATGAATCTGGCTGGCAATGTTTTCCCGGGCTATGAACCGGTTAAAAAAATTGAATTGCCGACTCCGGCGACCGCCGGGGCGCTAACCGCCGGATTTGAAAATTCGTCCGGCGACGGCGCTGAAACCGCTTCCGGGCCGGATAACCTTACCCAGGTTTATAATAATTACATAACGGAAAATGACCCGGATAGCGACAATATTTTTGGGAACTTTGATAATTGTCCGAACGTCGCCAATTCGGGACAGGAAGACGCTGACGGAGACGGTAATGGCGACGCCTGCGATTTGGAAGACGGAAACGCTAATGGGGAAAATTCAGGACCGGATAATGGCGCGACGGGCGATGGCACGGCTGGAGAAACGCCAACCGCCGGCGGCGAGACTGCCGGTTCTGACGCTACCGTTCCTGGCGGCGGAGAAAATTCTCAACCCGGGCAAAGCGAGCCGGAAGATGTCCAGGTTATTGAATTGCCGGTTAATCCGGAGCCGGTTGCTGAATCTGAACCTGCTCTGGTTCCGGCGGATTTACCCTCGGATTAACAACTATTTGAATTACGAAACGGGTTCCCTCCCCTTACGAAGGGGAGGGATGGGGAGGGGTTTTTACCTAAAATTATACTGCCCACCCCCTCCTGGCCTCCCCCTTTGTAAGGGGGAGGAATAGGTATTTTGTAATTCAAAGTAATCAAAAAATATGGCTGACAATTTTTCCCAAACCGTAAATTTAAAAGAAGAAATGGAACGGAAAGAAATGGAACGGAAGAATAAATTTTTTAAGAAGCCCAAAGAAGACCCGATGGAAAAGATTTACGGCCAGGAGAAAGAAGAAAATAAAAAAGATCTCCAGAAAATATCCCGGCCGGCGGAAAAGAACGAAGGCGGGCCGGTTTGGAGGATACTATTCATCCTGGCGGTTTTCGCTTTGGCCGGTTTCGGAGCCTGGTGGGTATTTTTTCGCGGGGCGCCGACGGCCGGCATGCCGGAAAATAAGGCCGCGGACGCTACCGGCTGGTACGCAGTGAAGCTCGTAAGTGATGAAATATTTTACGGCCAGGTTAAAGACACTAAGGCTGATCCGGTTGTTATTGAAAATGTTTATTATAATTACGAGCAGACCCGGGACGATAAAAAAGAAGTTGACGAAACGGCGAGCCTGAAACTGGTAAAACGGGGAAAAGAGACGCACGGCCCGACCGGCAGTATGAACGTCGTCCGCTCGCAGGTTATTTATATGGAACCGTTAGGCGTTGATTCAAAGGTGCTAGAGGCGATTTTGGAGTATGAGAAGTAGTTTGCGTTTAAGCGGAAAATATTTCATTTTTTCGCTCCGGAAGTCCAGGCATAATTATTGTGAGTTTGTTGATATTGCATGGCTTTTTGGGTGGCTGGAATTCGCCTGATCGGTCAGACACAAGCCTCGCTTCAAAAATGAAATATTTTCCGCTTAAACTTACGGAGGAGAGGAGCGATATTTTATTTTTTAATTATGACGGGGCAATTAAGCCCTTTTCTTTGTATGACGGGAATTAATGCAAAAGGAGTGGTAATTAAAGGCAAGGGGAAGGGGACGGAGTTTGGTTTTCCGACCGCCAATATTTCTTTGAAAAAAAAAATTGACAGCGGAGTATATTCGGGTCGGGTGAAGTTTAACGGCGCCGGATACCGGGCGGCCTTGTTCGTTTTACCTGGCGGGGAAGCGCTGGAAGCGCATATTTTTAATTTTTCCGGCGATTTATATGGTAAAGAAATTACGGTGGAAATCGGCGAAAAAATCAGGGAAGCGATTAAATTTAAAAACAAAGAAGAGCTTATTTCGCGAGTGAAAAGGGATATTGAGAAGATGAAAAAGGGCTAATAGGCTATTCTCGCGCGGTATTGAATTTTTACGTGAATTTTGTTAAGTTAACTCCGTTGCCGATACGTCCGATAGCCGCGGTTTTTTCCGTTAACCCCGGCTTAATTTTTTCAGTATATTATACGGGTGATGGAATTAATTATTTAAAGTAAGTTAAATATGAATTACAAACTAAGCACGCTGAAAAACGGATTACAGCTTATAACTGCGCCGGTAAAGGGAACTGAAACAGCGACGGTTTTAATTATGGTTGCCACCGGTTCAAAGTTTGAAAACCGGAAGAATAACGGAGTTTCGCATTTTCTTGAACACATGTTTTTCAAAGGCACCCGGAAACGGCCGACGGCCAAAGATATAGCGAACGCCTTTGACTCTATCGGTTCGGAAAATAACGCCTTTACCACTAAAGAATACACGGGTTTCTGGGTTAAGGTCGGGACAAAAAACCTTGAAAAAGGCGTAGAGATTATTAGCGACATGATCAAGAATTCAAAATTTGACGCCCGGGAAATTGAGCGGGAAAAAGGCGTTATAATTGAAGAGCTGAACATGTACGAGGATAATCCGATCATGCATATTGACGATGTTTTTGAGGAATGCCTTTACGGCGACACCCCGGCCGGCTGGGAAATTATCGGGACGAAGAAAAGCATTACTGGCCTCCGGCGTGATGATTTTTTAAGTTATGTTTCTTCGCAATACGGAGCCGGGAATATTGTAATCGCCGCGGCCGGAAATATTGACGAAAAAAAAATTCATAAACTTCTGGAAAAATATTTTTCCGGTCTGGCTAAAGCGCAAAGGCTGAAAAAAGCCGCGGTTCGGGAAGAGCAAAAATCTCCCCGGGTAAAAGTGAGTTTTAAAAAAACCGACCAGGCTCATCTCATGCTCGGCGTCCGGTCTTTTCCTTACGGGGCGAAAACCGAGATGGCGGAAAAACTTTTAGGCGTGATTTTAGGCGGCTCCATGGGCTCCCGGCTTTTTACTGAACTCCGCGAACGCCGCGGCCTCGCTTATTACGTCCGAGCCCAAAGCGAATTTTATAGCGACACCGGCTATTTCGCCGCCCAGGCCGGACTTAGGGTGGAAAAAGTTGAGGAATCAATTGAAATAATACTCCGGGAATTTAAAAAAATCGTCCGGGAATCCGTTAGACCGGCTGAATTAAAAAGGATTAAGGATCTCATAAAAGGCCGGATGGCTATCCAGCTTGAATCATCCGATTCTATTGCTTCCTGGTACGGCCGGCAGGCGGTTTTAGCCCTGGAAAAAGCCGAAGCCTTAGGCGGCGCTCCGGATTATAAAAAAGAAATACTGACCCCGAAAGAATTCTTTCGCCAGGTGGATAAGACGCGAGCCGGAGAAATCCAGGATCTGGCAAAGGAGATTTTTAAAACTCAAAGCCTTAATCTCGCGGTTATCGGACCGTATAAGGATGAGAAGAAATTTGAAAAGCTGTTAAAATTATGATCTTAGATTTTGCCGGAGCGAAGAAAATTAATTTTTAATTATCAATTTACAATTTTAAAATTTTAGAAAATTGAGTCATTTCTAAATTAGAAATTGTTTGTAAATTGAAAATTTAAATTTTCTTTAAGTTTCGTATTTGTTTTTTCATGAATAACTATATAGACAGCCTTAACCCCGAGCAGAAAAAGGCGGCGACGCATACGGACGGGCCGCTTTTAATCGTGGCCGGCGCCGGAACCGGAAAGACGACGGCGCTAATAAGCCGGCTGGCTTTTCTAATTGAAAAGGGTCTGGCAAAGCAGGAGGAAATTCTCTTAATCACTTTTACCCGCAAAGCGGCCGAAGAAATGGACGAGCGGGCGGATAAGCTTCTTCCTTACGGTTATGTTGACCGCTGGATTTCAACCTTTCATGATTTTTGCGGACGGATTTTGCGCGAACACGCTTTAGACATCGGCCTGCCCGGTGATTTTAAAGTGATTACTGAAACCGAAGCCTGGGTGATGGTTAAAAAGAACCTGAAAGAATTTAACCTGGATTATTACCGGCCGCTCGGCAATCCGACTAAGTTCATCCACGAACTTTTAAAGCATTTTTCGCGGTTAAAGGACGAAGATATAACCCCGGCGGAATACTTAGCGTACGCGGGTGAATTAGAGCAGGATGGCGACGCTATGCTATCCGGAAGCAAGACAAATAAAATTTCCAATTTCCAAACGAAAAATCATAAATCCACGTCAAAACCCGAATCCAAAATCAAAACCGAAGATAAAAATAAAATTGACGGAATGGAGGTTTTAAGGATCATGGAGCTCGCCAACGCCTATCATGTTTATAATAAATTATTACTGGATAATGGTTATCTTGATTTCGGCGATCTCATTTATTACACACTTAAGCTTTTTAAAGAACGTCCTAACATACTGGATTTTTACCGGAAAAAATTCAAATACATCATGGTGGACGAATTTCAGGATACCAACTGGGCGCAGTATGAAATGATAAAACTTTTGGCCGGAGAGAAAAAAAATCTGGTTGTTGTTGGGGATGATGACCAGTCAATCTATAAATTCCGCGGGGCGTCATTATCCAACATCATGCAGTTTAAAGACGATTTTCCGGGAGCCAGCGAAGTGGTTTTGGGCGTGAATTACCGCTCCGGACAGGCAATCCTTAATAAGGCGTATGAATTTATTAAGCATAACGACCCGAACCGGCTGGAAGTAAAATTGAAAATTAATAAAGATTTAAAAGCCGGAAAAAAAGAAAAAGGCGAAGTCGCGCATTTGCGCTTTGCCAACGAAGAAGAAGAAACGCGAAACGTCGTGGAAAAAATCGTTAGCCTGAAGGACGCTGATAAAGACGCGGCCTGGCTGGACTTCGCGATTTTAACCCGCGCTAACGATACGGCCGGAAAATTCATCGCCGAATTAAAGCGGCGCGATATTCCGGTAGATTTTGTTTCGCAAAGAGGGCTTTATTATAAACCGGCGATTTTAGATATTATTGCTTATTTTAAACTGCTGGACAATTACCATGAGTCATCGGCTCTCTACCGGGTTTTAAATATTCCGGCTTTCCGCTTAAGCCACGCCGATATTATCGCCGTTAATTATTTTGTCCGCGCCAAGGGCTGGTCCATGTACGAGGGGATTTTAAATATCACCGCCGTGCCGAAAGTCAGCCCGGAATCGGCCGCGGCCGCCGGAAAGCTCGTTGCCATGGTTCGGCGTCATTCGGAATTATCGCGCCGGGAAAAGCCTTCGCGGATTTTTTTAAATTTCATTAACGAATCGGGTCTTATTAAGGATTATGATTTTGACCGCGACAAGGAAATTTTTAACCATATCGGTCAGTTTTATAAAAGGATAAAGTTTTACGAGGATAATGATCCGGATTTGCGGTTAAGGGCGTTCATGGAGCTTCTAGCCCTGGAAATGGAATCAGGCGAGACCGGCTCCTTAAACACGCAAGCCGACGACGCGGACACAATAAAAGTAATGACCGTCCACGCGGCCAAAGGAAAAGAATTCAAATACGTTTTCATTGTTAATGTCGTTGATAAGAAATTTCCGACCGTCGGGCGTTCGGAAAAAATCGCTATTCCCGACGCGTTAGTGCGGGAGAAATTGCCGGAGACGAGCGACGCGCATTTAGAAGAAGAGCGCCGGCTTTTTTACGTTGCCATGACCCGGGCCAAAGAAAAGCTTTTCTTTACGAGCGCCGAGGATTACGGCGGGGTAAGAAAGAAAAAAATTTCCCGCTTTTTAGCCGAAGCCGGAATGGAAGATATGTCTGTTTTGCCGGCGACCTTGGTTCTAAAAGGCGAAACAAATGATTTTTTAAGGGATCTGGCCGGAGCGGCCTCTTTTTCCAAAGCGCCGGATTGCAACGATAAATATTATCTGCCCCAGAAATTTTCTTTTTCCCAGACTGAGACCTACGCAACCTGCCCTTTGCAATATAAATTTAACTATATTCTAAAGATCCCGACGCCCGGCAAACCGGTCTTTACTTACGGCCGGGTGATGCACGGCATCTTAAGGGATTTCCTTTTTACGCTCATGAAGGGCGATATTGCCCAGCCGGGGCTCTTCGGTTCAGCGGAAAAAGAAATTAAAAAGCCGGATAAAGAAAGGCTCATGGAAATTTTTGAAACCCGCTGGGAGGATGATGGCTATGATAGTAAAGAACAGAGGGAAGGTTATAAAAAGAAAGGCCGGGAATCGCTTAAAATGTTTTATAAGAGCCTGGAAGAAAACGGTTGGCCCGAACCGATATACCTTGAAAAAAGTTTTGCCGTCCGGCTCGGAGAGTATATGTTCCGCGGCGCGATTGACCGGGTGGACCGCCTTCCGGACGGGACAGTCCGCATTCTTGATTATAAGACCGGTTCGCCGAAAGAAAAACTTACTTTTGACGAGAAGAAACAGCTGATTTTATATAAGATCGCGGTGGAAAGCCTTTTTGGCCATAAAGTTTCCGAGCTGGCTTATTATTACCTTGATAACGGGACCGCGGTTTCTTTTGAGGCCAAAGAAAAAGATCTTGAAAAGTTTAAAGAAATAACTTTTAGCCTGATTTCCGGCATTCGCTCCTGTAACTTTGCTCCTAAACCGGGCATGGCCTGCGGCTGGTGCGACTTTAACGGAATTTGCGAGTTCAGGAAAGTGAGCCGGTAGAGACGCAAAATTTTTCGTCTCTACCGGCCGCGGGGTGTTGAAAAATGAGCCGATAAGTGATAACATGTTTGTAGAATTAAAAATTACGGATTAATAATTAAGGTTGGAAAAATTCGTAATTCGTAATTCGTAATTCGTAATTTGTAATTTTTTTCCATGGGACTGAAAATGTATTTATTCATCATGACTCTGGCGGCCGTTGCCTGCTTCGCGGTTTTTTCTTACGTCGCCTGGACTGTCAACCCGGAGATTACGAACTGGGTCGGTTTTATCCTTTTTTACGCTTCGCTTTTCATGGCCATAACCGGCGCGGCGGCCATCTTCGGTTTTGTAATCCGGTTTATTACCCTAAAACGGCAACTAGCCGGCCGCTCAGTCATAGAAGCTTTTCGCCAGTCGTTTTTATTCGCCGCTCTGGTTATTGTCGCGCTAATCCTTTTATCCAAAGATTTATTTAACTGGGCGAACCTCGGATTTCTGGTTTTAGGTTTAAGCATCCTTGAATTCTTTTTGGTGAGTTATAAAAAAGCAATATGAAAAATAAAATTGAAAAATTTAAGGAAGAAATATTAAGTAAACTGTCCGAAGTGAAAGACGGCGGGGTTTTGCGCGAACTGGAAATAAAAATTCTCGGGCGCAAAGGGGAATTGGCCGGAATATTAAAAGACGTTGCTAAGCTTACTGATGAAGAAAAAAAAGAAGCCGGAAAGCTGGCTAATGAGTTGAAATCGGAAATAAGAAAAAAGTTTGAAGAAGCCAAGGAAATTTTTGAAAGCGCCGCGAAAAAACCGGGCTTTTCCGACCCGACTCTGCCGGGCGGAAAAATCGCGCGCGGCCATCTTCATCCGATAACCATAGTCCGCGAAGACCTGGAGGATTTTTTTCGCGGCCTTAATTTCATGGTTTTGGAAGGCCCGGAGCTGGAAAGCGATTATTTCTGCTTTGAGGCTTTAAATATCCCGAAGTGGCATCCGGCCCGCGACATGCAGGATACTTTTTATATTGACCCGAAAGGCCTTAACGTCAAAGGCGAAGAAGGCGGAGCGCCGGATTTAGTCATGCGCACCCATACTTCGCCCATGCAGGTCCGGTCAATGCTGAAATACGGCCCTCCCTTAAGATGCGTCGTCCCCGGAAGATGTTTCCGTTCCGAAGCGACCGACGTCCGGCACGAACATACTTTTTATCAGCTGGAAGGTTTGATGGTTGATAAGAATATAAACATCCGGCATTTAAAAGGGATTTTAGAAGCCATGGCCAAACATCTTTACGGCCCGGAAACCGAAGTGCGCCTGCGGCCAAAATTTTATCCGTTCGTTGAGCCGGGATTTAACGGGGAAGTAACCTGTTTTTTATGCCATGGCCAAGGTTGCCGGCTTTGCAAACAGACCGGCTGGCTGGAAATTTTCGGCGCCGGGATGGTCCATCCGAACGTGCTCAAAGCCGGTAAAATTGATCCGGAAAAATACACCGGTTTCGCTTTCGGATTCGGCTTAAACCGGATTGTCCAGCTAAAATACGGCATTGAAGATATAAGATTATTTAATAGCGGAGATTTGAGATTTCTTGAGCAATTCTGACTTGCATAACATAGAACACACAACACATAATAATCTTGGTTAAAACTATTTGTTACGTGTTCCATGTTATGTGTTATATGAAATTTATATGTATCTATCCCTAAACTGGCTAAAAGATTACGTTGAAATTCCGAAAAATATTACGCCCGGCGAGCTGGCGCGGCTTTTAACTTTGCATACGGTTGAGATTGAAGGTGTTTCCAGTCAGGCCGAAAAGTTTAAGAACGTCATTGCCGGGGAAATTATTGAGGTAAAAAAGCATCCCGACGCCGACCGTTTGCGGTTGGCTTTGGTTGATACCGGAAAAGAAAAATTGGAAATCGTCTGCGGCGCGCCGAACATAGAAGCCGGACAGATGGTTCCGCTCGCTCTTATCGGAGCGGTTTTACCTAACGGCCTTGAAATTAAAGAGGTGGAAGTCCGGGGAGTAAAATCCCAGGGCATGCTCTGCGCTCCGGACGAGCTCGGTCTCGGGGATGATCACGCGGGCATCATGATTTTAGATAAAAATACTAAAACCGGAAAACCGCTCGTTGAAGTCCTTGGGCTAAGCGACGTGATTTTTGAGGTAGATAATAAATCCATAACCAACCGGCCGGATCTTTGGTCGCATCTCGGGGTGGCGAGGGAAATCGCCGCGTTTTTAGATTCCCGGCTAACGAAAAAAGCCGAAGAAATTAACGCGGCATTGTCCGGGCAAAAATCCGGCAAATTGAAAATAAAAACCGATGATAAGCTTGCCCGCATCAGGGTGGCGGTTGAAGATAATAAGCTGGCGCCGAGGTACATGGCGCTTGCCATGGGCGGAATTAAAATCGGACCTTCGCCCGAATGGCTTAGCCAAAGGCTTATCGCCGCCGGAGTCCGGCCGATTAATAATATCGTTGACGCGACGAATTACGTCATGCTTGACGTTGGCCAGCCTCTGCACGCTTTTGACCTCGCGAAACTGGAGCCGGAATTAAATAAAAAAGAAATTTTTGAATGCGATATAAACGTGAGACGGGCGAAGAAAGGCGAGGCGATAACGACGCTTGACGGGAAAGAGCGGGAATTAAACGAAGAAACGCTCGTAATCGCCGATAAGGAAAAGCCAATCGCGATTGCCGGGGTAATGGGCGGGGTTTTAAGCGAAATATCGGAAGAAACTGATTCTATAGTCCTTGAATCGGCCAATTTTGATTTTGCTTCCATAAGAAAAACTTCCCGCTACCTGGGAGTGCGGAGCGAATCATCAATGCGCTTTGAAAAATCACTTGACCCCAATCTGGCCGCAATCGCCCTTTACCGCGCTACGGAATTGATAAAGCGAATCTGCCCTTCGGCGAGAGTGATAAGCGAAACAACGGATGAAAATAATTTTCAGCAGTTTACCGGGCCGCTGGAAATAAAGTTAAGCTGGATTGAGGAGCGGATCGGGGAAGGTATTCCGGAACAGGAAGTTACGAGGATATTAAAGAGCCTCGGTTTCGGCATCGCGAAGAAAAATAGCTCATTTTCTTTAACAATCCCGACTTGGCGAGCCGGAAAAGACGTAAGTATCAGAGAGGATGTTGTTGAGGAAGTGGCGCGGATTTACGGCTACAATAAAATTACGCCGGACATGCCGGAAATAAGTCTTGGCCGGATGCCGCGCGAAAAAGCGCCGGACATGAAAAAAAAGATCAGGGAGATCCTGGCTTTTGGCGCCCGTCTGACCGAAAGCTATAACTATTCTTTCGTAGGCGAGGAACAGCTCTCAAAGCTCCAGATTGACGCCGGGAGCGCGATAAAACTTTTAAACCCGATAGCAGAGACCATGAACTTTTTAACGCCGGCGCTCGCCCCCAATCTTATAGAAAACATAAAAAAGAACCAGGCTCGCCGGGATCGGATCGGACTTTTTGAAATCGGCACGGTTTATTTTAACCGGCCCGGAGAAATTGACAGGGACGCTTTGGGAAAAGATAAGCTTCCGGCGCAGTTTGAGCGGTTAGGGATAGCGGTTGCCGGCGGCGAAGCGGATGAAGTTTTTTTGAAAGTAAAATCAATAACCGGCTTTCTCTTTGAAAGCCTTGGGCTGAAAGTTAAGTTTAGCCTGCTTGATGAAAAACCGGGCTGGATGGATGGCGTTCGCGCGGCCGGAATTTCAGCCGAAGGCGTCCGGATCGGAATTGTCGGATGTCTTGATTCCCGGATCGCGAAACGCGTTGGCGTAAAAAAAGAAACAGCCATCGCCGAATTTGACCTTCTGGAGCTGGAGCAATTTTTCCCCCGGCCAGCCGGTTATTCGGAGTTTGAAAAATATCCGCCAATAATCCGCGACTTAGCCTTTGTCCTTGACGCGAAAATATTGTATAATGATATAAAAGAAGAGATAGAAAAATTTTCCGAACTCGTTAAGAGCGCTGAAGTGTTTGATGCCTACGAGGGAGAAAAGCTGGAAATCGGAAAGAAGAGCCTCGCGTTCCATATTATTTATCAGGCCGACCGAACCATGAAGTCCGAAGAGGTTGAAGAAGCGCAGAACGCGCTGGTAAAACATCTTGGGGATAAGTTCGGGGCCAGAGTAAGAGACTTTTAATTAGTAAACAGTAAATAGACAATAGTCAATAGAGTTATAAAGTTTCTATTTACTATTTACTGATGTCTATTGTCTGATTTATGACTGAAATAAAAAAAATCAACAACGCGAGCCTGGCTAAAATTATCGGCGCGGTTTACGGGACTATCGGGTTTTTCGTAAGCATAGTTCTCGCGATTTTAGTCGGCGGCAATATAATAGCTCAGGCGAGTTTCGCCGGATCAGCCGCGGCGGTCGTCTTTTTCCATGTCGCCGCCGGCATCCTTTTTGGCGTCCTGACTTTTGTCGTTTGCGGCGCGTTCGGCTGGATTATCGGTTACGTAATCGCCGCGATCTACAATTTTGTCGCCAAAAAAATCGGAGGAATTAAAATTGAGATTGACGAAAATCCGGATTAGCCAAAATAGTCTAATAGTCAGTTAGTCAGTTAGTCAATTAGTCCGTAGTCTGACAGTCTGACTATTCGGCTAATGGACTGCTGGACTCGTACCATATGTTTTCTACCAGTCGAGACATTTTAAATTTGGTACTCGCCGTCTCCGTCGCCGGAGTGGCTTTTTTTCTTTGCTGGCTTATGTACTACCTGGCCATGAGCTTGCGGAACGTTTATCAGGTTAGTAAAGACATTCGCGAAATAATAACCGAAGCAAAAGAAACGGTAAGAGCCTTTCGCGGCAAAGTTAAAGAAGCCGCCGCCTTTTTCGTCATGATGAACGAGGGCATGAAAAAGGTAATGGATTACGTTAAAGAGAAAGGCGGAAGGAAAGAGGGAGGCGGAAAAGGGAAGAAGTGAGTGATAATCGTGAATGTTGCCAATATCACAAAGATTTAAAAATAAATTTCGCATCAAATCCGCCAGATTGGAAGGCTATGATTATAGTCAAAACGGCGTATATTTCATAACGATTTGCACGAAAGACAGAGAACATTATTTTGGAGAGGTTAAAAACGGAAAAATGAGTTTAAATGATATCGGGAAAATCGTTCAGGAGGAATTGTCGCAAACGCCGATAATTCGTCAGAATGTAATTTTGGATGAATGGATAATTATGCCGAATCATTTGCACGCAATTTTGGAAATTTTGTGCAAGATCAAATCATCCGTAGAGACGCCCCGCGCGACGGTAGAGACGCCCCGCCGGGGCGTCTCTACCACCGCGATGGTTGCGGTTGATGATAAATTGAAACGTGGCGGATATAATCCGCAATGGAAACCAAATTCATTGGGTTCAATTATAAATCAAATTAAATCGGTCTGCACGAAAAAAATTTGGAAATCCGAATATCCTAATTTCGCCTGGCAATCCCGTTTTTACGATCACATTATCAGGAACGACGAATCTTTAAACCGAATCCGGGAATATATTATTAACAATCCGGCGATGTGGGAACGTGACAGGAATAACGTGGAGAATATTTGGATGTGAAAAGCTATTGAAAAAGAAAAAATAATCAGCTATAATATGTGCAGGGTAGAGACGCATTGCAATGCGTCTCTACGGGATAAATAATAAAATCAAACCCCGTTAAATCCGCTCGGCGGATATGCGTCGGGATAAATACAAAAACATGAAAGCCGTCTCTCTCTCTCTCTCTCTCTTAACTAAACCTCAAAATCTAAAATTTTCCAGATTTGTTTTTTTCTTCCTGTTATTTTTGGGAAGTTTTTTTGTTTTGGGAGTGGGGAAGGCGAGTGCGGCTAATTGTGGTGGAGTGACTGCCTGTAACTGTGGTGATACCGTAACCTCCTCATATACACTGGCTGGAAATCTCTCGTGTACCAATGCGGGGGATGTCTTGAATGTGGGGGGAAATGACATCACGATTAACCTTGGCGGATTTGCAATCAGTGGAGATGGTGTAAATACAATTACAGGAATTGATATAAATGGTCGCACGGGTATAGTTATTATGAATGGCACTATAACCAATATGACCACTGATGGAATACAGTTTAGGGGAGCATCCATTGGAACAGTGAGTAATGTATCGTGCAATTCTATGGGGAACCAAGGGTTCCAGATGGAAGGGAACTCAACTGTCACGTTTAACAATATAAGCGCAAATAATAACACCGATGATGGCTTTTCAATGCACGGGGGAACAGCGGTCATTAATACAGGATCGTTCACGGGAAATTCCCAAGGGGTTAATACCGTAGCATCGGATAGCACAACAACCCTTACTGCCAACGATATTACGATCAGTGGCACAACGCTTGAGGATGTATTTCATACCGATGTGGCAGGAACTATAAACGCGACATATAACCGTCTTACTATTAATAAAACAGGTGGTGGACTAACTAATCCAATAATATTGGTCACAGGAAACAATAATGTTAATCTGACCATAAATACAGTAACAATATCCAATATTCCCGTTGGGACAACTACTAAATATATCAACTTGAATGGTGGAAGCATGACCATCAACGGATTGACGCTCAACGGAAATGCAACCAATACAGGAGCGGCAGGTATAGAAATACAAGGGGCGGCGGTTGCGCTAACAGTCAAACGGTCAATCTTTAATGGTATCACGGATCATATTATTGACACGGTAGGGACCGGCACTGTTACCGCAAACATAAGCCATAATATATTTAACACCATAGCAAGTGCGAAGTTTGGGGTTGCCTGTAGAACCAACGCAACGTGCAGTATCATTAATAATGTTTTTTACGATGAAGCGACAAAAGACGGAAAGGGTATCTATGCTCAGGGAACTCTGGTGGTCAAGAATAATGAATTTATGAACTTAGCGATGGGGATTCAACAGGTTGCCGGAACGCCCACGGTAGATTATAATGGGTTTTATGGTAATACCGCGAAGACATCAGGGACTGTTACGTCAACAAACGAAATGACATCTGACCCCCTCTTCCAAACTGGCACCTACATCCCCGACCCCACCTCCCCCGCCATCGACTCTGGCACCGACGTCTCCCTCACCACCGACTACGCCGGCAACCCCATCTACGGCACTCCCGACATTGGGGCTTACGAATACCAACCGCCATATACCGTGGGCTCTAACGCTATCCCCCAAACCGGCTCGGTCCGAATATATTCTAACGGCAAATACCGGGCTCTCGTCGCCACTACCACCGCTGACACCATTGCTACCTCTAACTTCTCGGTAGTACCCGCCGGAGGCGGGTACTACACCGCCTCCACCTCGGCATTCATGGATTTAAATATTAATACCTGGGAAACCGCGGGCGACAAGAATAAATCCTGGACGGCGACCTCAACCGAGGGAGCGGGAAATACCCACGCCACCTCTACGGTTTACACCATTGGCGATTTAGCCCCGGATAGCTACTACACGTTCAAGATTGACAATACGGCGACTACGACTGCCATCACCGGTTATGGCGCTACCACCTGCCAAACCAGTTACGGAAACGGCACCAACCTGACCTGCCTCTCCGACTCCTCGGGCATTGTCCAATTCACCTACTCCGGCGGCTATTCTACCCATACATTTGAACTGGAAAAAGATATAACCAGCCCGGCGAGTTTTACTGCCTCTTCGCCAGCCAATAATACGGTTAACTCCGACTCCCGCCCGACCCTCAGCTGGAACGCCTCGTCTGACACGGAATCAGGAATAGCTAAATACCAGCTCTACATAGACAATACCCTGGACTCTGACAATATCTCCAATATTGCCGCCTCCCAAACCCCGGGTCAGAACCTATCCTGCGGTTCCCATAGTTGGTATGTCATAGCCGTGGATAATAACGGCAATACTACCAATTCCAACACGTTTAACTATACCCGGGACTGCAATACAATTCCGGTCTATTTACTGAATAGCCAAAATAGCAACAGCGCCACTGCCAATACTGGCAATGACAGTAATAACGATACCAGCCCGGGTGATGACGCGGCAGGAGATGATAGTGAGGGAAGTGATGTTAGTGATAATCAGGAGAATAAAACAGCAACCCGGCAAAACAGCGTAGAGACGCCCCGGCGGGGCATCTCTACGCTGGAAAAACTAATGTCCGAGGCCAAAGAGATAGTCGCCGCCAAGAAAGATGTATTAACCAATTTTATCACCAATGGCACGGACACCACTAAAATCCTCGGCTCGGGCGAGCGCTCAGGGGTAGTAAACTCGTTTAAATCGGCCTACGGCCGGAACCCGGCCACTGAAATTGACTGGCAGGACATAATTAAAATCGCTAACGGCCGATGGCCCGCCCAAAAGAACGAAAAAACCGAGGCTAATGCCTCGGCCGCGTTCAAAAAGATTTACCTGAGACTGCCGGACAAGAATAACCCACGCGACCAAAACGCCATTGCCGTTATTTCCTATGGCCTCAGGCCAACAAATAGAAATCTGAACTCAGAGAAAAAATCCATCCAATTCTTCAAAAACATCTACGGTTACGCGCCGAAATCGGCGATGGCCTGGGATATTGTGAGAGCGATTGCTTACTCAGGAGCGAAAAGGTAAAGACGCATTTTGTAGAGACGCCCCGACGGGGCGTCTCTACGCGGTTAATCGGGTTGCGCCGCGGGATGACGCGCGCGCGGTGCGGATGATTGCGTCCGGACGAAACGGTAAAATTACATCCGTAGAGACGCGATTAATCGCGTCTCTACGCGGTCTTATACCCGCAACCTTTAGCCGAACATTTAACTCCGCCGTCTTTTGCTTCTAGAAGAAGCGCGCCGCAGTCCGGGCATTTTTCGCCGGTGGGTTTAGAAGAAAAAGAAGTTTTGCAGTCCGGGTAGCGGTTGCAGGCATAAAAGGGGCCGCGTCGGCTTCGCTTCATGACAATTTCCCCCTCTCCGCAGACAGGGCATTTTATTCCGGTAGAGCCGGAATTTTCAGTAATGCTTTTTATGTTTTTGCATTTCGGATAGCCGGAGCAGGCTAAAAACGGTCCAAAGCGGCCGTTTTTTATAACCATCGCTGAGCCGCATTTTTCGCAAACTTCGTCCTTGTATTTTTCCTGAAGCGCTTTTAGCTTTGCTTCCGTCTCGGGATCGGCGGTTACGCCCGCTTTAGGCAATGATTTGATATTTTTACATTCCGGAAAATTGGAACAGGCAAGATATTTTCCCCAGCGTCCGGTTTTAATGATCATGGCCGAGCCGCATTTTTCGCAGACCTCCTCGGATTTTTCTTCGGGGATGATGTCGGATTTTTTCAGTTCGTCCTGCTTTTTTATTAAATTATCATGGAAAGGAACATAAAATTCTCCTATCACCGGCTGCCATTTCTGCCGCCCTTCGGCAATTTCATCAAGATTGTTTTCCATGCCGGCCGTAAACTGAAAGTCAACGATATTGGGAAAATGGGCGACCAAAAGGTCGTTTACTACGAAAGCGATATCAGTCGGCTTTAATTTTTTATTTTCGTCCCGCTCCATGTAATTCCGCGTCTCAATCGTCGCGATCGTCGGGGCGTAAGTGGACGGCCGGCCGATACCGTATTTTTCTAAAACTTTAACCAGTCCGGCGTCCGAGTAGCGGGCCGGCGGCTTAGTAAAATGTTCTTCGCCACTTAGTTTTATAAGATCAAGCGCTTCTTCAACTTCCACTTCTGGCAATTCAATTTCGGCGCTTTTCTCCGGATAAATTTTTAAATAACCGTCAAATTTTATTACCTGGCCGGTCGCCCGGAATTGGTAGTCGGCTCGGCCGTCTTTTTCCGCGTCAACGTCTATGGTCGTAGCGTCAACCTTGGCTGGCGGCATCTGCGAGGCGATTGATCTTTGCCAGATCAGTTTATAGAGCCGGTACTGGCCGGACTCCAGCTTGTCTTTTACGGATTCAGGGTCATCGGCCGCTTCGGTCGGCCGGATAGCCTCATGGGCTTCCTGGGCGCCTTTGCTTTTTGTTTTGTAGCGGTTCGGAGTTTTAAGCGCGTATTCTCCGCCTAAAGCGTTATTAAGGTAAACTCCGGCGTCGGCGAGGAATTTTTCCGAGAGGTTTACCGAATCGGTACGCATGTAAGTAATAAGGCCGGTTTCGTAGAGCCTTTGAGCTAGGGTCATGGTCTGCTTGGCGGAGAATCCGAGCCAGCGGTTGGCAGTTTGCTGGAGGGTGGAAGTAGTAAACGGCCGGGGAGGGTTTTTTGTTCCTTCTTTTTTTACGACTTCCGCGACCTTGTATTCCGCGCCTTTAAGGTCGGATAAGATTTTATCGGCCTCAACTTCATTTTTTATCTGGAGTTTTTCAACGGTTTTGCCGTTTATTTTATGGAGCCTGGTTTCAAATTGGGAATCTTTTTCTTTGGTCCGGGCCAGGAGGGCTGAGACGCTCCAGTATTCTTCGGCTTTAAAAGCTTTAATTTCGCGTTCCCGTTCAACGATTAACCGGACGGCCACCGATTGCACCCGGCCGGCCGATAGTCCGCGAGCGACTTTTTTCCATAAAAAGGGCGAAAGCTCGTAGCCGACGAGGCGATCTAAAACCCGGCGCGCCTGCTGGGCGTCAACGAGGTGGCTATTGATCTCCCGGGGATTTTCAATGGCTTTAAGTATGGCTGGCTTGGTAATTTCATGGAAAACAATCCGTTGGGTCTGGCTTTTATTAAGCTTCAGCGCTTCGGCTAAATGCCAGGCAATCGCTTCTCCTTCCCGGTCTTCGTCCGAGGCCAGGATAATTTTTTCCGCTTTTTTAGCCAAAGCCTTTAGGTTAGCTACGGTTTTCCGGCTTTTTAGCGGAATTACGTATTCGGGCGTAAAATCGTTTTCAATATCAATTCCCATTTCGCTTTTTGGCAGGTCGCGAATATGCCCGAAAGAAGACTCAACCTTATAGTCTTTGGAAATGAATTTGGAAATGGTTTTGGCCTTGGTTGGCGACTCAACGATGATTAATTTCATAAAAAAATTAGTCGGAAAGTCCAAAAGTCCAAAGTCAATTTAAATTCTTGCTTGTGGACTTTAACTTTTGACTTTTTACTTCTTGACTTAGGGACTAAACTAACACATACTCCATCCCCCCGAGATTCTTTATCATGCCTTTCATTTCCATGATGGTTAATGAACCGGTAACCGTTGAAGCGGGCAGGCCGGAAAGGCGGATTAATTCGTTCACATGAACCGATTCGCCGCTTAAAAAAGAAAGAAGGATTTTTTCCTCTTTGGTCTCCGGCATTACGGATTTAGTTTCAATATATAAGGATACGCGCTTAAGGTCAAGCGCCTCAATTATATCGTTGCCGTTTCGGGTGAGGATTGCGCCTTCTTTTATGAGCGCGTTGGCGCCGGCCGAAACCGGAGAATAGACGCTACCAGGGACCGCGAAAACCTCCCGGTTAAAATCAAGCGCGAAACGGGCGGTAATAAGCGAACCGGATTTTTCTCCGGCTTCAATAACGAGGACGCCTTTTGCCAGTCCGGCGATAATCCGGTTCCTTTGAGGGAAATGATGCCTTAATCCGGGGGTGCCCAAAGGAAATTCGCTTATAATCGCCCCGCCTTCGGCGATAATTTTTTCCGCGATATTTTGGTTAGCGACCGGATAAACGCTTTGTCGGTCAACTCCGGAACCTAAAACCCCAATAGTCCGGCCGCCGGCTAAAAGCGCGGCGGAATGGGCTAAAGCGTCAATTCCTAAAGCCAAGCCGCTCACTATGGTAATTTTATACCGCGCGAGTTCGCGGACGATATCTTCGGTAAGCCGTTTGCCATAAGAAGAAAATTTTCTCGCCCCGACTACGGCCAAAGAAAAATCATCCTCGGTTTTTAATTCGCCCCGCAGATAAAGGAGCGGGGGAAAATCGGGGATTTCTTTTAGTATCCCGGGATAGCGCCGGTCTTCCGGAGTTATAAGACTGATTTTTTCCCGGATTATTTCTTCCATGATCGCGTCGGGATTGATAGCTTTTCTCCGGCTTATAAAATCCAGGGCGATATTTTCGTCAATCCCGGCGCTTTTTAATTCGCTTACTCCGGCGTAAAAAGCCGCCTGCCAGGAAGGGAAGCGCGCCTTTAATTTTTTGAAGCGAACCGGCCCGAATTTCGTATAAGTATTCAGGGCGGCCAGGTATTTTATGTCCATCCTTTTTACTTGATTTTACGGTCTTTTTGATCGGATGAGGTGAATTTTAGCCTTGACACCGGTTAATGGCGGTGCTATAATCTAAAGTCAATGGCAGTAACCGGAAAAGGTGGATAACGACCGCCATAAAAATTTTAATAATAGTGTCCCCCCTGGATTACTACTTGTCACAGGGCATTGGTTTATGGGACGGGTTCCCTCCTTACCCGCTTATAGATTGATTGTCCCCCAATGGCAAGTAGTAATCCGGACATTATACAGACTCTGTCTCCGTCCCGCTGGGCGGAGTTTTTTTATGGATGTTTCAGAAGAGTTTTAATTCCCGGCGGACGAGGTCGTCAATCAGGGCGCTGACCGTTTTCATTTCATCCGGAGAAAATTTTTGCAGGACGAATTTTTCGGCCGGGATTTTTATAAGCGCCAAAGCGCGGATGCCGATTCTGACGCGCGTAAAATTTTTAGTTTTAATCCGGTCAATAATGGATTGCACTCCGCGGTTGCCGGCGCTTCGGGAATCAAGAGAAATTTTAAATTTTCCAAGCTCAATATCAAGATCATCATGGATGACAGTCAAACTGTCGGCGAGCGGCGCGTCAGAAACCGGAATAAATCCCAGGCGTTTTGGCAAAAGATGGTAATAGTTTAAAACGTTCGCGATCGCTTCGCCGGATTTATTCATGTAAGTCCGCGGCTTTACGAGCAGGACGGATTTATTTCCGTCCGTTCCGCCAAAGAGAGCGCAGATATCCGATTTGAATTTCTTATTATAATTCCAGTCCGCGTTATGGAGGTTGGCGATTTGGTCAACCGCGAGAAAGCCCGCGTTATGGCGCGTGAGATAGTATTTATCTTCGGGATTGCCCAGTCCGGCGATAATACGCATAGATTTTTATCGTCATCCTGAGGCCGATTAGGCCGAAGGATCTCGTGGTAATAGCTCTATTCACGGGATCCTTCGCTACGCTCAGGATGACAAAAAAACAGTTTTTTAATTCTTATTCTTCTTCTGTTTTATCTTTTTTCTTTTCGCTTTTTCCATGGATCCATTTTCCTTTAAACACCCGAACGCTGATCGGGGAGCCGATGAAGCGGAACTGATCCCGAAGCTGGTTTTCAATAAATCTGAGATAGGTGGAATCAATGCTTTCCCGGGCGCCGATTAAAACTTCCATCTCCGGCGGATCCGAATCGGCCTGCCGGATTTTTCTTATGTAGGGATATTTGTCCGAGGCCCGGTAGCGAACCGGCCTATGGATCTTTACGATTCTTTTTAAAAATTTATCCAGGTCTTTTTCCCGGATGGTCTTTGCCCGCTCGTCGCGGATGTCAGCGATAAGGCTGAGAATATCGCCGGTCCGGCGGCCGGTCAGGGCTGAGACGAAAATTATCGGCGCCCATTTAATAAAGGGCAGGCGGTCGTTTATGTACTCAGTATATTTTTTTACGTCCCTTTCCGGAACAAGATCCCATTTATTGGCGATAATGATAATGCTTTTTTTTCTTCCGATTATTTCGTCGGCAATCCTTTGGTCCTCGCGGGTGATTTCTTTTGAAATATCAAGCACTAAAATGGCGATATCGGCCCGGTTTAGGCTTTTTAAGGAGCGGTGGATGCCTTCCTTCACCAAATCAACTTTATTTTTTGATCCCCGGCCGGGCGTGCGCGAACGCCGGCTTTGGGAAGCTTTTCTGGTTATTCCGGCCGTGTCAACCAGTATCATTTTTCGGTCTTTATGGATAAATTCTGTGTCCTGCGGCTCTCTGGTCGTATGGGGAACAGAACTTACTATTACCCGCTCCCGGCCGAAAATGGAATTGATAAGGCTTGATTTGCCGACGTTCGGTTTGCCGATAATGCTGACGCGAATCGGCGCCGGGGTCTGGTCGGAAGGCGCTTCTTCGTCAGCGGTTGTTTCGGAATCTTCGGGTTGAAAATCGGCGCCGGGTTTTTCTTTACCCGAAGTTTTGCCGGCGGTTTTAAGGGGCGTTTTATTTTTTAGCGCGCTAACTATTTCGTCAAGCAAATCTCCGGTTCCCGAGCCGGTGGCGGCGGAAATCGGAAGCGGTTCGCCGAGTCCGAGTTTATAGAATTCGGAGAGACGGTGGATATCTTTCGGCGAATCGGTCTTATTGGCCGCGAGGATGATCTTTTTATCTTTGGCGAATTCCTTTAAGAACAGGGCTAGTTGCCGGTCTTCGGGAGTCATTCCGGCTTTGGCGTCAATAAGGAATAAAATCAAATCAGCCCGCGTCAGATGTTCGCGGGCCTGGAGCTGGACTTTCTTATCTATTGTTTCCCGGTCCGGGGCGAGCTTCATTTTCGCCGTCGCCAGTTTTTTTTGCCGGCCGGACAAAGGGACAGTAAGCTCCCGGAGGTTAATAATTCCGCCGGTATCAATAATTTCAAATTCCATCCCGCCCCATTCAACATGGCCGAAATTAGAATCCCTGGTCGTGCCTTCCTCATCGGCGGCCAGGGCGTGGTCGTCTTCGGTAAGGCGGTTAAAGAGGGTTGATTTACCGACATTAGTTCGGCCGAAGATGACGATTTTTAGGAGATTATTTGTTGGCATCGGTTCCCAGTATTAGGATAAAGTCGGGCGGCGTTGTATTAGCTTTATTTTCATTTTCCGTTTTCAGTTCTTCGGTCAGCCAGTCCGGCAGGTTAAAGGAAACGTTAGCGCCGGTTTTTTCTTTTAGCATCTGCAGGGATTCTTTTTTCTCTCCGAAAGTGAGGTCATAGATGACTGATTTTTGAAAATTCTGGCGGCTGGAGTTTGAAATTTTCGTTACGACGAAGCCGTACCGTTCAAGGTCAACCGAAGCCTGGCCGGCCAGCCCGTTAATCCAGGTCCCGTTTTTTACCTCAATAGTGGTTTTTTCAACGCTAACTTTTTCGCTCTCAACTGTTGAGGGGGCGGAAAAGGCGCTCTTCGCGAGATACTGGATTTCGGCAAAGTCGCCCGAGCGAGGGGAAAGGATGTAGGCTCCGTCCTGCCCGGTACCGTTAACTAAAAGCCCTTCGGCGCTCGTATCCAGGACTTTGTTGGAGATGTTTTCTTTGGAGATATTTTTCGCCAGGTCGTAGAATTTGTAGATTTCCCAAATTTCAAAACTGGTGCTTACATGTTCGTTTAAAGCGTCAATGATATTTTTTATGGCCATGGGCTTAAAAACCATGTTTAACGATAGAGCCTTGTCTTTAACGGCTTCAATCACTTTTTGCTGGCGCCGGGCGCGGGCGAAGTCCGAGCCTTCGGAGCCGTAAGCGTGGCGGGAACGGGAAAATTTTAAGGCGAGCGATCCGTCCATTTCCTGCCAGCCGGTATCAACGTGAAGATGTTCATAACGGGAATTCCAGGCCGCGTCTTCGTTACCGAGAACCGGATAAGAATAATCATCCAGCGTATTTTCAACGTAAACGTTAATTCCCCCGAGTTCGTCAACTATTTTCATGAAACCTTCAAAATCCACCCTTAAGTAGTAATGAATTGGCAGGTCCAGTAAATCCCCGATCGCGTCGGCCGTGGCTTGGCCGCCGGAACCAGGCTCTTTTGCCTCGGCGAAAGAATTGATGGAATTTATTTTTCTCCAGCCCTGGCCTTCAACCGGAACAACCAGATCGCGGGGGATGGAGAGGAGAAAAACTTTGCCTTCGCTCGGTTTTAAGCTCGCGAGCATAATCGTATCGGTCAGATAAGCCCCGTCATGGCCTTTGCCGCCCATGCCTAAAAGAAGGATATTAACCCGGTCTTCATCTTCGCCTTTTAATTTCTTATCAGCCCCTTCCACCAGGGTGTTAAACTGTTTTACGATTGGCATCCTTTTTATCCAGGAGTAGGAACTGCGGTCCGAGATAATCGCCTGGGAAAAAAAGAAAGCAACGCTTATACCGAGGAAAATTAAAAAATAAACGGCTCTTTTCGGCCACTTTTTTTTCTTCGCGTATTCCGGAGCCGCGATATCGGCGCCTTTTTCTTCATCGGAAAGGGGAGGGGTGTTTTTTAAATCAGTCATATTTATAAAAACTTTATTTTTAACTGCTTTTTATTATAATTTATTTTTCATAATTTAACAAGTTTCCGTCGGAGCGGGAATTACCGCTATTGCCAGGAGAAAAAATTAATGTTATATTAAACGGGTTAAACGCCATTATAATTTTTTAGCGCGAACAGCTTTATCCAATATGATAAAAAACTTTTTCACGTTCCTTTTGGAGCTGGTAAAAATCGTTGTCATCTCTCTCGTCATCATCATTCCAGTGAGGCAGTTTTTAATCCAGCCGTTTTACGTCAAAGGCGCTTCCATGGAGCCGAATTTCCATGACCACGAATACCTTATCATTGACGAGCTGTCTTACCATCTCGGCGTCCCAAAGCGCGGCGATATAATTGTTTTCCGTTATCCAAAGGATCCCCAGGAATTTTTTATAAAACGGGTGATCGGACTGCCGGGTGAGACTGTGCGGATCGCGGACGGGAGTGTTTACATAATTAACGAAAAAAATCCCCAGGGCGTTAAGCTGGAAGAGCCTTACCTCCCGGACGGACTAAAAACTTACGGTTATTCGGACGACGAAACCACGGAACTGAAAAGCAATGAATATTTCGTCCTCGGCGACAACCGCGGTTCGTCCAAAGACGGAAGAAGCTTTGGACCGGTGAATGAAAGTTTTTTAGTCGGTCGGGTGCTACTGCGGGGATTTCCTTTTGACAAGATAAAATTATTTAATAAGGGAGAAGCGTATAACCTATAAAAATTCAAAATTAAAAATTAAAAATGCAAAATTTAGGTAAATTATTCCGTCCGCCTCGGGCGGACTCCATAATTTTTAACTTTTAATTTTGAATTATTTTTATGCCTCGCGCCAAAATGAGAAGAGAAAATAAACTAAAAGAGAAAGAAAAATTTCCGAAAGAAAAACGGGAGCGGACTTACAGCCGTTTAAGGGGGATGCGGGATGTGCTTTTTGACGAATACCGCTATTACGATTTGGTGGAGGGCAAAGCCCGGGATCTCGCGGAGGTTTACGGTTTCCGGCGCGTCCTTACTCCGGTTTTGGAAAAGGCCGAGCTCTACGAGCGGGCCACCGGAAAAACCACTGATATCGTTTCCAAAGAGATGTATGTTTTTCCCGATAAAAACGGCGATCGGGTGGCTCTGCGGCCGGAGCTCACGCCTTCTTTAGTTCGGGTTTATATTGAACATGGCATGTTTAACCTTCCCCAGCCGGTAAAAATGTTTATGGTTGGATCCTGCTTTCGTCACGAAAAGCCCCAGTCTGGACGCCAGCGCCAGCACCACCAGTTCGGCCTGGAAATGTTCGGCGAAGAAAAGCCCTCGGCTGACGCCCAAATTATTTTGGTCGCTTACAATTTTTTTAAAGAGCTCCAGCTTGACGTCCAGGTTCAGATAAACAGCATCGGCTGTAAAGAGTGCCGGAGCGAATACGAAAAAAAACTGATTGATTTTTACAACGAGCGGGGAAAGCGGTCAAAGCTTTGCCTGGACTGTAAGAAAAGGCTTAAGAAAAATCCTTTAAGGCTTTTAGACTGCAAAGAGCCGGCCTGCGTCGCGGCCCGGGAGGACGCCCCTCAGATAGTTGACTTTTTGTGCGAACCCTGCAAGAATCATTTCATTAAAGTTTTGGAATACCTTGATGAGCTGAATGTTTCCTATAACCTTAACCCTTATCTTGTCCGGGGACTGGATTATTACAACCGGACGGTTTTTGAAGTCTGGCCTTCCAGCCCTTCGGTCGCGGAGGCCAAACCCGCTTCTGATGAAGCGGGAGCAGTTGCTTTTTCCGGGGAAGGCGAGCGGGAAGCCGGTGAAAGATCAACCGGTCTTCCGCGCCAGGCTTCTTTGGGCGGCGGCGGCAGGTATGACGGATTGGTTGAATACATGGGCGGCCGGCCGACTCCGGGGCTCGGGTTCGGATTAGGGATTGAAAGGACTATTGCTAAAATCAAAGAAAAAAATATCCCGTTTAAAAAAGACGGGAGGCCGGTCGTTTTCGTCGCCCAGCTCGGCGACGCTTCAAAGCGCAAAGCCATGGTTCTTTTTGAGGATCTCCGGCGGGCCGGTTTTTCCGTTCGGCAGGCCTTTACTAAGGACAGCTTAAAAGTTCAGCTTGAAGAAGCTAACCGGCTGGAATCAAAGTTCAGCCTGATTTTAGGGCAGAAAGAAGTGATGGACGGGACGATTCTCGTTCGCGACATGGAGTCGGGAATCCAAGAAGTAATTGACTTTAATAAAATAAAATCCAATCTGGAAAAAAGGATCGCGGAAAAAAAATAAGTATAATTTAAGGAGTAATCCCAAATATACGAATTTTTAAAAGTAGTTATTCGTATATTAATTTTATATTTGCATATTCGGGATTACTCTTAGAAATGGAGGTGACCTATGGTAGAATTTAAAAGGAAAAAAGGCGAGAGTTTTGAAAGCTTCCTCCGAAGATTTAACCGGAGGCTGATTCAGAGCGGCAAGCTTATTGAAGCCCGGTCCAATCAGCGCCATACCGGAAAAAAAAGCCGCAACCTGAAAAAGAAGTCCGCCCTTATCCGGCTCAAATACAAAGCCAAACAGGAATATTTAAGGAAGACCGGAAAAATAAAAGAAGAAACTTATCACCGGTAAAAAGAAAGCGCGCAAAAAAACAGTCCCAATATTCGGGGCTGTTTTTAATTATTCTGTGATTCTGGTTATTTCATTCCAGGAATATATTTTTTCAGGTGCTTTAACTGCTGGAATCTGCCGGTCTTTATGAATTGCTTTATCCGGCCGCGGGCTTTTGACGTCTTTACGAATTTAATCCAGTCGGCATTGGGCGATTTCCGGTTTTTGTCAATGATAATTTCCACCAGATCGCCGTTTTTTAATTCCGTGTCCAGGGGCGCCATCCGGTCGTTGACCAGCGCGCCGGTGCATTTATTACCGATGTCGGTATGGACTTCGTAAGCAAAGTCCACCGGCGTGGCGCCTTCGGGCAGGTCGTAAACGTCGCCTTTGGGGGTAAAGACGAAAATCCGGTTTTTAAAGATGTTGAACTTAACGTCTTTAACGAACTCATGGCTGGTTACGGCGTTCCGCTGGATTTCAAGGATTTCCTTGACCCAGGCCGGCTGGTTTTGCTGTTCCGGATCGCCGCCGCCTTCTTTTTGCTTATAATACCAATGAGCCGAAATTCCGTAGAGCGCTTCTTCATTCATTTTATGGGTTCGGATCTGGAACTCGGTTAGTTTTCCGCCCGGCCCGAAAACCGTCGTATGGAGGCTTTGGTAGCCGTTCGGCTTTGGCAGGGCAATATAGTCTTTAAAGCGGTCTTTTTTCGGCTTCCAGAGCGAATGGATTACCCCGAGGGTCTTATAACATTCTTCAACGTTGCTTACGATTACCCGCAGGGCGAATACATCGGTAATTTCATTGAACTTCCGGTCTTTAATCTGCATTTTTTTGTAAATGCTGAAAAGGTGTTTAAACCGGCCTTCTACGAGCGGCTCTATGCCGACGGCGACGAGCTCTTTGCCGAGAAGATTTTTTATTTTCTGGATGTACTGGTTTCTTTCAACTTTCTTTTCCACTTCATAAATATATTCCAGCTTCTTGTATTCTTCCGGATAAATAAATTTAAAGCAGATGTCTTCCATCTGCCATTTTAAGCGCCAGATTCCTAAGAGTCCGGCGATCGGGGCGTAAATTTCCATGGTTTCCCGGGCGATGCGTTCCTGTTTTTCTTTCGGCAGGGCTTCAAGCGTCCGGAGGTTATGCAGGCGGTCGGCGAATTTTATTAAAATTACCCTGAGGTCGTTCGCCATGGCGATAAACATTTTCCTTAAACTTTCAAGGTAGCGTTCCACTCCGCGGTATTTTATTTTTGACAGCTTAGTTATGCCTTCAACCAGCATGGCTATATCTTTGCCGAAATTTTTTTCCACGTCGGCCAAAGTGTATTCGGTGTCTTCGGGGACGTCATGCAAGAGCCCGGCGGCGATCGTATTTAAATCGGCCCGCATCTGCGCGAGGATGAAAGCGGTGTGGAGTGAGTGCTCAATATAGCGTTCGCCGTTTTTTCTTTTCTGGTTAAGATGGGCTTTATCGGCAAACTCAAAGGCAAGCTCCAGTACGTCAGTATCAGCTTTTTCGTTATTTTCTTTTACTTTGGCGATAATTTGCCCGATAGTCATAGGTTGTATTTGACCTTTGAGTTATTAAAAGAGTATGATATTATGGTAGTATAAAAAACGTCGGGAGTCAAAGAGTAATTTTCAATTATCAATGATCAATTTTTAATGAATTTTCAATGACCAAATGATAAAATTTTCAAACGTTTGAAAATTGAAAAATTGGTAATTAAAAATTCATTGATCATTGTAAATTGATAATTGGTAATTGAATCATGTATAACATAATCCCCTTAATTTTAATCCTGCTTTCGCTCGCGGTCATGACCGGAATCGTGGTTCGGAAATTTTCGGCACTCGCGAACCTTGATATTGAAAGCATTCCGGCGGAAAAGGAAAGCCGCTTTAAGGAGCGGATAATCGGCAACCGCCTAAAAAGAAACCTTACTTATTGGAACGCGAAAACTTTTAAGTCATTTTCTTTCATCGGAGGGAAACTCGGAGAACTTTTTTCATTTCTTCTCGCCCGGCTTTTGCGCCTGAAAGAAAAATACCGGGCGGACCGGGATTTAACAAAAAGCGGTAACGAAGAAAAAACCGCCCGTCCGGTTTTGGAACTTTTAAACGAAGCCGACGCGGCCATAAAATCCGAATCATACGAAGAGGCGGAAAAGAAGCTGATTGAAATTATCTCCCTCCAAAGCCGGAATTTAAAAGCTTTTAAAAAGCTCGGCGGCCTTTACAGCCTGAAAAAACAGTATGAAGAAGCGCGGCAATCTTACGCCCATATCTTAAAGCTCATTGAGGACGAGGAGGCCGGCATCGTAAATAGCCGGGATGAAAATTCCGAAGAACAGTTAAAAAATTTGAGCCTTGAGCGCGGCCAGGTTTATTTTGAATTGTCCCGGGTTTTCAGCGAAAAAGAGAATTACGATGAGGCCGCGAAGAACATGAAAGAAGCCCTGAAAATTGAGCCGTTAAATCCGAAATACCTTGACACCATGATTGAAATAAGTATAATAGGTAAAGATAAAATCGCCGCTCTGGACGCCTTAAAGCGGCTGGAAAAAGCCAACCCCGAAAACCAGAAGTTAAAGGAATTTAAAGAAAGGATCGGGGAGTTGTAATTACGAATTAAAAATTACGAATTAAAATTTTTCCGAATTAATTTGTAATTGATAATTCGTAATTTTTAATTGAATAGGCCGTTGTAGCTCAGCCGGTAGAGCAACTCCATGGTAAGGAGTAGGTCCGCGGTTCGATTCCGCGCAACGGCTCAAAAATTAAGACATCTCGCCTTTAAAAGGTCGGGATGTTTTTTTGTGTTCTGGTTGACTTCATGGCCAGTTCAAGCCTCTTTTTTATTTTCCTCCCGGATAGAGTGGATGTAATCGTTAAATTCGGAAACAGTCCTTAAAATTTCGGTCTTTTTATTCGCAAGATTCAGTTTTCCTGCCTCTAAAAAATAGAGCGCCAGGCTGTCGGAGATGATTTGGCAGGCCATCATACTTAACTTCATAAATTTTCTCCGGTGAATCGCCTGGCCGGGATCTTCCAGCGAATAAGTTCGGAGAGAAAATTCCCGAAACATAATTCGCGATTGCCCAACTAAAAGGCCCTCACCAGTTTTAACAGCTCCGAAGAGCAGTTCCGCACGCAAATGCAAGGCCTGATGAGGGCTTTGTAAAGCATTTGCGTGCGGTTATTAAATTGTGTTATTAACTTATTGATTCAATTTTAGCATAACGGGAGGAAAGGGCAAGGGAGAGAGGGTTTGCCGTTGACTTCATGGCCGATATGGAGCAAAATTAGTAATATAAGCGGAACTCAGGTTAAAAAAGGTCTTTGCAAGTCGGCTAAGATGGAAGAAATTGAAAAGCATAATTTTATTATGACTCCCGGCCGATACGTCGGTATTCCGGACGAAGAAGACGACGGCATACCTTTTGAAAAAAAATGGCGGTTTTAACTAAAGAGTTAAAGGCGCAGATGGAGGAGGAGGGGAAGATGAATGAGGAGATAAAGAAGCAATTGGGGAAAATTGGGGTAAAGTTATAAAGACCATTTTCCTGACGCCGGGAAAATGGTAAGCAATGACAAGAAAAATTAAATAAAATGTTCTAATTTTAGCATAAAAAGTATATTAAAAAAATCATGTAAATAAAAATTGACAAGAAAGGCCGGTTTGATGTCAATTTTTGTTTGCAAACGAAAACATGAGTATTATTAGTAGCTTTAAATAACTCTTATGACAGAAAAAGATATAGTGAAAAAAATTAAATTAGGAATAGGTCTTTGTAGCGAATTGCCTGATTTAGAATTTAAGACATCACGCACCAATATTCCGAATGATATTTGGCGAACAATTTCGGCCTTTGCAAATCGAAGAGGAGGAGGGATTGTGGTGTTTGGGGTAACTCAAAATTTTGAAGTAGTGGGTTGTGAAAACATTGATGGGATGCAAACCAAATTGGGTGAGTATTTTAATAAAAAAATGAGTTTTGTGCTTCGTCCAGATGTATTTGTCATACCATATTCTTCAAAAGTAACCATTTTGGCAGTTTATGTGCCTGAATGCCCGAAAGATTATATGCCTTGTTTTTTTAAACCGGTTGGATTGCCTAATGGGGCATATATAAGGGAAGGAAATTCAAGTCGTAAAATTACTGACAATGAATTTAGGACATACGTTGCTTCATCCAAGGAATTCCTTTTTGATTTATCTGAAGCAAGCAATACTTCAATTAATGACTTATCTGTTAAAAGAATAAGATTGTTGTTGGAAAAGAGTGAAAGTCAGAAAAAAGGGGAGCTAACTCGAAAGACATTGAAAAGAAACTTTTGAATAATTTAGGAATAATCTCAAAATTTGATCACGAATTTAGGCCTACGGTTGCAGGTTATCTTCTCTTTTCAAAAAAAGACCCCCTAAGTCGCTACCCTTTTGAAAGATATACAATTAGGTGTGTAAAATATTCGGGCAACAATACCTCAAGCGATATCATAGATAAACTTGATATTAAAGGAACACTCGATAACCAAATTGATGAAAGCTATAAATTTATTTTAAAGAATATTCGTAAAATGGCTTTTATTGAAGGAACAAAAAGGGTTGAAAAATATGAGTACCCAGAAGAGGCGATAAGAGAATTGATAGCCAATGCGATTATCCATAGAGATTACAAAATCATCGAAACTTATCCGCAGATTAACATTTTTGAAAATAGGATAGAAATAAAGAATCCTGGGTGCTTACCTCCCGGAGTGACCATTGATAATATCAAAGAAGCTCAATTCAGCAGAAATCCGATAATTGCCGCTCGCTTGAAGGATCTGGATTATTTAGAGGAATATGGAAGAGGAATTGATATTGTTTTTGATAAAATGCATCAATGGAATCTGCAACCCCCGCTTTTCAGAAATACCATTAATAGTTTTGAAGTGACATTATTGGGGCATAAGTTTAGTTCCTTAAATGAACGACAGATCAAAATAATAAATAGCCTTTTGATAAAGGGCTCCATTAACATTAGAGCCTGCATGAAAGTTCTAAAAGGGGTTCCAAGAGCAACAATTAATAAAGATCTAAAGGATATGAGATTTCTTAAAATAATTGAGCCCTTTGGAACTTCTATAAATATATTCTACAAGTTATCTTTTTAGAGGCTTTTAGAGGCCTTTAATAAAAATAGCTAATTTTAGATAATTTTAATATATAGTCAATTGATATATGATTAGAGGCTCAATGGGAAATAATAATATGAGGTCAAATGCGAGAAAAGAAACAAAAATAACCGATGAACAGTTAAAATATATCTACAACAATGACTGGAGTTTTTTTACGGAAAAAATTCTTAGTAATTGCCATTGCCCCTGCACCGGAGGCGGTTACGATGCCACATTTTTGATTACGACATTTTTCTAAACGACTTAAACGATATAGTATTAAAAGGAAAATGCACCCGTTGCGGTGGCTCAAAATCAAAACACCCCGCCATAAACGCGGGATGTTTTTATGTACTTAAATTTTTAATCCGCCGCGAAGCAGTAGAATAGTCCGCCGCCGCCGGTGCTTTTCAGGGCTTCCAGGCTACAGCCGCGGGAAAAGTGCGAAGAGTTCCAGGATTTTGGACGGCGCGTCGTCGCGGAGGCCCTGGCGGTCGTGATGGCCGAGCATGGCCGAGCCTTCGCCGTCTTCGGTCCATTTTTGCAGGTGGCATCGGTTGATGTCGCGATGGCTGTTCCTTCGGGAGTGGAGCCGGTGAGGATGTCATGCAAATTAACCTCGTCGCCCCGGCCGCTTATCATTCCGCCTTTTTCGGTCAAAGCGGTTTGTTTGGTGATGTTGTTATCGCTATGCAATTCTTCAATATTGGCGGCGATAAGTTCGCCGTTAAAATTATACCAGGGGCCTTCACCAATCCGGTCGCGGGCGTTAACCGCCGACTGGCCGTCAGCGGCATTGGCGCTTAAATAGGCGCGCCAAGTTCGGTCGCCGGCTCCGGCCGAGTTAGCGAGCGACTGGCAATAATGAGAACCAAAATCGCACCAATAAGATAGTATGATTTATTCATAAGGCGGACGCCGGACAATAATCATGCAAGCTGAATTATTGTCCGGCGAAAAAAATTATAATTATCAGGCGCGTTTCTTACGGCTTAACAAGGAACCAGACATTGCCGACATTCTGCCCGTTGGTTTCGCCAGGGTTTTTGTCGTTAATGTAGTAATAGAGCGGGAGGCCTTTGTAGGCCAGAATATCGTTTCCGTCAGGCGTTTTTAGTTCAGTGAAATCAGTTTTTTTCATAGTAGAAGGAATTACAAGGTTTTCAATTTTTTCGTAGAACGGCGGCCAGTTTACGAGGCACTGTCCCGAGCAGTTTGATACCGGCGATGAGGTGGCCGTCCCTTTCGCGTCATTGGTAAAATAGTAAAGGGCCATGTCTTTTTCGTCGGAAAGGTAATTGCCGTGCGGCTCTTTATTAACGATCATGACGTTATAAAACGGATCCGGAATAACGAACCAGACTTCACCGACGTTTTCGCCTAAAGTATCGCCCGGGTTTTTATCCTGGAAATAATAGTAAAGCGGCCAGCCTTTGTAGGCGAGCTGACTCGTTCCGTCGCCGCGGTTAATGTTCGTGAAATCGGCGGCAATCGTTCCGGCCGGAGCGGTAAAGGAGGCCGGATTATAAAGCGGCCAGGCGGTTACACAGCCGCCGAAGCAGTTTGATTTTCCCAAAACGTCTTTGGAAAAATAATAGAGGGTCATGCCTTTGCCGTCGGTAAGGATCTTGCCGAGTTTTTCGTTTTCCGCGAATTTCATGGCGCCGGGGCCGACGGAAGCGGGCGGGTTTTGCGTTCCGTTGTTTTCCGGAGCGTTAGCGTTCCGGGACGCGAGCCAGACGAGGCCGGCGATGACGATGACGCCGATGATAATGGCGATCGCCAGGTTTTTGTTCTTCATAAATGCTTTTCGGTTCTCTCGGCTAATGCCATAAAGAACCTTAATGAATTAAGTATGTTAAACGTATTAAATCATGGCTTTATGCTACAGCTTAAAAGTTAATTTTTGATTAAGGGACGCCCTTCGCGGATTTTACGCCTGGCGGTTTTATTGAGTTTAAGGAGATTTGGTGATAAGCTTAGGTGAGAATAAGCTTAAAACATAAAAAATATTATGTTTAAAAAATTCATTTTATTGGTTTTTATTTTCATCCCGCTGTTCGCGCCTCTTACCGGCCGGGCTCGGGAGAATGTTACTGATTGGTATATAAAGGATTTTCAGTCGGAAATTATCGTTAACAAAGATTCCAGCCTGGACATCACGGAAAACATCATTGCCGATTGCGGCAACGCTTCGGATAAGCACGGCATATTCCGGATTCTCCCCGATGCAGTAAGAATTGAATCAGCGGATGGAAAAATAACCGCCGTAAAAACTCCGGTGGAATTAATCGGCATTACCGATTTTGAAGGCCATAAATTGAAATACAAGGAGACAAAGAATTTCTTTGATAAAACCATAACCTGGAAAATCGGCGACCCGGATATTGAAGTGAGCGGCGTGAATTATTACCGGATAAAATATCGGGTAAAAAACGCCATCCGGTTTAATGATGATTTTGACGAGCTGTACTGGAATTTAAGCGGTAATTTTTGGGACTTGGAAATTGACAATTTTCAGGCGAAAATTATCTTACCGTCCGGAGCGGACGAAGCCGATATAAAGGTTGATTATTACGCCGGAGCGCTCAAAAGCAAAGCTAAAGATTTAGCGGCTTACCAACGGATCGCTCCTGATACGCTTGAATTCCGCTCAAAGGGAACGCTTAAAATCGGAGAGGGAATTACGGCTTCAGTGATTTTTCCTAAAAACATTTTTACGCCCTACGAATTTAGCTTCCTGGAAATTTACGGGAAATATCTATGGCCTTTGATTCCGCTTTTTGTCTTTTTTGTCGGCTATTATTTTTGGCGAAAATACGGCCGGGATCCGCGGGTGGATAAGACCGTGATTCCTGAATACGAGGCGCCGGAAAATTTAACGCCTTTGGAAACCGGAATGCTCATGACTAACGGAATTTTTTCCAATAAACTCGTAACCGCGGAAATAATCAACCTGGCGGCCAAAGGACTTCTGAGCGTAAAAGAAATTGAAAAGAAAGTGTTGATGTTCAGCTCTAGGGATTATGAACTGACAAAAAAGCCCGACACCCGGATTGAGGCCGGCTTAAACGCGCCGCAGAAAGCCATCCTGGAAAATGTGTTTAAGGGCGGCGACAGCGTGAAACTTTCGGATTTAAAAAATGAATTTTATAAAAGCCTGGCCGGAATAAAAAGCGGCTCAAAAAAACTTCTCAGCGATAAAGGATTAATCGCGGCTTCGGGATCGCGTTTTCAGGTTCTATTTATTATCTTAGGCGTTTTTCTGGTTATGGCCGCGGTTTTTTCCGGAATTTTTCAGATGATTTTTTTCGCGGCCGGTCTCTTTTCTTCGGCCTTGATTATTTTTATTTTTGCCGTCATCATGCCAAAGCGGACGCCTGAGGGGGCGGAAGCAAACTGGAAAATAAAAGGCTTTAAGCTGTTCATGGAAACCGTTGACAAGCACCGGGCCGAATTTTATGAAAAAGAAAATATCTTTGAAAAATTTCTCCCTTACGCCATTGTCTTCGGCATCACCGGGCTCTGGATAAAGAAAATGAAAGAAATTTACGGTGAAAAATATTTTAATACATACGCTCCGGCCTGGTACGCCGGGCATATCGGCGCTTTTGACGCCGATAGTTTTAATAAGTCAATAGAAAGCCTGTCATCAGCCATTGCCGCTAACACTTCGGCTCCGTCCGGGGGCGGGGGAGCGGGAGGAGCCGGCGGCGGAGGCGGCGGAGGCGGAGGTGGCGGATGGTAGATTTATGATCACCTACTTCCGGCCGAAGAATTCGCCTTTGACCATTACCGGATTATTTTAGAATACAAAAAGTCCCTGAAACAAAAAACCCTCCGACGATGTTTGTTTCGGGGTAAAATTTTTAGGGTCGGCATTTATTTCAGAATAAATATCTTTATGTATAACATAAGATCGGTTGAAGCGATTGGCGCGCCGACAGAAGACAAACCGGACAAGGAAGCAATAAAATTACGCGACGCGCGCTTACTGCTTGGTTTGCTGGAGGCTGAAAACCCGGAAAAGTTTAGTTTAGGCTGGGTGGAAGGATTTGATGATAAATTGGCCGGTAGGATAAAAAAAAGTTATTATGAAACTGTTGGCGGCCAAAGGGACTATCTGGGGTTTATCAGTATTTTAGGCGAGCCTTGGGAGTCAAGATTTTCCCATATTAAGGCGGCTAAAGATAAGGAGAAAGTCAGGCAAGAACGCGCGGAAAAGGTTAAAGCGCTTTTAGAAAGGGAAAAACCGGAATCTTTCGGTTGGGCGTGGGTGAAAAAGTTTGATAAAAACTTGGCTAATCAAATTAAGAACAGATATTTTGAAAAAATCGACGGGAAAAGAGATTACTCGGACTTTGTTTCTCTTTTGGGATCGGAATGGGAGTCAAAGTTTCATAATAAAGAAATAAACATTGACAGGAACAGGACTTTTGAGACTTGCGTTAACGAGGTTATAAAGAAAGCCAGAGAGGAAAATCCGTCGGTTATAAACCCATCTTGGGTGAAGCATAATACCACGACCAAAGCTTTTTTTGAAAAGAAGTTGCGTTTGTCGAACGGCGATATCGCTTGGTGGATATTACCTGATTTTTTACCTTCTGATTTGGCCGCGCTATGGGACTATAAGCCGCGGCATCACCGGGATTTGTACGGAAACGGCGAGTTACTGGAGGAGAAATTAAGGGAAATTAACCCGCCGAGTTTCGGCCCCGGCTGGATATATCATAACGCGAGAAAAGTTTATGATTTCGGGCGGTTATATCTTCCGAGGAAGTTTGATAAAATCCATTGGAGAAAGCTAATTGACATCCTTCCCCGGGACTGGCAATCAAGATGGCAGCCGCAGTTTATAAACGAGAATGAGGGCAGTGGTTCGGCTGAAGAGCGTGAATACACATTTAGCGAGGCAATGACTGAATTAAGCAGGGTATTAAAGAAAAAAAATCCTCCGATTTTTTCCCTTAGTTATATTGAGATTGAAGCTCCTAACGTTTATAGATACTTAAGAAATAATGTCGCAAAGCGCGAAAACGGGAATGCGGGATGGGAAAAAATAAGGGAGTCGCTGGATGAAGAGTTTAAGCCCAGATTGGCTTTAAGTAATTTTCCCGAGGATGTGAGTAATATTCTTGAAAAATACAGGAACAGTCTTTATCTATTAATATATGATGATGCCGGCGACGACGAATTGAGGGAAAAAATGTACCGGGAATTAATAACACTGGCCAAGAGCGGCAATACTCTGGCCGAAGAAAAAATTATTTATTTTATTGGCATAATGGCGACCGAGTGGTCAGCAAGAAATAGTGAACTAACCTTTTACTCGCATGACATGATGGCAATGGAAGCGGTGATAAAGCGATGCATGTACGCCTATACTCCAAAGTTTAACGCGCGAAAACGTTTTACAAAATATGTTTTTTCCGCTCTTATGAATAACGCGAAGAGAAAGATAGAAATGATTGAGCTGGACAAACCCTTTATGGGTTCGGCAACGGAGACAAGAGGAGGAAGATTTAATTTTGAAGAGCGAGCCGAAGTCGGATGAGGAGGATGGTAAATTTATGATTACTTGCAAATTTGAAAACGGACATGAAGTTAATAACGCGAGGCACGCTGTCGTTGACGCGATTTTAACGCGCGGGGACGAAATTCTAATCGTTAAGCGGTCGCCGGAGATGTTCCAGGGCGGAAAATATTGCCTGCCCGGCGGTTTTATTGAGCATGACGAGAGCGTGGAAGAGGCGGTTAAAAGGGAAGTTATGGAGGAAACCGGTTATCAGGCAGAAGTTCAAAAATTATTATTCATTGTTGACGCTCCCGAGCGGAACGAAGCCGGTCGGCAGAATATAGCATTTGTTTTTTTATTGGAAGCGTTAAAAAAGACCGGCGCGCCGGATTATGAAGTTTCGGAAGTTATGTGGCGCAAATTAAACGATCTTCCGCCGAAAGATGATTTTGCTTTTGACCATTACCGGATTATTGTAGAATACAAAAAGTCCCTGAAACAAAAAAACCCTCTTCCGAGGTTTTTATCAAAATAGTTTTGTGTTAACTATTTTTCTTTTCAATACATTTTAAGTAAAGCTAGGCGGGACATCTTCTTTTCACGTGGTGTGAAACGATAGATGCCCGCCAGGCTGGTTGTTGGTTAAAATGTTTTAAGAACAGTCTGCCCTTAAACGCGACGGTCGTGCCGTTGGGCAGGAGGTTTAGACAGGCAGATCTATCACTCCTTCGTATGCACAGGCTAATCGTCTAGTGCCTTCAACGATCTCTTCCGGTGTCAACGCCGGGAAGGTGAGTCGGATTGGGAATCTGCCGTTGTACTGAGAGCGGAAGTTGAGAGGGACACAATCAATCCCTGGTTCAATGATCAGATTGTTTGCCTTTGCCGCTTGGACAAGAGCATTGCCATCAGAAATATTCGACAGAGCGAGGAATCTGAAAAATCCGCCCGTGGTAGGCGTAACATTCAAGAAGAGGTGGTCTCTGATTGATGAGTCCAGCGCGTTCATTCTGGGCGCGTAAAGCTCCCAAAGGAAAAGGAGTTGCTCATCAAAGAAACCGTTCCTCATTATCTGGTCATAGGTGAACTGAGTGATGTAGCTTGGGTTGAGTCGGGCGTTATCAACCACGGACTGGATTCTTTTTGTGAATGATTCCGGGATAATGCCAAATCCGCATTTGGCTCCCGGCGACAGAGTTTTAGAGAATGAGCCGATAAAGATGGTATTTCTCAGATTGATAGCGCTAGTGTCGGGGAGAAAATTCAGAGCACTATCGTAGCGGAGATCTATGTAAGCAATGTCTGCAATGTCAACGATATTGTAGCGTGCACAGACAGCGCCCACATAGTAGAGGTTCCCTTCGCTTGCGCATATTCCCGTCGGGTTCTGGTGGAATGGGATACGGTAAAGCGCGACGGGACTATAGGTATTTATAGTCTCTTCCAGTTGGCGAGGATCAATTCCATCCTCTCCGAGCTTCACGCCAATCGCTTGTCTGTTGATGTGTCCGAGATGCTCCAAGACTCGGTTGTAGGTTGCTTCCTCCACAAGAACCGGCCCGGGCGGAAGCGAATTGATCACATGAGCAATCATCTCCATTCCGCCATTAGAGCAGATTACTCGCTGTTTTGGGTCTCCGGACACTTCGAATCTCTCGGCGATTGATTCTCTCAGGCCGAAGGCTCCGCCGAAGTCCCCAAAAGCGCTCTTGTATTCAAATCCTGAATTGCCGTACATTTCCTGGATTTCGGGCTGGATACGGTACCATTCGTTTTTGACCCGGTTTATTGCCTCTGTAGCCGGGACGCCTCTGCCGAAAGAAATAACTTTCTGTCTGTCCATCCGTTTTTCTCCTTTTGTACGTTGTGTGTTTTGGATTGAAAGATCACCGAATTCTGCCGTTAGCTTGCATTTTGCATGTTTTTTTGGATATTGTCAAACGGCTGGCTGGCCTGACCGCGTTAAAACTTAATGAAGGCCGGTTGTTATAAGAAAAAATTCGGGCGCGAAAACATGGGTCTGTAAAAGAAGAAAAAGATGTTCGTCAGTTATTTTAGGTAAAATGCGGAAATTGTATTTTACCTTATAAACATTAACCGGCCTGGATGTTGATCATGAATCAATTTTCAGGCGCAAAATAAATATATGGGTTTAACTAAAAAATTAATGCTCGGAGCCGCTATGGCGGCCGTAATGGTTCCGGCCGCGGTTTCGGCCTCTTCGGGCAGAAGCGGAGGCGGCGATGATCATGACGACGATGAAGCAAGAATCAGGGTTAAGGATGATGAATTCCGCGTTGAAGTGAAAAAAGACAATGACGGTCTTTTTAACGATTTTGACGTGAAAAAGGAATTCAGGGTTAAAGTGGATAACGACGGCGAAATCCGGGTAAGAAATGAGCTTAACCGGGATTTTGACTTTAACGGCCATAATTAATTCCGCTAAGCCGAAACGGCTTTCGGATTAATTAAACCGCCTGAAAGCGCTCTTCCATAATACGGGAGGGCGCTTTGCTTTTGGCGATGTTTGGCGGTTTCTTTTGCCTTAATGGTTTATGGCCGCGAAGTCCTTGAAAATAATCCCGGATTATGATATTAATAATAACAGGATACGCATAAAACGCTGAATGGCGTTAGTTTTGTTTTTACAGCGTATTCTAAATCGTAAATCGGAAATCACAATGGGTCGGTACCAAAGCGGTCAACTGGGGCAGACTGTAAATCTGCTGGCTTCGGCCTTCGGTGGTTCGAGTCCACCCCGGCCCACAGATATTGAAACGAAAATCAAGAAGAGACACTAAAGTGGTTCGGGGAGCATCGGGCATGCGCCCGACAAGTGCGCTCCCCGCCCGGCGCATGCCGGGCGAGTCCACCCCGGCCCACATAGGAATTTACGATTGCCGATTTACGATTTACGATTGAAATTTATTTTGGAATTTTTGCGCGTTTAACGCGTCTTGGGTTGTTATGAAAAATTACGCCAAAGTGGGAGGTAAAAAAGGAAAACCCGCTTACCGGACTCCGGCGAGTTTCATAAAGAAAAAAGTCAGCGCGAAAATGAATATTTGCGGAATAAACCGCTTAGCCTGTAAAAACCATGCCTGAACTTCCGGAAGTTGAAACTATAGCGGGTGATCTGAACCGCAAAGTAAAAGGCGCGGTAATTTCGGGTTTTTGGACTGACTGGAAAAAAGCCGTAAAAATTGATTTAGCGAAATTTAAAAAAGCAATCAGCGGAAAGAAAATCCTTGAAGTAAAACGGCGGGGTAAAAACCTGCTTTTTTATTTGTCCGGCAAAGTCGTCATGCACGTTCATTTAAAGATGACTGGACATTTATTAGTTAAAAGTTCACCCGCCCGAACGACTGAATTCGTTCAGTCGGGCGGGAAGTTAAAAGTTAAAAGTTATTTCAATGAAAAAGTTAATCAGTATATTCATCACATCTGGTTTTTAAAAAAAGGCAAAAAAAACATTCAGCTGGAATTTTCCGACTTAAGGAAGTTTGCGAAAATAAGATTGTTAAAAGCGGATGAACTGGAAGCGGACGCGGATTTAGGGCGGCTCGGGGCTGAGCCTTTAGCGGATGAGTTTACGCTAAAAAAATTCCGGGAGATTCTTAAGAAAAAAGAAAAATGGGCGGTAAGGGATATATTAATGGAACAAAGCCTTATTGCCGGTATCGGCAATATTTATGTTTCAGAAATTCTTTTTGAGGCGGGAATAATGCCGAAGCGGCGGGCAAAAGATTTGGAAAACGGTGAAATAAAAAAAGTCTATCTTGAGATAAAAAATGTGCTTAAAAAAGCCGTTAAACTGCGCGGGACGTCTGACTCGGATTACCGGGATACGGACGGCGCGCCGGGCGGCTTCCAGGAAGTCTTAAAAGTCTATAACCGGGAAGGCGCGGTCTGCCAAAGGAAAAACTGCCGGGGAATCGTGAAAAGGGAAAAGCATAAGCAAAGGAGTTCGTTTTTTTGCGAAGGATGTCAGAAGTAGGCAGGTCGGCAAAACAACTTTTCATTTGGACTGTTTTGTGCGATAATTTAGGTGAATGGCCTCACCCCCAGCCCCTTTCCAAGCCGGCGCGCCGGCTTGGAAAGGGGAGACGGAGAATGAACGTGTTTAAAAATTACCAAGGGCGTGAGGCAGGAAAAAAATATGCGTAAAAAATTATTTATCGTTGAAGATGACGCTAATATTCTGTATGGCCTGCAGGCTAAATTTTCCGTGGCCGGTTTTGAAGTGGCGGTCAGTCCGGGAAATGAGTCCGAGTCCGAGATTGCCGGAAGAATAGTCGCCGCTAAGCCGGATTATCTTATCCTTGACTTAATTCTTCCTAAGGCTGACGGGTTTAAAGTATTGTCCGCGATCAAAGCGCCCGGCGGACTGGCCGGACTGCCGGTTTTTGCTTTTACCGATTTAAACGATTCCGAGAGCCGGGAAAAAGGGCTTAAGCTCGGAGTAAGCCATTACCTGATTAAAAATGAACTAAATACCGATGAATTTGTTGAAAAGGTGGTAAAAATAATTTCTAACCTGGAAAAGCGATAATTTATGAAGAAAATATTTAGAATTTTACTCAGTAAAAAATGGCTCCTAATTATTATACCCGCGGTTTTTATCGCGGGCTGGTTCATATTTTTTAATAAGGAAAAACAGCCCGAATACACTTTGGCTAAAGTTGAAAAAGGAACCATAAAACAGACGGTTTCGGAAACCGGGATCGTTGAAGCGAGCGACGACCTTAACCTTGCTTTTCCTCTTTCCGGACGGCTGGAAAAAATTTATTTTAAAGAAGGGGAAAGGGCTGAAGCCAGCTCAGCGATCGCCGAGCTGGATTATGGTGCGCTCACCATAAAAGAAAAAGAAGCGTCGGCCGGAGTGACGGCCGCGAGCGCCAATCTGCAGAAGCTTTTGAGCGGCGCGAGCGGTGAGGAAATTAAAGTCGCGCAGGCCAACGTCGCGCAGGCCGAAGCGGCTTTTTCCGCGGCTTCCGCCGAATTGGTTAAAGTAAAAAATACAGTCGTTGAAAACGAACGGCAGGCGCGAAAGAATTTAAGCGATCTTGAAAGCGCCGCGTCGGAAAACATAACTACTTACGAGCAGGCGATTACTCAGGCCGAAGCGGCGCTAAAAACCGCAAAAACGACTTATCTCGCGTCCCTGGAAACGGCGAAAACCAACGCCTTAACAACAGCGGATGACGCTATTTTAGATAGCCGGACGGCTTTGGATAAAGTTAACGCGGTACTGGAGGATGATGACGCTGATACGCTGTTTAGCGTCAGGGATCCGCAATTTTCAACCAACACGAAAAACGGCGCTGCGTCAGCTTCCGGAAAAATTCCCGGAGTTGAAGCGTCGGTTGCCGCGGCCCGGGCTGACCGGTCTGATGATAAAGTAAAAAAGGCGGCTGGCGGCGCGCAGGATCTTCTCAATTCTTCCTTAGACACGCTGGAAAACTGCTTTAAAGGGCTGGAAAAGAGCCTTACTTCTTCGTCTTTCACCCAGGCTGAGTTAGACGCTTACAAAATTTCCATCTCCGCCCAAATCGGGATTATTAGCGCCGGTATTCAGAGCCTGGATGCCGCGGAACAAAGCCTTGATACGGCAATTTCCAATTATGACCTTAAAGTCCGGGAAGCCGAAGAAAACCTGAATCTTTCCCGGGCTAGTTTTGATAACGCCCTCCAGTCAGCGAAAAACAGCGTTCTAAGCGCGAAGGCTTCCGGCGAACGAGAGATAACAGCAGGCGAATCAAAAGTAAACGCGGCGGAAAAATCGCTTGATTCGGCTAAGGCGAGCCTTGATAAAATCCTTTCCGGATCAAACGATTATGACATCCGGGCGGCCGAAGCGAATCTAACCCAGGCTCAAGCCGGACTGGAGGCGATAGAGAGACAGATTGAAGACAGTATTATTAAGGCGCCGATAGCCGGGACAATAACCAGGATTAATTTTGACATCGGTGAAACCGTTACGGCCAATTCTCCGGCTGTAATCATTGTCGGCGACAATGATTTTAACGCCCGGGTGGATATCTCGGAAATTGACGTTTCAAAAATCAGCCTAGGAAACGAGTGTGAAATTACTTTTGACGCCTTTGGGACCGAGAAGAAGTTTATCGGTCGGGTTTATTTTATTGACACGGCTCCAACCATAATCCAGGACGTGGTTTATTACAAAGTTAAGGCGAGCATATTGCCGGAAGGCGCGAAAAATGAAGCGTTAATCCCCGAGAGCCTCGCGGCAATAAAAGCCGGCATGACCGCCAATATTGACATTTTTGCCGCTAAAAAAGACGATGTATTAATTATGCCACAAAGGGCGGTTGTTGATAAAAACGGCCTTGGCAAGTTTGTCCGCGTCCTCCGGAACGAAGAATTAAAAGAAATTCCGGTGGAAATCGGCTTAAAAGGCGACGAAGGCATGGTGGAAGTTATTTCCGGAGTTAAAGAAGGGGATGAAGTTGTGACTTTCGTGAAAGAAATAAAATAAAATTTTTAATGTATTAATTATTCAATGATTAAATGTTTGGAAATTAAGTCATTGAAAAATTTGAAATTGTTTAAAAATTAAAAATTACAAAATTAAAAATTTTATATCATGTCCATTCTAATTAACGTGGAAAACCTCCAAAAAGTTTATTTATCAGGAGATATTGAAACCCGCGTTCTGCGCGGGATAACTTTTAAAATAGAGAAAGGCGAGTTTGTTTCAATCATGGGTCCGTCCGGTTCGGGAAAATCAACGCTAATGCATATCCTCGGGCTTTTAGACCGCGCCTCTTCCGGCCTGTATGAATTTGAGGGCGTGGACGTCACTAAATTATCCGATAACGAACTGGCGAAGATGCGTAACGAAAAAATCGGCTTTGTTTTTCAGGCCTTTAACCTTCTCCCGAGAACCTCTGTTCTGGAAAACGTAAAATTGCCGCTTGCTTATTCTAATGATAAATCCAGCATGGACAGCCGGGCCGGAGCGATTTTAAAAAACGTCGGGTTGGAACACCGGCTCACCTATTTTACCAACCAGATTTCGGGCGGCGAAAAGCAAAGGGTGGCGATCGCCCGGGCGCTCGTCAACGAGCCGTCAATAATCTTCGCCGACGAGCCGACCGGCAACCTTGATTCAAAATCCGGAACCCAGATCATGGAAATCCTCCAGCACTTAAATAACGAAGGCAATACGATTGTCATGGTCACCCATGAAACCTACACCTCGGAGCACGCGAAACGGATTATTAAAATCATGGACGGAAGAATTGTTGATGATTACCTCGTGGCAAAGAGAAGGATAGCGAAAGACGGAGAGATGCTGAAATAAAAAATGCTTACTTTTTTTACCCAAAGCTTTAAAAATTCATTCCGCGCGCTCCTTGCTAATAAGACAAGGAGCTTTTTGACCATGCTCGGGATTATAATCGGCGTGGCGGCGGTAATTATTATCATGGCGGTCGGCGCCGGAGCGCAGAGCCTGATTCTCGCGCAGATTAAAGGCATCGGGAGCGACTTGATCGGCATCCTGCCGGGGAAGTCGGACGACAAAGGCCCGCCGGCCTCGGTTATGGGAATAGTAATTACTACCCTTACTTACGACGATATAGAGGCGCTAAAGAAAAAAAATAACGTCCCCAATCTTCTTAACGCGGCCGCTTACGTCAAAGGCGTGGAAACCGTTGTCTGGGAAAATAACGAGCTGGATACGAACCTGAACGGAACAACAGCGAGTTACACGGAAATTGAATCCAGTAATGTTGAAGAAGGGCGGTTTTTTACTGAAGACGAAGAAAGGAGTCTTGCCCGGGTCGCGGTTTTGGGATCCAAAGTAAAAGAGGATCTATTCGGCCAGAGCGAAGCGATCGGCCATAAGATAAAAATAAAAAAGCACGGCTTTGAAGTGATCGGCGTGATGGCTGAAAAGGGAACCGTGGCTTTCCAGAATTACGATGACCAGATATTAATCCCGATTTCAACCGCCCAAAAATTAATTCTCGGCATTAACCATATTACCATGGCCCGAGCCAAAGCGGATAGCGAAGAAAATATCGGCCGGGTCATCGCCGATATAGAAAAAACCTTGCGCGAACAGCATAACATAACCGACCTTTCGGGCGACCAGGACGATTTTACCGTGCAGAGCGCTTCCGAAGCGCTGGACACGATCACAACGGTTACCGACGCTTTAAAATATTTTTTAGCGGCCATGGCGGCCATCTCGCTTTTAGTCGGCGGTATCGGCATCATGAACATCATGCTGGTTTCGGTTTCGGAGCGGACGCGCGAAATCGGTTTAAGGAAAGCGGTGGGAGCGACGCGCGCGAATATCCTGAGCCAGTTCCTCGTTGAATCCATGGCCATAACCCTGATCGGCGGGATTGCCGGCATAATTTTTGGAACCCTGATTGCTTTTCTCGTCGCCTTAGTCGCAGGCGCTTTGGGTTATGAATGGGAATTTAGTATTTCAATTATTTCAATCCTGCTCGCGGTCGGCGTTTCCGGTTTTGTCGGCCTTATTTTTGGGCTTTATCCGGCGGATAAAGCCGGCAGGCTTGACCCGATTGAAGCTTTGCGGTATGAATGAGTAGCACGGATAAGCGTGAAAAATTCATTTTTCCGCTAAATTCGTCATACTATTAATTGAAAATCGTAAATTGGCAATTGAAAATTCGTATGTCTCCGTCGTTCAATGGATAGGACGCAAGTTTCCGGAACTTGTGATGCAGGTTCGATTCCTGCCGGGGACACAATTTTTTCATCTAGACTCTATTTTGCAGGTTCCCTGCCTGCCGATAGGCAGGAAGCGACCGGCTGGAGGGCATTTCGGATATCCCGAGTTAGACGATGTGTGCGAGCCTGCCTGCCGGCAGGCAGGCGCAGCGAGCGAAAGAGCCGGACGAGGAGCACCCGCGCGCGTTCAGGAAAATCGCGAGCGGAGCGAGCACATTTTGTCTAACGTTTACGTATCATCTGAAGTTTTCATCCCGACTTAGCGGGATAAACTTTTGTTTCAGACAATGCTTTGTTTAATTATCTCTACCTAAACCTTCATCAAAACTAAGGGATGAAAATTTGGGCGGAGGGAAATTGACACTCCTTATTAATATCTATAAGTCAATTTCCTGTAGCCAGATATGCGTTGTTAGGCGATGAAACTAAAAATTTTGTACTAATAAAAAATTTTTGGCAATTCTTCATAATGAGGCAATGTTAAATTATTTTTTATTTTTTATTTGTTTAATTCCTGCGCGTAAAAGAAAAGATAGAGCTATAATTAGGGCAATAGCGATTATAAGTAGGGGGGTGATCATTAAAAATGATCCACCGGAATTGATTCCAAAAACAGAAAATAAAACAGCATACCCAATTATTAAGACTATGAGAATTATAGCCGAGGAAATCATTAAAATTCCTGATATTTTTGATTTTTGCATAAATATAATTTATTTAATTATTTACTTAGATTATTTTTTATGAGACATTGATTTATCGACCCGCAAAATTGCCAAAAATTCTTTTCAAAAATATAGAGGAAATATTACGCGAGCGGAGCGAGCACATTTTGTCTAACGTTCGCGTGTATCTGAAGTTTCGCAAAAATTCCTTTGAAAATCTAATTGTTTTTTGCGAAATTTGGGAGAGGCTGATTTGACATTCCTATTGAATCTAATTGCGTCAAATCTGCCGAACCAGATACACGCTGTTATACGATGTGACAAAAATCCTTCCTTATTTTTTTGGATTTGCTTGAAAAAAATAGTCTCCACCAAATCCTTTTTTCATTTCTTCAAGATTCGCAACGATTAACTTTCCTTTATTTCCAAACTTTGAAAGATAAAGACTATCTCCTAAATAGATTCCGAAATGAGTTATGTCTCCGTTTGAAAAATTATTAGGATTGTCTGTATTTGCTATGGCAATTGTATCACCTGGTTTAAGGTTATTTTCGTCGCTTAATAAACGCATATCCCAATTTTTAGCTTGATAATTACCAAATTCATAGGGTATGTCGTTTACAAGATGAGCAAAAGAAGCACAATCAAATCTTTCTTCTCTTGGTTTTGAATCTTCCCTGATGAACCTTGCAATATTTGATAACATCTGTTCAGGAAGACGAATATTTTTTAAACCCTGATCAGTTCTCATTAAAACTTGAATGTTATCTGTTCTTGACAAATTTGACAAACGATAATAGCTATAAGGTTTATTAATTTGACTTCGTCCAAGATTCAAAAGCTTTACATCGAAGCGTTGTTTAGATGAACTATTTTCAGCAGTACCATCTTCTCTTTCTATGATAAGTTTCGTTGCTTTTGGATCTATTACGTCGTCTATTTCTTGTCGCGTGTCCTTGATTGAAGATTCAAAACCAAAATCATTTCCTTTTTGTGCTTCTTTTGCGGAGCCTGTTTTTCCTAATAATTTTTCAAACATATATTTTAGTTAATTGTTGTATTATAACTCAAGAACCATGCTTTTTTCAAGCAAATCTATCTAATAAAGGGATTTTTGTCATATCGTATAACGTTAGCGATAACCGAAGTTCGTTTGACCGAAGGGAAAACAAATTTGGGAAAATGCCGAGCTGAGGCATTTTCCGGTTATCACTTGTTAGGCGAGGGTTCATTATAGCCTCATTATTATTTTATCAAATTAAAGCCAAAATGAAAGCGCAGCGCCCCCTTGAGTTGTGCTGATTTTTATTGTTGGTTTATAAATTTAAACGAATTAATTATTTTTTTGTCTATGTTAGTTAACTTTGGTTTTGACACCCTGTTGTTAAATCCGATTTGGTAAAGATGTTCGTTATTTTCAACCATGATAACATAACCTGTTCTACTTCCGGTCATTACCATATCCCAGGCGTCTATTCCAGCAAATGAAATTTTATTGACGTTGAAAATATTGCGATCAGGATTGCTGGTGTCATTTAACCAATCAATAAAAGTTGAATAGCCGGCAAAATTATATCCGCTCTCATAGTAAGTAATTGTAATATCATCCATATATTGCTCACCCTCCTTTTTATTTTGTTCGTTTTCAGGGCTGTTAATTGTAGTATATAACTTTCCCATTGAACCAGTAATCCAGTTTTTTGGGTGTTGCAGAGTATAATCGTTTAGCGGGCTTGTAAAATTTACCCATCCTACGGTTTGCTTTTCATCAGTTTGTTGTATTGGGTCAGTCTTTGATAGATTTTTAGTTTCAGTGTTCTTTTGTGTACAACCCGAAAAGATAGCCGCAAAAATAGACAAAAAAATAATTAATGTTAGTTTCTTCATGCGTTTTAAATTTAATTGCTAAGGATTAATGAATAAAAATCAGCACAATTTTGCCTAACTCCTTATATCCGAACTCGTTGACTGGTTGTTTAAAATAAGCTAGAATTTCGGTAGATACTTTAAATCATAAGAGGGATATGAAGCAAAGTATGAAACAGAATTATTATCCAAGCCAGGATCCGATATTAAAGCTGAAGCAGGAAATGAAATTGCGTAATTTCAGCGGAAAGACCATCAAATCTTATCTGTATTATATCACGGACGCGCTAAGATTTGCAAATTCCGGGCCGAAAAACGTAACTTCGGAGAATATCCGCGGTTATCTTGAAAAAATGGCGGATGACGGCAAATCAGCATCCACCCTGAACACCGCCTATAGCGCCCTGAAATTCTATTTTGAAAAAATTCTTTGCCGACGGTTTTTCATGAATATTCCGCGGGCAAAAACGCCGAAAAAACTGCCGGAAGTCTTAAGTAAAGAGGAAGTTAAAAAAATACTGGGGACAATACAGAATGTGAAGCATAAGCTCCTGCTCGGACTGATATACTCCTCCGGATTAAGAGTGTCCGAGGCGGTTAAGCTGAAAGTCAAAGATCTTGATTTTGACCGGATGATGCTTTTTATCCGCGCCGGCAAAGGCAAGAAAGACCGGATAACTATTATGTCGGAAAAGATGATTGGCGTCCTGAAAAAATACGTCTGCCGTAAAAATCCGGATGATTATGTTTTTGAAAGCGAGAGAAGCCGGGTGCTAAACGCGAATTCCGGAACGGTGGATGAAAAATTGAAAAATGGCGGCGCGGAGACTGGAAGTAAAAAGAACCGGTTAACCGAGCGATCAGCGCAGAAAGTTTTTTCCAATGCCTTAAAAAAATCCGGCGTGAAAAAACATGCTTCCTGTCACTGCCTGCGCCACAGCTTTGCCACGCATTTACTGGAAAATGGTACCGACATCAGGTATATCCAGGAACTCCTCGGTCATGCTAAACTGGAAACGACGCAAATTTATACCAAGGTGGCGGGAAATGTTTTAGAAAAAATAAAAAGTCCGCTGTAATCAATTATTCAATAAAATAATCTTTAATCAGCTTTTATAATTGAAGATTGTAGATTGAAAAATTGAAGATTAAATATGTTTTCTTCCTTAAAAATCGCTTCAAAAGCTCTGAGGGCGAATAAAGGCCGGACCGCGTTGGCGATTTTGGGAATTGTTATCGGCATCGCTTCGGTGATAATTGTTTTTTCCGCGGGCGAGGGTATCCGGCGGCTGGTTGTCGGCCAGGTTGAGGCTTTCGGCACCAACATTATTGAAACCGAATTCCGGGTGCCGAAAAAAACTGCCACCGGCCGGGCTTCGGACACCGAGCAAGGGATGGCTCAAGCTCAGGGCGTCCAGGTAACTACCCTGAAAATTTCGGATATGGAAGATATTGATAAACTGCCGAACGTGGCGCGAAGCTACGCCGGGATTCTCGGGCAGGAGCAGGTAAGCTATGGCAATGAACTGAAAAAATCCTTTCTCTTTGGAACCAGCGCGACTTATATAGACATTGACCAGTCGGAAATCGGGATTGGGCGGTTTTTTACCGACGCCGAAGATCGCTCGCTCATGGAAGTGGCGGTGCTCGGCGCGAAAATAAAGGAAAAATTATTCGGCGATAGCGACCCGATTGGACAGTCAATAAGGATTAGGAAGCAGAAATTTCGGGTGATCGGGGTGATGGAGGAGCGCGGAGCCATGGCTTTCATGAATTTTGACGATTATGTTTACGTCCCGATCAGGACTTTGCAGAAAAAGATCATGGGCATTGACCATGTCATGTACATAATCCATGAATTAAACGACGTTAACCTGGCTGATGAAACCGCCGATGAAATCCGTCTTATCGTCCGTGAAAATCACAACATCACCGACCCGGACCGCGACGATTTCGCTGTTATTACCATGGCTGAGATGATGAAAATTTTGGATACCGTAACCGGCGCCCTTACGCTTCTCCTTCTTGCCATTGTCGCTATCTCGCTCGTTGTCGGCGGTGTCGGAGTAATGAACATCATGTACGTCATGGTTTCGGAGCGGACTCCGGAAATCGGCCTGCGGAAATCAATCGGCGCCAAGTACTCCGACATCATGGCCCAGTTTTTATTTGAATCAATTCTCATCACCCTGGCCGGAGCCGCTATCGGTATTGTCTTTGGCATAATCGCTTCCTATCTTATTTCGCTTCTCGCCGCCAATTTCGGTCTGGCCTGGGAATTTGCCGTGCCAATCAGGGCTTATCCGGTGGCAATCGGTTTTTCGCTTTTATTCGGATTAGCTTTTGGGCTGTATCCGGCGCGGAAAGCCGCCCGCCTGGATCCGGTGGAAGCGTTAAGGAGGGAATAAAAAAAATTCCAAATAACAAATTTCAAAGTTCAAATACAAAAGTCTAAATATTATAATTTGGAATTTGATGCTTGGGATATTGTAAAATCCGGATTTAGTGCTATAATCTGTCTGTAAACGGAAATGGTTTTTTTATGTTCAATTATGTTTAATAAAGAGAAAAAAATTGATTTTGCCCGGGCTTATGAGCGGGTCGGGCGGGAGATAAAAGAGGTTGGCCGTTTTGCCTTAAAAGAGGCGGAAAATGCCGCCCGGTTCGTTAGGGTTGGGGAAGAAAAAATTGTTGCCAGCGCGAAAGAGGCGGAAAAAAAGGTCGGAGATTTTATTGTTGCCGAAGAGAAAAAAATCATTGGTCAGGCAAAAGAATTTTATGGGAACCTGCCGCCGGTCAAAAAGAAAAGGCGGCTCGCCAAAATAGCCGGACGCCTGAGATTATTCGCCCCGCTTTTAATCGGGTTGGCGGCGCTTCTCGTTGTTTTAACCGGAATTTCCGCCTGGATGTTTTCGGTTATAATTTTTAAGTCTCTGGAGGGCCGGGAGAATTTACTCTCTGCCGCGGCCTTAGCCCGGGAAAAGGACTTTGAGGGTTCTATGGCGCTAAGCCGATCGGCGGAAATGAATTTTAAATCCGCGTCAGCCAAGGCGGATGAAATAAATTCTAGTGTTTTAAGATATATTCCCCTCGTTGGCAGTACGGCGGAAGACTTAAAATACCTCACCGTAACCGCCGACATACTCGCCCGGACTGTCAGTCGGGGAACAATATTTTATCGGGAGCTCCAAAACCTCATTGCCCGGGAAGATAATGACTTTTCAAAACTAAGCCAGGAGGAAAAAGGCAAGGTTCTCGGGTATCTTTACGAAAGCGGGCCCGAACTGGCCGGCCTTAAAGCCAACCTGGATCTCGCGTCACTAAACCTTCAAAAGGTCCGATTTCCGCTAATCCTTTATCCGGCGCAGGGAAAAATCAATGACTTAAAAGAACAGGTGGATATGGGAAGGGAATTTCTCGCCCGAGCCATACCGGCGGCGAAATTTTTGCCTGAGCTGGCTGGTTATCCGGAGAAGAAAAATTTTCTCTTCCTTCTTGAAAACAATGACGAACTCCGGCCGGCCGGCGGTTTTATCGGCAACTACGGGGTAATGGAGACTTACTATGGTGATATCGTTAAATTTGACACTGAGGATTCCTATCATCTTGACATGCCGGTAAAAGACAAGATTAACGTTGATCCTCCGGCGCCCTTAAAAGAGTATTTGGCGCAGAAGTGGTATTTCCGGGATTCCAACTGGTCGCCGGATTTTCCCGAAACCGCGAGAACGGCTGAATGGTTTTTTAACGAAGAAACAAGACTCTCAGGCAAGGACGCTAAAGCCGCTGAATTATTCGCGTCCGCGCCGGGCGGAGTAAGCGCCGAGGCCGGAAATTTTGACGGAATTATAGCGATAACGCCGAAATTTATCACCGACCTTTTAGCCATCACCGGCCCGATGACTATTGGAGGCCATGAATACAATAAGGATAATTTTTCCGAACTTTTGGAATGGCGGGTGGAAGTGGCTTACCGGGATTTAGGGGAAAGCGAATGGAACCGGAAGGAGATGGTAGGCATGATCGCCCAGGAACTAAAAATTCGGCTTTTTGATTTGCCGTTTAGCCGCTGGGGCGAGATTTTTAAAGCCGTTGACTCCAATATTGACGAGAAGAACATTATGATGTATTTCAAGGATTGCGATTTGGAGCGACTCGCCGTTGAGGAGGGGATTGCCGGGGAAATGAAGCCGGCGGATAATGATTATTTTATGGCCGTTGACGCCAACCTGGCCGCCTTTAAGAGCGATTCGGTTATGAATAAAAATATCATTTATGAAGTCCGCGAAAAAGACGGCGCCCTTTACGCCAAAGTGACTCTTAATTACGCCCATCAGGGGGATTTTAGCTGGCGGTCAACAAAGTACCGGAGCTACACCCGAATTTTCGTTCCGGCCGGATCAGAGTTGGTTTCAGCTGACGGCTTTGAGAGTTCGGTGGCGGAAGAACTTAAGGAAAATTCTTTCCCGTCCGAATGCGGTAGCGTTGCGGACGACAAAACTTATTTTGGTGGGTTTTTTACGGTTGAGCCGGGAAAAATAAAAAACATCGCCATTGAATACCGTTTGCCGGCCGGTATTTATAAAAAATATGCTGAAGACCGTTATGAACTGTATTTGCAAAAACAGCCCGGCAACCGGGTGAGCGAAGCCGAAGTGGAACTCAGTTTCGGGAAAAATATCACCGCTTACAGTCCGGCCGGATTTTCGGCGGATAAGGTTAAGGATAACATGATAATCTGGAAGACGGATTTAAATACGGACAAAATGTTCGGAGTTGATTTGGAATAATTGTTAGCAAGAATGACTTATAGGCTAATTAAGCGTCTGAGTAAAAGAATTATCAATGATCAATTTTCAACCTGCCTGCCGGCAGGCAGGTAAATTTTCAATTAAGCAATTATTTAATTTTCAAACGAATTTTTAGTTCATTGATTAATTGAAAAATTGAAAATTCATTGATCATTGTAAATTGATAATTGATCATTGATTAATTATGTTCATAAAACGGATCGGCATTGACCTGGGGACAACATATACTCTGGTCCATCTCCCAAAAAGGGGGATTGTTATTAATGAGCCTTCGGTTGTCGCGGTTTCCATGGTTGACCGCAAAGTACTCGCCGTGGGAAACGAAGCTAAGGACATGATCGGCCGGACGCCGGATACTATTATTGCCCTAAAGCCCTTAAAGGATGGCGTTATCGCCGATTACCGGACTACGGAGGCCATGCTCCGTTATTTTATCAACAAAGCCACGGGCGGAATAAAATTGTTCCGGCCGGAAGTCATGGTCGCGGTTCCGGCCGGAATTTCCTCAACCGAGCGCCGGGCGGTTATTGACGCGACTATCGCGGCCGGAGCTAAAGCCGCCTATATTATTAAGGAGCCGGTAGCGGCGGCAATAGGCGCCGACATTCCGATCGGCTCGGCTTCCGGGCATATGATCATAGACATCGGCGGCGGCACTTCGGAAATGGCAGTCATCTCCTTAGGCGGCATTGTTACGTCAACTTCGGTCCGGGTAGGCGGCAATAAGTTTGACGCCGCCATTCTTGAATACATCCGGAGAAAATATAACCTGGCCATCGGCGAGCGCACTTCCGAAGACATAAAAATCAACATCGGTTCGGCTCTTTATCTTGAGGACAAACTTACCATGGAAGTTCGGGGCCGCGATCTCGTAACCGGCCTGCCGCGGACCATAACCGTAAAATCAGACGATGTGACCGAAGCGATTCAAAACGAACTGGAAGCGATTATAAACGCCGCTAAGCGGGTTTTGCACGACACTCCGCCGGAGCTGGCCGCCGATATCATGGATAAAGGCATTGTCCTTTCGGGCGGCAGTTCGCTCTTACGCAACATTGACCAGCTTGTTTCCCGGACTACCGGCGTCCCGGCTTATGTCGCCGACGACTCATTATTGTGCGTGGCCAAGGGAACGGGAATTGCCTTGGACAATTTGGATAGCTATAAGAGGTCAATACTGGCGACGAAATGATGTAAAATGTAAAAATCAAAAATAATTCGTCATTCTGACCCGCCGAATCGGCGGGGAAGAATCTCGTGGTAATAGCTCTATTCACGGGATCCTTCGCTACGCTCAGGATGACGATAAAATAATTTAAAATTTTAATCTGTTATTTTCCATTTTGATTTTGATATTTGAAATTTATAAGCTATGCTTATCGGCATTGACGCCAGCCGCGCTAACCGCGCCCATCGCCACGGGCCGGAATGGTATTCCTATTACATCATCAAACATTTCGCCCGGCTGGACAAGAAAAACCAATACATACTTTATTCCGATATTCCCCTTACCGGAGGATTATTGGATTTGACCTGCCTGGAAATGGAAAGGGAATGCGTCGGCGAAATAAAATACGATAAGGAAGGCTTTCAGATATTAAAAAGCCCGCATAATAATTTTCGCGCCCGCGTCCTTTCCTGGCCTTTTAAATTTTTATGGACTCAAGGAAGGCTTTCGGTGGCCATGCTAAAAAGAAAGTTCGGCAAGCCGGATATCCTTTTTATTCCGGCCCACACCCTGCCTTTTATCCATCCGCGCAAATCCGCCGTCACGGTCCATGACGTCGGCTTTGGAAGGGAGAGTGATTTTTACGAGGCGGAAAAGATCGGCTTTGAATCAAAAAGCATCCAGGGTATTACCGATTTGCTCGTCAGGATTTTTACTCTGGGTCGCTACGGTGCCAACAGCCGGGATTATCAGACCTGGTCAATAAAATTTGCCCTAAAGCGCGCCAACGCCATCATCTGCCCATCGGAATTCACGAAGAACGAAATCCTTAGCCTTTATGGCGGCGGCAAGGATAAAATCAAAGTGGTGGCTAACGGGCTTAACAGAGATTTTTACAATACGGAAGTCAGGGAGGACAAAGTCGCGATGATTCTTGAAAAATACGGCGTGGAAAAACCTTACCTTTTTTATCTCGGGAGGCTTGAGCGGAAGAAAAATATTCCGTCCCTGGTTGAAGCTTTCGGCATCATGAAAAATAAATATCCGGAGATTAGGCATAAACTGGTTTTGGCCGGCAACGCCAGCTACGGTTATGATGAAGCCAACTTCATGGCCTCAGAATATGACGTGGGCCGGGAAGTGATTATGCCGGGCTGGATTGAAGAAAGTGATCTGCCTTATTTTTACAAAGGCGCCGACGCTTTTGTTTTTCCTTCCCGCTATGAAGGCTTTGGCATCCCGCTTTTGCAGGCCATGGGCACCGGCATTCCGATTGCTACCTCCAACCGGAGTCCGATACCGGAAATCGTCGGCGACGCTGGATATTTCTTTGACGCCAGCGACGTTTACGCCATGTCCGAGGCTCTCCGGGAAATAATTATTAATCAGGATTTAAGAAAGCGGATTGTTGAGGCCGGCATCCGGCAGGCGAAGAATTACAGCTGGGAAAAATGCGCCCGGGAGACGCTTGCGATTTTGGAGGAACTCTAACGCAACTCCCACCCCTAACCTCTTACTGACTTATGACATCGCGGGGAGGGGTTAGGTAAAAGGGACAGGGGATTGACAAATATTTATCTTGTGTTATATTAAGGATAACTTAGCCACAGACAGCAGGCAAAAATTAAGACCTGCCGAGGCGATGAAGCAGTCTGCTTATTAAAAGCTGGCTTTTCAATTGTCGCGCGCTGTGGCTTTAGCCGCAGTTTTTTATTATCTTGAATCTTATATCTCGTATCTCAAAGCTCATATCTCGCATCTCATAATATTGACCACTTAAGGTACTGAAAATGAGATATGAGATATGAGATATGTGATATGTGATACGAGACCGCAAATATGCCTAAAACCAGATTACAAAAGAGCGAGATTTTAAGGACATTAAAAGAAAAAGTTAAAAAATCAAAATCATTATTTTTTGCCCGCTACAGCCGCATGACCGTGGAAGAGAGCGAAAAATTGCGTTCTGATTTAAGGAAAGAGTCCGGCGAATTTTTGGTCGCCAAAAAGACTTTAATCAACCTGGCGCTCGCCGACGCAGGGATTAAAGGGGTTGACGCGAAAAACCTTGAAGGCCAGGTCGGAATCATCTTTGGCTACGGCGATGAAGTGGCGCCGGTCAAAGAAGCGAGTAAGTTCATAAAGGAAAAAGAAGGCAAGCTGGAATTTTTAGCCGGTATCCTTGAAGGGAAAACGCTGGCCGCCGAAGAGGTAAAAATGCTAGCCACCCTTCCGTCCAAAACCGAACTTTACGCGAAAATCGTTGGTTCCATTAACGCTCCTGTTTCAGGCTTCGTTAACGCTTTGGCCGGGAATTTAAGGAATTTGGTTTATGTCCTTAAGGCAGTTGAAGAGAAAAAAACAAGCTGATTTATTAATAAAATGAATTATGAATAATGAATCATGAATAATAATAAAAAATATTCTTAATTCATAATTCTTAATTCTTAATTCAAACATATGTCAGACGAAGTAAAAAAAGACGAAGCAGCCGAAGAGGTTGTTATCCCGGAAAAATTTAAATCATTGGTGGAGACCATTGAAAAAATGTCGGTTCTAGATTTAGCCGAACTGGTTAAAATCTTGGAAAAGAAATTTGGCGTATCCGCCGCGGCTCCGGCCATGATGATGGGCGCTATGCCGGGAGCTCCGGTAGAAGCCGCTGAAGAAAAGACCAGCTTTAACGTTGAGATCACCGAAGCCGGCGCCAACAAAATCGCAGTGATTAAGGCGGTTCGGGAACTCACCGAAATGGGCTTAAAGGACGCCAAGGATTTAGTTGACGGCGCTCCGAAAATGCTTAAAGAAGGGATAAAAAAAGAGGACGCCGAAGCCATGAAAAAGAGACTGGAAGAAGCCGGCGCGAAAGTCACTTTGAAATAATATTACAGCGCGGGATAAAAAATACTCCTTATTCAAAAGGAGTATTTTTTTATGTCTGTATATGGAAAATTGTGCGGGAGCTATTTTTTCAAATGCTCCGCTTCTATTTCGTAAACCACTGCGCCGTTCAGGACGTAGATTTTTTTCGCGCTTTCGTTAACGATAAAATCCTTCAAGTTGCTCCATTTTTCCGACTGATATTGGAGGACAAAACTGCCGTCTTTTCTAAAGACAGCCAAACGTTTTTCTTTCGGTTCTAAAATATAGATAAACCCGGTTTCTTCGAGGCTCACTTTAAGAGCTACTGCTTCAGTAATGGGGCGGATAAGCCCTTCCATTTTTAGTTCGGCTTTTTTTCCGGAAAAGAATTTTTGGACTTCTCCGTTTTTCTTAAGAATATAGACATTGCCGTCAATGTCCAGGTCAAGGGCATCTTTAAAATCGGCTTTTTCAGTGAGCCAATTCTGGCCAGGGCCGTAGCTTTCGCCGGATTTATTAAAGCGGACAACCTGGCCTCCGGCCTTGTCAAGGAAATAAAGCCGGTTGTTATAGGTGGAAAAGATGTCCAGCCCGGCGGCTCGGTCAGAACCAAGCTCCCGGTTGGCCCATTTTTCCTCCGCCGGGTTTAAGGCGGCGATCTTGTTTTCTGATTTAAAAAGACAGTCGTTATTTTTATCAGTAACTGGCGCCGAGAGGCTTTTAAATTCGGCCGGGATGGCTATTGAAGTAACAGCTTTGTTTTTTTCATCAATCTTAAAAAGGCTCGCCAAGGCGCGGTCGTAAGCGAATATTTTTTCGCCCGCTTGGGCGAGATAGAGCGGGTCGGCGCCGGCCGCGGCAATGGAGAAATCGGCGAGCGTTTTCGGATCCGCGATTTTTATCGCGCGGCTCAGTTTTTCTTCCTGTTCCAGAAATTTTTTCTTAAGTTCCTCATATCGGGCGATATCGCCAACGTTTTTGGGAAATTGATCAAGAATGCCCGCGACTTCAATAATCAGGTCTTTAGCCCCTTTTTCATTGCCGTAGAGGAAAGAGGCTTCAATCTGGTTCTGTTTTTGCGTTACCTCTTCAGCCAGCCGGCTATAAGTTTTTTTTATTTCCTCACCCTTTTTCTTATTAGCTAAGACCGATAAATTTACGGAAAACAGGATCAGGCAGGCGGCTCCGGCAATGAGTGAAATTTTTCCCGCGCGCCCAAGGCTCGTAAACCAATTTTTTAAGCCGGCGGTTAGAGAGCGGGCTCTGGAAAAACAATAAAAAGGCAAAGCGGCTAGTGAAGCGAGAGTGAATTTTTTCTGTCTTAGGTTTAGTATCGCGTCGTGCGGTTGAATCATGGGGCTACTGTCTTCCCCGGGCAAGGCGGCTGTTATCGCGGCTCCGGCGGGCGGGGTAAAGTTGCCGGATTTGGCCTTGGAAAAGCGTTTAAGGCCTAACTCGGCCAGTCTGGTGATGAATCTGGTTAAAGAAAAAAGCGTTTTCTTCGGAGAAAAACGGCTGGTTCTTTTTTTGGAAATGATTTTTTCTCTGATCAGGATAAATTTATTTTCTCCGGGGAAATACTTCCGTGAGCCAGCCCTTAACCGCTCAATGATTTTTGTTCCCCAGTTTTTTATCGGCAGAAGCCCGGACGGGCTTAAAAAGGTTTCGGTCCGCTTTTCGGTTTTATCAAGGTAGGAAAGGGAGGCACTCGGATCGCTTTGCGGAGTTATGGACAGGCTTTCCCGGGCGGATTTTTCGTTTTTCAGGTTTTTTATGATCAGCCCGAGAATGGAAGTTATGGCGCTGATGCCCGAGAGTTCGTTCTTAATCAATTCGGCGGCGCTCGCCGGAGGGAGGGTGGTGATTATTTCCGAAAGCTTTTTTTCACTGAAATATTCCGGCAGGGTTTCATTGGTAAAAATGGCATGGGCGCCGCGGGGAAAAGGGCCGCTTATGATATGGGAAAAAAGGTATTTTCGCGATTCGGTTTCCGCCGCCGGACCGCGGCTCTCGCTTAAGATGTTTATGAGCCTCGTTCTTACACCGCCATTTTCCTTTATCCTGGCGGCGAGATAGGCCTTGTTGGTTCCGCTGGAGGAAAAATAAATCGCGTCTTTATGGATGACCCCGACAGTGAGGCTTGATTTTTTTTCCGGGAGCCGGATCCGCTCGTCCCGGCAAAAGCGGGAAAAGGATTTATTGGTGGCGGTCAGGGCGGATTCAAGCAGCAGGTCAATTTTTATGAGACCCGATTCCTTAAAAAAGTACTGCTCGTTCTGGTAATAACTTTTCGGGATTTCCGCTAAAAGGAAGTTAATTATTTTCAGGCTGTCATTCCGGTTTCCGCTAATTTCAACCAAAATAAAAAGTTTCCCGAGCCGCATTTCTTTTTCCGCGTCGGTTTCCGATAAATAAATATCGCTCCAGACTTTGGAGCCGGTTTTTGAGCTTAATATTACTTGGGCGAATTTGTAGGACACTTATGCAGAATTTTTAATTTTTAATTTTGTAATTTTTAATGAGTTAATTTAAAAATTAAAAATTATAAAATTAAAAATTTTATTGTCATTAATTTAAAAGACATGATGGGCGCCAAAACAACCAAAAAGCGAGTCCTTTACTAACAGCTGATAATATTATACTATAAATCCATAAATAATAAAGGTCTGCGGTAATGTATGCTTCAAAAACTTTTCGGTTCAAAGGCAAGGGTATCGCTTTTAAAACTTTTCCTTCTTAACTCCGAAGAAAAATATTATGTCCGCGAGCTTAGCCGGCGCTCCGGCCTCGCGGTCAATTCAATCGCCAGGGAGCTTGATAATCTTGAAGCTTTCGGACTATTGAATTCCTGCATGGAAATTGTTGAAATTCCGGTTAAAAAGGAAAATGCCGGAGAGGCTGCCGGCGGGCAGGCGGTTGACGGATTAAAGAAAAAGTCCGCGTATCGGCCGACCGGTTTCTTAAAACAGCAAAGGAAATATTACCGGGCTAACCGAGATTTTATCCTTTTAAGCGAGCTTAAAAATCTTATCATCCGCTCCCAGGTCCTCTATGAAAAAGATTTCGCGACAAAAATAAGGCGGATAGGGAATCTTAAGCTTCTTATTCTTTCAGGGATATTCGCCGGCAACGAAGCCGGACCGGTTGATATCCTCGTTGTCGGCAAGATCAATAAAGTCAAATTCTCTCTCCTCATAAAAGACATGGAAAAAGAGCTCCAAAAAGAGCTGAATTTTACGGTCATGGATCCGGATGAATACAGATATCGGAAAGACATGACTGACGTGTTTTTGTATAGCATCCTGGAAGGAAAAAAAATCGTTTTAATTGATGAAATCGGATTGCTGTAATCCGCATTAATCTACAATCTTCAATCTACAATCTTCAATTAATAAATAATTGTAGATTGGAAATAATTTTAATGTTAGCCTAATTTTCATAATTAGGTTTTTTTGTTTGGTGCCCTCTTTACTTTTTCCGCTAAACCTGTTAAGGTGATGAGTCAATAAATTACAAATTAAAAATTACGAATTACTAATTTTGCCTGATATATGAATATTATTGATATTTTTAGTAATTTTTAATTTGTAATTTGTAATTGGATTAACTATGGACATCAACCTGATTAAAAGAAAAAAAGGGACAATCATAACGCTGGTGCTATTATTATTGATCTTCGGATTGGGTGGAAGCCTTATCAGGGGGTTTAAATACGGCGCTGACAGCAAAATCCTTGTTTACCAGAAATTTCCGGCCGGAACCGATATTTATTCCATCAACCGATCCAACGAATACTTAAGCTCGGTTTTGGCCGAAGTGGTAAAATCGGATTCATTCTACGGCGAAGTTTTGCAATCCGGCTTTAATATTAATGAGGAATATTTTAGCGAAGAGAAAAATAATAAGGATATTTTAAAAAAATGGGGCGAAACCGCTGAAGCCCGCCCAGGGCTTGATTCGGGAATGATTAATATAAGCGTTTTTCATCCGAATCGCGCTGAGGCGGAAAAAATTGCCCGGGCGATCAATTTTGTTTTAGTGACTAAAAACCAAAATTACCACGGCGGCGGGGAAAATGTGGTATTAAAAGTAATTGATAAACCCGCAGTTTCCGACTGGCCTGTCCGCCCGAACCTGCCGCTTAACCTCAGTCTGGCTTTTATAATCGGTCTCGTAATCGCTTTTACTTATATTTATCTTTTTCCGGAAGAAAAGTACGACTTGTCTTTTTGGCCGAAAGGAAAAACTAACCGGAGAAAAAATTATGAAAATACTCTTAATAATCCTGGCCGCGAAGAAAATAATTGGCATAGCCTTGCTAGTGTACTTACGGCTAAAAAAGAAGGACAAAATTATCCTGGACAAAGCGAAAGCCTTCGCGCGGAAGCTCAGGGAGAAGGTTCCGGTTTTATCCGGTCCGATGAATTTAATATCCAGACTGGCCGGGCGAACCGAAATATGGCTTTTGAAAATCCGGATCAGTCTGGCGCGGCTAAAAACGCGGACGCTCAGGACAGCGAAGGTAGTCGCGACCAATATGGTTCCGGTTCTGCCGTTTTTCTGGAAGACGAAAGATTTCGCGCTGAAACTCGCCCGCGGATTGAGGATATTTTAAGCCGGGGGAGCATGGAGAATTTAATGTAAGGGGTATTAATAGACAGGAAGTAGTTTTAAAAAATATGAACTTATTTAATATTAGCGCCTAATTTAGGCGCTTTTTTGTATTTTCAGGGCCTTGACGGTTAGGCTGAAATCTGCTAAGGTAATGTGTTAAATTGTCAGTATTGGGTGTTTATAGTATACTGCGAAATTCAAGGTAAATTAATAAAGTTGAGTTAAATTTATTTTTTCTTTGCCCTCGCGCTTTAAAAGTAAGCCGCTAGGTGTTTTACCGGGTGGCAATCTCTATTAAAGACTGAAGGTAAGGGAGGAAATTGCTTCTTTGACAATTTTAGGATCATCAGCGCTTCGGCGCTGTGATGATATAGGTGAAGTTTATTAGAGTAACATGCCGGTAATTTCGCGTCCGTAGGTTCGGAAGTGAAAACCCGTGGTTCGGGTACCGGCAACCTGACACCCGGTAGGTTCCGGGAGAAAGGCGGAAGAAGATGCAAAAGCGTCTTCCGGTAACGGTGGCCGCGCTCGTCGGTTTTATCGGCTTGAGCGTGGCTGTGACGCCCACCTCATGGTGGGAGAATGGCGGTCGCCTTTACTTTGCGGCCGTTTACGGGTTGGTCGTAATTCTGCCCCTTCTGTTGTATGTATGTTGGAAGGTGCGGGAGGGCGGTCTGCCCATAGTCGAAGGAAATGGAGTCTCTGGGGTTGCCGAGTTTCCGCGAATAGTAACTATTCCATTTGAAATCGCGGATACGGATCAGTCGGGTCTTGAGCCCGGTGAAGTCCGGATGGTAAACTGGGAGGCAGAAGTTTTAGAAGTTTCTCCCGGGCGGTATATGAGTCCGCTTTGGCCGGATGACCAGAAGCCCAAATCGCGGAGCGAGATTTTAAAAGAGCTCCGTCGCGGGCTTCGGAAATTCTGGCAAAAGAGAGAGGGCTCTCTCGTTGAGGCGACCGCAACGTTGCTTCGCGAAGAAGAACTCCGGGAGATCGGCCAGAGGGTCGTAGCTGACCCAAAGGCCGTGAGCATTGAAGCCAATGCCGCCTGTGAGGCGGCTGAGAAAGTCTGAGGAGGAAGGTTATGAAAGTGAAAGTTGTTTTACGGATTCTGGTACTTTTGGCAATTGGAACCCTGCTCAGTGGCTGTGCCACCGGGCGGATGGGAAAAAATGAGCTTTATAGCCTCCCCCAGGATTTCAAAAACATGGGCAACGCAAAGGGATACTACTCCGTCTTGATTCCCGAGCACGAACTCCTTTTTAGGAGTGAAGTTGTCGACGGGGGAGTAGCCCATAATATTATCTTTCGGAACGACGAGAAAGATGATAAGCCTGGGAAGGAAAGTGTCGGTGGCCTTGATATCATGAGAGGGAGCCAACCCCTCCTCTGGGTCATTGATGTTAAAGGCCGGGACTGGAACCGGCAGGCCTACATCAACTCCAGGTCGTCCGAACACCAGTATGCGCCGGATGCGCAACTGGTTTTTGGCACCGGCATGCCCAGATTCAACTGGAAGCATATCCGCCCAATCAATCAATACCCTGAGGTAAAGATTGAGTGGGTTGAGTTCGGCAGTGAGCGTCACAAAGAGCTCATGGCCGAATTGGCCGGAATTATCGAATCCATCTCCAGGCTCAAATTCCCAGGACTAGGAGAGCGAATACTCGAGCGGATTGGTAGCGTATCTACAGAAGACGCCGCCGCTGCATCTGCAGGACCTATGGGTCTTGCCAGCATAGCTGGCGGTCGGGTTCTGGGGATTCTGATGGAAATGGTCGGATCCGCCGACCTTAGTCAGCCGGGGTATGATACTGCCCCGGACACCCGGTTTAAATCGGTGCTCCGCGACCTCAAGTCCGAGCGCCAAGCACCGGCAAACCCCCAGGCCGATGAGGCTTATCTTAGACGGCTTCAGCAGTACGATGATGATCAGGCCGTCTGGAAGAAAAAATATGGTAAACATCTGAAAGGAGGGCAAGCAAGTGAGTAAGTTTCTCAAGATCATCTTGGCGATTGCCTTGGCAATCGCGCTTGTTCATCCCGTCCTCGCCGAGGACGGGAAAGATGAGCAAGTTGTTGTCGTTGAGCCTCAGGTACAGACGGAGGAGAAATACGCCGTGAAAAAGGGTGATACGCTGGGTAAAATATATCAGCAAAATTACTCTGATTCGGCATCTCCGAAACGCATCCGAGCTCTGGCTGGCTGGAAAAGTCAAGTAACTCACCCGAAGTTGTGGGTGTTTACTGGCCAGCAATTAGAGCTTCCGAGGCCACTGGTGTTAACACAAACCGTGGCGGGTGAAAATCCGACCACGCTGTCTAGGAGCGAAGCGGTGAAAGCCGCCTTGGAACAGCTCCCTAAGAGTCTTCAGGAGGCGCGGTTGCCGGTTAATTTGTCCAATGCAACTGTTGAACGGATGGTCAACGCCCTTGAAAGCTCGACCCAGACGGTTGAAATTGACGGCCAGATTTATGCCGTCGTGACCTATGGAAAGAGCGCTCAGGGCTGGACTAAAACCCGGCTAGAGAAAGGGAGCAAGGGCCCCAAAGCAGTTGTTCCTCTGAACGAGGATTATTCGCTGAGGGTAATAGAGGGAAAAAGTTGCAACAATATTTACCTGCAACTTTTGAAAATAATCCCTCCTCCACCTCCACTGCCACCACCCCCTCCGCCAAGCGCGCCTGAGGAAATAGTAAAGCAGTACAGTGAGGTCATCAGGAAGCCCCAAGTTGACGTAGTCGGTGGGGCTGACAGAACCTGGTACTCCGACGGCGCCAACGACACTAGTTTTTGGACCTATGGCGCGGTTCGCTGGGAGGTCGGCACCGACCGCTGGGGAAATAAGTACTCAGCAGGTCCGTACACTCGCCTCTCGGGTTACACCGGCCAGTGGAACGACCCCAAGGGTGTCGTGAAGTCTCCGGTTAATTTCCACGGCGGCGAGTTTACCCTCGGCGCCGAAGCCCGGATGATGACACCGAGCGGACGCGAGCCGTTTACCCGGCTCGGATACCTCTGGGGTTGGGACAAGATGTCTATGTCCGACTCCGCGGGAGAATCAAAGTCGTCTTTCAACCGGGATAGTCTAGTTGGTGAGGTCGGTTTGGCCGATTATTCACGAAAGGACGAGAAGTATCTTTCGGAATATAAGGTCACCCTCGGCTACGAGCATGTGCTCAATAGCCGAGGAAAATCAACTTTTACTGACAAGACCGGCAGAGTCACTCGGCTAGCCGCCGAGCAGGCCAGCTACGAAGGGCCGTTCGTAGCCGCCGAGGCTGACCTGGTATCGTTCGGAGACAAAAAGCAGATTACTTTGACTGCTGATGTCTACGGAAAATTTGGCCCAGAACGGAAAGTTGGCATCGGCAAACTGTATGTCAATTTTTTTGACAAGGCCTTTGGCATCGGAGTTAAAGGCAGCGCCGCCAGCTATAAGAAAGGCGGCGAAGTAAGTAACGCAACCGGCATCGGGTTGACCGCCCAGGTAAATCCGGTTAAGATTTACCGGCTGATTAAAGGGGAAGGCAAGTCTGACGAGGACATCCCTCAAGGGCTGATCACAACTTTTCCTGTTGCGGGCAAAGCCGCTAAGACACTGCCTCTGTCTGCCGCACCTGCTTGCGACGACGGCCAGTGCCAACTCAAGACGCAGGCACAGCAGGATGCCTTGGCCGAAGTTGCTAGCCAGGGCGGAGGAATTTCGCCGATAAATCCTGAAGGGGTAGATTCATTTAGCTACCCAATCGGTGATAAGTAGCGAAAGCTTCTTTTTCCGGCTTTCGGGCTGGAGAGAGACTGTTCTTTAAACATTTTAAAAACGGGTCATTCGGGCACTGCCGCTAATCTACAAGGGCAGTTTTGGAGCTACGGATGGACGTTTAAGATTTAGCAGTTAATCTGCCCGGTTCGCTGGGCTTAACATAAGGGCGGTCGGGATGATTCATTCATTTTCGGCCGCCTAAGTACACTTTTTTACCGCGCTATTCGTAACGGTTTGAAAGAAAATAATTTCAGATGAGTCTAATTGTCTGAAGCTATGTTCTTTTAAAATAATCTTAGTAGGCAGATGGGTTAAATCAATGATCAATTTACAATGAATTTTCAATGATTAAATTTTCAATTTATTTTGGAAATTTAATCAAAAATTTCATTGATCATTGTAAATTGATAATTGATCATTGATTTCAGTCGCCTGCTTACTAAGAGGCAGTGAATCAGGGAAGGCTGAGCGCGAGATGTTCTCGTGGGAGGCTTTCTCTTGACCCTTGGCTCAATCATAGGAGGTTTTCATGAGCCGGTTATTGAGTGTGTTTTTGGCAATGGTGCTCTGCTTGGCCGCCCCCATGGTGGCTTGGAGCGGAGAGTTGGCGGGCAGTGACGATTCGGGGAACCGGAACGTCGTCGCCGCCACGGCCAGCGAGATTGTTCTCACTATCACAGCATCCGCCGGGGATGCAAACTCCAGGGGTGGCCACCTGCGGTACGTGGGCAAGCCACCGGTGGACGCGAATGGCAATTACGTTCACGAGGATCCTTCGTTTTTTTCGGGGGGAGAATCAGTGAGCGCCAGAATGGACTACTTTAATGCTGATGGTAGTCATGCCGGAACGGAGTTTGCTTCCGCCACTATTCCGGCAAATGGTGTAGGGTCGGTGACTTTTAAGTTTACCAACCCGACCAAATCCGGAGTACCGAAGCTGTGTGCCTTTCAGGCACAAACCAGCGACGGCGGATTCATCCTTCCGGCCTGGACGAACGAAATTTACTTCGCTAAGGCTGATCGAAAGCACCCTACCGGCCATAAACACAAGCTGATGGCCGTTGTTGCTGGCGAAATAGTATCTTCTGTGAAGTCGATTATGGGTTTGAAGGGCTGGAAGGTCGCCTGGGACGCCCACCAGGATCTCATCCGCGAGGCGCAGAAAAAGGGCGGCGGCGGCCTGAAAAGCGTTGATGACCTCTAGTAGGTCGTAAATGCTCGGACGGAGCTGCAACACGAAGAGGCGAGGTTCAGGATGATCAATACACCGATCATTCTGACCTCGCCTCGCTTTTTTTTGGGAAAATTGTCTGAACCGCTGACCTGTCGGCCGGTAGTCAGGTTATCACTGAGGACGCTGATAAAATACTTGAACCGTAGATATTAATAATAGTTATGTTGAGATTGGAAAAAGTTTGAACGGTTTTTATTCATTGACTGTTAATGCATCCTTTGCTATATTTATGCTATAAGCGAAAAATATGTCCGAGAAAAAAATCAGGGAAATAACCAATAAAATTGCCAAAGAGTATAAGCCGGAAAAAATAATCCTTTTCGGCTCTCACGCTTGGGGAAAGCCGCATAAAGACAGCGATGTGGATTTGTTTATAATTAAAGAGACGGATAATACTATGAATACGGCTATGGAAATAGACCGTTCCATATGGCCTCGTCCTTTTCCTATAGACTTGATTGTATATACTCCATCCAAGCCAAGAGAAGAACTAAGATTGGAAGAGCCTTTTGTTTCTAAAATAGCTAAAGAGGGCAAGGTGTTATTCGCGAAATAAGCCATGAAAGAAGAAAATAAAAAAATTATAATCGGGAGGTGGTTTAAAAAAGCCGGTGATGACGAACTTAATATTCGGTCCATTCTTAAGAATCGGGACGGGGCGCCGAGCGGAATTTGTTTTTTAAGCCAGCAGATGGCGGAGAAATATTTAAAAGCGCTACTCATATTTTTCGATCTGGAATTGGTTAAAATTTACGATCTCATAAAGCTGTCTTTGTTTTTAGAAAAAGACGCGCCTCAGGTAAAGGAAATCGGCAAAGAAGCCGCAATGCTAAATCAGTATTACATCGCGACCCGTTACGTAGGCGATTTTCCCGATTTTTCCTGGAAAGACGCCGAAGATGCTTATAGCGCGGCTATAAAAATTAAAGAATTCGTATTGAGTAAATTAAAGTCTTAGAGTATGAATTTATAGCTTGAACCAGCGCCTTAACCGGCGCTTTTTTGTTTTAGCCGGTTTTAAAAGTGATGAGTTCGCCGTTATTTTGAGCTGATTTTTTTAAGTCCCAGCACCGCCCCCGTATAGACCCAGAGAAGATACTGGACTTCCATTGTCCGGAGGACGTTGTCGCCAAAAGACACGGCCAGAACTCCGGCCCAGAGGATGATGAGGCTCAATAAATAATTCTTTATAACCGGATTATTAGTTGAACTGAGCTCGCGGCGGATGGTTTTGTATAAGAAAAAATAAAGGCTAAGGAAGATGGCGAGACCGAGGGCGCCTAGTTCTATTAAAACCCTTAAATAGTCGTTATGAGCCTGGAGCGATTCGTAGGTATGGGCTTCTTCGTTATAGCTGTCATGGATAACGCTGAAAGAGCCAAAGCCGTAGCCGTAAACCGGGGAATTATAAAAAGCCGGCAGTGTGGTTTCAACAATCTTCCGGCGGATGGAAAAAGAGCTGTTATACTTAGGGTCAAAAACATCATTCACCCGGCTCTGGATTGCGGGTACTGATAAATAAGCGAGAAAAAGAATCGCGGCCGAGGCGATAAGGACTTTACGGTTGATAAAAATTCCGAAAGCTATAATCATGGCTAAAAGCCCGACCCAGGCTCCGCGGGTAAGGGAAGCGACGATAAGAAAGATAAAAACGGCGGCCAGGCCAGAGAACGCGACTTTTTTAAAACGGTTTTTTTCATTTTGAAAAAGCGCGTAAATAACCGGCAGGAGAAAAAGAAGATAAAAGGAAAAAGTCGCCGGATGGAGGAATGTTCCCTGAATCCGGTAAACCGCGATAGTTTTATCCCACCAGCCAATCCCGTTTATATGCTGGAAAATCCCCGCGAGCGACGGAATGGCCGCTCCGGCGAGCATGGCGAAAATAAGAAAATTAAAAGTTTTTTTATCCTTAACTGTTAAATAGCCGTAGAGAAGTAAGAGAAACGTCCCGGTTATTCTGATAATTTCTTCCAGGGTGGAATTTCTGTCAACCGAATAAGCCGCGCTCAGAAAGGCTAGGGCGATAAAAGCGAAGAACAGGGCAACGAATTTATATTTTTTTATGAATAAGACCGCTTCCTTCCATTTTGTCAATAACAGCGCCAAGCCAAAAAAGAGAATGGAGAAGTTAATAATCGCGTTAAAATTAATAGCCAAATAATCATTTTTGAATATTATTTCGTTGGTTGAGATTATTCTTAAACTCGGCGTAACGAGAAAAAGGAAGTAAAGAAAACTTATTGGCCGGAAAAGAAAAAAGGGAATTAGGCCGATAAAAAAAGCCAGTATAAAGCTTATTATTACGGGGAGGTTGAGGAAAATAAGAACCAGAAGTAAGGCCGAGGCTGATATAAGGGCGGTTATTTGACAATTCTTCAAAAATGTATTAGAATGAAAAGTCATAAATTATTATATTCATGGGTTTTTAAGACAAGTAAAATATAGTTTAAATTAGCATAAAATTGATATTAATTCAAGGGTATGACAATAATCAGTCACAACAGATATTCTTCATCCTGGCCAATAATAAAAAGGCATTTTAAAACCGCTCTGCCGCATTTGAATCTAAAAAAGACCGTAAATGTGCTTTTGTCCCGGCTGGAAAAAGCCGCGGGCGCGGAAGTTTTAAGGTCAAAGCCTTATTTTATCAAGATTGAACCGACCAACCTCTGTAATTTAAAATGCAGAGGCTGTCTTCACGCGGCGGAAAACAACGCGCTTTCCGGGAGCGGAAAAACCGGGAGCATAGACATAGGCTTGTTTAAAAAGGTTGTTAATGAGCTAAAACAATACCTCGTAAAAGTATCGCTTTATTCTATGGGCGAGCCGCTTATTTATCCGCGGATTGCCGAAATAGTAAAAATACTAAGCGACAATAATATCGGGAGCGTTATCAGTTCAAACTTAAATATCTTATCGCCGGAATTAGCGCGCGGCCTCGTAAAAAACCGGCTGTCGCACCTGATCGTCGCTATGGACGGCTGTGATGACGAATCCTACGCCGAGTATAGGCAGGGCGGCGATTTTGGGAAAGTAATGGAAAATTTAAAAATTTTGATCGCGGAAAAGAAAAGGCAAAATTCAAAATATCCTTTAATAGAAATCCAGACCATTGCCCCGGAAAAAAATGACCGAAAAAAAATTGAAAAAATAATGGCCATCGCCGAAAAGCTTGGAATAGATTATTTTTCCGTTAAAAAAGATTTGCGCGAGGAATACGGAAATCCTCAGCCAAAGCAAAAAACCTGCTTCTGGCTTTACGGCCATCCGCAAATTAAATTTGACGGAACGGTCCAGCCGTGTTGTTTTTATTACAATGACGAATTAAATAATTTCGGCAGCGTGAATGATGGGAATATGGAAGAAATTTGGAATAATGAAAAATTTCGGGCGGCACGAAAATACTTTAAAGACGGGAAGAAAAGCGATCCATACTTGAGTTGCCATAAGTGCATTTTTTTTAAACCAAAAAAGTGAATTAAAATAAGTGAATAGTAAATAATATGTTTTTAAATGATCCTAAATCAGCGGTAATTGCCATAACCTATAAATGCAATTCCCGCTGCAGGATGTGTAATATCTGGAAGATGACGCCCGGTAAAGAGCTTAGTCCGGAAGTTTACGGACGACTGCCAAAAAGCCTTGATGATATTAATATTACCGGCGGTGAGCCATTTTTAAGGAATGATATCCTGAAAATTTTAGACGTGATTTTTAGGGAAGTAAAACCGAGCCGCGTGGTTATTTCCACTAACGGTTATCTTTCGGATTTGATTGAAAGAATCACCAAAGAGATTTTGAAGAAAAATTATTCTGATCGTGTAACCATTGCCGTATCCATTGACGGGATCGGGAAAATTCATGATGAAATAAGAGGAATACCTGGCGCTTTCGGCATGGTTAAAGACACCGTGTCGCGCTTAAAAAAGATCGGTTTTAAAAATATCGGCGCCGGGTTCACATTCATGGCCGGTAATGAAAGCCAATACGAGAAAGTAGCGGAATTCTGTCGCGCGGAAGGCGTGAACCTAGGCATTACCGTCGCTCATAACAGCGATAATTATTTTTCCACCGACAGCAATCAGGGAACGGAAAAAGCCGAAATCGAGAAGCAGCTCAAAGGAGAAATAAGCCGGAAAATAAAATCATTCAAACCGGCCGAATTGGGAAAATGCTATTACATGCGCGGCATGGTCTATTATGTCAATATCGGCCGGGCGCTTCTCCCTTGCGACGCGCTTTGCGGCTCGTTTTTCATGGATCCGGAAGGAAATATTTATCCCTGCAATATTTTAAGCGATAAGGCCGGCAATTTAAGCGGACAAAGTTTTCAGGAAATATGGGAAGGAGAAAAAGCAAAGAAAATTCGGATGAAAGTTAAAAAATGCCCGACGCCCTGCTGGATGGTCTGTACTGCCAAACCGGCGATTAAGAAACATTGGTTCCGGGCGGGGATGTGGATTGCGAAAGAAAAAATAAAACACATAACACATAATACATAACACATAACAGGGTCTGGTTAATAACCATATCTGGTAAGAAATGTTTAACGCGAAAAAATTAAAAAAATATGGTTTACTCGGATTGAGGAAACTGAAACATAACTTTAAAACCTGGTTTTACATGAAAACCGGATGGTTCTTGCCGCCTCCGGAAAAGGTTTATTTTCTTTTAAGCAACAAATGCAATTACCAATGCAAAATGTGCCCGCAGTGGAAACAGGGGATAAGCGAGAATGCTGATGAATATATTCCCATCGGTCGGGTGAAAGGGATTATTGACGAGATGAAAAAGTTGGGAATCGGCGAACTGGGAATTTCGGGCGGGGAGCCTTTGATTTATAAGGAAAAGACGCTGGAGCTTCTCGGTTATGCCAATAAAAATGGGATTTATACCCACTTCGCCACTAACGGCAGCCTTTTGGACGAAGAAATTTTAGCTGAGTATAACCGGGCCGGAGGCGGGCACATTTCCCTGTCCGTTGACGGTATGGGGGAGAAGCACGACGCGCTTAGGGGTTTTTCGGGCGCTTATGTTTCGGTAGAGCGGGCGCTAAAGCTTTTTCGCGAAAATAACTATTCTAATATCGCTTTGAAAATAAACTTTGTTCTTTCTGGAGAAAACCTTGATGAGGCTTTACTGGTGGCCGGGTTGGCGATAAAAAACAGCGCTTTGATTTTTTTCCAGCCATATGATCCCTATGATTTTGGCAACCGGGATATTGAAAAAAAAGAAACCAGCCACGCGTTATGGGTAAAAAAAGAAAATTACGGGAAACTCAGGGTGGCCATGGATGGTTTAATGGAACTGAAGAAAAAAAATCCCGGGGTTATATTAAATGATCTAGAGCATCTGAATTCTTTTTATGATTATTTTACTGACAATAAATTTCATAAAACCTGTTATGCCGGAATGGATCAGATCGCGATCAATCCTTTCGGCAAGGTAATATTTTGCAAATTCGGCGAAATAGCGGATTTAAAAAACATCAGCCTGGCTAATTATTTAAAAAGCGAAAAAAGAAAAAATATCGTCCAAGCGAGCCTTGCCTGCGAAGAAAGCTGCCTATTAGGTTGTATGTTCCGGCCGGGCGCTGGCGAGCTCTTTATTAATGGGGCAAAAAGGGTCTTTAAGCTGATGGCAAAATAAAATGAAAATTCTTTTAATAAACAATTATCATTATTTAAGGGGCGGCGCGGAAAGGTCTTACCTTGATACCGGAAAAATTCTTGAAAAAAATGGCCATGAAGTCGCGTATTTTTCCATGTTTAGTGCGAGAAACATATTTTCCGGCTGGTCCCGGTTTTTCGCGAAAGACTCTGAGACTGACGGTCGGCTGGCTCCGGCCGGCAAAATCAGCGCGGCTTTAAATATTTTCTATAATTGTCAGGCGCGGAAAAAATTAAAAGAGCTGTTAAAAGAATTTAATCCCGACATCGCCCATCTCCATAATATTTATCATCACTTAAGCCCGTCAATAATCCATGAATTAAAAAAGCGGGGGATCCCTACGGTGATGACTTTGCATGACTATAAGCTCACCTGCCCGAACTACAAGCTGTTTAATAAAAATAAGTATTGCGATAAATGCGTCGGCGGAAAATATTATAATTGTTTTTTTGGCAAATGCGTAAAAAATTCTTACGTAAAAAGTTTTTTGGCGGCGTTTGAGGCGTATTTTCAACGCCACGTATTAAAATCCTATTCTAAAATTGATCTTTTCATAGCTCCGAGCCGGTTTATAAAAAATATAATTGTTTCATCGGGGATTAAAGAAGAAAAAGTAAAAGTCATAAACAATTTTGTTAATCAGGAAAGCTGGAAAGCGCCCGCGGGAAATGAAAAAAAAGATTACCTCTTGTATTTTGGACGGCTCTCAAAAGAAAAGGGAATTGACACGCTTATGGAAGCTTTAGTAATTGCTAAAACAAGAGGCCTGAATTTAAAGTTAAAAATCGCCGGAAGCGGGCCGGATAAAGAGAATTTAGAATTAAGAATTAAGAATTTAGAATTAAATGACAGCGCGGAACTGCTTGGTCCGAAATATGGCGATGAATTAAAGCGATTAATCATTGGCGCTAAGGCCGTAATCATTCCGTCTCTTTGGCCGGAGAACATGCCGTTTGCCCTGCTTGAGTCCTTAGCGGCCGGAAAAATAGTTATTGCTTCCAATATCGGCGGAATAGCCGAAATTATAAAACACGGCCAGAACGGCCTTTTGTTTAAAACCGGTAGCGCGGATGATCTGGCCGCCAAGCTTACTGAATTGGACGCTGGCGAAAATTTAAAAATAGAGACTAACGCCGCGAAGACCGTGAAAGGCATGAACGCGGAGAACTATATGAGTGAAATTTCAGCTGTTTATTCCGGCTTAATGAATAGTTAATGTTGCTGGATTAAAGATTAGACTTAAGCGAGGCTAATATTAGAAAAAAATTTATATCTAGATTATACCAAAAGCCATTGACTTTTAAGGTTTTTTATGCTAAGGTCGGATAAATTATACAGTTTATGAAAATAGCAATAATTGGACAAAAAGGAATACCGGCTGTTTCCGGAGGCGTTGAAAAGCACGTTGAGGATCTTTCTGTCCGCTTAGTTAAGGTCGGGCATGAGGTCATTGTTTATACCCGGCCCAATTACACGGATAAGGCTCTAAAAGAGTATAAAGGCGCGCGGCTCGTAAGCCTGCCGAGTATTCCGACAAAAAATTTGGACGCGATAAGCCATACTTTTCTAGCTTCTTTGGACGTGATATTCAGGAGAAAGGTTGATATAATCCATTTCCACTCAATCGGACCGTCTTCGTTAATCTGGCTCGTTAAACTTCTTAAACCCCGGACCCCGGTCATAGCGACTTTTCATACCCGGTGCTATTTTCATAAAAAATGGGGTAGTTTTGCCAAATGGTATCTAAAATTCGGCGAATTTGTAATGCACAAGCTGGCCGACGAGGTTATCGCCATTTCAAAGACCTTAAAACAATATTCCAAAGAAAAATATGGAAGAGAAGTAGTCTGCGTTCCGAACGGGGTAGTCATTCCGGAAATAGCGTCGGCTAAGCTGATCCGAGAAAAATGGGGTTTGGAAAAAGACGGTTATTTTTTAAGCGTATCAAGGCTGGTTAAACATAAAGGCATCCAGTATCTTACGGAAGCCTATAAAAACCTTAACACCGATAAAAAGCTGGTTATCGCCGGAGACGGATTTTTTACCGATAATTACGTAAGGGAATTAAAAAAGACGGCCGAAGATTACGGACGCGAAGAAAAAAATCCGAACAAAAAAATAATTTTTACCGGCGCTTTGTCGGGAAAAATACTCGCTGAAATTTTTTCCAACGCTTTTCTTTTTGTCCAGCCTTCGGAGAGCGAAGGATTATCCCTGGCGCTTTTGGAAGCCATGTCTTACGGACGGCCGGTGCTAGTAAGCGATATCAAAGAAAATCTTGAAGCCATCGGCGATACGGGTTTTACTTTCAAGGGCGGAAACGTTTTTGATCTGGCCGCGAGGCTTAAGTATTTATCGGATCATCCTGATGAAATGGCCGCGGCGGGCATAAAAGCCGAATCAAGGGTTTTTACCGCTTATAACTGGGATGATCTTTGGAAAAAAATTGAAAATACATACGAAAGAACGATAGAAAATAAAAGAAGGCCAGGCATGTTATTAAGGTTTTTTAAATACATAAATTTCAACTAGTATGAAAACAAAAATTCTCGCGATTTCAATTCTTATGGTATTATTGTTCGGCGCCGCGAAAACAGAGGCTAAAACTAAGCCCTACTACTCGGGTGACGCGATTGCCGCGGGCGATATTACCCTGGTCGGCACGGTCAACATGGGATTTTACGAGCTTTTCGGACTGGATAAAAACGGGATTAGTCGGCTGGCGGTTATCCGTCCGGCCGAAGAATTTTACGTCGGAAATAAGAATTTTCTCGGCGCGGCGTTCGCGAACGAGAACGGAAAAATATTCGCCTATCTCGTGGACGGCCGCTATATCTATAAATACGATCTTTCAGACCCTTACCTGCCGGTGCTCGCGAAAAAAGTTAAAGACAGCCAGTGGGACTGGTTTATGGATGTTAGGGTCGCGGGAGATAATATTTATACGATTGGCAAACATGGCGTAAAAGTCTGGAATAATGATTTAGAGGCGATTAACGCTTTTAACGGCCTTACCAATGAGTCAGCGTATAATATGACTTTTAGCGGGAACGGAAACTTTATTTTTAACCTGGAGGAAGGCAAATTGAAAATTTACGACGCCCGGGCAAGAAAGTACGTTAGCGAAGTCGCGATCACGGTTAATGAAAAACATAACCGCAAAATTTATAATGATGCCGTTTCCGGCAGGCTGATTATTGCTGATGATGAAAATCTTTTAAGTATGAATTTTGATGGCACGGGAAAGAAATTCGTCCGCCACATCTCCAATCTCGGCTATGACGTCGCCGGTTCGGACAATAAAAGCTATCTGTATTTTTCCGATGGACTGGGATTAGTGAAATTTGACAAAGCAACCCTAAAACCCTTGGCCTGGAAATACGCGAAAGACCTTTTCGGCGGTGAATCGGCCTGGATGATGGGACTCAAAGTCGTTTCCAGGCCGTCTGGAGACGTAATCATAACTTTTACTGATTCGGCCATCGTCGCCCTGGACGCAAAATTAAATAGGATCGGCTATATTAAATCAACCGAGGATAATATCGGACCCTTTGAGCCGCTCGCGCTTTCGGTTGATAAAAACCGCGCTCCCCGCGGAGCTAATTTCCTTTTAACCGGAAGAGGCTTTATGCAATCCGAGCCGGTGGATGTTATGATCGGCGATACTAAGTACATTGTCCGCGCCGATGCGAATGGTCGTTTTAGCCAGATATTTACCATTCCGGAGAAAATATCCGGCGCGCAATTCCCATTACCGTCCGATGTTAAAGTTGAAAGCCAGTACAGCGGATTAAAATACAGCATCGGATTTACGATTGAATAAGAGTGGATATGATTACGCAATTAATTCGTTCTTTAAAATTAAAACATTAAAAGGCCTGCGGAAGGGAAACATTTTCCGTCATCCTGAGCGCAGTGAAACGAAGCGAAGGATCTCGTCGTAGTAGCAATAATCACGAGATTCTTCACTACGCTTTGCTCCGTTCAGAATGACAAAATATATCCCTTCCGCAGGTCCTTTTACCCTCATGTCCGTCTGTCTCATGGTGAGACCGAGGGAGCCCGGCGCTGTTGCCAGGCAGGCCTGAAAAAAATGCGAACAATAAGAATATGGAGGAAGAAATGTTCGCGAAGAAAAGTTTTGGCCTTTTGACCCTGCTTGCCGTTGTCTGTTTCTTCGGCTTGAGCGGAATTTTTTTCTGCACCCCTAACCCGGTTTCCGCCACCGTAATTTCTTCGGTGGAGCTCGGAACCGGTTTAGCGAACTCAATCACCTCCGGGTGGGAGAGTGTCGTACTGAAAGGGGTGAAGTCGGCCCCCTACAAATTTAAGTCCTCGGAGAAGGTTGCCGTAAAGGCGACCTTTGGATCCACTAGCAATGCGCAGACCGTAAAGGTTTGCGCGAGTTTGGGAGGGGATCAGGAGAGATGTCAGTCAGTTAGTCCGGCTGGCGCCAACTGGTCGGGATTTTTTTTGACATTCACACTTAACGATTTTCCTGCACTGGCTCCCGGCGATTACACCCTTTCTGTCGTCGTCTATGACGACGGGGTTGAGTCCGCTTGCTGGGAGCGGACCGTTGCTATCACCGACGGACCCGCCTCTCGGTTGATCTGGACGGCCACCGGCGCCGGCTTGACTACCACCCAAAAGCCCGGGGAGTGGGCAGTGGGAAAGGCGACCGATCTCACGACCGGGCACTTCCTGTTCGCCATTCCCCGGCTCTGGGTCGCCGGGGCCCAAAAATTCTGTGTTCAAGTGGTTTTCACACCTGAATCCGGAAACCCAGTCCGGAAGTTTTTGGACTGGAAAGAGGTGAATTACCAGCCATTTGACGGGAGCTTGCCTCCCGTGGAGGTCGGCCACTTGTCGGCCGGGAAATATACCAGGCGGGTTTTTATCAAATACGACCCCGCCTGCAAGTGGCGACGGCTGAAAGGAGACAAGGACTTTACAGTCCAAATCTCCGAGTAGCCCCCCCACCCGCCCCGCCGGCAACGTCCGCATGTTGCCACGCTGACGCCCGGCCACCCGGCCGCGGCTCAACCCGACTTGCCGTCGGGGCGGAAATGTTCATTTTTACAGTTTTTCAGTTGCCCTCGTCCGTTTTGGCGGCCGCGGTGTCCGGCGTGGATGCCCTTGAGCCAAGCCCCAGCCAAAGGGACAGGGCATGTTAAACCCTCCTTGAGTTGAGAGTCAGAGAATCCTGGAGCCCCGGATTCAAAGACATCTTTACAACTCAGGAGGGTCGTTTTTTTTGGGAAAAAATAGCTTGTATAATTTAGAAAATAAATATACCATAATTAGTAGAATGAGCGTAAAATAAATATAAAGAATATATGATCCTCCGCATCAACACCATTAAAAATAATTCCACCGAAATTGAAGCGGCTTTGTTGGACGCGGTAGGGAAGGTGATTGTAAAAAAAATAATTAAAGCGCGATATCAGCAGGCGGAGAAGTTGTTACCGCTCATTGATTCTGTTTTAAACAGTTATAAGCGCAAAATAACGGAAATCGCGAAAAAGAAGAAGAATTATGAATTAAGAATTAAGAATTACGGCTTTATAACCATGATTGAAGTCGTAAATCGCGGCGGGACATTTACTTCGCTCCGGATTGGGGTGGCGACCGCGAACGCTTTGGGATATGCTTTGAATGTGCCTGTCGTGGGGATAAGTGAAGATGGCATGATTAATGTTCTGACGGGAAGCAAAAATTCCAAATTCCCCCACTTCGCCAAGGCTCCGAGGGGCAAGCAAATTCTAAATTCCAAATTTGACTTTGATATTGTTGCTCCAGAATATGATAAAGAACCTAATATTACGATACGTAACACATAACATGAAACGCATAACAAATTTTGTTTCATGTTCTATGTTACGCGCTATGTGTATCAACTGTTGATAACTCTGTGGATAAACTCGTCAGTTATTAATGGAAATTTGAATAAACAAAAAATTTCTTCTGTGGACAATATGGAGGGAATTTTTTTATTTGAAGGATTTGTATTAATATTAGCGTAATATCGTTACGAAAAAAAAGTGGGGCAAGACGATTGACCGGGGGCATTTTATGGTGTATAGTAAAATCATGTTGGTGAAAAGTGGGGAATTGAGGTGAAATTGGAAGATGAGAAAGCAGAGATCCCTCGCCTTGCGGCTCGGGATAATTTGCTTCCCTCTCCGCCCAAGGCGGATTCGGGACAGGCTCCCGCAAATTATGTTCATAGGTGAATACAGCCACAACATAGACGACAAAGGACGGATGGCCATACCGGCTAAGTTCAGGGCGCTATTGAAAAAAGGCGCGGTCGTTACCCGGGGGCTGGATAATTCGCTTTCCCTTTATCCGAAAGACGCCTGGGCCGAACTGGCGAAAAAATTGGCGGCTCTGCCGATTTCGCAGGCCAAAGCCAGAGCCTTTGCCCGCCTTATGCTCGCCGGCGCCATGGATGTTGATTTTGATTCGCAGGGCCGGATCGTCCTGCCGGAATACTTAAGAAAATACGCGAGCCTGAAAAAGAAAGCCATAGTTGCCGGATTATACGACCGGCTGGAAATCTGGGATGAAGAAGCCTGGGAGAAATTTAAAAAGGGAACTGAAGCGGCGAGTAACGATATCGCGGAGGCGATGGGAGAATTGGGAGTATGAGAGAATTTTTAATTTTATAATTTTTGAATTTTTAAAAATTACAAAATTAAAAATTAAAAATTAAATGGAATATCATCACACGCCGGTAATGTTAAGCGAAGCGCTGGAATACCTGAATATAAAAAAAGGCGGTTACTATATTGATTGCACTTTGGGGGGAGGAGGATATACGGGGGCTATCGCGGATAAGGTTGGCGAAAAAGGAAAAGTTCTGGCCATTGACGCTGATGAGCTGGCCATAGAGAACGCCAAATTAAAAATTGAAAAATTAAAAATTAAAAATTCATTCTTATCTCATGCGAATTTCAGGAATTTACCGATTATTATTAAAAAGAATTTCCCTGAGCCAGGCGTTAAGTTTGACGGCATTGTATTTGATCTTGGTCTATCAAGCGCTCAGCTCGCGCGTGAAACCGGAGGTTTTTCTTTTAAAATGGCTGAAGCTGGACTAGACATGGCTTTTGGCAAAACGCTTGAGACAGCGGAGAACATAGTCAACAGTCGGCCAAAGGATGAGCTGGCGCGGATATTTAAAGAATATGGCGAAGAAAGGTTTGCCTGGCGGATTGTCGAAAAGATTACTGAGAAAAGAAAAAAAGAAAAAATAAAAACCGTCGGCGCATTGGTTGAGATAATAAACGCGGCAGTGCCGGCCTTTTACCGGAGAGGAAAAATTCATCCGGCGACAAAAACTTTTCAGGCTTTGCGCATCGCGACAAATGATGAACTGGGGGCTTTAAGCGAAGCCCTGCCCGAGGCAATTTCGCTTTTAAAGGAAGGCGGCAGGCTGGTGGTTATTTCCTACCATAGCCTTGAAGACCGGATAGTAAAAAGGTTTTTTAAGGAAAACGCGGGAAAGGTTTCAAAACGGTCAAAATACGGCGAAAAAGAGGATAACGAAAAAGCCGATTTAAAAATACTTACTAAAAAAGTCATTGTCCCGTCGAACGAAGAGATTAAAAATAATCCGCGCGCCCGAAGCGCTAAGCTAAGAGCGGCGGAAAAATTAAAAATTAAAAATTAAAAATTGGAAATTTTTATTTTATGTCTTCATTCAAAGAAAAAAAAGATCTGTTCATGAAAATGAAAGAAGGCCTAAGCCTCCGGATTATAAACAGGATTATCTTCTTTCTTATTTTTATGGGTTTCGGAGTTTTCCTTTTCGGTGTAAATTCGCTTTCAGTTAAAGGCTTTGAGCTCGGAGAAATAAACAAGAAGATTAATGATCTTAGCGCCGAGAACGCGGACTTGGAATTAAAAATTATGAAACTCCAGGCATATTCGAAAATTGACGAAAAAGTAAAGAGGCTGGGATTGGTGAAGGTTAATAAAATTGATTATATTGCCCCATCCATGGGAGTGGCGAAGAGATAGTTAAAAGTTGAAGTATCAAAAATAATTTTAAACTTTGCACTTTTAACTTTTGACTTATATTGCGCTTGTCGTGCTAACATAAAAAAATAAAACAAAATGAAAACATGAAGCCCTGGAAGAAAAACAAAAATTCACGGATGATCCGTTCGTGCAGGAAAGGAACGGCGGAAAAAAATAATCGCGCGAATTTTCTCCTGGCGATTATTTTTTTATTGGCCGGCGGCCTGCTCTACAAAATTTTTTATCTCCAGGTTTTACAAAAAGATTATTACTCGGCTTTGGCGGCCGGTCAGCATGAAGTTTTTCGCGAGCTGGAGCCGGATAGGGGAAGGATTTTTATAGAAGACAGCGGAGAGGGCGGGAATAAAGAGCTTTACCCGGTGGCGACTAACAAGGAGTTCGCCCTTTTTTACGCCAAACCGGCGGAAATCCCCGCGAATAAGGTTGAGGAAAAAGCTAAAGTAATTTATGATTATTTTGACCGGGCAAAAGATGAAGAGAAAACTGACCAGCTTACGAAAAAATTTAAAAAAGAGAAAGAAGAATCGGGAGAAAAAATCGAAGAGGAATTTTTAAGAATCAAAAGGGACCTTGAACTTGAAGAGCGCGCAAAAAAAGGGATCGCCAGTTACGCTAAAATTCTTGAAAAAGAAAATGATCCTTATGAACCGATTAAAAACAAAGTAGAAGAAGAAGATCTTATAAAGATTTACCTCGCTCTGGCGCGGAGCGATGGGTTGGATATGGGCGATGACAAGCTTAAAATAAAAAATAATAAGGTTTATATCGCCGTCGATAAAAAGGAGTCGGAATTTTCTCTTCCGGGATTCGGGCATGCAATGGAAACATTCCGTTATTACCCGGAAGGAAACACGGGCGCGAATATTCTCGGCTTTGTCGGTTATGAAGGGAAAAAAAAAGAAGGCCGTTACGGGCTAGAGGAGTTTTTTAACGAAGAGCTTTCCGGAAAGCCAGGATCGCTAAAAACGGAACGGGACGCTTCAGGCGACCTTATAATCATTAATGACCGGGAATTCACCCGCCCGGAACCGGGGGCCGACTTGGTTTTAACTATTGACCGTAATATCCAGTTTGCCGCCTGCGATAAATTAAACGCCGCAGTGGCGCGCCACGGTGCCGACGGAGGCTCGGTGATAATTATTGAGCCGGAAACCGGCCGGGTAATCGCTATGTGTTCTTCCCCGGATTTTGATCCTAACAACTATAAAGAAATAAGCGACATAAAATATTATAACAATTCCGGTGTTTTTGGCCTTTATGAGCCGGGTTCAATTTTTAAGGTAATTACTATGGCTGCCGGTCTGGATCAGAAAAAAATAACTCCGGAGACGACTTATATTGACTCGGGAGTGGTAAAAATTGCTAATTATGAAATAAAAAATTCGGATTTGAAAGCCCATGGAGAATGTACCATGAATACAGTGCTTGAACAATCATTAAACACCGGCGTAATATTTGTTATGAGAAAAACCGGGCCTGGGGTTTTTGCCGATTATGTTAAAAATTTTGGTTTTGGCGAGCGGACCGGCATTGAGCTGTCGGCGGAAGGAAAAGGCGAAATCGGTAATCTGGTCTTAAAAGAAAACAAAGAGCTCTACGCGGCTACCGCCTCTTTTGGCCAGGGAATAAGCGTTACTCCTCTTCAGATGGTCGCGGCATACGCCGCGATCGCCAACGGGGGCGTCTTAATGAAGCCTTACATTGTTGAAGAAGTAATCCGGCCAAATGGGGAAAGAATAGCCGCCGGAGCCAAAGAAATCCGCCGGGTTATTTCTGAACGGGCGGCGGCTCTTCTTGGCGGGATGATGGTGAATGTTGTGGAAAACGGCCACGGTAAACAGGCCGGGGTAAAGGGCTACTGGGTGGCCGGTAAAACAGGAACCGCCCAGGTTCCGAGAAGCGACGGGCGCGGGTATGAAGCCAATTCGCATGTAGGCTCTTTTGCGGGTTATGCTCCGGCTGATGAGCCGAAATTCGTCATGATAGTTAAGATAGATCATCCGCGAGACGTAGAATGGGCCGAGTCGTCGGCCGCGCCCTTATTCGGGGAGATTGCCGAGTATATTTTACATTATTATAAAGTGCCGACAGTAAGAGAAGTTAAATAAAATTATCAATTATCAATTTACAATGATCAATGAATTTTCAATTAATCAATTTTCAATTTCCAAACGTTTGAAAATTTTATCATTGAATCATTGAAAATTCATTGAAAATTGATCATTGATCATTGGTAATTCACAACTTAACTTTTATTTATTATGAAGGCTATAATTCAGTATATTCTTAAAATAATCGCTCGCAGTATTTACCAAAAATACCGTCCCGAGGTGATTGGGATTACCGGGAGCGTCGGGAAGACGAGCGCCCGGGAGGCGGTTTACGCGGTTTTGAAAGAAAAGCACGATGTCCGGCAAAGCATAAAAAATTATAATAATGAGATCGGCCTGCCGCTTACCATCATAGGCGAAGAGGCGCGAGGGAAGAATTTATTCGGCTGGATGCAAACGTTTATTAAAGGCCTTGGGCTTGTTTTTAAACATGATCCGAATTATCCGAAAATCCTCATCCTGGAAATGGGCGCCGACAAACCGGGCGACATCGGGTATCTCCTTAAAATTGTCCAATGCAAGATTGGGATAATCACCCGCGTCGGCGAAGCGCACCTGGCGGCTTTTAAAACCGTGGAAAAAATAAAAAAAGAAAAAGCCTTGCTGGTAAAAGAATTGAAAAAGTCCGGCTGGGCAGTCCTGAATTACGATGATGAGCGGATCAGGGATATAGCGAAAGATTTAAAAATAAATTATATTTCTTACAGCCTCGGGCATGATGGCCAAAAAGCCGACCTGGAAGCTTCGGAGGCCGGGATTATTAAAATGGATAGCGGCTGGGGCGTAAGTTTTAAGATGCGCTATAAAGGCGCGGTTGTTCCGGTAACCCTGCCCGGAGTGGTGAGCTTATCTTCGGTTTACGCGAGCCTGGCCGGAGCGGCAGTCGGGATAATTTACGGGATGAATCTCATAGAGATTTCCGGCGCTTTGAAAAATTTTAAAAACCCCAAAGGGAGGCTAAACCTTATTCCCGGCGTCAAAGGGACTTTAATTATTGACGACAGCTATAACGCGTCCCCGCAGGCTTGCCTAAACGCGCTGGATGTATTAAAAAACCTTGAGGCGGCCGGAGGCGGAAAATGGGCGGTTTTCGGCGAGATGCTTGAGCTTGGCAGTTATACTTCCGCCGGACACAGGGAAGTCGGGGCGCGGGCGGCGGAATTGGATATTGACCATCTCGTTACCGTTGGCGAAAGGGCGCGGGAAATCGCGCGCGGCGCGAAGGAAGCGGGCCTGGACGAAGACCGGATTTATAATTTTGATGAAAATTCAGCCGCCGGAAAATTTATTGAAGATCGGATTAAAAAAGGAGACATAATTCTTATAAAAGGGTCGCAGGGCGCGAGGATGGAAAAAATCGTCAAAGAGATAATGGCCGATCCGTTGCGCGCCGAAGAACTTTTAGTCAGGCAGGGAGGGGAGTGGGATTAAATTATCAATTAGTTTACGCCAATCTCGGTTTACTTATTCTATGGATAAAAATAAAAAAGCAAAGAAAATTATTGTCGCTATGTCAGGAGGAGTGGACTCATCGGTTTCCGCTCTTTTTTTAAAAAAGGCCGGCTTTAACGTGGAGGGGCTTTACATGAAACTGCCGGGCGCTGATTCGGGCTCGCTCCTGGCGGCCGAAGAAGTGGCAAAAAAACTGGGCATAAAATTCCATGCCATTGACATGGAAAAAAAATTTAGGAAAGAGATTATCGGATATTTTCTTAAAAGCTATAAGCGCGGCATTACTCCAAACCCGTGCGTCCGATGCAACCAGCGGATTAAATTCGGCGAGCTGTTAAAGACGGCAAAAAAACTGGGCGGGGATTTTTTAGCCACCGGACACTATATTCAATTGCCAATTAATAAATCAAAAGTAAGGCTGAAGAAGCCGATTAAGCTGTTAAAAGCGAAAGATGTTTTAAAGGATCAAAGTTATTTTTTATATACCTTGTCCCAAAATCAATTGGCTAAAGTTATATTTCCTTTGGGCGGGATGTTAAAGGAAGAAGTAAAAAAAATCGCCGAAGAAGCCGGATTGCCGAATATGAAAAATGAAAGCCAGGATATTTGTTTTTTATATTGCGACGGCAAGGCGGTTCAGCATAACGATTTTTTAAGAAAAAACCTGAAACTAAAATCCGGGCCGATCATGCTTTTGGAAAAGGAGATTGACGAAAAAACAGGAGAACGGAAAGCTGTCCGGCTCACGTCCGGTAAGAATTTAGTGGAGCATCAGGGCCTGCCGCTCTATACTATCGGCCAGCGCCGGGAAATAAGAATCGGCGGAACAGGACCTTACTACGCCGCCCGGTTTGATATGAAAAAAAATATATTATACGTTGTGAAAAATTTTGACGACCCGGTTTTATTCCAGGATGGATTGATCGCCAAAGGCGTAAGCTGGATTACGGGTATCGCGCCGAAAATGCCGCTTAAATGCGAAGTTGTAATCCGCTACCGCCACGCGCCTATAAAATGCGAGGTCATAAGAAAAGGCAACTCGTACATTGTAAAATTTAAAAAACCCCAGCGCGCCATAACGCCGGGTCAGAGCATTGTTTTTTATAAAGGTCGGGAGGTTTTGGGCGGCGGGGAGATTTCTTAAATATTGTTCCATGAAAAAACACCGCCCATCTTGAGCGGTGTTTTGGTTTATGAAAATTGTCGTTTAAGCCGGAGCTCTTTCCAGCGTTTTTATTCTGATTTCATGGTCGTCAATTTCATCCTGCTGTCTTAGGCGCGCGCCGCGGGAAGCGGCAAGCTCGGCTTCGTTATTTTTCAGTAATCCGGTTATTTGATCTTCCTTGATAATGAGTTTATCTACGTATTCTTTGGTTACCATCTCTTCCCTTAGTCCTTTTATATCTTCCTTAGTCGCCATCTCGGTTCTCATTTTTTTCAACTCTTCCTTAGTCGCCATTTCTTCTCTAACTTCTTTTATCGCCTCCTTTATTACCGTATTTACAGCCAGCAAAAGGATTTGCTCGGTATAATCAACCAGGTTTTTAAAAGTTAGAGGCGCGTTGATGTCAATATCGTTTTCGTTGTTTTGAATATTATTATCCATGGAAGATGGGAGATTAAAAATAATGCACTTATTATATCAATAACCTAAAACCTTGTCAAAAACCTGGTTATCGGCTACAGTTAAATAAATTCATTTAATTCTTACTTCTATGACTTCTAAAGAAATACGCCAGAAATATCTGGATTTTTTTAAAGCTAACGACCACGCGGTAATACCTTCGGCTTCTATTATGCCGGACAACGACCCGACCACTCTTTTTACCAGCTCAGGTATGCAGCCGCTCGTCCCGTATCTCCTCGGCGAAAAACATCCGGAAGGAAAAAGGCTCACCAATTCGCAAAAGTCATTCCGGGCCGAAGATATTGAGGAAGTCGGCGACAACCGGCATACGACTTTTTTTGAGATGCTTGGCAACTGGTCTTTGGGCGATTATTTTAAAAAAGAACAGTTGCGCTGGTACTTTACTTTTATTACCGAAGAACTGGGGATTGACCCCGGCCGGCTTTACTCAACCGTGTTCCGCGGCAATAAAGAAATCGGCATTAATAAGGACAGCGAGGCGGTCGCGATCTGGAAAGAGCTTTTTAAGGAAAAAGGCATTGAGGCTGAAGACGTTGATTTTGCCGAAAGGGACGGAATGCGGGGCGGCCGGATTTTTTATTACGACGAGCGGAAGAATTGGTGGTCAAGATCGGGAATCCCGGCCAACATGCCGGTCGGCGAGCCGGGCGGGCCGGATTCGGAACTTTTTTACGACCTGGGCGCTGACCTAAGGCATCACGAAAATTCCCCCTGGGCGGAAAAGCCCTGCCACGTAAACTGCGACTGCGGCCGGTTTATTGAAATCGGCAACAGCGTTTTCATGGAATTTAAAAGGACGGAAAACGGTTTTGAAAAACTCGCCCAGCAGAATGTTGACTTCGGCGGCGGACTGGAACGGACGACCATGGTCGTCCAGGGCCTGGACAATATTTTTGAAACAGACCTCTTTAGCAATATTTTGAATAAAATCAGCGAGCTCTCGGGCGGAAAAAAATATCGGGAGAATATGAAAGAATTTGAAGTGATTGCCGAGCACCTTCGGGCCGCTACTTTTATTATTGGCGACGACAAAGGCGTCGGGCCGTCTAATACTGGTCAAGGCTACATTGTCCGCCGGCTTATAAGAAGGGCTATCCGCTACGGCCGCCTCTTAGGCATCGGCGAAGAATTATGGACCAAAGAAATCGCCAAGATTGTCGCCCATGATTATGGCGAAGCCTATCCGGAACTCCGGCGGAATATTGATTTTGTGGTAAGTCAGTTAAAGGAAGAAGAAGAGAAATTTGCCAAGACATTAGAGAAGGGCGAAAAAATTATAAGCGCATCAGTATCTCCGTCAATGTCAGAGGATGAGAGTATTTCAAATGAAATGTTAAAAATTACAGAGATAAACGGAAAATTTGCTTTTAATTTGTTTCAGACTTACGGTTTTCCTGTTGAAATGACCATTGAGTTAACCGAGGAAAGAGGAATAAAAACTTCAAAAAATTTAATAGCAGAATTTAATAAAGAGCTGGAAAAACACCAGGCGCTTTCCCGGACCGCTTCAGCCGGGATGTTTAAAGGCGGTTTGGCTGACGTGAGCGAAGAAACAAAAAAGCTCCATACGGCCGCCCATCTTCTTCTCGCCGCCTTGCGGAAAGTTTTGGGCGATCATGTAACTCAGAAGGGAAGTAATATTACCGGCGAAAGGATGCGATTTGATTTTTCCCATCCGGAAAAGATGACCGATGAGCAGAAGCAGGAAGTGGAAAAATTAGTGAACAGCGCCATTTTAAAAAAGCTCCCGGTTACTTTTGAAGAGATACTACTGGAAGAAGCAAAGCAGAAAGGCGCCATGGGGGTTTTTGAGTCAAAATACGGGGAAAAGGTAAAAGTCTACAAGGTTGGCGAAGGAGCTGACGTTTTTTCTTACGAAATCTGCGGTGGCCCGCACGCCGAAAATACCGGCGAATTAGGCCATTTTAAAATCCAAAAAGAAGAAAGCTCCTCGGCCGGAGTGCGGAGGATTAAGGCGATTTTGGACTAACCAGAGTAAAGGTGTTGACAGGTTTTAAGTTTTTCTATATAATTACCACAAGTTGAAAAAAGCATTAATAAAAAATATGATTTTGTCCCGCGTGATCGGGACAGAATTTTTGCGTTTCCCTAGCATTAATGTCAGACGAAAATAAACCATTGGATTCAAAAGAATTTATTGAGATGAGAGGTGAAGTGGTTGAGGCCATGCCTTCGGCCACTTTTAAAGTTATTTTGGAAAACGGCCACGAAATAATGGCTTACCTCTCCGGCAGGATGAGAATGCATAAAATAAGGCTTCTGCCCGGCGACCGGGTTAAGGTGCAAATCAGCCCTTATGATCTGACTAAAGGCAGAATCACTTACCGGCTCTGACGGAGCTGAGGCTGGATTAGGTTTTAAAAAATCTGTAAGTAAGATATTTAGAAAAATCCCCAAAACCGTTTTGCAAAAGCGGAGTTAAAATATATGAAAGTGAGGTCATCGGTAAAAATAGTATGTAAGGATTGCAAGATCGTTCGGCGCAAAGGCCGACTTTGGGTAACCTGCAAAAATCCGAAACATAAACAAAGGCAAGGATAAAGCAAGTTAATTAAGTCCATGAGTCATGAAGTCAAAAGTCATATTTTTCAGATTTTGAACCAGCGGACTCAGAGACTTCCAGACTTCGGACTACTTAGACTATCAGACTAAAATACATATGGCATTAAGAATAGCGGGAGTTACGCTCCCCAACGACAAAAGAATAGAAGTCGCTTTGACCTATATTTTTGGTATTGGAAATAAAAAATCCATCAATATTTTAGCCACGGCCAAAATAAATTATAACACCAGAGTTAAAGACGTAAGCGAAGAAGACGCCAATCGGATCCGCGAAATTGTTGAAAAGGACAACAAAGTTGAAGGAGAGTTGAGGCGGGATATTATGAGTAATATCAAAAGGCTTAAAGAAATAAGTAGCTATCGGGGCATCCGTCATATCAAAGGGTTGCCATCAAGGGGTCAGCATACGAAGACTAATACCCGAACAGTTCGCGGCAACGTAAGGAAGACCATGGGTTCAGGAAGAAAACCGGCCGGACAAAAAACATAAGACCCAAAACCCGCAATACATAACCCGTAACGCAAATTTTTGTAAAATGCTAACGAGTTATGGGTTATGAGTTACGGGTTATGAGAATGAAATATGACTGAAGAAAAAAACATAAAAACTGACAATAAAAAGACCGAAGAAACATCTGCCGATGCGGTTGCCGCGACGGCAAACGGTGCCGCGTCTTTTTTGTCTGATCCGGAAGAAGAAAAAGAGAGCCGCCGCCCCGTAAGCGGTCTTGTTGAACTGCCCGACAGCGTGAAAGAAAAATTGGAAAAAAGGAAAGAAAAAGGTCCTAGCCGTTCAAAGAAAAAGAAAGGCAAGAAAAAAGACCGGAGAGTGCCGACGGGCAAAGTATTTATAAAATCCACCTACAATAACACGATTGTAACTTTGACTGATTTGGGGGGTAACGTAATTTCCTGGGCTTCAGCCGGAATAGCCGGGTTTAAGGGGCCGAAAAAGGCTACTCCTTACGCGGCGCAGATCATCACCCGCATCGCCTGCACAAAAGCGAAAGAGGATTGTGGCTTGAAAGAAGTGAGCGTGTTTGTCCGGGGAGTGGGAATCGGTCGCGACGCCGCAGTTCGCGCTTTGAACGCCAACGGGTTATTAATAACTTCAATAAAAGATATTACCCCGATACCGCACAACGGTTGTCGTCCGAAAAAACCGAGAAGAGTATAATCTACAATAATCCGAAAAAACATAAAAAACATATTAATAGAACTATTGGAGATGAACAGAATTAATTGAAGATTGAATAACTATGGCAAGAAACTTAGATCCAAAATGCAAGCAATGCCGGAGAGCCGGCGAAAAATTGTTTTTAAAAGGCGAACGTTGCAGTACGCCGCGTTGCGGTATCGTAAAGAGGAATTTTCCTCCTGGACCCCATAGCGCGAAAGGCCGGCCGCCAAGGATAAGCGAATACGGAATACAACTTAAAGAAAAACAGAAAGCCAGAAAGACTTATCATTTGCTGGAAAAGCAGTTTGTCCTTACTTTTGAAAAAGCTGAAAAAGAAAAAGGCGATAAGGGAAAAAATTTCATCAAATTACTTGAAACCCGGCTGGATAATGCGGTTTATCGGATGGGGTTCGCGCCCTCAAGAGATTTGTCTCGCCAGCTGGTAAATCACGGTCATTTTATTGTTAACGGGAAAGAAGTCAACATCGCTTCGTTCAATCTTAAATCCGGCGATGTGGTTAAAGTAAAAGAATCTTCCAGACGCCAAAAATATTTTCGCGAGCTTTTGGAAAAGAAAGACGAAGGGAATAAGCCGAGTTGGCTTAATGTTGACCGGAAATCTCTTGAAGCTAAAATTGTGTCTGCTCCGTCCGACGATGATATCCCGGCCAACATCAACACTGCCATGATAGTAGAATTTTATTCAAGATAGCATAAGCCAATCAGTCAGATAGTCATAAAGTCAGAAAGTCAGGTGAATTATATTAGACTTTTGGACTTTGGACTTTTGGACTTATATCTATGGAAACCATTGCTTTACCCCAGAATGTGAAATTTATCAAAGGCGCCGAAGCCCATGAATCATTGGCGTCAATTTATCCTTGCTATCCGGGATTCGGAATTACTATCGGCAATTCGCTTCGCCGGGTGCTTCTTTCCAGCTTGCCGGGCGCGGCTGTTGTCGGGGTAAAAATAAAAGGGGCGGATCACGAATTCATGCCGCTTCCGCACGTTAAAGAGGATGTCTTGGAAATCATCCTGAATTTAAAAAAATTAAGGTTAAAGGTATTTTCCGAAGAACCGGTTAAGCTTGAGCTCGCTGTCCACGGGGAGAAAAAAGTCAAAGCCGGCGACATAACGAAATCCAGCCAGGTTGAAATAATGAATCCGGAAATGGTTATCGCCAATATTACCGATATGGCCGGCAATCTGGAAATGGAAATCCACGTCGCCCAGGGCAAAGGCTATGAACCGGTTGAAGTGAGAGAAAATAAAAATTCCGAAATTGGCTACATTGAAATTGATTCAATTTTCACTCCGGTGGTTAAGGTCGGAATTGACATTGAAAGTATCCGCGTCGGAAAGATGACTAACTGGGAAAAATTAAAACTGGACATAAAAACCGACGGAACGATAGAGCCGGAAGAAGCTTTTTCCCAATCAGCCAAAATATTAATCGAACAATTTAACGCTTTAATCGGCAAAGAAGCGGTGATAGCCGAAATCGGGGAAACTGAAGGCGTTTCAGAAAAAGAAGTCGGCGGAGAAGAATCAGAAGCCCCGGTTGAAATGGAAGCTAAGGAATCATCGAAGAAAAGGGGAAGGCCGAAGAAAAATTAATCAATTATCAATCTTCAATGATCAATTAATGAATAATTGAAAATTGAGTTAAATATGAGACACAGGAACAAAAACAAAATACTGGACAGAAAAAAGGCACCAAGAGAGCTCATGCTTCGGAATTTGGCTTCAAGTATTTTGATTTATGAAAAAGTAAAAACCACCAAAGCCAAAGCCAAAGCCGTCCGGTCGCTTTTAGAAAGGGTGATTACTTACGCCAAGAAGAACGACCTGGCTTCAAAAAAACGCATTATGTCAATTTTGCCCCAGAAGATGGCGGCAAAAAAACTGGTTGAAGTTATTGGTGGCCGTTACGCCGGCCTGAAAGGCGGTTATTCCCGGATCGTTAAGCTTGGGGAGCGCCAGGGCGACGGGGCGGAAATTGTGCGGATAGAGCTGGTATAGAGTATTTGATAGAGGTGATTTTAAAACGATATGATTAAAATAGAAAGAAAACATATTAAAATTGACGCCGCCGAAAAGTCCGTCGGCCGGCTGGCGACCCAGATTGCCCTGGTTTTGCGCGGTAAAAACAAGCCTGAATACACCCCAAACATTGATTCCGGGGATATTGTTGAAGTGAGTAATATTGCCAAACTGAAATTTACCGGAAAAAAACTGGAACAGAAAAAATATTTCCGTTATTCTGGTTATCCGGGCGGCCTGAAAACCGTAAAAATGAAGGACATGATGCAGAAAAAACCGGCTGATATTTTAATCCGGGCGGTGCGGGAAATGCTTCCCCCTAACCGGCTCCGGAACGGGATGATGAAAAGACTGATAGTGAAATAAATTATCAATCTGTAATCATTTAATCTTCAATCCGCGATTTCAATTCTTAATTTATTGATTGTAGATTGAATGATTGAAGATTAAATATATTATGGCAGAAACAAAAGCTACAACTAAAATCGTCGCGGCCGAGGAAAAAGTTAAAAACGACATTTTCAAGGGTCGTTATATCGCCGCGATCGGCAGACGGAAAAGAGCCATCGCCCAGACCCGGCTTTATGAAAAAGGCAAAGGCATTATCATGGTCAACGGGATGAAAGCGACCGATTATTTTCCGGCCGGACTTATGATGACCGTTAACCAGCCCTTAAAATTGACTGGCAGAAACAAAGATTTTGACTTTTCAATTTTAACGTCTGGCGGAGGAAAATCCGGCCAGTCCGAAGCGGTTCGCCTCGGAATTTCCCGGGCTTTGATTAAATTTGACCCGGAGCTCCGGCCGGCGTTAAAAGCCAAAGGCTACTTAACCCGCGACGCGAGGGAAGTGGAGCGGAAAAAACCGGGCTTGAAAAAAGCCAGACGGGCTCCGCAGTGGAGTAAACGTTAAACAAAATATCAGATACCAAAAATCCCGAACAATTCGGGATTTTTGCTTTTCAGCGGCTTGTAGTATAATGCTATAAAGGACTTACGCGCCTTTATTTTATATTGCGGTTTCGTGTCCGTGTTACGAAAGTTGAACACAATAACAATTATGCCGGGAAAAATCGCCAACATCGCCAAGAACACTTCTTATTTTACCGTCGCCCTGATACTGCAGAAGGTGATTTCTTTCAGTTATTTCATAATTTTAGCGCGCTACCTCGGCCCGGAAGATCTCGGTAAATATTATTTCGCCATTTCGTTTACCACGATTTTTTCCATAATTATTGACCTTGGGTTTGCCGGGGTTTTAATTCGGGAGGTGGCCAAAGACAACGCCAAAGCGGAAAAATTTTTAGGGAGCATTCTGGCCATGAAAATCCCTTTGACGGCCGTATCTTTCGTAGCGGCGGCGGTTTTAATAAACGCGCTCGGTTACCCAGGCTTAACCAGGTATCTCGTTTACCTGTCAATGCTCTGCATGGCAATGGACTCATTCACTTTGTCATTTTTTTCCACCATCCGCGGCTTCCATAACCTCGCGTACGAAAGCGCTGGATCAATTATTTTTCAGCTGATCGTAATCGGCGCGGGAGTGGCGCTCGTTAAAGTCGGCGCCGGGTTAAAGTGGATGTTCCTGCCGTTAATCGCCGCGAGCGCCTTTAACTTTTTTTATTCCATGTATCTTGTCGCGGTTAAATGGAAGATAAAAATCAGGCCGGACTGGGATTTTTCGCGCATAAAATATATAGTCGGCATTTCCGTCGCTTTTACTTTGTACGGTGTCTTAAATCGGGTTTATACTTTTCTTGATTCGGTGCTTTTATCGCTTTTGTCCGGCGACCGGGCGGTTGGAATTTATCAGGTGGCCTTTAAAATGATCATCGCCCTGCAGTTTTTGCCGATGGCTTTTGCCGCTTCGCTTTATCCGGCGCTTTCCCTCTATTGGATAAAAAATAAAGGGCAGTTATCCGTCACTTTTGAGCGGGCGATGAATTATTTAATAGTCATTTCCATACCGATAAGCGTTGGTATTATCATGATCGCCGACAAGATCGTTTTGATTTTTAAATCCGGCTATTCGGAAGCGATCCTGCCCCTGCAAATTACCATCGCCCAATTGCTGTTTACTTTTGTAAATTTTCCGATCGGCTCCCTTTTAAACGCCTGCGACCGGCAAAAACAAAATACCTATATCATGGGAGCTGTCGCTTTGACGAGCGCCGCTTTAAACCTGATTTTAATCCCCCGGATCGGGGTAATCGGCGCGAGTATTGCTTCGTCGGTTTCCGGGGTTCTGCAGGTCGCGCTGGGAATAATCATAGTAAAAAAAATTATAGATTACCGGCTAAAGAAAAATATAATTATTCTCGCGAAGTCGCTTTTATCGGCCGGACTGATGGCTTTCGCGGTATATTATTTTAAGTCCAGCCTGAATATATTTATCGTTACGACGCTGGGCGCGGCAATTTATTTTGCTGCCCTTTTTCTTCTCGGCGGATTAAAAAAGGAAGACATTTTAAGTATTATGGAATCATTTAAGAAAAAGCCGGAGATTAAGGAAGACGCCGTTGATACGCCAATCACAAATTAATAATTACGAATTACGAATTTTTTAAAAAAAAAGGTTTAATTCGTAATTGATAATTGCTAATTGATTACTTTATGCGCTTTCTTTTATTCACCCTTGAATACCCGCCGTTCAAAGGCGGGGTGGCCGATTATTACGAAAAAATAGCGGAACACTGGCCGGAAAAGGAAAATATTTTTGTCCTCCATAACAATCGCGGACGCCTCATCTCGCGGGTTTTGCCTTTTTTCAAATGGCTTCCGTCGCTTTGGCGGCTGGCAATTTTCTGCAAGGCGAAAAAGATCAACCATGTGCTGGTCGGCAATATCCTGCCGCTCGGCATCCCGGCCTACGTCCTCCATAAACTTTTTTCCCTTGAGTATTCGGTAATCCTCCACGGGCTGGATTACAATTTCGCTTTTAAGACCGAGCGGAAATCTTTTATTACCCGGAGGATTCTCGCTGGAGCGGAAAAGATAATTTGCGCCAACAGCTACGTGGCCGGATTGGTAGCGGAAGAAAATGGCGGACCGCTTAAGGATAAAATCATAATATCCAACCCGGGAATAAACCTTTTTGGCGAGGAAGCAAAGGAAAAGGCCGGGCATGAACTCGCGGAAAAAATTCGAGAAAAATATGGTCTTAAAGGGAAGACGGTTATGCTTTCGCTCGGGCGGCTGGTAAAAAGAAAAGGGGCGGATTATGTTTTAAAAATTTTTCCCAAAGCCCTTGCCAAAGCCCCGGACCTCGTATATGTTATCGCCGGAACCGGGCCGGACGAAAATTATTTAAAGGAAAAATGGCAGGATTTGCCTACGACGGCGAAAGCCCGGGTCATATTCGCGGGCAAGCCTTCGGATGAAGAAAAATGGGCATGGCTTTCGCTTTGCGATTTTTTTATCATGCCCTCAAGAAGGATAAAAGGCGATGCCGAGGGATTCGGCATTGTTTACCTTGAAGCGAATCTCGCGGGCAAGCCGGTAATCGCCGGTGATTCAGGCGGCGTGCGGGATGCCGTAGTTAACGGGGTGAACGGACTACTCGTAAACCCGGAGGAAAAAGATGAAATTCTCAAGGCGATAATCGCCCTGGCAAAAGATCCGGAGCTTAGGCGGACGCTCGGCGAGGCCGGGAGAAAGCGGGTATTCGCCGAATTTGACGCTAAAAAGCGGGTTATCAGGCTTTATGAAGCGCTGAAATAAAAATAATAAATCCGGTTTTCGGGAGTGTTTTTTATAATTCCGGATAATTCCGGATGACTTTGACGGAGGTATTTATCCGTGGTATTATTAGGAAGTAATTTTTGTCTCCGGGCTTTGTTTGAAAACGAGATAGATTAACTTATATGGAAGCGAATAATAAGGGAATGAAATTAAAAAGAATCGGACTTAGTATTTTATTTTTGATATTGCTGGCCGCGTCTTTCGGGGCGGGCGGATATTTTTCGCAAAAGAACGAGGTGATAAAGGATTTGGCGAAGAAGGAGGTGGTTTTTCTCGGGAAGCTGACCGGCAAGTATTCGGCTAATGGGAACGGAAAATTGTCCCAGGACGTTGATTTTGACTTATACTGGAAAGTTTGGGATCTCCTCCACGAGCAATACGTTGACCGCGATAAGCTTAACGAAAAAGAACTCTTCTACGGCTCCTTAAAGGGTCTCGTGGCCGCCGCCGGAGACCCTTATACGGTTTTTATGGATCCAAAAATTTCCGAAGAATTTTCCAACGACCTGGCCGGAACTTTTGAGGGTATTGGCGCGGAGATCGGCATGAAAGACGATATTATAACTATCGTGGCTCCTTTACCGGAAATGCCCGCCGAAAAAGCCGGGCTTAAAGCCGGGGATAAAATTTATTCCATTGACGGCGTCTCAACCGCCGGTATGAGCGTTGACGAGGCGGTCGCTAAAATCCGCGGGGAAAAAGGGACTGAAGTTACGCTGGCGATTTTTCGGGAAGGATTTTCCGAGACCAAGGACTATAAATTAAAACGAGACAAGATAGTTGTTAAGAGCGTCCGGACCGAAGCGCGCGAAGACGGAATTTTTGTAATACGAGTGAGTAATTTTAATGATGATACTGAAGGCCTTTTTAATGAGGCGGTTACCAGCGCTTTAAGCAAAAACCCCAAAGGCGTAATACTTGATTTAAGGAATAATCCGGGCGGCTATCTTGAAACCGCCATTGAAATGGCGAGCGAATGGGTTGAGGAAGGGGTGGTAGTTACGGAAAAGTTTTCCGAAGAAAAAAAGAATGAATACCTTTCGCGCGGCCGCGCCCGGTTAAAAGATTTTCCGGCTGTCGCGCTCGTAAACCAGGGAAGCGCCTCGGCTTCGGAAATCGTTTCCGGCGCCTTGCAGGACACGGGTGAAGCGATTATCATCGGCAAAGAAACTTTTGGCAAAGGTTCGGTGCAGGCGCTTGAGGATCTGCCGGACGGCTCTTCGGTAAAGATTACGGTTGCTAAATGGCTTACGCCCAAAGGCAATAACATAACCGAAAAGGGCATCACCCCTGACGTCATAGTTGATCTGACGCCGGAAGATTTTGAAAAGGATAAAGACCCGCAAATGGATATGGCGGTTAATATATTGACGGGAAAAACCACGGTGGCGGCGGAGAAAGCAAAGCCCCCGGCCGATGAAAATAAGGCCGGTTCCGAAGATAATAGTAAAAAATAAAATATAAATTTCAAGCGCCAAGTTTTAATTTCAAAAAAATATTATTTAAATTTTTTTGGAGCTTGGGATTTGTAATTTGGAACTTAATAAAGATATGGCCAACCAAAAAGCGAAAAAGAAAAATCCGACTAAATACATTTTCGTCGTCGGCGGAGTGATGTCTTCGGTCGGAAAAGGCGTCGCTTCGGCGTCAATTGCCAACATCCTTAAGTCCAAAGGCTACGCGGTGACGAACGTCAAATGCGACATGTATATAAACATTGATGCCGGAACCATCCGGCCGACCGAACATGGCGAGGTTTTTGTCGGCGAGGACGGGATTGAAGCTGATCAGGATTTGGGAAATTATGAAAGGTTTACCGGTAATCCGGTAACCAGGGTAAATTATATTACCACCGGCCAGGTTTATCAGGAAGTGATAAGGAAAGAAAGAAATCTTGAATACGGCGGAGAGGACGTTGAAGTAGTGCCGGATATTCCGAATGAAATAATCAGGCGGATTAAGCTGGCCGCCAAAACCGACAAAGCGGAGATTACGGTGATTGAATTCGGCGGCACGGTCGGCGAGTATCAGGTTCTTCTATTCCTTGAAGCGGCGAGAATGATGAAGCTGGAAACCCCGAAAGATGTTTTGTTTGCCATCGTGAGCTATTTGCCGATTCCGGAAAAAATCGGCGAAATGAAAACCAAGCCGACCCAGTATGCCGTCCGAACCCTGAATTCAGCCGGCATTCAGCCGGACTTCATCATCGCCCGAGCCGCCCGACCGCTGGACGAAAAGCGCCGGGAAAAGCTCGGCATATTCTGTAATATTTCCAAAGACGATGTGGTTTCCGCGCCGGACGTGGATTCAATTTATGAAATACCGCTTAATTTTGAAAAAGAAGGCTTAGGCGACCGGATTTTAAATAAGTTCGGGCTAAAGGCGAGAAAAAAGGACGCGAAAGACTGGCAGGCCATGGTGAGCCGGATGAAGGGCGCGAAAAAAAGCGTTGATATCGGCATCGTGGGTAAGTATTTTTCCACCGGCGATTTTTGTCTTTCCGATTCTTACATTTCCGTGATTGAAGCCGTAAAACACGCCGGAGTTGCCAACGGCTGCCGCCCTTGCCTGCATTGGATTAATACCGATGACATTGAAAAGCACGGAATCGGATCGCTTAGGAAATTTGACGGCATAATTGTCCCGCAGGGCTGGGGTTCGCGCGGATCGGAAGGAAAAATAAAAACCATAGAATATTGCCGGAAAAATAAAGTCCCGTATTTTGGCTTATGCTACGGCATGCAGATGGCGGTAATAGAATTCGCCAGGAATGTTTTAGGCTATAAAGACGCTAACTCCGAAGAAGTCAATCCGAAAACCTCTCATCCGGTTATTCATATCATGCCGGAGCAAAAAGAACTGATCGCGAAAAAGCAGTATGGCGGAACAATAAGGTTAGGCGGCTGGCCATGCAAGATCATGCCCGGCACGCATCTTGAAAAATCCTACCGCCGGGCGGGCGTCAAAGATGATGTTATTTCCGAGCGCCACCGCCACCGCTACGAGTTTAATAACGCTTACCGCGAGGAAATGGAAAAGCAGGGCTTAAAAATCGCCGGCACTTCGCCGGACGGCCTGATCGTTGAAGCGGTGGAAATAAAAGACCATCCGTTTTTCATCGGCACCCAGTTCCATCCCGAATATATTTCCCGCCCCCTAGATCCGCATCCTTTGTTTGTTGAATTCGTTCGGGTGTGTTCGGAGGGGAAGTAATTGTTTCTAAATTCAGGAAATCATATACAATAAAAGGCGCATAGTTTTCCGTGCGCCTTTTATGTTTTGTCATGCGTTTTTGCGAGCGGTTATTTTTTATATTTAAACACCCACACCTCTCCCTCCCCAAAACTCTGCCATGAATCGGCTGAGAGCTTAGCTTCGTCAAGCACTTTAGGGAAGTTATTCCAGTATTTGTTTAAAACAAAATAGCCGGTTTGAACGTCGGCCAGGTTCATGGCTTTAGACATCCGGACGCGCGTTGGCTTATCGTAAACCATGCTTAAATAATACTGGTATAATTTCCCGCCGGTCGGGATGGGGTAATTAAAAATTTCTTCTCCGCTTTTAGCCTGGTAATAATGACTAAAACCGAATTCGCGGAGCGCGCCGGCCGAGACCTGCTGGTTGGCGAGCACGATAAATTTACCCTTGGCGTCTTCTTCAATCCAGTGGACGGCCGCGAGGTCGTATTTTCCGGTTGAATAGCCGCGGGAATTAAAGTAGGCGTCGTAGCGCGGGTAAGAATTATAGAGTGAGGCGGTTATGAGCGCGGCTGAAAATACCAGACCGGAGTAAAACGCGAGTCCGCGGGAAAGCGCAAGCCGCGAAAGATACCATTTTATCAGTAAAAAAATGAACGGCATTAAAAACATCATGGATAAAAATAAAATCCTTTCCGAGTAAGCCGAGCGTTCGTAATCTATTAAGAAGCTGAAAGAGAGCGCCTCGGTCAGGAAATAAGAAAAAATAAGGCCAGCGGACATAAAAAAATAATCTCTTAGTTCCCGAAACCGGCTCCTGGCGATAGCATAAATAATCCCGGCGGCGGCGAGGATAAGAAAAATTTTTAATCCGTTTTGGGCGATAAAATAAGAAAAGTTAAGGAATATATTTTCCTGGTTCGGGAAACTAATTTTCAGGCTTTTTGCCAGAACGCTTAAAATTGTTTTTATTCCCCGGGGCGGGGCAGTATCCGGAGCGCTTAGGCCTTTTTCAAAAACGTAAAAAGCCAGGGGAAGAGCCGCGGCCGAAAGGAAATAAAAAATAAAGTTGAGATATTTTTTGTACGGGATAAATTTTGCTAATTTTTTGTCGGCCGATAATCCTCCTTGGGCGAAAAAATTAACAAAACGGATTAAAGAAAAAAAGATCAAAGGTATGCCGGCCAGGGGATGGATCATGAAAGCGGCGGAAGAGAAAAGCAGAAGCGTTAGATGCTCCAGGATATTTTTTGCCGTTAAACTGAAAAGAATTATTATCAGCGCAAAAAGAAAAGCCAGGTTTTGGGGGGTGGTAAGGATCAGAAAAGAAAAAGGCATGGCAAGAAGAAGGACGGCTGATAAGAGGGGGCTAGCGTGTCCGGTTTTCTTAAAAGAGTTTATTAAAACCGGCGGCAGTATTAGAGCCGAAAGAATCGGGACTAATAATTTATTAATCCAGCTAATCGGGATGAATAGCAGTTTGTGTAAAATGATTATCAGCCCGTAAAAGCCCGAGTAGTAAAAAGTTTTCGGCGCGATTATTCCTTTGGCGTCAATTACTTTCAGCGCCGCCCCATGGATAAAGGGATCAAACCCGTAACCGATTTTATAAATTACGAGAGCAACGGAAAAAGATAGTAAATAGTGAAGTAAAATAAAAATTTGTAATTCGTAATTTGTAATTCTTAATTTTTTAGATTTGACAATAAAAAGCAATATTAGCAAAGTAGCTAAGAAATAGTAAACAAGAAAATAAGCTGGCGCCGCCTGCCAGGGTGAGATTATGGCCCGGTCGGTTTGATTGGTGAAAAGAGTAAAAATTGCCAGTCCGAAAAAAACCGCGTAAAGCGCCGACGGGATAATGATTTTAAGACATCCTATCCAGCTTATTTTTTTCCGGCTGGCGGCTTCATGGCCATTAGAAATTATGGCTGAAAAATTTTTCGGAGCATGATTTTTATTGTTTTTAATCAGGCGGTTAACCAGTTTCCAGCCGGAAAAGGCTGTTAGGACGGCCGCAAGGGCTATTCCGGCCGTGTTCAGGCTGTAAAAATAGTAAACCAGGCCGCCAAAAAGCGAAGCAAGGGAGATGATGGCGAGAATCGGCAAGGCAACGATAAAAGGCATAAAGAATTGCTAAAATTAGAATAAAATGATAAAATAATTTCAGTCCGCCGATTGGCGGATATGGTTAGATTTTTTCTTTAAGACTGGTGATTTTTAAGCGTTATGAAATATAAGATTGGTATTGGAATAATACTTTTTACTTTGGCAGTCGGTTTTTTTCTTTCCGCCGGCGCTTATATTTACCTCTCCCAGAAAGGGGGATTTTTAAAATGGGGGTCGCCGGATGAAACCGCCAATTATTTTTTTTCCGGCCTTTACGCCAGGGAAGGAGAGTTGTCGGTTTTTGAAAAATACAACCCCGGAGCCGGAGAAATCATCCATCCGCGGAGCTTCCGAAGCGACTCGGGCGAGCTGAAACCGGTTAGTTTTCTCGGTCTGCCTTTAGTTTACGGCATAATCGGCTCCTTTACAACCGGGAAAATTATCGGCTATCTTACCCCGTTTTTCGCGGCTGTCGGTATTGTTTATTACTACCTGTTAATGAGAATATTTTTTTCCCGGCGGGTTGCCCTGTTTTCGGCGTTTATCCTTTCTGTTTTTCCGGTGTATTTTTATTACAGCGCCCGGAGTATGTTTCATAATGTGCTTTTTACAGTGTTTCTGATTGTTGGATTATATTATACTTTAATTTCAGCCTCTTTGCTTAAAGAAAAAAATACGAAGGACGTAATAGAACATGAAGGAAGTGAAGATGTTGGATCGGAAATTACTGATAGGGTGAATGGCAAAGAGCCGGAAAATAAGAAAAAGATTTGGCCAAAGGCGCGGGGAATGGTTTTTGCCGCTTTGGGCGGGCTGTTTATCGGCCTCGCTTCAGCCGTCCGGTCTTCGGAGCTTTTATGGCTCGGTCCGGCGTTATTCATCGCCTGGGCTTTAAATTTTTGGCGTTTCGGCCTGGCGCGGCTGGTTATTTTTATATCTTTTTTCGCCTTGGCCTTACTGCCGGTATTTTATTGGAACAGCATCCTTTACGGTTCGCCGACGATCGGCGGCTATCCGGCCATGAACGAATCAATCGCTACTGTCGCCGGAGGCGGCAAGGATCTTATGAAATCCATTCCTGGCCTCGCGAGCGGGGGAATAGGCCGGATTAAGGAATTGGCAATAGGAATTGAAAAAGCAATTTTTAGTTTTGGGATTAACGTTCCGAGGTCCATAAAAATTTTCCAGCTTTATTTCATAAAAATGTTTTACTGGATTTTTTGGCCGGCATTTTTTGGCCTCGCGCTTTTTATCCTGCATTTTAAGAAACTAAAGAAAAAGCATTTTGTCTATATTCTTACCTGGCTTTTTTTCTCGGCCATATTGGTTTTATATTACGGCAGTTGGGAGTTTTATGACAATCCGGATAAATCGGCCGCGACCATTGGCAATTCCTACACCCGCTACTGGCTGCCGGTTTACCTCGGCGCTATTCCTTTCGTTTCCTACCTTATTTTTAAAGTCATTGGCCTGCCGACACTGTTGACGGATTGTCTGGGAAGAATTAACATTTTTAAATCTTTTTCAAAAGACGCGCGGTTTCTGGTAAAAACATTTCAAGGTTTTCTCCTGGGGCTGGCGGTTTTAGGGCTGTTTTACGTGAGTGTTAATTTTACGCTTTTCGGCTCGGAAGAGGGGTTGGTAATCTCTTATCACAGAGGTGTCGCCGCCCGGCTGGAGTATGAAAAAGTTCTCAGTCTTACCGAAGAAAACGCGGTAATATTGACCCGCTATCATGACAAGATATTTTTTCCCGAACGAAAAGTCATTGTCGGGTTGTTTGATGATCCGCGTATGATCGCCGCATACGCCCGCGTCGCCGAACGTTTGCCCATGTATTATTATAATTTTACCTATTCCGAAGCGACGGTCAACCATCTTAATCGCGGCCCTTTGGGAAAAGTAAATCTGAGGATGGAAAAAGTAAAGATGATTACCGATGATTTTACTTTGTATAAGTTGGAATTGATGAATTATGAATTATGAATTATGAATTATGAATTATGAATTATGAATTATTTAAGTCTCGGGCTTTAGCATTGTTCTAACGAAAATGATTTCCAAAAAGTCAATATGAATAATATAAAAAATCTATTAAAACGTTTTTTTATTTCCGCAAAAGAAAAAATAGGATTCCCGCGTTATCTTCAGTCGCGGAAATACGCGGTTAGTTACGCGGTGAAGCTGAAAAATTTGCTTGGCGAGCCGAATGAAATAATACTTATTCTGCCGACCCCGGAAAATTTAAGCGGGCAGGAAATATTAAGCGTTCCAGAATTGAATTTAAAGCCGGACATGGCCGGGAGGGAAGAAAAATACGGCAATAATTACGCGGTTTGGAAGCTCGCGATGAAGGCCGGAGAAGAAAAAGAGGTTAAGATGGATTTTTCGGTTAAAGTCCGGCCGCGGATGGCGGAGTTAAAAAAAGGCCATGAAATTAATGATTACGCGAAAGATGAAATTTATAAATTGTACACGCGATCAAACAACCTAATCCATCCGGAAGATGAAAAAATAAAAAGCTTGGCTAAAAAAATATCCGGCGCGGAAAAAGATGTCTTGAAAATTTTAAAAGCCATCAATAGCTATATCGTGTCCAATCTGAAATACGGCGCGGCCATTGACGGATTGTATTCTGATCTGGACGCCCTAAAAAAACCTGAAGTGGATTGCGGCGGTTTTAGCGCGCTTTACGCGTCATTAGCAATGGCTTCGGGTATCCCGTCGCGCGTAGTCTCCGGATTCTGGGTCGGCTATAAAGATAATACCATGCACGCCTGGGCCGAAAGCCTGCTTCCGGACGGAACCTTTATTCCGGCTGACCCGGCTACGGAACAACTAAGAAAGATGGGGCGGACTAAAAAATTCGGCCGGTTCGCAAAAATCGGGAGCGACCGGATTATTTTATCTAAAGGCTGTGATTTGAAAATTAACGCGCCCGGCGGTAAGATGATAGAAACGGATATCCTGCAGAATCCGATAGCGGTCGCGGAAAAGGGAAAAGATTCTTTTGAATGTTCATGGGAACTTAACGCTTAAACATATTTAAATGTCATTCATCTTTACCGGCTTCTCGCCGAATTTAACGGGACGGAATACGCTAAAAGCTTTGGGCTGGATTTGTTTGCCGTGGAAATGGAAAAATCTGGCGAAAGGTGAAAACGTGGAAAAAGCGGAAAGGGAACTGAAAAAATATTTTGGGCTTAAACAGGCGGTTACTTTTGACAGCGGACGATCGGCCCTGTATTTCGCTTTGAAAGCGCTGGAGATAAAAGAGGGAGATGAAGTTTTAGTCCAGGCTTATACCTGCGTGGTTGTGGCGAACGCCATACGGTGGACCGGAGCCATGCCGGTGTATGTTGACGTGGGTGATGATTTTAATATGGATGTTAATGATTTGGAGAAAAAGATTACTCCCAGAGTGAAAGTTGTTATTATTCAGCACACTTACGGACTGCCGGCGGAACTGGAAAAAATTATTGGCATCGCGCGAAAGCATGGTTTAAAGATCATAGAAGACTGCGCCCATTCATTCGGCGCGCGGCATAACGAAAAATTGACCGGCGTATTCGGCGATATCGGTATGTTAAGTTTCGGAAGCGATAAGATATTATCCTGCGTCCGGGGCGGGGCGCTCGTAACTGACAATCCGGAACTGGGCCAAAAGCTGGAAAAATATCAGTCCGGCCTTAAACCGCTCGCGGTAAAAGATATAATCCGGCATCTCCTGCATTTTCCTGTATTTTATCTCGGCAAACCTTTATACGGCGTCTTTGTTGGCAAAGCGATTTTATGGCTGGCGAAAAATATATATCTCGTGAACCGGATAATCACCCGAAATGAAAAACAGGGGGAAAGGGATAGTCTTTTTAGCCGGACCCTTCCGAACGCCCTGGCCGACATTTTACTCGGACAGTTAAAGGAAGTTGGCGCGGTTAATGAACAACGTAAAAAAATCGCTGCTTTGTATGACTCGGAAATTTCGGCAAAGATTAAAAAGCCGCTCCTTAAAGCCGCGAATAAGGATGAATGCGTTTATCTGCGTTATCCGATTTTAATTGACCAGCCGAAAGAATTGATGAATTACGCGAAAAAGCATAAGATAATTTTAGGGGATTGGTATAACGCCGTAATCGCGCCGCGGGATTCGGCGATTGATAAATCCGGATATACTCCCGGCGCCTGTCCGAATGCCGAAAAGCTGGCCGCGCGGATCGTTAATTTGCCAACCGGGAGAAATATGGGCGAAGGTGACGCAAGGCGGGTGGTAAAAGTAGTTAATCAGTGGATTAATAAGAAGTCAGAAGTAAGAAGAAAAAATTTCTAATTTCTAACTTCTAACTTCTTACTTATCATTCATATTCATGGAAATAAAAGAAATCATTGACGAAAAAGTCTGGCAGGATTTTGAGGGCAGTTGCGCGCCGCATACTTTTTTGCAGACTTGGGAATGGGGAGCCGCGCAGGAACTCCTTGGCCATAAAATTTTCAGGCTGGGAATTTTTGAAAAAGGCAATATCCGGGGAACCGCTTTTGTTTATAGAATAAACGCCCGGCGGGGATCGTTTTTATTTTGTCCGCACGGGCCGTCAGTCAGTTGGCAAGATCCGGAAGACTTTCGGGCGCTCGCCGGGCATCTTCGGGCGCTCGCGAAAAAAGAAAAAGTCAGTTTTATCCGCGTAAGCTCTTTGGCTCCGGATACGGAAGAAATGGGAAAGCTTTTTAAAACGGAAGGGTTTATTCCCGCGCCGGTTCATATGATGCATCCGGAAAATGCCTGGATTCTTAATATAAACCGGCCGGAAGAAGAAATACTCGGCGCCATGAAAAAGAGAACCCGCTATTCCATCCGCAAAGCGGAAAAAGACGGGATAAAAATAACGACTTCAGCCAACCCGGAGGATGTTAAGTTGTTTTACGGAATGTATCTTGAAACAGCGAAGCGGCAGAAATTCATCCCGTTTTCGGAAAGCTATATCCGGCGCGAGTTTGAGATATTTAAAAATAACAACAAAGCCCTGATGTTTTTCGCGTATTTTAAAGGAAAGCTAATTTCCGCGGCCGTGATTATTTTTTCTTCCGGCATGGCTTTTTATCATCACGGCGCGTCAATCCGGTCGGATAATTCCGGCCTTACCGCGTCCGAATTATTACAATGGAATGTTATTCTTGAAGCCCGGCGTCGGGGACTTAAAAACTATAATTTTTGGGGCATCGCGCCTGAGAACGCGAAGAAACACCCCTGGAGAGGGTTGACAATATTCAAAAAAGGTTTCGGAGGCCGGGCGGAAAATTATCTCCATGCCCAAGACCTTGTAATTTCGCCGAAATATTGGTTAAATTATGTAGTGGAAACATTAAGGAGGGTAAAAAGGGGGTATTGAGTTGAAAGGATGGCAAAGGCCGGAGGTGATGAATCATAAATTAAAAATTAAGAATTAAAAATTAAGAGTCGTAATAAAATCTTAATTTGTAATTCGTAATTTTTAATTCTAATAACATGTTTGAACGAACAAAAGATTTAAAACTTTCGGTAATCAAGCAGATGGAGCTAAAAGCGGCGAAAATTCCCGACGTGATATCATTGGCTCAAGGCGTGCCGAGTTTTGACACCCCGCAGTTTATAAAAAGGCGGGTGGAAAGGGAATTGAAAAACCAGGTAATCTCAAAATATTCGCTCTCGCCCGGGATGATGGAGCTCCGGGAGCTTTTTGAAGCCCACCTTGCCAAGGAAAACATGCGCTATGATTGGGAAACTGAAATTCTCGTTACTGTCGGGGCGATTGAGGCGCTAACCGCGACCATCCTGGCTATTACCATGCCGGGCGATGAGATTCTCGTGCCTGAGCCGGCTTACACTTCTTACCGCGAAGTTATTACGCTCGCCGGTTGCCGGCCGGTTTACGCTCCGCTAAACGAGGAAAAAGACTGGGGGCTTGAGATGGCGGAAATTGAAAAAGCCATAACGCCTAAAACCAAAGCCATAATTTATTCCAACCCTTCCAATCCGACCGGAACGATTTTTTCAAAACCCCAGCTTTTAGAGCTGGTTGAGTTTGTTAAAAAGCATGACATTTTCCTTATTACCGACGAGCTTTACAAAGATTTTGTTTTTGACCCTTCTTACCTTGAAAACGGCCGGCTCTTTTCAGTCGCTGAGATTCCCGAGATCCGGGAAAAGGTGATAAGGATTTTCAGCCTCTCAAAATTATTCGCCATGACCGGCTGGCGGGTCGGCTTCCTCCATAGCGACGCTAAAAACGTCAAGGAAATATTAAAAGTCCATGACTGCCTCGTTACCTGCGCTCCGGTCATCTCCCAGGTGGCGGCCATGGGCGCCCTGGAAGGCTGTGAAGAAAATATCACTAACTTTAATGTTGAGTTCCAGAAACGCAGGGACTTAATCTGCGCGCGACTGGACAAACTCTCAAAGTATTTCAGCTACGCTAAGCCCCAGGGAGCTTATTATATTTTTCCGAAAATAAGGCCTGAAGCTTTCCCAAAAATGAAAAAGACCATAAATTCAAAGGGCGCGGAAGTTATTGACTCCTGGGAATTTTGCGTTGATCTTTTGGAGAAAGCCAAAGTTGGTTCGGTTCCGGGGTTTGCTTTCGGTCCTTCAGGGGAAGGGCACTTTAGGATGAATTTTGCCAAGAGCGAAGAAAATATCAATGACGCCTTTGACCGAATTGAGAAATATTGTGAAAACCAGTAGATAAAACAATCAATCCCGGATCCCCGGGGTTGATTATTTGGGCTCATAGTAAAACGGTATTACGCGGCATTCGCATTGCCGAGGTCCGGGTCCGATTCCCGGTGAGTCCACCTTTAATTTTCAAAATCTCCAATATTATAACGCCTCGAGACAACCGCACAAGTTCCATTAGCCTGGCAAGCTCCATCTGAACAACCGCACATATAACAATTTTCCACCAAAGATACCTGTCTGAATTTATAGGTACATTATAGTTTCTGGAACAAGTTAATCTAAACTTTTCTCAAGAAAAATAACTAATACGCTTTGGTTGGTTAGCTTGACACTGCTCGCGAGAGATATTTTGTATTTATTTTTATCTTTTGTCGCGCTAGTGCCGGATAATTCTTGCGGAGAACCTTCCGCGAACAGATAGGTTTTTTTGATATTTATATTCCCTCCTTCAGGAATATAAATATCTTTCAACTCTATGTCATGCTCTTTCTGGATGGTTTTTGGGAAGATGATAATAGCCGTTTTTTCGACATCGTTCGAATTTGACCCAAAGGCATAAGCCTCCGTTTTATCTTCTTTGCCGGAAAAGGACAAGTAACCCTTGGCATTTTCGAATATTTTCGCTTCCGAGCCAAAAAAATCATATATTTCATCAATTGCCCGAGAAGGATCTTTTACCGAATCAGCCAACTCGGGAGGCCTGAAAAATGCCACCAGGTTGTCTCTCGGCGGCAGTGATTTTTCCAGCCACCAATGCATATAGCGGGAAAAAACTTTTATGGCCACCGGCTGCGCCCGGCCGGAACTAATGATATCCTTATTGCCCACTTCTTCAGTCACCCAGATTCCCTTTATTTTTCCCGTCTTTATCCACTTGTCGTATATCTCGTTTAGGGCGCTTTCCCAGCTACCATCCACATAAGCGGGGTTTATTACCTCGCTGGACTGATGATAGTCAAAAGTCGCCAGATACTGGATAGACACGTGATCCATCACTCCATCCGAGCCAAACAGATCAATAACCTTTTTCCCTTTGAGAGATGGGGCATAAATTCCCTTTATGGAATAATTCATAATTTTATTCAACCAGTCCCTGGAGTCGGCATACCTTGCCGTGGCAATCGAGCCCAGCGAAACATCAAAATCGCGGCCAGTTTCTTTCTTCACTGCCAATAAAATCTCAATGGTCGGCGCCAGCTCATATTCCACATAATACGGAATGAGGGTTTCGTCATTTCGTTTGGTTGTGCACAACGCCCAACTGGACTTTTTCTTTTCATTTCCATCTTTGTCTTTTTCACAATGAAATTCATCGTTCAGCCAAGAAGCGTTTTTATATTCTTTCCACCTAGAAGGAGTTCCGAGCAACCCCCAATTAGGATCATCCGTTTTGTTATGAACTTTCCGCCATTGAACAAACCAGGATCTCAAGCCCTGGCTGTTGGTTTGGTTATTAATTTCATTTCCTATCTGCCAGGATATTTTGTTTCCGTTAGGATTGTTCTTGGTGTCTTTTTCGGCTGCGATATAATCAAGCGCTTTTTTCTCGACAAATTTTTTCCATGATACCACCTTATCATCCTCAATGCCCGGACCAGGCTTATAGCAAGCTTCCTGATCTCCCTCATCAGATTCTCCGTCATCACCCCCAGGGCACTCGGTAACTCTTTCAACAGCCGGGTAAACAGGAACTCCCCGACCCTTTATAACCGGTTCATTCGTTCCTCCCAAAAAGGCTCTTAGGTTGACGCTGGAAATATGAAATCCAATACCCTGGTTCAATATATAGATAACATTTTTATCCTTTAGTTGTAGAATTTGCGGAGCTCGAGTAATTTTCGACCAAGGTCTTCCTGGGTGAAGCATATATCCGGACCAGGCGACTCCCCGACCAGTCATGCTTCTTTCTTTCACGCTCGAATCCGGCGGCAGTTCCTTCACTACTCGCCAGTTATTGTTGTAAAAAAAACCAACAAAAATCAGAAGGGTAACTATTGCCAAAACCACTACGAGTATCTTTTTTGTTTTCATGTCCATTTTTTTAATCGTCCCTGACTTATTTTTATTACCTATTGCACCACGGCGCCGGAAACTTACGGGCATACAACCAAGACCGGCGATGAGTCAAGCGTATAAGAATCTGAAGTAATTTTATTTCCTTGATAGTCATATCTTTCGCAATTTGAACCGATGCTATCAAGCTTCATTGGTTTTTGCTTGACCCACATAATAGTTACTTCCTGCTCTTGAAGTTTAAAATGAAATTCATTCCTGTTTTCGTCAGAAAGATCTTCTCTGGAAATAATAGACCCGTCGAGAAACTTGGTTGATGTGATGAAAGCCTTAAGGTTTTGTCCTATCGGGTCACCATTATCATCAATAAGCGCGCCGTCATTATTGCCTTCTCCGGCTCCATTAGGAGAGAACCAAACGATCGGCCGGACATCTTGCATCAATAAGTACGCGAATTTTTTGACCATTTCCTGACCGCTTTCACTCCCTTCCCGCGACCCAATTTCGTTGGTAAAAATCGGTTTTTCCTTGCCGTTCGTATCTTTATTTTTATCTTTCAAATAACTGATTATTCTGGTTATGTTTTCCGAACTTTGGTAGTGATGAAAGTTAGCTAAATCACCAATAGCAAACATATTGGCATTAATCATAGCCTCTCCATTGGTAAAAGCTATGCCCTGACCGTTTTTGTCTTGAGATAGAGCATCCAGCGCAAACCCTTGCAAACCGCCGTCCGCGACCTTTATGTTAGGATCAACATCGCGCACCGCCTTCACTGCCGTTTTATATAAACGAATATATTGATCCGGCGTACCGCACCAAAAATTTGGGGAATTCATTTCATTTTCAATGACTACAATTTCAAAATTAATACCCTTATCTTTGAAATATTTTATGGCTGCTTTTACAAAATTATAATAATTTTTGCTGTAAGCGTACTGGGCGTCAGAATTTGTCGTCAAATCCACGGGCAAAGCCGAGGCTTTATAATCAGTACCACCATCTTTCTTACACTCAATTTTTGGCGTTATGGGATTTCCTTGATTATTGCGCACTCCTTCAACAAGAGAATAAAGCGCCCAATTGTTTTTCCCCGTTTTCACACCTTGAGAAACTGTGCGTATTGAAGGAATAATTTTTTTTCCGTCATTATTAAGTTTGGTTATCAGTTGCTCTTGTGAATTATCCCATTTAAAATTATTCACATTTCCATCCCCGTCGTATGTCGGAGCATCAGGCTGAAAAATACCCCAGGAAATAGCTGTCCTGACATAAGAAGCTTTCAAATTAAACTGAGGATCTTTATATTTTTTTAAATAAAAAAATCCGAGATTGCTTCCGGCTATTTCAGCTTCCGCCGCGCTTGAATCCGGCGGCAGATCCACGCTCACTCGCCGGCTGTTGTGATAATAAAAACCAGCAATAATCGAAAAGATGATTACAGCCAAAGACGAGATGAATATTTTTTTTGTCTTTGCATTCATTTATTTTTATCTTATCTTTTATAACTCAATTATACTATAAATCTTTATTGAGCGCTATTTGTTTTTTGGTACCTTTCAGAATGGATCTTTCAATCGAAATCGTTGACCCCTGGTTCTGATTTTATCCCTGGCTTTTTCCTGGGCCACCCGAGGAGTGTAGCAGCGTTTCCTCTATATGACCACAGTTTTGCTTCACTTCCCGGCTGACCGTGGAAACCGGACGAATTTAGTTCGCGGGCTATCGCCCGCAGGGAATCCCTGTTTCAAGAGCCCCAATTGTATTATTTCCCGCTCCTCAACGCTTAATTGTTTGTATTTTTTTGGCATATACCCATATTATACAGGTGTTGCGCTAACTAATAGAACTCGCGTGGCGCCTTGGTTGACAAACTCATGTATTTATGCTAGAATGATTAGTCTAGTGTTAAAAAACCTAAAAGTATGAAAAATTATTTAAAATTAGCTAAATATCACTTAAAGAAAAGAAGCGCAATCCTACTGGAATGGCATAGCGGAGTCATGACAATGTTTTTTAAGCTCGCTTTCTTTACTTTGGCCATAGGATTGGTTTTTAATGCTATTTCCAATGATACCCTAGCGGCCGATGGCCTTAGCAGGGGTATCAGGCAGGTAAAAACCGCTGATAGTGCGGCGGTTTATTATCTTAATCATGAACGCGGCCTGAAAAAAGTTTATGTTTCCGCCTCAGCTTATCTGTCATACGGAAATCATTGGTCAGACATAATAATTGTATCTTCGGAAGAGCTGGATTTATGGAAGGACGCCGAGCTGATAAAAACCACCGATAACGCCGGAGTATTTTATATTAGTGGCGGAAAAAAAGCGCTTATTCGGTCTGAGAGCGAATTTATCGGATTAGGCTTTGATTGGAAAGACGTGCTTACGCTTTCTTTAGCTGATTTTAATTCCTATAAAGAAACCAGCCTGGCCGAGCTTTATAATTCTTCCGGGCAAATAACCGTTAATGGAAAATCCGAAAAGGATTATTCCGGGTTGGGAGTTTATCTTGATTCCGCGAGCCCGAAAGAAGGTTACGCCGTCGTAAACACGAGAGATAATCTGGCGGCGGTTTTTGATCTCATTTCCCGGTCGGAAAAAACGATTGTCATTAAAAGTATTGCCCTTGATCTTAAAGGTGTTTATTCGGAAGACTTGATAAGAGACATCTATCTCGCTAACTCCGCCGGCGTGAAATACGAAGATTCTGTCGCTAACCGGAGCGGCCGCAAAGTTACTTTTAATTTCAGGCCCGCCGGATTATCGCTTGCTCCGGGCGAAGTAAAAAAAATATTAGTCTATATTAATCTCGGCGGCTCTAAAGCCAACGAAGGCCAGGCCTTTCAGGTATCAATGGAAAATACCGGCTATGTTTCCGCGGATTCCCCGGTAGCCGGAGGGTTTCCGTTGATTTCCGCGCGCCAAAAAATCCTCGTCGGCGACGGAGTCCTGGGGAAGCTTCGGGCTGATGAGTTAAGCCTTAACGGCTATAACAATCGGGCGATTATCGGTTCAACCGAACAGCCAATAATTAAATTCAGCCTGTCGGAACTGACGAAAAATGAAGACCTGGCCGTAAAGTTAATAACTTTAACAACTAAAGGAACAACCAGGCCGGAGATGATAAAAAATTTTAAACTGAAAAACAGTTCCGGAAAAATTATCGCGCAGGCCGCGGCGCTTTCGGGCGACAACAAGCTTTATTTTAATGTCAGTAATTACGCAATAGCAAAAGACTCCAAGGAAACTTTTTTAGCCACTGCCGATATTATTGACGGCGAAGAAAAAACGTTCAACTTCAATTTACTGGAAATAAAAGTTATTGGAAAAAATACCGGCCTCGGGCTCCCGGCCGATATTTATAGCCTTGACGAAAGCCAGACCATAAAAAGGGAATATATCGGCGTTGTTGCCAAGGATTTAAAAACCAATACCAAAGTTTTTTCACGGCAGAAAGGAGTGATTGTCGGCAATTTTGAGATAAGGAATAACAACAAAAAAATTACCTTGCAGAGCTTTGAATTTGAGCTGCAAAAAAATTCTTCGGCTCCGCGAATTGAAGCGACAGTCTATCTCGTTAATTACGCTACCGGCGAAATTTATGGGCATGTTGAAGGAATAGCGTTAAGCGCCGGACCGGCCGTTATTAATATGGTTCCGGCAGCGCTGGAAGCGAAAAAGAACCTTACCGTAACCCTGATTACCGATATTCCCAAAGACACTTCGGCCGGCGATTATTACATGGCGGTTTTAAGCAAAATAAATTATTCGGCCGAAAACGGCGCCCATTACAGCGACGCGATTAAGGCGCCGGGAGCGAAGTTAAACGTTACCAGCTCCGGCCTTTACGTTTACCCGAACCATGAGACCGAAGGCCTTACTTATATAAAGGGCGAAGGCGGAGTGACTGTTGCTAACTTTATCCTAGAAGCTTCGGCGGGCGAAGATATTGTCATTAACGGGCTGACAGTAGCGCAAGGCGATAGTTCCGGGGCGATAACCTACGATAACGGCTTTTCCGACCTCAGGGCTTATATTAACGGCAAACGGGCAAGCCAAGTCATTTATGAGCCGACGGGCGCCACTTTCGCCATTAGCGGTTTTAACCAAGTTTTGAAAAATGGCAGCCGGGTTAAGCTTATCATCGTTGCCGATACGGTCCGCGACCTAAGGGTGTCGGAAACCCGGATGGTTTTAAGTGAGATCGTAGCCGTTGGTTATAAATCAGGCATTCCGGCTCAGGCCGAGGGACTGCCTTGCCAAAGCCTTCCGGTTTTCTTTGATATTACCGCTCTAGACATAATTTCAGTCAACGGCGGAACAGCGATTCTTGACGCGAATAATAACCTTGTTGCCAGCTTTAATATCGCCAACTTAGGAATTGAAGATATTAGGTTAAAACAAATTGAAATAACGACTGACGCCGCCGGATTTACCTCAAGCCTCGGATTCTTTAACTTGAGGATTGCTGAAAGGGCGTCGGGCAGAAAGCTTGGGAATATCAGCCGTCCTGTCGCCGGCGCTAATATCCTTTCCCTCGGAAATATAACAATAAAGCCCGGCCAGGAATTATTCTTTGACGTTTACGTTGATACTGACAACCGCGTTTTAGCCGGCAGTTTCCAGACATATTTTAACAGCCTCATTGCCGAAGGCGCCGTATCGCGGCTTTTGCCCGACATAACCGGCGATCCGACCGATCCGGTGATAATTACCGTGAATTAAAAAAACCCAGGGGAAACCCCGGGTTTTTTAATTCACTTCACATTCACCAGCACTTCGTCTTTGGCGCCGAGGTCAATCGTTACTTTATCGCCCTCTTTTATTTTACCCTCAATGATTCGCATGGCCAGCTCGTCTAAAATCTGGTTCTGGATGACCCGCTTTAACGGCCGGGCGCCGTAAGTTATGTCAAAGCCCTTGTCAGCGAGCATTTTTTTAACCTTACCGCCGACCTTAACGGTTATGAGTTTGTTCTTCAGGCGCTTTTCCACTTTAGCTAACTCCAGGTCAACGATTTTCATGAGATCAATCTTATTTAGGCTCTTGAAAATAACTATTTCGTCAATCCGGTTTAAAAATTCCAGCTTGAAATTTTCCCGAAGGATGCCGTCAATTTTTTCTTTCATCTCGTTTTCCCGAATATCCTTTACGCTTTCCCGGTCCGACTCGTCAATAAAACCGATAGTGTACTCTTTAATTACTTCGTTGCCCAGGTTGGAAGTCATGATAATGATGGTGTTTTTAAAATTGACTACCCGGCCTTTAGCGTCGGTGAGGCGGCCGTCTTCAAGAACCTGCAGAAGAATGTTAAAGACTTCCGGGTGGGCTTTTTCTATCTCGTCAAAAAGAATGACGCTGTATGGCCGCCGCCGGATTTTTTCCGTGAGCTGTCCGCCTTCTTCATAACCAACATATCCCGGGGGCGAGCCGATGAATTTAGCGACTGAGTGTTTTTCCATAAATTCGCTCATATCCACGCGGATTAAGGAATTTTCATCGTTAAACATGAATTCAGCCAGGGCTTTAGCAAGCTCAGTTTTACCGACTCCCGTAGGCCCGACAAAAAGGTAAGAGCCGATCGGGCGTTTTTCTTCGGAAATGCCGGCGCGCGAACGCCGGAGGGCGTTGGCGATAACGGTTATGGCCTCGTCCTGGCCGATAACCCTGGATTTTAAAGACTCCTCCGTTTTAACGAGTTTGTCTTTTTCGCTTTCAAGCATTTTTATCGCCGGAATTCCGGTCCAGCGGGAAATAATTTTAGCGATATCTTCGTCGTCTATTTCTTCCTTTAAAAGCCGGCGGCCGCTTTTCTGCATTTCCACCAAATCGCTTTCCAGTTTTTTAAGCTCATTTTCCTTGGCTGGAATTTCCGCGTAACGGATTTCCGCCACCCGGGCGAGATTATCGCCCCGGCGTTCGGTTATTTCCGCCTGCGAGCGCAGGTTTTCAGCGTCTTTTTTTATGGAGCGGATATTGGAAATTATTTCCTTTTCGTTTTTCCAAGCCAGTTCAAGATGATTGGCGCGCTCCCGGAGTTCCTGGAGCTGGCGGTTAATTTCTTTTATTTTTTGTCCGGCTCGTTTTTCTCGGGTTAGGCCGGCTTTTTCAATTTCTAATCTCCTAATTTCCCGGTTGAGGTCGTCAAGTTCAGCCGGCGATGAATCAATTTCCATTCTTAAAGCCGAAGCCGCTTCGTCAATTAGATCAACTGCCTTGTCCGGAAGGAACCGGTCGCTTATATAGCGGAAAGAAAGCGTCGCCGCCGAGATGATGGCGTCGTCGGTTATTTTTACGCCGTGGTGGATTTCGTATTTTTCTTTAATGCCGCGAAGGATGGCTATTGTGTCTTCAACGCTAGGTTCGGTTATGTAAATCGGCTGAAAACGGCGCTCAAGAGCCGCATCTCGCTCAATGTATTTTTGGTATTCTTTGGTTGTCGTGGCGCCGATTGTCCTTATTTCACCCCTGGCGAGCGCCGGTTTAAGCATGTTTGAAGCGTCCATGGCTCCTTCCGAAGCGCCGGCGCCGACGAGGGTATGGAGTTCGTCAATAAATAAGACTACTTTTCCGTCCTGGGATTTTACTTCTTTTAAAACCGCTTTCAGCCGCTCCTCAAATTCACCGCGGAATTTTGAGCCGGCTAAAAGGGAACCGAGATCAAGGCTTAAAATTTCTTTGTTTTTAATGGTTTCTGGAACGTCGCCTTCAACGATCCGCTGAGCCAGGCCTTCAACAATGGCGGTTTTTCCGGTGCCGGCCTCGCCGATTAAGACCGGATTATTCTTGGTCCGGCGCGAGAGAACCTGCATAATCCGCCTTATCTCATTATCCCGGCCGATTACCGGATCAAGCTTTTTTTCGCGGGCGAGTTTAGTGAGGTTGTTGGTGTATTTTTCCAGCACCTGATACTTTGATTCGGGTTCCGGATCGTTCACGCGCTGGGAGCCGCGCAGTTCGGATAAAACTTTGAGGATTTTATCGTATTCTATGCCGTGCCGGAGAAGAATATCCTGGGCTGAAGATTTAACCCCGATTAAGGAAAGGAAAAGGTGTTCGGTGGAAATGTATCCGTCCTTAATCTGGTCAGCTTCCTTTTTCGCCCGGTCAAGGACGGCCGCCACTTCCGAAGTGCCCTGAACCATGCCGATTTTACCGGACACGCGGGTTTTTGGCAGGCGGAGCAGTTCGCGGTTAACGTCTTCGGCGACGTCCTTAACGGAAACCTGGAGTTTTTCCAGAATTGGAATAATTATACTGTCAGTCTGCTCTAAAAGGGCGTCTAGGAGGTGGATGGCCTCAATATACTGCTGGCCGTTTTCCTGGGCGATAGTCTGAGCGTTTACGATCGCTTCCTGCGATTTATGGGTGAATTTATCAAACATAAATAATAGAATTAAGAATAGAGAATTATGAATTATGAATTATGAATTATGAATTATGAATTATGAATTATGAATTATGAATTTTTTAGCACTCTAAGAGAGAGACTGCTAATAAATATATAGCTTAACTTTTTAAATGTCAAGAGCCGATAATATAAAGACGCATGGCTTTCTTATAATTTACCAGAAAAGCGGGAAAATTGGAAGAAAAATTGTAAAATTCAGGGTATTCAACTATAATTTATAATATGGAAAAGATTAACATTCTCGGAATAAACCTGGCTAAGGCCGGCAAAACGGAGATTCTGAAAACTATCGGGGCTTTTTTGATTGACGGAAAGAAACATTACCTCGTTACGCCCAATCCGGAAATGCTTCTTCTCGCGGAAAAGGACGAGGAGTTTTTCCATATTTTAAATAAAGCGGATATTGCCATTCCTGACGGGACCGGCCTTAAATTCGCGGCCTTGGCAATGGGAAAAAATTTGAAAATTACCGCCGGCTCGGATTTAACGGGCGAAATTTTTGAGTTAGCGCGAAAAATGAAAATGAAAGTCGCGGTCATGAACTGGGAAAAATCCCTTTCGCGAAAAGAGGATATTGCCGGGGCGCTTAAGAAAAAATATCCGGGATTGTCTTTTGAAGTTCTGGCAGTCAGCCGGACGGTAAAAAGCGCGCCGACTACGAATGCCGAAATAATTTTTTGCGACCAGGGAGCGACTTTTCAGGAAAAATTCATTTATCACAACCTGATAAAATGGCCGAACGCCAGGCTGGCCATCGGGGTGGGCGGGGCTTTTGATTTTTTAACCGGAAAAATAAAGCGGGCGCCCGGTTTTATGCGCGCGGCCGGGTTGGAATGGGTCTGGCGGCTGTTACGTGAGCCGAAAAAACGCTATAAAAGAATCATAAACGCGGTGATAGTTTTTCCGGCGAAGTTTATCGCCTGGAGATTTTTTAAAGATAAGTGATTAATAGCGGACATCCACCATCCCACACACCCCGAGCCGGTAAAACCGGCTCACCCCTCTCAAGAGGGGAATTTTTACCCGCAAGATATTAATATCGCTAACCATAAAAAATATGCGCGTCGGCATAGACGTTCGGACTTTAATGGACCAAAACTACAGCGGCGTTTCCCTCCACAATTTTAATTTAATCAGGGAAATGATCAGGTTGGATAATGAAAACCATTATCAGCTTTATTATAATACCTTTAAAGGCGATAATCCGGAAATCGCCGGCTTAAGGAAAAAAAATGTTGAGGTAATCCGGGGAAAATATCCCAATAAACTCCTGAATTACGTTTTTTTTAAAATTTTTAAGCGTCCAAAAATTGACAACCTGCTTAAGGCCGATATTTATCTTCTGCCGCATATCAATTTTATCGCCCTTTCCGGCCGGGCGAAAAGCGTCCTTGTAATCCACGACCTTTCATTCCTCCGCCATAAGGAGTTTTTTTCTTTCCGGAAAAATTTTTGGCATAAATTCGTAAACGTCCGCGGGCTGGTTAAAAATTTTGACCATATCATTGCCGTGAGCGAAAGCACTAAAAGCGACATTATTGACCTTTGCGGGGCGGACGGCGCCAAAGTAAAGGTTATTTATCCCGGCGTCGGATCCGAATACCGGTCGCTTCCTAAAAACCATCCCCGGCTCGCCAGGATCAGGGAAAAATATAACTTGCCAAAAAAATTTATTTTATCGCTCGCGACGCTTGAGCCGAGAAAAAACATAACCGGATTAATCCGCGCTTTTGACTTAATGAAAAATGCCGCCTCGGTGAACGATTTTTTGGCAGATTACGAACTCATAATCGTCGGTGGAGAAGGCTGGAAAGCCGCCGGAATCCGCGAAGAATTTAATCAGGCAAAGCATAAAAAGAGCATCCGCTTTCTCGGTTATGTTCCTGAAAAAGAAAAAGTTTACCTTTATAACCTGGCCGAGGTTTTTGCTTTTCCTTCGTTTTACGAGGGCTTCGGCTTTCCTTTGCTTGAAGCTATGGCGTCGGGAGTTCCGGTAGTAGCCGGGTTTTCTTCCAGCCTGCCGGAAATAGCCGGCAACGCGGCGTTGATGGTTGATCCTTATGATATCACTGACATTAAAAACGGGCTCAGGGACGCGCTCTCGGATCAGGGGCTAAGAGAAAAGCTTATCGCCCGCGGCCTTGATCGGGCGAAATTTTTCAGCTGGGAAAAGTGCGCGCGGGAGTATCTCGGGTTATTTAAAGAGGCTGGGGAAGAATAACGAAATGTGTTATAATTAAATTTGGACAGGAGACAATAGTAAATAGTAAATAGACAACAGAAAAATTCTATTTACTTTTGTCTATTTACTATTTACTTATTATGCTTGAAAGAGTAAACCTGAATTATTTCAACCTGCAGAAGATGATGGTGGCAGTCATGATAATTTGTCTGGCGGCGATTTTATTCTCGTATTTTTCCGATTACCGCTCTAAAGCCAGGGACGTAAAAAGAAAAGCCGATATCCAGATTCTTATGACGGCTCTGGATATTTACCACGATAAGCACGGCGTTTATCCGAAATCGGACGATGACTATAAAGGCTGGGACGTTAGCTACGGCGTTGGGGGTAAAGAAAGCGCTTTTTTACCGGTGTTAATAAAAGAGGGCCTTGTTGACAGGGTTATTTTTGACCCGTTGAACAACGATAAGGCTTTTTACCGCTACCAAAAATTCAGCGATGGGAGTTATGGCTGTTCCAAATCTTTTTACATCCTTCAGGTGATTAATTTTGAGGCTCAGGCTTCGGATAAAGGCATGGGTAAATGCAAAGATTACGACTGGACAAAATTAGCGCCGTACGGCTATACTGTCCAGGGGTACGACTGATTTAATTACCAATCTACAATCTACATTGTTATCTGGTGATAAGTTAATAACTAACAGCCTGCTATGACCCCGGAGGTCTTTTTTTATTTGGAGACGGGAGCGGGGAAAGAATTTTTTCGCGAGAGCTGTTATTTTCTGTTTTTGCCTCGGATCTATTTCACATAATACGCGTAACGCGTAACGCGTAACGCGTAACGATTTAATCTGTTTAAACAGCTCTCGGTAATATTTAAGGCCGTCACGACCCGCCGCTAATGCCAACCTCGGTTCATGTTTTATTGAAGGGGAATTTTTTATTTGCGCTGGAGTTAGGTAGGGAAGATTGCAGAGAATTTCCAATTTCCAATTTCCAATTTCCAATTTATTTTTTTTAATTTCGGATAATGCGGGTTCTAGCAGATTGCCGTGAAGAAATTTTATTTGCTTATCAACGCCGTGCTGTTTGGCGTTTTTGCGGGCGACGAATAAAGCCGGTTTAGAGATGTCGGTGGCAATGAATTTGCGATTCCCGCCCGCCTGAAGCGTTCGGGCGGGTGCGATTTGCGATTTGCGATTTAATAATTTAGCCAGGGTGATGATGATGCATCCTGAGCCTGTGCCTATGTCAATAATAACTATATTGTCTGATGTTTCGTGTTTTATGTTATGTGTTACGTAATCTATTATTAATTCGGTTTCCGGGCGGGGAACCAGGACGTTTTTATTGACTATGAAGTCCAGGCCGTAAAAACCCTTATGGCCGAGGATATAAGCGAGCGGTTCGCCTTTTTGTCTCCTCGCGACATATAACCTATAGCTTCTTGCCTGGCTTCTGGTAAGTTTAACTTCAGGATGCGTTAAAACCCACTCTCTTGATTTATTAAGAATGTGTGCTAATATAAGCTCATGTTCAAAGGGAGGAATCTTTGTCCTTTGAATTTTTTTTTGGCTTTTCATTTTTTTGGGAGGGAGAAGGAGTTTTAATGGAAAAAATACTAGAGGCCATAAAGGCCTCTGAGCTCGGCGGGGCGATTGAAATCCTGATCGCCCAGGAGTTCGCGTCATCCTTTTCACCAGAATGGATGACGCGCCCAAAAGCACGCAAGGCGAACATAGGGTTTGCCCTGGTGTTTGCGTGTCCTGGAGGAGATATTGTAGAACAACTCGTAAGTTCCCTTAAAAATTGTCTTTCCGAAATTTTTGAGGGAACGAGCTGGAGCGTTAATATAAGCTCCAGCGATGAAGGGGATTTGTGGATGTTGATTTTAATCCCCGAATGTGGATTTTAAACACGCTCAGCTCCGCCGGAACCCTCCCTCCGGCGGTTTTTTCTTTTTAGGAAATTTAAATCAATCCTTTCTTAAGCTCTCCGATCATCTCGTCTAAATCCCCGTCCATCATCCGGGTTATTGAATGCCAGGATATTTTAATCCGATGATCGGTTATCCGATCCTGCGGAAAATTATAGGTGCGGATTTTTTCCGAACGGTCGCCCGAGCCGATCTGGCCTTTTCTTTCGGCGGCTTCGCGGGCGTGCCGGTCTTCTTCCATTTTCTGCAGAATTCTTGAGCGCAGAACCAGCATAGCCTTATCTTTATTCTGCCTTTGGGATTTTTGATCCTGGCATTGCACAACAACGCCGGTCGGAAGATGGGTAATCCGAACGGCTGAATTGGTTGTATTAACTTTCTGTCCGCCTGGACCGGATGCCGCGTAAGTATCTATCCTTAAGTCCTCCGCTTTAATCTGAACGTCAATTTCATCGGCTTCGGCGAGAACAGCGACCGTCGCGGCCGAGGTATGGATGCGGCCGGCTTTTTCGGTTTCCGGCACGCGCTGGACTCTATGAGTACCGGCTTCATATTTTAAACTGCTGTAAACATTTTTCCCTTCAATGGAAAATGTTATATCTTTAAATCCGCCGAGTCCGATTTGCGAAGAATCAAGGATGTTAATTTTCCAGCCTTTTCTTTCGGCAAAGCGCGAATACATCCGGAACAGATCGGCGGCGAAAAGAGCTGACTCGTCGCCGCCGGTGCCGGCTCGGATTTCCATGATAATGTTTTTTTTATCAAAAGGATGGGTTGGAGTTAGCTCGGATTTAATAAGTTCTTCCAGCTCGGCTTTTCGCGCTTCCAGCCCTTCCAGCTCGGCCTGCGCCATTTCGGCCAGCTCTCCGGTTTCGGTATTTATGATTTCACGGTTTTCTTTTATTCGTCCGGCTATGGCGTTTAATTCCATGATTAAAGCGGCCGCGGTTTTTAAATCGGCGTGTTCTCTTGAAACGGCTTTAAGTTTTTCCGGATTAGAAATTATGGATGGATCAGAAAGTTCGGTTTCAAGTTCTTTGAATTTTTTTAAGATGTCTTCGCACATAGTTATCTCATAACTCGTAACTCGTAACGATTTTTTTCTCTTGTTACGCGTTATGTAATTGTCTTTTAATATAATAAAAAACTACCTTCCTATTTATATTTTAACAAATATAAAACTAAGAAGATAGTTTTTTTGGCTTTGCTACTTTTCGGATTTTTTTTCAGCCGATTTTACCGCGGTTTTAGCTGATTTTGCTGAGGCGATTTTTCCGGCTGATACTTTGGCGGCTACCGGCTTTTTAGCGGCTGACCGGACGGCGCGCTTAATTTTTTTTCCTTTCTTTCCGGCTGAAGCGTTTTCCTTAGCCGCGACGCGGGCATGGAATTTTTCTACCCGGCGGGCGGTATCTACGATTTTCTGCTTGCCGGTGTAAAAAGGATGGCAGGCGGAACAAACCTCGGTTTTTATTTCAGAGGCGGTTGAACCGGTAGTAAAAGTATTGCCGCAGGAGCAGGAGACTTTTACGTTGTCATTATACTTCGGATGGATTTTGTCTTTCATGTGATAATTAAAATGAATTAAAAAAATGGCCAGTTTTCTGACTAAAATAACATTAGCATAAGCTAATGAATTATGCAAGATTGCGGTAACTCTCCACTTACCCCAACCCTTAACCTCAAATCCTCCAAAAACCCTCCCCGCAAAGTCGGGGAGGGTCGCGAGCGGAGCCGAGCGGGGTGGGGGCTATCGTCGCGGAAAAACCCCACCCCTAACCCCTCCCCGACGCCTGATGACGCGGGGGAGGGGAGTTAAAAAAACAGGTGTTAAAATTTATCTTTTCACGCAAACCGTAGAGACGCATTGCAATGCGTCTCTACGCGGTTTGAATGCGCCTTACCGTTTCGCCCCGGAATAGGCAATGGCTCTGACAATATCCCAAGCAGTAGCTGAAACTGGCGGGTAACCGTAGATGGCCTTAAAGGATTTAATAGCCGCGGCTTCGCTATTTACATTCCTTTGGGCTGGCCGGAGTCCGTAAGCGATAACCGTCACGGCCGCGTCGTCGTTCGAATTTTTCCGGTCCGGCGCGCGTTTATAGATTTTTCTGAAAGCCAGAGTGGCGTTGGCTTCCGAGGTTTTATTAAGCTCCGAAGGCCACCGGCCATTGGCGATTTTTATCGCGTCGCTCCATTCGGTCTCCTTTGCCGGAAGTCTGCCAAAAGCCGATTTATAGGAATTCAGCACTCCGGCCCGTTCTCCGGCGCCGAGCTTTAACGTTGTTTCGGTTCCGTAAGAAATAAAGTTGGTAATGGCGGACTGATCTTTCACGGCAACTTTAAGATTCTTAATGAGCATCTTAGTAAACTTATCGGCAGTCTTTTGCTCATCGGTAATATTACGCTTCAGTCCGAGTTTTTCCAGAAGCGTTGAAACCGAGGCTTTAATTATTTCCGCGGCGTCATACGCTATGGCTGTAAGTTTTTCCGTAAAAGCTTTGGCTGTTTCCTCGGTTTTAGCTTTGACTTCAGCTACTGTCTCTTTGGTGTTTTTAATAATTTCCTTAGCTTTTTCGGTTACCGGGGCTTCTTCGGCTAATGATGGGCAAGCGCGTTTTCTTTCCGTCTCCTGGCTCGCAGAAAGGGAACAGCCGGAAGGCGAAAAAGATTTGATGTTGCGATACTGAAATCCGTCAGCGGCGCAGGATGCCTGCCATTCGTCATAAACGACCGAAGAGCAATGCGTAGTATTCCCGGAGGGAGCGGCTGATCCGGCATTCGCGGCGCAGGTGTTGCCATTTCGCGTGTAACCGGTATTGCAGGAAATGGAGCAGTCAGCGGCAACAAGGCCGTTTGAAACCGTGTTGGTGGAGCAAACCTGAAGCGCCGAAGAATAAGCCGACTCATTGCCGCCGTCGTCAGCCGCGGTAATTTTATAATAGTAACTGGTAAAAGCGGTCCGGCCGGTATCGGTATAGGTGGTTCCTGAAATATCGGAAGTGTTAACCTGAGTATAGGTTGTTCCGTCAGTAGAGCGATAGAGCTCGTAGCCAAGCAAATCCGTTATACTGGTGGCGTCCGCGTTGGTCGTAACGGCAGCCCAGGATAATCCGACCGACGTTCCTCCGCCGGAAGTCTGCGCGAGGCTGGCCGGAGCGGCCGGGGCCAGGGCGTCAGGCGGGTTGATAGCCGAAAATACGGTTAAGTGATTAGTCTTTCCGATAAATACCAGCTTATAATCGTAGTAGCTCGGGCTGCCGGCCGCTAAAGTATCAATAAATTCTTCATAACCGGTTTGCGTCGCGCTATCCGATTTCATGGTCCATTCGGTCGCGTCCGCGGCTAGCTTATAATAAGCCTTTCTCGTGGTATTCAGGTTGACCCAGTTATTGGCGGTATTATCCCAGTACCCCAGAGTCTGGGTCTTTAATTTTGAATAATCCACTAAATTCATGGCCTCAATATTGGCTTTGTAATAAACGATTTCAATATCAAGGTAATCGCTTAAGTTGGTTATGGCCTGTCCGGAATTATCCGTCGCGGTTATTACTTTTCCGATTCCTCCCAAAGGCTCAAAACTGGTAGTCTCGGTAACGGCCGAGGTTTCCTGGATGCCAAGATTGCCGGAAGACTGGCTGGAACCTAAAGCGTTCGGCGGAGCCGTAATTTTTACTCCCGTAGCCGAAGCGGCAGTATCATCAACCGTTCCGCCGGATGACGGGGTAATGGATTTTGATTTGGTTTTCATTGTCCAGTCCGCGTTGGTTTCCAGGACAATATCAATACTGCCGGCCGGAGTCTGGATCGCGCCCGCCACCGTAACGTTGGTTTTAGTGTTGTTGACCTTATAATTGCCGTCCTTGTAACCGTCGGCTCCGGCCATAATTGACCAGGTTCCGTTAGTAACCGGCAGGGAATAGTAGCCTGAGGCGTCAGCCGGAGTATGAGCCATATTGCCGGTGGTTGTTTCTTTAGCCCAGACATAAGCGTTCGGGATGTTGGTTCCTGAGTCGTTTTTCACGTAACCGACAATCGTCCGGGCGGCTGCGCCCAGGGCGACCGTATTATCCGCGCTGGCCGTAGTCGCGGAAACCGAAGCCGGAGCCGAAGACATATAGCCGGACTTATCCGCGCCTAAATTATATGTGCCGCTTTCGAGCTTGGGCACGGTTATAGAGAAAGTTCCGGCTGAACCGGTTTCGGCGCCGGTATGGTAGCCGGTATTCGGGCTGCCAATCCAAACCCAGGCATTCGCGAGGCCGACAGAGCCGTCGGTAACCGTGCCGCTAACCGTTATCATTTCCGTAGAAGCGTTCGGCAGAGTAAAGTAAACCGCCCGGGCCGCGTCAGTTACTTTAATGCAATCTTTGTCGTTAGAGAGAGCCTGGCGGCTGGCAGTATCCGGAGAGAAAAAGCCATAACCCGGAACATCCAGGCCAAAGAAATAATATTTTCCCGCCGAAGCGCCTTTAATTTTAATGGTGGAAGTGGCGTTCAAACCGTCAATCTTGGTTGAGAAATGGTAACCGGTCGGTATTGGGTTAGCGCCGTTGAAAGTTACTTCATCCACGTTAAGGAATCCGGTTTGGGCGGCCGCGCCATTATTAAACTGGAGGGAAATAGTCTGCAGATCCGCCGCCGCTACTAGTATGTCGGCGGTGGTTGTCGCGGCGTTGACGTTAATATTAGCCTGGGAACTCGCCACCTGATCATAAACCAGTTCCACCTCGCCGTAATTCTGGGTCCAGGTATCAATCCGGTAATAGCCCGCCGGCAGGCTCAGAGTATAGCCGCCGTTTGAATCGGTTGAAGCGCCGTAATCGCGGCCCTGGTAATTGCCGTTCGCGTCGTAGAGCGCGGCCCGAAGAGGAATATAACTTTGAGCCGAGCCGTCAATGGTGATTGTTCCGGATACGCTGTAATAAGTGGCTGAACCGGATGGCCTTAAATTAATATTGGATTGGGAAGCGGCGCTTACAGTAACATCCGGCGAATACTGCATCCAGCCGACGTTCGGCGCGTCAGCTTCAATCCGCCAGGTTCCGGCATCAACGTACAATATGTAATTTCCGGAAGAGTCAGTCATAGTATCGGAATGTCCTCCCCCGGTCGGCTGATACGCCCAAACCGGAGCGTAGGGGACTGACTGGCCGCCGGTATTAAGGACTTTACCGGAAATGGTATATTCGGGCCGTTTTAATTTAAGCCTTAAGGGATTTGTTCCGGCATTATTATTTGTAGCATCATGGATAATTGTTCCATCAAGATAAATATCAGCCGTGGTATTGCCGTCGCCTCCAATAGTATTATCTTTTACTTCAACGGATTTTTCTTTGGAACTCGGCATGCCCGGCTTAAACGCGCCAATAGTCCAGACTCCGGTAGTCCCGATTTTTAAGGTGAATTTACCGGAAGTATCAGCCGTGGTATTGCCGCCGCCAAAGCCTTGCGGTTGATAAGCGTATATTTCGGCATTGCCGATTCCACTGCCATCGGAATCTAAAACAAAACCTTTAATTTCCTTGGTAGCCTGCGTAGAAATATTAAAGTTTACTTTTTTGTCATTCGGGCCATTAGAAGGCTCGCGAACTGAGGTGATTACGTCGTTAGCGGCCGGCAGGGTCGTCCAGTTGCCTTGCGGAGTAAAAGTTAGGGAAGTGTTGGCGACAAAAGATGTAATCGTAGTGGTGGCCGCGGCCGCTCCGGTCGCGAAGGTTATTACATCCCCAACTTTGAAGTTATTGGTGCTGGCGACGGTTAATAGCACCGGCTGGGTGTTACCAATGGCCGCGTCAGTCGCCCCGTCAGGATCAAGATTTCTTCCGGTCGCGGTTTCAATCCCGACTATAACACCGACTTTTTGTGGTTCCATCCAGTCGGGGCTGGCAGGCGACCCGGACATCGGACCTTTAGGCATGGCGATTCCGGCGCCCATCATCCATTCGCCTTCAGTTAAGTAAAGCGTGGTATTCGGGTTGGTACTGCCGACATCAGTAAGGGTTTTTACCCGGAAACCTGAAGGCGAGTTAGCAAATATATCTACATCATCAGCCGCGCTATCAGTAGAAAAATCGCCGAAGAGATAAACCGTAACCGCGGCTTTTCCGGCTCCGGCTCCTTCTTTTTCTATGGTAATATTTTTCTCTGTCGCCGCGGAAATTTGGATGGTTTCGGGCATGGGTTTGCCTAAATAGTTCGCGCCGCCGATAGTAAGGAACGGGTCGGTAAAGAGCATGTACTGGCCGGCCGAAAGATTGGTAAAGGTGGAGGTGGCAATACCATTAGTGAAAGTGGAAGAAATCGCTTCCATCGGTCCGGTCATGGGCGAGCCAAGATAAGTTGCCATTGTTCCAGTATCTTGATCAGTGTCGCCGCAGTTTACTACGACTGTAAGCGTATTAGAGCCGCCCTGGGTGATAAAGAAGGGCATAGTGGTAACACTTTCCAAAAGCGAGCCGTCGGCGGACATGGTTTTAATATCAGCCGTATAGCCGGAAGTGCCGAAATCTTTGGCAATATTGGAATTTTTTACTCCTTTAAGATCAATATGAAGAAAATCATAAAAACCATCCGGGCCGGCGGCCGCGTTCGGGGTTCCGGATACATCAAGCTTCATGGTGACAACATTCAGTGTGGTGGAAGCGACTCCGCCCACCCCGTATGCCGCGTCAAAACCGATTGTTCCGGCGCCCCGATCATTCATGTCATTATTGGCGGGCGAGTAAGGATCTTTGGCAACGGCCGAAACATTAAATCCGGTCGGGAAGGTGATAGTTATGAGCATGCCGTCGGAGAGCGGCTTAGTTACCGGAAGATCAATAAAGTAATTGGAAGTCTGGCCGGTCATGGCGTTCATGGGAAAAGCTCCGGCGCTGAACATACCCATTTTTCCCATATCCATACCGCTCGGGCCGCCTGATGTTGTTCCCGCTCCGCCAGCTCCGCCGCCGGACATCATCATTCCGCCTCCGCCGCCCGGTCCGAGCATGCCATAAGTGCCGGAGCTGGATTGAATCGGCGCCCGGGCTCCGTTGTCATGGCCGACCGCGTCATCATAGGTCGGATCGCCCGAGTGCTTAGCGCGGACGCCGGAATCGCCGATCGCGTTGCCGGATTTGTCTTTAACATTGTCGGCGAAAACCTGAAAATGGGTAACTCCTGAAGCCGGGAAAGTAAAACCTTTTAATATCGCGGTCTGGGTTGTCTGATCATAAGTAATCGTAACTCCTGATAGTCCTGAGACCTGATTTCCCGTGCCGGTATTATAAGGGGCGGTGAGGGTCGGAGTGGAGGCCCAGGTAGCCGGATTGTCAGCCGAAGTTAAAGCGTTAACGTAGAAATTAGCCGGATTTAAAACCGAATAAGCCCAGTTGTCAGTGTCGGTTTTCAAGGAGGCGTTCATGGGTTCGGAAAAAGTCAGGGCGATCTGGTAATCATCGCCGTTCGCGAACATGACTTTTGGCGCGGCAGTATCGGCTGATCCGGTTTTAAAGGTAATAATGTGGTCAGCTAAAAGGGTATTGCCTGATAAATCAGCAACGCCTCCGGTACTGCCAAGGACGGTTAAAGTGTAAGCAGTGTTTGGCGTTAAGGCGTTAGTCGGAGAGAATTTAGCGCTGTTAGACATCGGATCATAACCTAGGATCCCGGTAACGCTCGCGGTCCCGTTTTTTAAGGTGATGGTCTGCGCGTTGATCGTAGACGGATTCATGCCTTCGGAAAAGCCGATTTCAATCGCCGACATGGCCACGTCAGCCGAAGCCGTTCCCGCGGTTATGCCGTCATTATTATTAGGAAAGGTGCCGGTTACGGTCGGCCGGGTCGTATCAGACGAACTTCCAACCTGAAAACTGGAATTAAAAACATAAGCCGTTGACATGGCCGCGCATGAATTTGGATCAGAACAGCCGACTGAAACAGGATCAATCATCCAGACGCCAAGCTGGCTCTTTACCGAGCCCATTACCCTAAGTTCATACCAGCCGTTATTGGCGGCGTTCGTGTCCAGGGCGGTGTGGGTTATTGTCGCGAGTTTTTTAGTCGCGCTGTCCAGGCTGACGCTAACGCTTTTATCGGTTACCTCAGTCACGGTCCAGCTTGACTCGCTCGTGATTTTGTATAATTTAATGCCGGTTGAAACTGAAGTCGCGTCCATGGCCTCGGAAAATTCCACCGTCAAAACCGCGGACAGGGGAATGTTAAAAGATCCCGGAGACGGATTAGTTCCTTTGACGTAGGGCGGCATGAATTTTCCGCCGTCGCCGAAGCTGGAAAAGTCAGTTCCGCCGCCGCCCCACATATCAGTATTATCCGGCATAGTAGTAAACGAGAACTCGTAGTTGCCGCTGGGGCGGTTTGACTGGACGGAATTGCCGTCCTGGTCTTTCGCGTTCGGGGTAATCACGACCGTATAGAAAGTGTTAGCCGAAAGCGCGGTTGAAGAATAAAATCGGGCCTGCTTGGCGGCATTATTGTATTTTACTTTGCCCGGGACTTTAGTAAGGCCGTCGGCGGTTACGTATATGTTGGAGCCGGAATTAGAAGCATCCGAATCATCAATCGTAGTCGCGTTCATGTTATTAAAGAAAGTGATGAGGATTGGCATTTCAGTCATAGGAATGGTATCAGTCATACAATCTCCGGAGCAGGAAATATTAGTAGGCGCCCACATCATGCCGTCCATCGGAGCGGACCAGGCCACACCGTTTCCGCCGGAGGATCCGCCGGAAGAAGTGTTCATGAATCCGGTATTAAGGAAAAAATCGGCGGTCTGGCCGCGGTTGACCAGTTTCATCATGTCCATGTAGCCGCTTTTTAATGCTTTTACGTTTTGACTGCCGGCCGGTATTATATTATCGGCGATAGTATAAGCTCCGGCCGCGGTCGTAGTCGCCAAACCGGTAGCAGTTCCTTCTATAAAGACAAAAGCGTCCTGAATCGGCGCGCCCGAAGTATCATTCACCCGGCCGGTCAAATCGGCTTCAGTTCCGGCGTCTTCCCAGTCAGCGGCCGCGACAAAATCAATATTTATGGGATTGCTTTTGGCCGTAGTTTCCGAGTTAGTCGGATAGGCGCCCATGTACTGGTAATTCGGGCTGGCGGCCGTATCTTTGGCTTTTATATAATAAGAGAGAACAGTCGCGGCGTCCCAGCCGGCGTCCCAGGCAATGGAACAGGCGTAAAAGCCGGTGTTGTCTGACATCACCGGCGCGGCGCAGGTTGAAGTCGCCGTCCCCCAGGCGCCGTTATTTATTTTATAAGGTAATTCAACCGTATCAATTCCGCGATCATCACCGGCGCGGACAACAAAAGAAAGGTTAGCTTCGGCCTTAGCCTGCCAGACTGACATGTGGTCAATCATCGGCGGAATAGTATCGTCGCCCCCGGCTTCGGCGGTAATGGTCGCGGCCGGAGAAGAAACAGCCGAAGACCGGTTGCCGGCAAAATCCACGGCGACGACATAAGCGCGGTAACTGCCGTTAGCGAGCGGATTATTGGCGCTGTCGTATTTCATGTTAAAGTCCCCGTAGCCGGTAAAAGTATAGTTGGCCTGAACAGTAGAGCCGACATACTGGTACTGGCCGTAAATCGCCGCGAATTTTTTATGGAGCGACTGATCAAGGGCGACGCCTTCGGGAAGGATAAAAAGCTCGTAGCGGTCAAAAGACGAATCAAAACTGGATGCCGGAGTAAAAACTACCCGGACATCGTTGCCGTCCAGCCCGTAATTTGTTGTATCAGCGTCGCTGAAAGTAACATTAGTAATTGAAGAAGGAGAAGTAGTATCGCCGCCGGTATTAGGATAACCGGCTGAAGGGGCGCTCATATGCATCCAGTCTCCGGAATTATTATAATCGTCGCCGGTAGTGCTTCTTCTCGCTATGGATTCATTATAATTGCAGACCTGGATAAAATCGCCGGTTGACCATTGCCCGGCGGTGGCGGCCGCGGACTGGCCGGTTTTTCCCGATCCGCCGTACTGGATATAATCCTTAATAGCGTTAGTATTGTCTTTCAAAGTAATGTCGCCGCCTAGAGTTGACATAGCCGGTTTGGTTCCGGTATAAAGCGCGGCTCTGCCGTCAGAAGTGTCAGTATCATTGGTTCCGGCTAAGTTCCAGTAAACCACGGCAAAATTCTGGGAAGCGAGAGTAACCGCGTCGGTTATGGTATAAACCTGCGCCGCGGTGGTCGTCGCGATTTCCACTTTCCAGTTTTGCAGGCTGATCGGATCGGCCGAAGCGTTAAAGAGTTCAATCCAGCCGCCGGTTGCCGTCGTGTTATAAAGGACTTCATTAATGACTACGCTCCGGCTGGCGGAACTGATTTCTTTTGTTTCGGCCGAGGCGGACGAATTTTGGGGGCCGGGCAGGTCAGTAGCCGAGCGGATAATAAAGTCGGCTGAATTATTATTTGAATCTTCGGCATTACCTTTAGTCGCGTGAATTCCTCCGACCATAGTGGCGGGGCTTGAGTCCGGAAAAGCTTTTCGTTCAAGCGAACCGCCGGCCGGAGGCGCCGGAGCCGGAGATCCTCCTTCGGCTAAAGACGCCGTGGTAACGGCTCCATACGCCACTTTGTCGGCCGTCATGGTATTAGTTTCGTCGGAAAATAAAAGTCCGACAAAGCCGGCTGAATTATCCAGGCTGAATTCGGTATAAGTGTCGTCAGCGCCGACGACTCCGCCTCCGTCTTTACCGACGAGGAAAAATTTATTAGCCGGCAGAGTTCCGGTTAAACTGGTTGTGGCGGTCCAGGAATCAAGGCTAACCGCGTCAGACGCGCTATAAGCCAGCTGGATGTTAGCGAGGTTGACATCCCCGCCGGAGCGGTTATAAATCTCCACGAATTCATAATTCGCGGCCGTTGACGAGGCGGTCATAATTTCCGAAATAACTACCGGCGAACCTTCGCTCATGCCCGCGCCCGATCCTTCATCGCCCAAAGCGATCATCCCGAAAAATTGTCCGCCCTGCATGGAAGGGAAATCGGTAATCGTCGCCCCGCTCACTACCGTAACGTCTATTCCGTTTTGAGGAAGGATGGGAGTAAATTTTTTTAAAGGCGAGGCATTTAGATTATTTTCCGCCCGGGCAACGGCAAAAAGCGTCAGTCCTCCGTAAGTTGTCGGAATGTCAAGATTCAGACTGGAAAAACTTGTCTGCCACATGGTATTAACTCCCTGCGGATCAAAAGGGTCGGTAACCACCGACCAGTCAGCCGGAGCGGATGTGTCTGAGATAAGCGAGTCTTCAAGAAGTTCAAAATTACCGTCTCCGTCGTCCTGCCAAAGCGAAATGCCCGAAGTCGTCGTAGCGGAGAGCGAACCGAGATCGGTTATGGTAAAAGAGTTTTGCGAGCAGGCTCCGCCGGGCACGCAGTCCCACGCCTGGTCAATCCTTAAAGTGAGAGTGTTGATTTTATTAGTTCCGGTCTGAGTTTCAAAAGCCTTTATTTTCAAAAAAGCTTCCGGCGTTGTCGTGCTCCCTAAAAAAACGTCCGGTGTAACGCCGCCGTCATTTAAATACATCACTTCAAATCCGCCGGCGGCCTTTGCCGAAGGGAGAAAGAAAGTGAGATTAGCCGGGAGCCCGACGCTCCAGATTATCATGGAGACGAGCGCCAGCCAGAGGGTTACGGCTTTAAAAAGTTTTTTTGCCTGGAACATAATTTTGAATTAAGAATGATGAATTAAGAATTAAGAATGATATTTGAATTGATTGTTACGCTAATTATTTTAGATAGCAAAAACCTCGTCCTCGCGATATCGCGGGACGGATTTTCCGCTCCTTTTTTTAAATCCGCAATTGGCATTTAGAATAGTCGTTAATCGCCGGGATTTGTTTTAGAGTTTGTTTTTATTTTTTGGCCGCGTTTTCAGGCAACAAAAAATCCCCCTTAATAGTGAGTTCAGTTGTTTTCGCCGGTTGGCGTCTGCGTGCGGTAGAACTGGGCGGACACGCGCATCAGGTTTGACTGCAGGCCGTTCATTTTTTCGCTTAGTTCTCCCTGCCGGTTTTCAATGGATGAAGTCTTGAAATTCGTCTGCTCAATAATATATGAGTATTTGTTTTGGTTGCGAAGGATAATTACGATAAGAATAAACTGGATAATAATTATGGAGATCAAGGCGAGATAAGTCCAGGGGGAATTTAAAATAAAGTTATTAACTTTTTTTAGAGAATACATAAATAGAATTTTTAATTTTGTAATTTTTAATGGGGTTGTATTGGAATTTAAAATTTTGAATACAGAGGTTGTTTAAAAATTAAAAATTACAAAATTTAAAATTCTATCAGTTATCCACAGCCTGAGCTTTGATTTAAATTATAGCAAATTTTGTCAAAGTACGCAAAACGAAAAAAATTATTCAGCGCCGGAATTTTGTCCGACACCCGAAATTTGATTGTTTGCTAAAATTTTTTCTCCCAGTTTTTCAGCCGGACTTTTTGGTTTTTTTAGCGCTTCTTCGTTGCGCCATTTCTCAACGTATTGCCCGAGTCCGATTTCGTTAAACTTGTTAATAAGTTTTGTCCGGGAAAAAATAAGAATTAGAAGGGAACGCGTTTCAATAAAATACCGCTCACCAACGATCTTGTATTTTACCAGGTTATCCTGGATAGCGCGGCGCACGGTCTTATTGTTGGCGCCCATGATTTTTGACGCTTCAGATACCGTAAGCCAGAGCGGGTTTAAGACAACCCTTTCATTTATCAGCCCAAACGGATTTTTACTCTTATTTCTTCTGGGCACAGAATTAATTAAAAATTACGAATTACGAATTATTAATTGTTTTATGAAGTGTAATTTGAGTTAAATTTTAGGAGTTATGTCCAAGGAATTGTGGACATAAATAATGATTTTGGCTTATATTAATAATTTTATGAATTTATGTCCAGAGTATTGTGGACATAAGTCTAAATTACTAAACAATTTTTTCAGGTAGATTGTCAAGCGCCTGTGGATAAATGAGGGAGTTATGTCCACGGTTCTCTGGACATAACGCATGTTTTCATTAAAATCTTCTCATATTTTTTTAGGGAATGCAAGAGATGGAAATTAGTGGGAGAATGTTTTTGTTTTTCACTGCGGAAGCGCAGATATAAATTCTGATGATAAATAAAGTGCCATAAATTTTTTATTAAAACAACCACGTAATCAGCGGCGCACATGTCCTCGTTTCAAAACAAAAACATTCTCCCACTCAAAAAAAAGAAAAGAGACGAAGATGAAAGGAATATTGCTTATAGTTCCGGATTATGCTAAATTATCGGTATATACCCCTATTGAAAAGCGGATCTCATATATTATGGTAAAAAAAGGCTAAGTTAAGCATTTTTTACCAGGCGCGAGAAATAAGTTTTCGCGCGGAAAAAGCGGCGTTTCTCTCGGGGTAGTGGTGAAAAAGAATTTTTTCAGGGCAGAATAATACTGCTTTGTTTGCGTATTGATGATAACAGTTTTGAATTACGCGTTTAGCCAACCACTTAATTTGTCATCCTGACCCCGCATTTGCGGGGTCAGGATGACAAGCTGTAATCATCTTGCGATTTTTGCGTATATCTATGCTAGAAAAGATTAAAGAAAAATTATTGTTTACGCGGCTGGCCAGAAAGAACAAGGCGGCTTTTGACGAATTTTACGTCCTTTACGCCGACCGGATGTATCAGTATATATATTATAAGGTAAATTCAAAAGAAGACGCCGAAGATCTTACATCCGCGTTTTTTTTAAAAATTTGGGGGCTGGCGAGGGAAGGAAAAATTGACGAAGCAAAAACTTTCAAGCCATTCCTTTATACGGTCGCGCGGAATATCGTCATAGACCATTACCGGAAACGGAATCAGAGAGAAACTATTTCGCTTGATCTCCATGCCGGACGGGAAATGGAAACGGAAAAGGCGACAGTCAAAGATTTTATTGCCGATGAAAAAATTGACCTGCCGGCCGGAGCGGATAAAATTTTTGAGATTGACCGGATAAGGGAAAAACTTTTTGAACTGAAAGACGAATATCGCGAAGTGATTGTTTTAAAATATTTGGACGAGCTGGAGCCGAAAGAAATCGCCGCCATCCTGGGGAAGTCAAAAGGCAGTGTTAACGTGCTCGCGCACCGGGCGGTGAAGGCGCTCCGGGAATTGGTTGAGAAAAGCGATCAATTAAAAATTACGAATTAAAAATTACGAATTTATTGCTTTGTCATTCCGACCCGCCGAATCGGCGGGGAGGAATCCCTTAAAGGTTGCGTGGCCAGTAGAAGGGATTTCTCGCTTCGCTTCGCTCAGCTCGAAATGACAAGAAGGGGAACGCGAATAATTAACAACAAAATTAAAGTCATGTCCGAAAAAGAATTCATACAAAAATTAAATAGTCTGAAAATAAAACCCGATCCTGCGTGGAAAAACCGCAGTCGGGAAATTTTGCTGTCGCAGATTTCCGGCGGAGTTGAAGTCGTGAAGAAAGTAAAAATTTTTGAGCGGCTTGACGTCTGGAGCGAAGTTTTTATTCCTTTTGACCTTTTGCATAAGCTCGCGGCTAAGCCGGTGATGGTTACCGGTCTCGTTATCGCGTCGCTTTTAGGCGGCGGAGTTTTTAGCCTTCAGGCGGCGAAAAACACTAAACCCGGTGACTCATTATATATAGCGAAAATTATCAGCGAAAAAGCGCGGACCGCCATAACTTTTGACGAAAAGGAAAAAGCCAAGCTCGGGGTTGAATTCGCGGGCAACCGGGCAAAGGAAATGGTTCGGGTAATAGAAGAAGAAAAAGACGATAGCGTTAAGAATGAAAAGGTGGAAAAACTGGCGGCTGATTTTAAAAAAGAATTATCCGGCGCCAAAGACCGGCTGGAAAAAATAAATTCCCGCGAATCAGATGAATCGGAGAATAGCGGATCAGGCGGCGCCAACGGCGATAAGGAAGAAGAAAAGATCGGCGAAAATAAACCGGCGGATGAAGTGTTTGGAGCTAACCTCGGAAAAGATAACAACGGAATCCAGGTTTCCGATCCGTCCGGATCAGTAACGCCTAAAGCGAATCCTGAAATAAAGCCGGATGAAAAAGCGACGACAACCGTTGAAAACGAAAAACCCGCGGAAAAGGTTGACGCGCAGGTAAAAATTTTAAACGACGCGGAAGAACTGTTTGAGAATAAGGATTACGGCGGCGCCGCTCTAAAGCTGGAAGAAATAAAAAATATCATTAGCGAGAATAAAGATACGAGTCAGAACGACAGCGCGACTTCAACGGGCGAAAAGGTTGAGATGAGCGCGAATTAAATTTATCTATCCCGAGCCTGGCCATAAAGGTCGGCCTCGCGCAATAGAAGCGCGGGGAGTCATGCTCTATAGAATATTAATAAAAAAACAGTTTTGCCGGAATGGTTTTTCCCGTTGTCCTGCTTGCAAGCAGGGTCGGGGAGGCCCGGCCCTAAAATTAGGGACTCGGGGAAGACAATCTTTTTGGCAAAACTAACCTAAACCAATCTATGGAAAGATTTAAAAAATTGTTTGCTGGGATCGTAATGGTGACCACCATTTTGTCCTTGAGCGTTGTTGTAGGCCCGACCGCTTCCGCGGCTGTAGCCGGCGACCTCATTAAAATGGACGGTCTTTCATCGGTCTATTACCTGGCAGGAGACGGCAAACGTTATGTCTTCCCGAACGAAGCTACTTATTTTAGCTGGTACGGTGATTTTTCTTCAGTAAAAACCATCAGCCAGACTGAATTAGAAGCTCTTCCTTTGGGAGCTAACGTAACCATCCGCCCGGGAACCAAACTGGTAAAAATTACCACTAACCCGAAAGTTTACGCGGTTGAAGCAAACGGCAGTTTAGTTGCCGTCCCTGATGAAGCTACCGCTACAACTTTATTCGGAGCTAATTGGGCGAAAAGAGTAGTTGACGTACCTGACGGTTTCTTTAGCAATTACAAAATTTCAACCGAAACCGTAAGCGCTACCGCTTACCCGGAAGGCAGTCTTATTAAGACCGCTGACAACGCCAACATCTATTACATTGCTTCCGACGGCAAAGCGAGAAAGATTGCCACTGAGGCCGCTTTCAACGCCAACCGTTTTGACTGGAATGATGTAATCACCACCACAATAGCCATCCCTGTCGTCGGTACCGATATTACCGCTGGAGAATCCACCTTAACTGATACGTCAAGCGGAGCCGGCGGAACAATAGGAGCCGGAACCGGTTTGACTGTTGCTTTAGCGAGCGATACTCCGGCGGCTACTACTATCATTGCCGATTCTACCGCGAGTGAATATCCGCAGGCATTGATTCCTTTCGCGAAAGTTAACTTTACCGCCGCTTCTGACGGCGACGTAAAAGTAACAACCGTTAAATTCAACCGCAACGGAATCGCGGTTGATGCTGATCTTGGATCGCTTTATCTTTATGATGGCGATACAAAATTAGCTGAATATACTTCTTTTGCTTCAAAAGTAGTAACTTTCAGCGATTCAGCCGGTTTATTCACAGTTACCAAAGGAACAACCAAAACCGTCACCTTAAAGGGTGACTTAGCCAGAGCAAGCACTTCAGTTGGCGCTGGTAAAACTATTGGTTTTAATTTGGTATCCGCTTCAGACGTTATAACCAACGGAGCCACGGTTTCCGGTTCATTTCCAATGAACGGAAATTTAATGAGCACTGCTCAAGTTTCCGACCTCGGCCATATTTACTTTGGCGGAGCTTCCGGAGCTAACGGCAGTATTCCTACTACCGTTAAAGCTGATGAAGCCGGAAAAGAGCTATGGAGCGTTAATGTCACTGCTGACGGCCAGAACATGGAGATCAGAAAATTGGTCTACACCATGATCGGCACGATTGCCACTACTGACATTGACAACATCTACCTGACTTTAGCCGGCGAAACTATTGCCGGACCGGTTACTATCGCTTCCGACAAGACCATTGCTTTTGACTTAGCCTCGGCTCCGATTAAGATTAACGCTGGTCAGACCAAGTCTTTAGCCATTAAAGGCGACATGAAAGGCGGTTCTGGAAGAGTGTTTAAATTCACCATCCAGAAATCAGCCGATGTCAGCGTTTATGACTCAAGCTACGGCGTGTTTACTACCCCGAGTGTTAACACTACTGCTACTGCTTTCGGAGTAGTCCAGGCCACAACCGGCAATGGCACTACTGTTGATTCAGGCACTTTAACCTTGGGAGTAGCTACTGATTCTCCGACCGGAAACATTCCGCTTGATGCCACCGGCCTTGTTTTGGCTAAGTTTAATGTTTCCGCCGCTGGTGAAGCTGTAAAAATTGATAATATTTCAGTGGAATGTACTAGCAACGATAATGCTGGTAAAATAGACAACCTGAAATTATTATTAGAAGGCAGTCAGGTCGGAACCACAGATACCGAGATTCTTTGCAACGGCACAGAAACTTCTGACTTCACTTTTGGCAATACTTTCATCATTCCGGCCGGCACCACTAAGGCTTTGACTGTTGTCGGCGATACGACTGACGATACTATTATCTCCAACGATACTGTTCATGCCGACTTAGTAACTGGAGCCGCTAATGCCAGCGGCCAGGTGACATTCACCTCGCTTGGCACTACTGCCCAGACCGGTAGAACTTTAACCGTTAAATCCGGAGCAGTTGGCGTAGTTGAAAATTCGGCCTTTGCCGACCGTTCAGCCGCTAACCCGAGCGGAACGGTTAACGCCCAGGAAATTCAAATCGGTTCCTTCATTATTACTGCAGGAAGCGGTGAGGCTATAAAAGTATCGCAGATCGTTTTGGGAGATGATGCCACTTCTCAAGTCGGAGATAACTTCCAGAATCTGAAAATCAAGAATGGCACCACCCAAATCGGCAACACTATTGGTTCATTGAACGCGACTGACGGAACTTATACCTTTAGTCCGAGCACGCCGATTCAGGTTGCCGCCGGAGCCCAGTACGTTGTTGACATCTATGCCGACGTTAAGAGTTCCGTGGGTGATTCAGCTACCGTTCTTTCTCCGATAATTGAGTTTGAAGATCTTACCGCGACCGGAGTAACTACCGGTTCTGATGCCAGTTATACTGGTTCGGCTTTTGACCTTCAGAACGGCTACATCTCAGCCCAGGGTAACCTGACTGTTACTTTGGACGGCGCTACTCCGATTGCCCAGCAAGTGGTAATGGGGACGACCGACCAGGAAGTAGCTAGATTTAAATTAGCGGCTGACGTTTCCGAAAACATCCAGATTTCTGAAATCTATGTTTCGGCCAACGTTGCTTCTACTGCTACCGGTACTTTTAAGAACCTGAAGCTTTACGTTGACGGTGTCCAGGTTGGAACTGCTTCCAACTTCGGATCAACCGGCAGCACCACTTACGCCATGGCTCCGTTCACAGGATTGTCTTTGACTATCCCGAGAAACTCGTCCAAGGTTTTAGTGGTTAAAGCTGATGTTTCTAATTCCGGAGACGCTGACAGCGCTGATACCGCGGCTTTCGCCATAGTTCCTGATTACGACAGCGCGACTGCCGGCAACCAGGAAGGTATTACCGCTAAAGGCGCTTCTTCCGGACAGAGTATTACCGCAGCTTTCCTTGACTTTACTACTACTCCTGATGCTAACGTAACAGCCAGCACCATGACGGCATACGCTTCAAAGGTAACTTTGGCTTTTGCCTCAGATACTCCTTCCGGAGCTCAATCGCCTGGCGACGATTCTATCGTAGCCAAGATTATTGCCGTTAACAGCACTAACGCTGGCAATTACTCAGCGACTATCAAGTCAATGAACTTCGCTATCAGCCAGAG